>DATCTJ010000097.1:0-18308 GCA_036568005.1 Lutibacter sp. | reverse complement strand
GAAAAACACAAAGAAAAAAGTTTGTATGGCATTTAAAACAATAAAAAATCAACATTAAGAAGCTTAAAAAATTGAATTTATCAAAAAAACGGTTTCAAATTAAACTGAAAAACTGAAATTGCTCTTTTGCAACGGTCTTACTTTAGTTAAAAACGTGCCATTTACAAATATAGGACCTTCAGTTATGAGCGGCCGCGTTGTTGATATTGATGTAAATCCAAACCAACCAACCGAATTTTATGTGGCCTATGCTTCCGGCGGATTGTGGTACACAAATAATAACGGCACCTCATTTACTTCAGTTGCTGATAATGCACCAACTCAAAATATGGGTGATATTGCGGTTGATTGGGACAATGGAACTATATGGATTGGAACTGGTGAAAGCAATTCTTCCCGTTCATCCTATTCGGGCATTGGCATGTTGAAAAGTACGGATAAAGGTAAAACATGGGTGAACGTTGGTTTGACCGATTCACATCATACTGGTAGAATCATCATCAATAAAAACAATCCGGAAGTGGTTGTTGTTGTTGGTGCAATTGGCCATTTATATTCGCCCAATGCCGAACGCGGTATTTTTAAAACTTCGGATGGAGGAAAAACTTGGAAAAACGTGTTGTTTATCAACGAAAATACAGGAATTATTGACATTAGCGCATCACCGGTAAACCCAAATATTTTATATGCTGCTTCTTGGGAAAGGGAAAGAAAAGCTTGGGATTTTGATGGTGATGGAGAAAATTCGGCCATTTATAAAAGCAGTGATGCAGGCTCAACTTGGATAAAATTAACCGGTGAAAAAAGTGGTTTTCCAACTGGAAGCGGCGTTGGCCGAATAGGGCTGGCAACTTTTAATGATGCGGTTGTTTATGCATTGCTCGACAATCAAAATAGAAGGCCAGAAGTAAAAAAAGAAGAAGGGGAAGGCTTAAAAAAAGATGATTTTAAAGAAATGAGTGTTGACCAATTTTTGAAACTAGATGATAAAAAACTGGACACTTATCTAAAAGACAATAATTTCGACAAAAAATACACTTCAGAAAGTGTAAAAGCCTTGGTTAAAAAGGGAAAAATTAAACCAATTGATCTGAAAAATTATTTAGAGGATGCAAATTTTGTGTTGTTGAATTCTGAAGTTATTGGCGCCGAAGTTTATAAATCTGAAGACGGTGGTAAAACTTGGAAAAAAACGCATGAAGATTATTTAGATGATGTTTACAGCTCTTACGGTTACTATTTTGGTATTATGGCAGTAAATACTTCAAACGAAAATAAAATTTACATAGGCGGTGTTCCTTTGTTGAAATCAGATGACGGTGGGAAAACGTTTACTTCCATGGATCAAGAAAACCTTCATGCAGATCATCAGGCTTTGTGGGTAAATCCGAAATTAAACGGACATATCATCGATGGAAATGATGGCGGCGTGAACATTACTTATGATGACGGCAAAAACTGGATCAAAAATAATCAGCCTGCAGTTGGACAGTTTTATTATGTAAATGTTGACAATCAGAAACCATATAATGTATTTGGCGGTTTGCAGGACAATGGAGTTTGGTATGGCCCAAGTAATTACAAGGCTTCAAAAAGATGGGAAGCCAGCGGAGATTATCCGTACAAAAGTATTGGCGGTGGCGACGGAATGCAGGTTCAAATAGATAATAGAGACAATAATATAGTATATGCAGGTTCTCAATTTGGCTATTATTATCGGGTAAATTTAAAAACAAAAGAGCGTATTACTATCCATCCATTGCATGAATTGGGCGACTCGCCGTATCGTTACAATTGGCAGGCCCCAATTTTATTGTCTAAGCACAATCAGGATATTTTATATATGGGCGCTAATAAGTTATTGCGCTCATTGGATAAAGGCGAAAATTTTGAAGTGATTTCAAGAGACTTAACCACTGGCGGAAAAAAGGGAAATGTGCCTTTTGGAACAATTTCGACTATTTCTGAAAGTCCGTTTCAATTTGGCCATATTTATGTGGGAAGTGATGATGGTTATGTAAATATTACAACGAACAGCGGCGGAAGCTGGGCCAGAATTTCAGATAAATTGCCACAAGAACTTTGGGTTTCTCGCGTTATTGCCTCACAACACGAAAAAGAACGCGTTTATGTTGCCTTAAACGGTTATAGAAGCGATGATTTTAAACCTTATGTTTTTGTAAGTGAAAACAGCGGAGGCACATGGAAAAGCATCAACAGAAATTTACCGAATTCTCCCGTAAATGTTATTAAAGAAGACCCATATGACGAAGCCATTTTATATGTTGGAACCGACAATGGTGTATATGTGAGCTTTGATAAAGGTGAAAATTGGCAGGAGTTTTCTAAAGGATTGCCAAAAGTGGCAGTGCACGATTTGGTGATTCAAGCTGAAGCAAAAGACTTGGTAATTGGAACTCACGGACGCTCAATTTACAAAGCTAATATTGCTGCGATTCAACAATTTAATGCCATAAAAAACAAAACGGTTGCCATTTTTGAAATTCCTGAGCTAAGATATTCTTCTCGATGGGGAAGTTCATGGGGTGTTTGGAATGAAGTAAACGAGCCAAAAATAAGCATTCCTTTTTATGTGTCAAACGATGGAGCTGTTGAAGTCATCATCACTTCTGAAGATGGTATAGAATTGAACAGATTTTCAGTTCAGGCAGATAAAGGTTTTAATTTTGCTGAATTCGATTTAACCTATGCTGAAAAAGGAAAAACCGCCTACCTGAAAAAACACAAATCAGCCGAAATTAAAAAAGCGAAAAATGAAAAATTCTATTTCATTAAAGGGAAATACTTTGTTAAAATCGGGGAAGCAAAAATGGCTTTTGAGGTGAAATAAAGACATGAGAAAAAGCGTATTTATTATTGTATTAATTTTATTGAGCAGTCAAATAAGTGCGCAATCAAACTGGAAAAGATTTTGGAATCAATCTGCGCCACACAAAATGTGGGTGTTATTTCATCCTTGTAAAGCTAAAAAGGCTTCAGAAATTTCCTATGAAGCCACCAAGGTTTCTGATTCAATTGCCAAAACCGATTTGTTGGATAAGGATTTAGCTGGCGGACAAGTAGATGCGTTTAGGCACGCGTATTGGATGGCGAGGTTACAGCAAGAAATTGGGAGGCGAGCAGCCATTTCTTTGGGGAAAGCACATGAAAAAGACAATTATAGAACATTCAAGAAGAAACAGACTGAAAATGGCATTGTACCGGATCAGGCTTCCAAAGAAATGGACTTGTATAACAACAAAGTTGGATTACGTTATTCTGAAAAGGGAATTTTAACTTCTAAAACTGAACTTACTCATAAAATTGTTAATGCTATTTTAATGGGTGATTTAAAAGTGATAAAAAAGGACACAATCGGAAATTATTTGACCTGCGAGGGTGCATTAATACCCTCAGAAGAATTGCATCATAGTTGGCAAAACACAAAATGCTTAATCCCTTCGAATAAATAAAAGACTGATGCTATTTATAAAAGCAAAACGCCCAATTTGAATGGGCGTTTCTTTATTTAATATTTTAATTCATCCAATTCTTTAAAAGGCGAAAGATTTAATTTTTCAACTGCATTTTTATAATTTACCCAATCGGTTTTATAAAAAGCATTAATTTCATCAATAACCTTGCTCACTTTTTCGTCGGCATTTTTCACTAAAGTAAATTCTGTTTTTCCGGGTTTTTGCAATAAGCCATCAACATAGTATGCCGCCGTGTACAAATATGAAATTGTACTTGGAAATTCAGTGGCAGTAATGCCTTGTCGCTTATCTTCTTTGCCCAGCATAGCATCTAATAAGCCCTCAATTTTTTTTGAAATTTCTGAATGTATTGTGATTGTATCTTTTTTACTTTGCTTTTCTTTGGCGACTAAATTGATTTTTTTAATGCGTTTTTGATAATCTTCAACTATTTCTTTTGAAGCTAACAAGCGTTGTGTAGCTTCACCGGCAACACCTTTTTTAGCTTCAAGTTGTTTTAATAAATCGTACTTGCTTTTTAAGGTTTCCAAAGACATATCTACTCTTGGATCATAGTCCACTTTTATGTTTTCTGAAGTTGTCTGGTTTCCGAAGTGAATTTCTATGGCATAAGTTCCTGGTAAAACAGTAACACCGCTTGGCTCAGATTTATTCGTTTTTTCAACTTTTCTTGACGGACCCCTTAGCCCTTTTTCATCTAAATTCCAAAATAGTCTATGAACACCATTTTCCTTAGGTGCTTCCTTGGAAATGCTTCTAATCAGTTCTTTTTTATCATTATACACTTGGAATAAAATGGAATCAAATTTTGCCCCAGGTTTTTCAGCTTTAATAGCATTTTCTTCAGAAGTAATTTTTGAATCTTTTTTCTTTTTGTCTGAAATTATTTCTGATTTTTTAATTTCAGGACGGTTGATGCTATAGCTAATCATAGCGCCACGTGGCCGGTTTTCCCCATTAAAAATTGCGTTGGCGCCAAACCGTGTTCCTGAAGCTTCCTGATTTTGGGTAATAAACGCATTTGGAGGCGTAAACAAATATAAAGGTTTATCCAAAATTGCTTTTCCTTCTTTTGCCATTGCCCTAAAAGGCCTAATATCATCTAATATATAAATGGCACGTCCAAAAGTACCGATAATTAAATCATGTTCTCTAGGATGAATGGCTAAGTCCATGGTTGAAACCGTAGGATAGTTATTGGTCCATTTTGTCCAAGTTTTACCTTCATCTATACTAATATACAATCCGTTTTCAGTTCCCAGAAAAAGTAAATTTTGAACTTCTAAATCTTGTGCTAAAGAGAGGGTATATCCAAAAATTTCATCTTTTCCCGCCACTAGATTTTCCCATGTTTTTCCATAATCTCTAGTTCTAAACAAATAAGGTTTAAAATCGAATTGTCGGTAATTGTTTACCACTACATAAGCTTCACCTTTATTAAATTTTGAGGCTCGTATTTGCGCCACCCAACTTTCTTTAGGCATATCTTTCATGTTTTTGGAAACATTTGTCCAAGTATTACCGCCGTCTAAAGTCAGCTGAATATTTCCGTCATCGGTTCCAACCCAAAGCATATTTTCATCCAAGACGCTAGGTTCAATAGCCAAAATAGTGCAGTGATTTTCAGCTCCGGTGGCGTCCATGGTAATTCCGCCGCTTTCATGCTGTTTTTGCTTTTCTTTATTATTTGTGGTCAAATCGGGTGAAATGATTTCCCAAGTATGTCCTTTATCAGCAGATTTATGCACAAACTGACTTCCAAAATAAATAGTTTCATTGTCTGTCGGATTTATGGCAATAGCCGCGTTCCAGTTGAACCGAAGTTTAATATCAGGATTGGGATGTGTAGGTTTTATATTTTTTGTGTTTCCAGTAACCCTATCATACCTCCCAACAGAGCCTTGTTGTGACATTGCGTAGCCAAAACGTGAATTTTTTGGGTCGGGAACCGCATCAAATCCGTCGCCAAACATAATTTCTTGCCAATAGGAATTTCTGATTCCCTGTGATTTTAACACATAAGCTGGGCCAGCCCAAGAACCATTATCCTGCAAACCGCCATACACATTATAAGGAAATTCCATATCTACATTGACATGATAAAATTGCGCAAGAGGCAAGTTTTCCGCAAAACGCCAAGTTTTTCCGCGATCTCGGGTAATATACAAACCACCATCATTACCATCAATCATAAAATTTGGTTTTGTAGGATGAATATACCAGGCATGATGATCAGGATGCACACCCGTTGTAGTACCGTAGGCAGGCATTAATTGCTGAAAGGATTTTCCGCCATCTTCACTTACATTTACATAAGTGAAAAGGGAATAAATTCTATTTTCATTCAAGGGATCCACAAAAATATCAGCATAATAAAACGGTCTGTTTCCAATACCTTCTGAACCTCTTCCACTTGATTGATCATTTACCATTTTCCATTTAAAGCCACCGTCCTCAGATTTGTACAGCGCATTTTTTTTTGCTTCAACCAAAGCATACACAAATTTGGGATTGCTTGGTGCAATTGCCAAACCTATTCTCCCTAAATTTCCTTCGGGCAATCCATCTTTTTCTGTTAATTTCTTCCAATTTTCACCTCCGTCATAAGTTATATATAACCCAGAGCCTTCCCCACCCGAATTAAATGTCCAAGGTTTGCGTTCGTGTTCCCACATTGCAGCTATTAATTTATTAGGATTTGTTGGGTCAACCACTAAATCTGCACAGCCGGTTTTATTGTTTACAAATAGTGATTTTGTCCAAGTTTTACCGCCATCGGTGGTTTTAAAAACACCTCGCTCAGGATGTTCTCCCCACGGAGATCCTATTGCGCCTACATAAACCGTATTCGGATTGTCTTTATCAACAATGATTTTATGGATATTTCTGGTTTTTTCCAAACCCATTAATTTCCAAGTTTTCCCTGCATCTAAACTTTTATAAAGGCCATAACCGCCGTTTAAACTATTTCTTGGATTTCCTTCGCCAGTTCCTGCCCAAATCACATCGGGATTGCTTTGTTGGATAGCAACTGCACCTATAGATGATACAGCTTCTTGGTCAAAAATTGGAGTCCAGTCAATGCCACCACTTTCAGATTTCCATAAACCGCCCGAAGCCGTGCCTACATAAATAATATCAGGATCCTCAGTTACCACGTCAATAGCGGTGACTCTACCGCTCATTCCTGCCGGACCAATAGAACGCGTTTTTAAATCTTCAAATTTTTTGATGTCAAATTGTTGCGAAAATGCAATAAGTGAAATAAATAAAGAAAGCAAGGGTAATTTTTTCATGGTTGCGTTTTGTATGTGTTGTTTTAATTTTTAAATTTAAGTAATAGAAATGAAATATCTATAAATTTTTATAAAACAGGTGTTTTAGGCAATCTTGAGTGTATAAATGGACTAGATCCATAAAAGTTTTAGTTATTAAATATGAATCATAGCAATATACCCATCATTTGACGGGTAAATAATATTTTATAAGTTTTTTGAATTTATTTGTCGACTTTTAGTCTTTACTATAGCATAATGCTCTATTATACTCAAAATTCATACGAGTGATATCTAATAATTGTACTTCTTGCGGACAAACCATGGCGCAGGCACCAGTATTACTGCAACTACCAAAACCTTCATCATCGTGTGCGTTTACCATCCACAAGACACGTTCATTTCGTTCTATTTGTCCTTGAGGCAGTTTTGCCAAGTGACTTATTTTAGCCGACATAAATAATGCGCCGGAAGAATTCTTACAAGCTGCTATACAAGCACCGCAGCCAATACAGGCAGCACTATCAAAAGCACTTTCGGCAATGTCATGATGGATAGGGATTGTATTTGCTTCAGGAGCCATTCCTGTAAAAGATGAAATGTAACCTCCAGCTTGTATAATTCGATCCATCGAGCTTCTATCAACTTTTAAATCTCTAATAACAGGAAATGAATTTGCCCTAAAAGGTTCAATTGTTATGGTATCACCGTCACTAAAAGATCTTAGGTGAGTTTGGCAAGTTGTATAATGCTCTTCAGGGCCATGTGCTTTTCCGTTTATGACTAATGAACATTGGCCGCAAATACCTTCACGACAATCGTGATCAAATTCAACAGCAGGTTCTCCTTTTGAAGCAAGTTCTTCATTAAGGACATCTAACATTTCTAAAAAAGAAGTGTCTGAACTTAAATCTGATAATTTATAGGTTACTAATTTTCCTTTGGTTTTAGCGCTTTCTTGTCGCCATATTTTAAGTGTCAGTTTCATAATCTTTATTATTTATATGAGCGAACTGTTGGTTTAACTTCCGTAAATTCTAATGGTTCTTTGTGTAATTTCCAATCTTTTCCTTGTTGCCATTCCCAAGCTGAAGAATACATATAATTTTCATCATCTCGCATTGCTTCACCATCTGGAGTTTGGTAATCTTCACGGAAGTGAGCGCCACAACTTTCTTTTCTGTCTAAAGCATCAACAGCCATTAATTCAGCTATTTCTAAATAATCTGCCAAGCGACCTGCTTTTTCTAATTCGGAGTTAGGGCCATTTTCATTTCCGGGAATTGCAGCATTTTCCCAAAATTCTTTTCGTAATTTTTTAATTTCTTCTATAGCCCAAATCATTCCTTTTTCATTTCGGGACATCGCTACTTCTTTAAACATAATTTTACCTAAACGTCTATGAATTTGATCAACAGGCATGGTGCCTTTAATAGCCAATAGTTTTGCTACCTGATCTTTTACTGCTTTTTCAGCTTCATCAAATTCAGGAGAATCTGTTGGAATTTTACCTGTTTTTATATCATCAGCCAAATAATTAGAAATGGTATTTGGTAAAATAAAATTACCATCAACAGATGCTTGTAAAAGAGAATTTGCGCCTAAACGATTTGCACCGTGATCTGCAAAATTTGCTTCACCTACGGCAAATAAACCAGGTATTGTTGTTTGTAATTCGTAATCAACCCATAAGCCTCCCATGGAAAAATGGGCAGCAGGTGATATTTTCATTGGCTCTTTATAGGCATTAATCGCAGTAATTTTTTCATACATGGTAAAAAGGTTACCATAACGTTCTTTGATAGTATCTTCACCTAATTTTTCAATAGCCGTTTTAAAATCAAGATATACAGCGTTTTTTAATGGTCCAACGCCATGACCAGCATCTATTCTTTCTTTAGCAGCACGAGAAGCTACATCTCGAGGCACTAAATTTCCAAACGCAGGATAACGGCGTTCTAAGTAATAATCTCTATCTTCATTAGGAATATCGCCAGGAGCACGGTTTTCATCTTTATTTTTTGGTACCCAAATACGGCCATCATTTCTAAGTGATTCGGACATCAAAGTTAATTTAGATTGATGTTCACCAGATTGTGGCAATGCCGTTGGGTGAATTTGTGTCCAAGATGGATTTGCAAAATAAGCACCTTTTTTATGAGCGCGCCAATTTGCTGAACCGTTTGAATTCATTGCTAAAGTGGATAAATAAAAGATTTTACCAAATCCACCGGTTCCGAAAACCACCGCATGTGCAGAATGTCTTTCAATTTCACCAGTATTTAAATTACGGGCAATAATACCACGGGCTTTGCCATTTACTATTACTATATCAAGAATCTCATGACGATTGTATTGTGTTAATTTTCCAAGGTTAATCTGCTTCATCATGGCTTGATAAGTCGCTAAAAGCAGTTGTTGTCCAGTTTGACCACGCGCATAGAAAGTTCGAGAAACCAATACCCCTCCAAATGAGCGATTGCTTAAATAGCCACTGTATTCACGCCCAAAGGGAACTCCTTGAGCAACCATGTGGTCTATTAAATCAACAGAGACTTCAGCCATTCTATACACATTGGCTTCACGAGAGCGGAAATCACCTCCTTTGATAGTATCGTAAAACATTCTATATACATTATCACCGTCATTTTTATAATTTTTTGCTGCATTTACACCACCTTGGGCAGCAACAGAATGCGATCGACGTGCAGAATCTTGGAAAAAGAAAACTTTTACATTGTAGCCTAATTCAGCCAATGATGCAGCTGCACCACCACCGGATAATCCGCCTCCAACAACAATGATATCTAATTTTTTGCGGTTCGCAGGGTTCACAATTCGTGTTTTAGCAAGGTAATTTTGCCATTTATCTTTTAAAGGTCCTTCTGGAATTTTTGCATTAAGTGCCATAATTCTATGTTATTTTAAGTAAAGAATGATAGGAATGATGGCATATAAAATTGCCATAACTAAACTGAAGCAGAGTGCTATATACTTAATAATGTTCATCAGCTTTTTAGGGTATATTCCTAAAGAACGATGCGCACTTTCAATTCCGTGAATTAAATGGAATGCCAATGCTAGAATCCCTATTTCATAAAGAAGTACAAACCACCAAACTTTAAAGGTCGCAAATACCAATTCGTATAAATCGTGTTCAGTGCCAAGTACTTTATATTTTAACCAAAATTGCGCCATATGTATTACAATAAAAACGCCAATAATAGTTCCTAAAACACCCATGTTTCTAGAATACCATGTACTTGTAGAATGATCAGTTACCTGATATTTTTCTCCTCTAGATTTGTTGTTTTGTAAAGTAATTAAGAAGGCATCTATTACATGAATAATCATTGCGGCATATAAGACCCACGCAACCAATGTTACTGGCCAAAAACTCACCAAAAAGTGAGAATATGCATTATACATATCATGTACATTTTCTACACCTCCCCAAAATTCAACTGGAAAAAATGAATCTGGGAGTATTAAGATTAGATTCCCAACAAGGTGAATTAAAAGGAAAAAGATGATGAAGAGTCCGGTTACTGCCATTAGATTTTTACGCCCAACCGATGTTTTGAAGAGTCCTTTTTTAACTGCCATAAGGCTAATTTTTAGAGTTAAGATGTTAAAGTTAAAAGAGTAATGCAATTATAATAATGACATATGTCAGATTCTATTTTGAATTATTTTATTTATAATGGGTCTAAATTAGGTGAATAAGTTTAATGAGTTTTTAAAAACATGATTTCAAATGTATATATTTGAACTTTAAAAAAAATCAATTAAAAAATGAGCGGATTTTTATCTTCATCAATCGCAAGGAAAGTAGCGATGGCTTTATCTGCACTTTTCCTTATTATCTTCTTACTTATTCATTTAACAGTAAACATAACTTCATTATTCAGTGAAAATGTGTTTAATGTGTTGTCCCACTTTATGGGAACTAATATTTTAATACAATTTGCCATGCAACCCATTTTAATTTTTGGTGTTGTTTTTCACTTTGTAATGGGATTTGTTTTAGAGTTAAAGAATATGAAATCGAGAAGTGTTAAATATGTTAAATACAATGGTGCTGCAAATTCTACTTGGATGTCAAGAAATATGGCCATCAGCGGTGGCGTTATTTTAGCTTTTCTTGTGCTGCACTTTATTGATTTCTGGTTTCCCGAAATGAACCACAAATACATTGAATTCTTGCCAGAAGACCCAACAAGGTATTTTGGGGAATTGCAACACAAATTTACCAACCCATTAAGAGTTGGGGCTTATGTAATTGCTTTTGTATTATTGGCTTTGCATTTATTGCATGGCTTTCAATCGGCATTCCAATCTCTTGGCTTAAATAGATACATAAAATGTATAAGGACTTTGGGTAAGATTTACGCAATTGTAATTCCTTTAGGATTTATCATTATTGCTTTGTTTCACTATTTTAACCAACTTAACCATTAATCTTATAAAATATGACGACTTTAAATTCAAGAATACCAGAAGGTCCAATAAAAGATAAATGGACATTATATAAAGACAAAATAAATTTGGTAAACCCGGCCAACAAACGTAATATAGATATTATTGTTATTGGTACTGGTTTGGCAGGAGGTTCTGCAGCTGCTACTTTAGGCGAATTGGGCTATAATGTAAAAGCATTTGCATACCAAGATTCTCCACGTCGCGCGCATTCAATAGCCGCACAAGGAGGTATTAATGCTGCAAAAAATTATATGGGTGATGGGGATTCAAACTATCGCTTATTTTATGATACCGTAAAAGGTGGTGACTATCGTTCGCGTGAAGCGAATGTGTACCGATTGGCTGAGGTTTCAGGAAATATTATTGACCAGTGTGTGGCACAAGGCGTGCCTTTTGCACGGGATTATGGAGGATTGTTAGACAACAGATCATTTGGTGGCGTGTTGGTATCCCGTACTTTTTATGCGAAAGGTCAAACAGGTCAACAATTGCTATTGGGTGCTTATTCAGCAATGAATCGTCAAATTGCGCGCGGAAAAATTGAAATGTTTAACCGTCACGAAATGTTAGATGTTGTTATTGTTAATGGAAAAGCAAGAGGGATTATTGCACGAGATTTAATTACCGGTGAAATTGAACGCCATTCAGCACATGCGGTAGTTGTTGCTACTGGAGGTTATGGGAATGTTTATTTCTTATCTACCAACGCAATGGGATCTAACGCAACCGCTGCCTGGAAAATTCACAAAAAAGGAGCCTTTTTTGCAAACCCATGTTTCACGCAAATTCATCCTACTTGTATTCCAAGATCAGGAGATTATCAGTCAAAATTAACCTTGATGTCTGAATCATTACGTAATGATGGTCGAATTTGGGTTCCAGCAAAAATTGAAGACGCAAAAGCCATTCAACAAGGGAAATTAAAACCAATTCAGATCCCTGAAGAAAACAGGGATTATTATTTAGAAAGACGCTACCCGGCTTTTGGGAACTTAGTGCCTCGAGATGTTGCTTCCAGAGCTGCAAAAGAACGTTGTGATGCCGGTTTTGGCGTAAACGCAACAGGCGAAGCAGTTTATTTAGATTTTGCCTCAGCCATTAAACGATACGGAACTGAACAAGCCAAAATACATGGAATTCACAATCCTTCTGTAGAAAAAATTACTGAATTAGGAGAAGCGGTGATTGAAGAAAAATACGGAAACTTATTCCAGATGTATGAAAAAATCATTGATGAAAATCCATACAAAACACCAATGATGATTTATCCTGCAACGCACTATACAATGGGTGGTATATGGGTTGATTATAACTTAATGACCACCGTTCCTGGATTATATTGTATTGGGGAAGCTAACTTCTCCGATCACGGAGCAAATAGGCTTGGCGCTTCTGCGTTGATGCAAGGTTTGGCAGATGGTTATTTTGTGCTTCCTTATACTATTGGCGATTATTTGGCAGATGATATCAGAACAGGAAAAATTCCAACGGATAGTCCTGAATTTGAAGCAGCTGAAAAAGAAATAAAAGATAAATTGGATTTCTTTATCAATAATAAAGGAACACATTCAGTAGATTATTTTCACAAAAAACTTGGTTTGGTTATGTGGAATAAAGTTGGAATGGCCCGTAATGAAAAACATTTAAAAGAAGCCATTAAAGAAATTCAAGAAATTAGAGAAGATTTCTGGAAAAACGTAAAAGTTCCAGGAGGTTTATTCGAGTTTAATCAAGAGCTTGAAAAAGCCGGCAGGGTTGCCGACTTCTTAGAGCTGGGAGAATTGTTTGCAAAAGATGCTTTGGAACGAGAGGAATCTTGTGGAGGTCATTTCCGTGAAGAGCACATAACCGAAGATGGGGAAGCCAAAAGAGACGATGTAAATTTCGCTTATGTTGCCGCTTGGGAATATACAGGAAAACCTAGTGAGGCTATTTTACACAAAGAAGAATTAGAATTTAAAGATATCGAATTAAAAACTCGTTCATACAAATAATAGGACATTATGAATTTAACGTTAAAAATTTGGAGACAAAAAGGACCACAAGACAAAGGTCGAATGGTCGAATATAAAGTAACAGATATTTCAGAGCATATGTCATTTTTAGAAATGATGGACGTTTTAAATGAAAGTCTGGTTGCAAAAGACGAAGAACCAATAGCTTTTGATCACGATTGCAGAGAAGGTATTTGCGGTATGTGCTCATTACAAATTAATGGAGAACCTCACGGTCCGGATAGAGGCATTACAACCTGTCAATTGCATATGCGGATGTTTAAAGATGGTGATACCATTTATATAGAACCTTTTAGAGCAAATGCTTTTCCGGTAATTAAAGATTTAGTGGTTGACCGCATGTCATTTGAGCGAATTCAACAAGCTGGAGGGTATATTTCCGTAAATACATCTGGAAATACACAAGATGCAAATTCAATTCCGATCTCTAAACACAATGCCGATTTATCAATGGATGCTGCTGCTTGCATAGGCTGCGGAGCCTGTGTTGCGAGTTGTAAAAACTCAAGCGCCATGTTATTTGTTGCGGCAAAAGTTTCACAATTTGCTTTATTGCCACAAGGAAAAATTGAGGCAACAGACCGTGTAAAAAATATGGTTATGCAAATGGATTTAGAGGGATTTGGTAACTGTACAAATACAGGAGCCTGTGAAGTTGAATGTCCAAAAGGAATTTCAATTGAATATATTGCACGTTTAAATCGTGAATATTTAGTGGCTTCTATTTAACATAAATCAAACTTTAATTTTTTAAATGAAAACCCAAAAGAGCCTTCTTTTGGGTTTTTTTAGTTGATGATCAAATAAACAATGCCTGCAATCATAAAAATGACAAGAATGATTAAATATTGCCATACATCCGTAAAATATCGAGCATTCTTTTTCCAAAAGGTTTTAAAATAGTTCATCTTTTATATTTAGAGGCGCAAGGTGGTAAAATTTGGATGACATGCAAATAAAATAACTGCAATTTTTATTTTGGAATAAAGCGCTTAATTGTCGGATTTTAAATTTATGATATATTAGAATTTCCATCCGAAGCATAATTTTAGTAACTTTAAACGATTCAAAAATTCAAAGATTAAACAATAATATATGTCAAACCTTAAAGTTTCTTTACCTTCAAAACTTCCCGCTGTTAAAACCAGTATTTTTAGCATTATGAGCGGTTTGGCGGTAAATGAAAATGCCCTTAATTTATCTCAAGGTTTTCCAAATTTTGAAAGTGATCAAAAATTGATTGCATTGGTCAATAAAGCGATGATAAACGGAAAAAATCAGTATGCTCCAATGCCTGGTATTTTAAGTTTGAGAGAAGCGATTGCCGAAAAAATGTTTAATTTATATGGCGTTTCCTACAATCCTGAAACGGAAATAACCATTACTGCCGGAGCAACCCAAGCGATTTTTACAGCCATTGCAGCCATTGTTAAAAAAGAGGATGAAGTCATTATTTTTAAACCGGCTTACGACTGCTACGAGCCAACCATCGAACTTTTTGGAGGAAAAGTAATCTCAGTTCAATTAAATCCAGAAGATTTCAACATAGACTGGGAAAAAGTAAAAGCGTTGATTTCCGATAAAACCAAAATGATTATCATTAATTCTCCACACAATCCTTCGGGCAGGGTTTTATCAAAAATGGATATGCGGCAGTTGGAAGCGCTGTTAAAAAACACCAACATTTTATTGCTGAGTGATGAGGTGTATGAGCATATTATTTTTGATGGAGAGCAACATCAATCTGCTGCTTTATATCCCGCATTGGCCGAAAGAACATTTATTACGGCTTCCTTCGGAAAAACATTCCACAATACTGGCTGGAAAGTGGGTTACTGCATTGCTCCTGAATATTTAATGGAAGAATTTAGAAAAGTGCATCAGTTTAATGTGTTTAGCGTAAATCATCCCACACAAGTTGCGCTGGCTGAATATTTGAAAAATCCCAATCATTATTTGGAACTGAGCTCATTTTATCAGCAAAAGAGAGATTTATTTTTAAGTCTGCTGAAAGATTCCCGTTTTAATTTTAAACCTTCAACCGGAACATATTTCCAACTCTTGAATTTTTCAAAAATAACAGATGAAAGCGATGTTGATTTTGCCATAAGATTGACCAAAGAACAAAAAATTGCTTCGATTCCAATTTCGGTATTTAATGAAGCTGGATTAGACACCAAAGTATTGCGTTTTTGCTTTGCAAAAACAGATGAAACCTTAAAAAAAGCAACAGAAATATTATGCAACATTTAAAAATAGCGATGCTACAGGCCGATTTGGTTTGGCATAATGCAGCACAAAATCGAAAAAATTTCTCAGAAAAAATAAATCAGATTAAAGAGCAAATCGATCTCATTATTTTGCCCGAAATGTTTTCTACCGGGTTTACGATGCATCCGCAAGAAATTTTTGAAACTATGGAGGGGGAAACCGTTAAATGGATGCAAAAAACAGCTGCTGAAAAAAAATCGGCCATTGCTGGCAGCGTTGTCATTTTAGAAGGTGAAAAATATTACAATCGGTTTTTATTCGTCCATCCTTCAGGCGAAATTAATTTTTACGACAAGTGGCATTTATTCACATTAGTTGGAGAGGATAAGGTGTATGAAATTGGTAAAGAAAAACTTATTGTGACCTATAAAGGCTGGAGAATCTGCCCAATGGTTTGTTACGATTTGCGTTTTCCTGTTTTGGCTCGAAATGTAGAAGATTATGATTTGTTAATTTATGTTGCCAATTGGCCAAAAATTAGAATTGTGGCCTGGGACACTTTGTTAAAAGCGCGCTCCATTGAAAATATGTGTTACACAATTGGTGTGAACCGAGTTGGGATTGATGCCAATAATTACGAATATAACGGACATTCAGCGGCCTTTAATTGTTTGGGGGAACTAGTAGCTGAAACCAAGGAAAACATAGAAGAAATAGCTGTTT
Source organism: Lutibacter sp. (assembly GCA_036568005.1). Taxonomy (GTDB): domain Bacteria; phylum Bacteroidota; class Bacteroidia; order Flavobacteriales; family Flavobacteriaceae; genus Lutibacter. Next base: position 2,105 of record DATCTJ010000097.1, on the reverse strand, counting down.
TTACCTTAGATAAAAATCACATTTCAAAAATAAGAAACAGCCTAGGATTTTTAAATGACAGAGATACTTTTGAGATTAAACGATAATAAATCGCGTCACCCTGAATTTATTTCAGGGTCTCAAATTGTATGGTGAGATGCTGAAATCGTAGATTCATGGACACCTTTAAAAACAATTAAAAGAGAACAGTGAGTAAACAAGTTCAGCATGACGTTATTATTTTAAACTAGAGGATTTAGCCATTTGAATGGGTATTTTGTATCAGGAACAACAATACGTTCGGTAATACGATACATACGTTCAGGCAATTTTAGCAAATATTCTCTTGCTTTTTCTGCTTCATCAGTTAATCCTGTGATTTTATCGATATCCCAAACGGTATTTAATTTTTTAATAATATCCACATAATCGAAACCCGTATATACGCCGGCCCGTTGTGCCACAGTTGAAAATTGAGCAAATAGGGTTCCTTTTTCTTCGGAAGAATGTCTTAAATGATAAGCAGGCATTACAATTTTGTGTTTCATCATATATTGAAAAGCCAACATCATTTCGCTTGGGTCATACTTAAAAATCTGTTTCACAAATTCTGTATACGCCAAATGATGGCGCATTTCATCGCCGGCAATAATTTTAGACATTTTTGCCAATAAGACATGTCCGTTTTTACGAGCAATTTTTGCTACATTATTATGTGAAATGTAAGTGGCCAATTCCTGAAAACTAGTATATACAAAATTTTTATATGGATCTCGACCGGTGCCAATATCCATTCCATCGGCAATTAAATGTTGTGTAGTAATTTCAACTTCGCGCATATTTACCCTGCCTGATAAGTAGATGTACTTGTTTAACACATCACCGTGTCGGTTTTCTTCGCTTGTCCAGGCGCGTATCCATTTTGCCCAGCCATTATCGCCGCCGTCCTTGTTGTGTTGTGAAATTCCTTCAACGTCAAGTAACCAGGATTCGTAGGTTGGCAAAGCTTCTTCGGTAATGGTGTCTCCAACCAAAACGGTCCAAAAATCATCATCCAATTCTTTTGAAATTTCTCTAATTTCTTTTATCTCTTCAATAAATTTATCGCTTTGGGAATTTGGAAGAAAATCTGTTGGTTGCCATATTTTTTCAGGGGAAATCAAATAATTTTCAACGAAAGTGTCGATGCTTTTTTCCAAAGTTAGCATAACCTCTAACCGGATATTTTGTAATGACATAATTTTTAATTTAGTAGTAGTTTGCTAAATTACGGCATTTTTAACGGTATTTTCAACCTTTTCAAAAAGATTAACAAATTCTAGGGAATCTGCTTTGATGGGTTTATGAAGTTCAAAAGTAATTTTTACACCAACTTCTAAAGGAAACATTCCATATCTATTGAGTTTCCAGCAATTATTAATAGTCAACGGAATTACGTAAGCAGAAGGCGCATATTTGGTGAGTGTTTTCAGACCATTTTCAGAAAAACGTTTAGGAACGCCATCTTTACTTCTGGTTCCTTCCGGAAAAATAACTGCGGAATAATTGTTTTTTTCAATGTACTGTCCAAATTCTTTGAGGGCGGTTATAGCCTGTCGTGAATCTTTTCTGTCGATTAAAACCGAGCCACCGTGCCTTAAATTATAGGAAACGCTCGGGATACCTTTTCCCAGTTCCATTTTTGAAACAAACTTCGGATGGTATTTCCTCAAAAACCATGAAATAGGAGAAATATCATTCATGCTTTGGTGGTTTGAAACAATAATTAGGGGTGCATTTTCAGGAATAGGATATTTACTGATAAATTTTATGCGTGTTCCCAAAATATAAAGTAGGTAGGTAAAAGAGCCATTCATAATATCTACCGCAATTTTATGGCCTCGGTATTTTCCAAGATTAAAACCTAGCCACTGCATCACATGAAAAACAAGTAATAAAGTTCCATAAATGGAGTAGAAGATAATTGAAAGAAAGTAGGCTAAAATTTTTTTCATCTGTTTATGATTTATTATTTTAAGTGCTGATTATCAGTATTTTAATTTTTATTATTTATTTTTTAGCCAATAAAAAGCTACCCCTAAAAATAAGGGTTTTTGTAATTTTAATATTTTAGTTGCTCAACGCTA
>DATCTJ010000096.1:0-112221 GCA_036568005.1 Lutibacter sp. | reverse complement strand
GCCCACTGAGAAAACTGGCAGGAACACTCACATCCTGGCTCGAGCCTATCGTTGCCATGTGGCGATTCAGCAAGAGCAATGGACCCACCGAGGGCTTCCACAATAAGATGGAGATGATGACCCGCAGGGCGTATGGGTTCAGAAACTTTGAGAACTACCGATTGCGCGTCTTAACCCATTGCGGGTGGGACGGTATCACCAACCGGGTTTAGTGAATATCGGAGCATCCCCCCTTTATGGGGAAGAGCCCTCCTTTTGTACCGGAAGTGTAAACCATGTCTCCGGTATGATCTGTAAAGGATGTCTCCGGTACAGACCGCAGACTGTATGGCGGTGAGGGAGGGATTCGAACCCTCGATACGTTGCCGTATACACACTTTCCAGGCGTGCGCCTTCGACCACTCGGCCACCTCTCTAAATATTAATTCCCCAAATACATTTCAATCAAACCTTTTGGGGTTTCAACAAGAATTTTTTTATGTTCTCTGTCTACTTTTTTGATAAAATTGTCAACCATTGGAATAAAAAGGTCCGTTCCGTTTGAGTTTACCTCAAATAATGGTTGGGCAGTTGAATCATTAATCCCAGTAATTACACCAACATAACCATAATGAACATCTTCAATATCAAAATTTATTACCTCATGAAAATAGAACTTATTTCCTGTCAATTTTGGTAAAAACTCCATTGGAAGATACAATTCCGAACCTAAAATAGCATCGGCATCCGCTTCGTTTTCAACATCCTCAAATCGCACGCGCAACTGATTTCCCTTTTGCAAAATGCTGTCGACAATAAAAAATGGAACCAGATCGTTACCTAAAGCAACAAAAACTGATTCCAAATCTTCATATAATTCCGGTTCATCTGTGTCTAATTTAACAACAACTTCCCCTTTAAAACTGTGTTTTCTAACGATTTTGCCTAAATAAAAACAATCTTCTTTACGCATTATCGCAAAAAATTAATTACTCGGTTTTTCCTTCTTCTGAAGCTGCAGCTTGTGCATCATCAATTGTTTCAGGAGTTACTTCTTCCACTACTTCTTTAGCAGCTTTTTCGGCATCTTTTTTATCGGCTTCAGCTTTAATTGCAGCATTTGCAGCTTCATTTGCAGCAGCTTTACGCTCTTCATTCACTTTTACTTCAGCTTCAAAAGCTTTGGCGATTGCATCAGTTTCAGCTTTTGCCAAACCTTGTTTTTTAGCTTCAATTTTTCCTGCTTTTTCATCTAACCAAGCTTGAAATTTTGCATCAGCTTGCTCTTCTGTTAAAGCTCCTTTTCTAATACCGCCTACTAAATGATTTTTTAGCATCACGCCTTTATACGATAAAATTGCTTTTGCAGTGTTTGTTGGTTGTGCTCCGTTTTGCAACCATTTTACAGCGCCATTAACATCTACGTTGATGGTTGCTGGATTTGTGTTTGGATTGTAAGTTCCAATTTTTTCCAAATACTTACCATCTCTTGTTGAGCGCGCATCTGCAGCTACTATCCAATAGAATGGTTTTCCTTTTTTACCGTGTCTTTGTAATCTAATTTTTACTGGCATATTTTTAAATTTTAAGGTACGAAACCTTGGTTATTAATTAGGGTTGCAAATATAATAAGATAATTTTAAATAACGCACTCAATTTCAGCATATTTTACGGTAATCTTTTAAATCCCAAAAATGCTGATTCTAAAAGCACTTCTAACAATAAATTAGCCTCAAAAATAACTATATTGGAATGACATTTTACGCCGCATTTATACAATTCTTTGATTTATTTTGTGATTTCAACACTATTTCATGGGTTTCTGTATGAAGTCATTTAGCATTTTCTATTTCCTTTAAACATTTATGAAAAATTCAGGATTGTTAATAAAAAACACCAACAATGGAAGCCAGAAATTTATTAAATTGTTACTTTTAGAAACTCATTTAAAGCAAAAAATTCAGCCACATGTTTTTAATTTTTGACACAGAAACCACTGGTTTACCTAAAAATTGGAATGCCCCATTTACCGACATTGACAATTGGCCAAGGTGTGTTCAAATTGCATGGCAATTACACGACAAGCATGGCGAGTTGATTGAACAAAAAGATTTTCTGATTAAGCCGGAAGGTTATAATATTCCGTATGATGTTGAACAAATTCACGGAATTTCAACCCAATTGGCCGAAGAAAAAGGAGAAGATTTAGAAACTGTGCTGCATCTTTTTAATGAAGTGCTTGCGAAAACTACTTTTGTGGTTGGCCAAAACGTGAAGTTCGACCTTAATATTATGGGTTGCGAATTTCACAGAAAAGGCCTGAAAACGAATTTAAATATATTGCCAGTTTTGGATACTTGTACTGAAACTACAGCAAACTTGTGCCAACTTAAAGGCGGGCGTGGCGGCAAATTTAAATATCCTACCTTAACAGAATTACATCAATATTTATTTAACGCCCCTTTTGCCGAAGCGCACAACGCAGCTGCCGATGTGGAAGCCACCACACGTTGTTTTCTAGAGCTGATTAGGAGAAGGGTTTTTACCATAGAAGAACTTAAAGTTTCTTCGGATTATTTTGAAACATTTGAAGCTAAAAATCCGACCACTATTGATGTTATCGGCTTAAAACACATCGACCTAAAAAAAGAAAGCAAAAAATTAAAAACAAAATCGGAAGAAAATTCTGAAGACATCACACCTGTTAAGGAAAATTTCAAAATCCTTGAAAATGCAAGTTTCTCGCATTTACATTGCCATTCGCAATTCTCCATTTTACAGTCAACTTCCAGCGTAAGCAACCTCATTCAAGCTGCCATAAAAAACAAAATGCCTGCGGTTGCCTTAACAGACACCGGAAATATGATGGGCGCTTTCTACTTCATAAAAGAAGCACTGGATTATAATAAATCCGTCGAAAATTTCAACAAAAATTTAGCTGAAGGCCAAGAAGCAAAGCTTCCCATAAAACCCATTTTGGGCTGCGAATTTTATGTTTGTGAAAATCATACGGATAAATCGCAAAAAGACAATGGCTACCATATTGTTATTTTAGCTAAAAACAAAACTGGCTATCATAATTTGGCCAAAATGTCGTCGATTTCAAATACCGATGGATTTTATTACATTCCGCGAATTGATAAAAATATTATTGAGCAATACAAAGAAGGTTTGATTGTACTTTCGGGGAATCTATATGGGGAAATACCTAGCAAAATTTTAAATGTTGGCGAAAAACAAGCCGAAGAAGCATTGCTTTGGTGGAAGGAACAATTTGGAGACGATTTTTATTTGGAAGTGATGCGCCACGATCAGGAAAATGAAAATCACGTAAATGAAGTGCTGGTTGAATTTTCAAAAAAACACCAAGTAAAATTAATCGCCACCAACAACACCTATTATACAAAGCAAGAGGAATCAACGGCTCACGATATTTTATTGTGTGTAAAAGATGGAGAAAAAATAGCCACACCCATAGGAAAAGGGAGAGGTTACAGGTACGGTTTGCCAAACAACGAATACTATTTTAAAACGCAGGAACAAATGAAAAGTTTGTTCGCCGATTTACCAGATGCCATTACCAATATTCAGGAAATCACAGATAAAGTCGAAATTTATACCTTGGCACGTAACGTGTTGCTGCCAAAATTTGCCATTCCGCAAGAATTTGTAAATCCGGAAGACATAATTGACGGGGGCGTTAGAGGTGAAAATGCCTATCTACGCCATTTGTCTGTTGAAGGTGCAAAAAGAAGATATGGCGATATATTGACGGAGGAAATTAAGGAACGACTTGATTTTGAGCTGTCGGTTATTGAAAATACCGGCTATCCAGGCTACTTTTTAATTGTTTGGGATTTCATTTCAGAAGCTCGTAAAATGAATGTTTCGGTTGGACCTGGACGGGGTTCGGCGGCAGGTTCAGTAGTTGCCTACTGTTTGTGGATCACCAATATCGACCCAATAAAATACAACTTGCTTTTTGAGCGTTTCTTAAATCCAGATCGGATTTCCCTACCCGATATTGATATCGATTTTGATGACGAAGGAAGACAAAAAGTGATTGATTTCGTGATCAAAAAATATGGCGCAAGCCAAGTTGCACAAATTATCACTTATGGCACGATGGCCGCAAAATCTTCCATCAGAGATACAGCGCGAGTGCTGGATTTACCATTGTTTGATGCCGACAGAATTGCAAAATTGATTCCGCTGGTTAAACTGAGAAATATTTTTGGGGAAGATGAAAAAAGCAAAACAATCATTAAAGGTTTAAGAACAGAAGATTTAGAAAATGTAAACGAACTTAGAAGAATCGCTGCTGGTGATGACTTGGCCGCCCAAACCATCAATCAGGCGCGTGCACTGGAAGGCTCTGTCAGAAATACAGGAACCCACGCTTGCGGCGTCATCATTACGCCAGAAAATATTACCAATTTAATTCCAGTTGCCACAGCGAAAGATACAGACATGTATGTGACGCAGTTCGACAACAATGTGGTTGAAAGTGCCGGATTGCTAAAAATGGACTTTTTAGGATTAAAAACCTTATCCTTAATCAAAGAAACCCAAAAAATCATAAAAGGCAAACACGGCATCGATTTGGTTCCGGACGATTTTCCTTTAGACGATCCAAAAACTTATGAACTTTTTCAACGTGGGGAAACGATAGGGATATTTCAATATGAGTCTTTTGGGATGCAAAAGCATTTAAAAGCCTTAAAACCAACCCAATTTGCCGATTTAATTGCGATGAACGCCTTGTACCGCCCAGGTCCAATGGAATATATTCCCCTGTTTATTATGCGTAAACACGGGGAAGAAGCCATTGAATATGACTTGCCGGTGATGGAGGAAATTCTAAAGGAAACTTATGGCGTTACTGTTTATCAGGAACAAGTGATGTTGCTTTCCCAAAAAATTGCGGGTTTTACAAGAGGTGAAGCGGATATGTTGCGTAAAGCAATGGGGAAAAAGATTTTTGATTTACTTGTAAAACTAAAACCAAAATTTATAGAAGGCGGCAAGGCAAATAATCATCCTGAACCCGTTTTGGAAAAAATATGGAAAGATTGGGAAGCCTTTGCAGAATATGCATTTAACAAATCACATTCCACTTGTTACGCATATATCGCTTACCAAACCGCTTATTTAAAGGCAAATTATCCAGCAGAATTTATGGCTGCGGTTTTGTCCAACAATATGAGCGACATCAAGCAAATCTCCTTTTTTATGGAAGAGTGCAAAAGAGCCGGAATAAAAGTTTTGGGGCCAGATATTAATGAGTCTTTTTACAAATTTGCCGTAAACAAAGAAGGCGCTATCCGGTTTGGAATGGGCGCCATAAAAGGTGTTGGCGCATCTGCCGTTGCCGCTATTGTTGAAGAACGTAAGAAAAATGGAAACTATACTTCAATTTTCGATTTGACCAAACGTGTTGATTTGCGCGCTGCCACCAAAAAAGCTTTCGACGGATTGGCGATGGCCGGCGGATTTGATTCCTTCACCAATGTACATCGAGCACAATATTATCAACCTGACGAAAAGGGCGTTTCTTTTATTGAACGTGCCATTCGTTACGGCAGTAAATTCCAGGAAAATAAAAATTCTGCCCAGGTTTCATTATTTGGGGAAGCTTCTGAAATTCAATTTCCGGAACCTGAAATTCCGCAAGCCCAAAAATGGGGAATGATGTATAAATTATCAAGAGAAAAGGAAATGGTAGGCATTTATATTTCCGGCCATCCGCTTGATGAATTTAGAAATGAAATAGATTATTTCTGCAATAGTACCGTGGGTGTTTTTAAAGAGGATCTCAATAAATATGTAGGTTCCACAATGACCTTTTCGGGAATTTTAACAGATGTGCAGCACAAAACTTCACAAAACGGAAATGAATGGGGCTCATTTACGGTAGTCGATTATAGCGACAGTCACGAATTTAGAATTTTTAAGGACGATTATTTGAAGTTTAAGCCATATCTGTTTGAAGATGCGTTTCGACAAATCAGGGTTTCAATTACTGCCGGATGGCGAAATAAAGATGGCAAACTGTCCGATCCCAGAGTTAATTTTACCGACATTCAGATTTTGCAGGATGTGTTGGAAAAACAAACTAAAAAAATAACCATCAGTTTAGATATTAATAAAATTGACAAACATAAAGTTGAAGAAATTCATAAAATCATGAAGGAAAATGAAGGCACAGTTCCTGTAGATTTTATCGTTTACGATTTGGCTGAAAACGTAAAATTAAATTTACACAGCAAATCAGTAAAGGTAAAAGTTGACAACGCGTTTCTAAAAGTTCTTAAAAATGAAGAAATCCATTTTAAGCTTAATTAACTAATTTTTTGGTTGTTGGTTTTTTTATTCCCGGTTTCAAGTTTTAAGTTTCAGTTGTTGGTTTTACTGAAAACCTATTTCCAATAGTTGTTATCATGCCGTCAGCTCCCTAAACAAACGTTCTAAATTTTTGTTTTTGGTGGACAAGCTCAAGGTTTTTAATCCGTTGTCATGAGCAAAATCAAAAACAGCCGGACGCATATCTTTTAAGGTGTCAAAGGTCAATTCCCAAATAGTGTCGTGCACATTATTGGCCGACTTTAAGTGTGGAATGTTTACAATCAACTGTTTTTCAATTTTATAATCGAATTCAACTTCAATCACCTGTTCCTGATTTCCAGTTAATTCCTTTAAATTTTTATCCGCAATAATTTGTCCGTTATGAATTAAAATAACCCGATCGCAAACAGCCTCAACTTCCTGCAAAATATGGGTCGAAAAAAGCACCGTTTTATCTTTTCCAACCTCTTTAATCAAACTTCTTATTTCCGCCAATTGATTAGGATCCATTCCGGTGGTTGGTTCGTCCAAAATCAACACATCTGGATCGTGTAATAAAGCAGCCGCCAAACCAACACGCTGGCGATACCCTTTTGAAAGTTGGCTTATTTTTTTATGTGCTTCAGGCCTTAAACCAACTTTTACAATTACTTTTTCAACTTCATCCTTGGAAATATTATGAACAGAGGCATTAAACTGCAAATATTCCTTTACATACATATCCAAATACAAAGGATTGTTTTCTGGCAAATAACCAATATTTTTTTGAGCTTCAATTTTATGGGTGGAAATATCAAAATTCTCGACAAAAACTTCGCCTTCAGAAGCGTTTATATAACCGGTAATTATTTTCATCATGGTAGATTTTCCAGCTCCGTTCGGACCTAAAAAGCCAACAATCTCTCCTCTTTCTATGGAAAAACTCACGTTGTTCAACGCTTTCTGTTCTCCGTATAATTTGGTTATATTTTTAACTGTAATAGACATTTCAATGGAATTTCAACAAAAATACATTTAAATTATAATTTAACTCAATTTATAAACGTTGTAAACCAAATTTATTTTTTAGACCTTTGAAAGCCCATAATGGGCATTTAAAAGATAAATTTTGTCAACATGCAATAGCTTAGTTTACTTAGGTGAGCTAGGTGTTTTAATGATTAAAAACCAAATAAATGGGCATTTTTAGGGTAATTCTGTGTATTATTTTTCCGCCTTTGGCCGTGGTCGACAAAGGTTGCGGCTCATTTATAATCGTTTTTATTTTAACATGTTTGGGTTGGATACCGGGAGTTATCGCAGCTTTAATTATAAATAACAATCCCAACAGATGAAGAAAATTAATTTAATCGATTTAGGATTAAAAGATTACAAAGAAACTTGGGAATATCAGGAAGAACTTTTTCAAAAAACCATTAACTTAAAGTCTGACAACCGAAAAAACAATACCACCCATAAAACACCAAATCATTTTATTTTTGTGGAACATCCGCATGTTTACACGCTAGGAAAAAGTGGAGATATGGGCAATTTACTGCTCAACGAAACCCAGCTTACCGAAAAAGGAGCTACATTTTATAAAATAAATCGCGGGGGCGATATTACCTATCACGGTCCCGGACAACTGGTTGGTTATCCGATTTTGGATTTGGATAATTTTTTTACCGATATTCACAAATACCTTCGGTTTTTAGAAGAAGTAATTATATTAACACTTGATGAATACGGCATAAAAGCCACACGAAGTGAAGGTGAAACTGGCGTTTGGCTTGGCGTAGGAACGCCTTTTGTACGTAAAATCTGCGCTTTAGGCGTACGAACCAGCCGTTGGGTGACCATGCACGGTTTTGCGCTGAATGTAAATACCAACTTGGGTTATTTCGACAATATTATTCCCTGCGGAATTAAAGGAAAATCGGTAACATCAATAGATGCTGAACTTAATAGAAAAGTTCCTTTAGAGGAAGTGAAAACAAAGATTTTAAAACATTTCTCTGCATTGTTTGAAGCAGAATTTGTAGGAAACGGGATTTAGGAATTACGATTTACGATTTAAAAATTTTGAATTTTGGATTTTTAATCTTTATACCAAATTAACTTTTAACTTTTCTAAATTCCCCAGCTAGCGCGAGCTTCCAGCTCGTGACTGTAGAAATTTAAGTTCGAAGAAGCACGAGCGAGACGTTCGCATCAGCAATTGGGGGACAGGTCGCGACCTGTCCCTACTAACTTTCTTCATTAAAAAACACCTTGTAAAACATCATTTTTTTGTCTTCATCGTAGCCTTTTTCCAGGTATTCGCTTGATGCTTCCGGTGCGTCGATATCCAGTTTTATAACAATATTGGTGTCTAATTTAATTTCGGTTTTAATTTTTTGCTTTTGCTTTTTAAACACCGCTTCAGAAACCGTAAACTGATTTCTCACCAATACATCATTCATCGTTTCGTATTGCTTCTTATAATCGTCGAATTTCGCTTTTTGCTCCTCATTTTCTTCAAAAATATTTTCCTTGAAATCGTCGATGTTCACCAATTCATTGGTTTTAAAAAAGTCGACCGCCCTTGCCAAAAACTTATTTTTTTCCTGAATTCCCAACTCTTCTTTGATGATTTCTTCAGAAAATTCCTTGCACATTTCCAAATAATTCTTGGTATGCTGGTTGTTATCGTCAGCATATTTTACATTCAAAAAGTTTTGAATCCAGTAAAGCGAATCGTAATTATTGGTGTCAACACTCAACACCACTTTTCCTTCCGCATCAGTTGTATTGACAATTAAACAGCCTTTATCCAGTTTTTTGGTGCTGATTCCCTTTTGTACATACACATCCAAACTGTTGTTTTCCATATGCGTTTGAAAAAAATCGAGCTTGTTTTCAATCTTAAAAATACCCAAAGCCTGCGTAATCACATCCTTATATTCCACATCTTCAAAAAGCGCAATAATCACATCGCCCGTTTTAATTTGTGCCGAATTTGATTGCTCATACAAGTGATTTACAATATGCCGTGAAACTTCAACAAACGAACCTTCATCCTTAAAAACCTGCGCCGAATAACTGTTAATTTCATTCAACTCAATGTTTGCGTGGTGGTTAAACCGAAAACTTTCCGTTACCGCGCCAAAAGGTTTTAGCAAAAAAGGTTTCATCAATTCGTAACTTTCTTCATCAAAAATAATGGCGCTTTCTGAAAAAATATTGGTGGCACTGTTGAATTTATTCCCAACTTTATGAATAATTAATTTTGAAATGGCGGCTCTGGTTCTTTTAATCATTTGTATGTTTTTAACAAGGGCAAATGTATCATTTTAATGGTAATTTTTTTGAGCAATTTCAAAAACAAAAAGGTTAAAAATATTTTTTTTGGCGTTACCCGCCAGCTGGCGGGTCGGGCTTTCCGCTGCAAGTCCTCGCGCGCCCAAAAGCGCGACTGTGGGCTTTCCACTTCATTCCCTAACGCAAATAGAATTACGATAGCTAATTTGCGATTTTAGAAGAATAAATCTTTAGATTCCCGATTTGGTTTTTAATATTTTACTTGCTTTTTATAATAGAATATGCAAGATGATTTATGAAATTCAAATCTAAAAGACTTAAAAAATTTTTGCGCAATTTGCGGTTTTTATTTGCGTGCTTTGCGGTTAATTAATTTTTGGTTCGGTGTTTTTTTATAACTTTTCTTGCTTTTTATCATAGAATACGCAACTTGAACTAAAAATGAATAATTTCAAATCAACACCTAAAGGCCTAACAGCAAAGTGCGCAATGAAATATGTGAAATTCGCCAAGCATTTTAAATACAGCAATTTTTTTTGCGCTCCTTGCGAAAAACCTTTGCGCACTTTGCGGTTAAAAAACTTATCGAACTAAAAGTATTACAACGGTAATTTCAATTGTTCCGGCAGCAACCTGAAAGATTTTCTGTGATAAATGGTGATGCCAAATTCACGTATGGCGTTTCTGTGAAACAACGTTGGATAGCCTTTATTTTTTTTCCATTGGTAATTGGGAAATTTCATGTCGAGCTTTTGCATAAAGTCATCTCTATATGTTTTTGCTAGAACCGAAGCCGCAGCAATGCTCATAAATTTGGCATCGCCTTTTATAATGGTTGCGTGCGGAATATTTTTATAGGATTTGAATTTATTTCCGTCAACAATAATATGTTCAGGTTCAATCGTCAGTTTTTCAATGGCCAAATGCATCGCTAAAATAGAAGCCTGTAAAATATTAATTTCATCAATTTTTGTCTCAAAAACATAGGAAATACCAAAAGCCAGCGCATTATTTTCAATAAAAGGCCGCAATATTTCTCGTTGTTTTTCAGTCAGTTGCTTTGAGTCATTTAACAAAGGATGGTGAAAGTTAGTTGGCAAAATAACGGCAGCAGCCACCACGGGTCCGGCCAAACAGCCCCTACCCGCTTCATCGGTTCCTGCTTCAACCGTGTTTTTTAAAAACCATTTTTTAAGGGCCATAACCTATATTACATGAATTATTAATGATTAACAATGAATCATAAATCATTCAAAATTTATAATTATTTTAACGTTTTTGCAACACAAGCAATTCACAAATTTAACGTTAATTTCTTAGGGGCACTTCCATAAATTTATTTTTATTGATTTTGGTCAGTTAGAATAATCCAGATAAATATAGAGATTGCTCCGCTTAATTTAATAAGGTTCATTTTCATTTGTTTAAATTTTATTTTTTAGCGATAACAGCTCCTGCCTGCCAGTAGATAGGCGAGTAAATTTGTTAGCCACGTTTCATTCAAATAATTTACCTTTGTTGCTTTATGTATTTTATGAAAAAATTATTAGCAGTATTATTTTTTGGGTTTTATTTATTGACTATCGATGCGCAAATTATGAGACAGCAAGAAGGTGGCGGCGTATTTAAAGCCGACAGTACCTCCTTTAAAAATGAAGTTCAAATTAAACTCAGCGGAGAAACCAAATATACCGATTATAAAATAATCTCCATAAATAACGACACAACAATTATTGACACTACCCTAACCATCGCAAAAGATTATAAATTCAACTATATCAGAAAAGATAACTTTGAATTATTGCCTTTTGCCAATCAAGGTCAAACATATAACAAACTAGGCTATAATTTCAATAATAATTCACTCTTCCCAACCATTGGAGCCAATGCAAAACACTACAATTATTCCAATATTGAAGAGGTGTTTTATTATGATGTTCCAACACCATCTTCAGAATTTATGTATAGAACTGGAATGGAACAAGGTCAGGTTTTAGACGGTTTCTTAACGATGAATACTTCTCGTCAATTTAATATTTTTATTGCCTATAAAGGATTGCGTTCCTTGGGAAAATACAGAAACACTTTGGCAAGCCACGGAAATTTTAAAACTTCCGTTAATTATCAGTCAAAAAATAATTTCTACTTCTTAAAAGCGCATTATATGTCGTTTGACCTATTAAATAACGAAAATGGCGGATTGACAGAAGCCTCGATTGCCTATTTTGAAAATAATGATCCCAATTATATTGATAGAGCACGTTTAGAAGTCAATTATGTTGATGCCAATAATATGTTTGAAGGGAAACGTTATTTTTTGGACCATCAAGTCTCTTTGTTTTCAAAAGAAAATAAAACCGAAAAGCACAATGCTGAGATATCAGATAAGTTAAAAGCCTATAATTCTACCCTAAAAAAAATTGAAACGCTAAAAAAAGATACAATTTCTTATATCATAAATTCAAAAGATACCGCTCCCTCCAAAAAACCAAATGCGACAAAAAAGGAGGTGGCTAAAACCGATATAAACAAAGAAAATCCTGTTATAAATATTGATGATTCAAATAAAGAAATCCTTTTAAAGGAAAAAGACACCCTCAAACTTGATTCGATTCGTGCATTTAAAATAAAAAAAATCGACTCTTTAATAATCGTTGCTGCAACACTTAAAGTTGATTCTAGCCAATTTATCGCTATTGACAAAAATTCAAATTATGGCATGAAACTCGGACATACTTTTATGTATGAAACCCAGCATTACCGATTTAGACAAACAGCGGTTAATCCGATTTTTGGTGAGGCGTATGATAAAGATATTGTTGACCACACATCTTATCAAAAGATGAATAATGAAGCTTACCTACAGTTTGAAGCGCCTTATATTGGTGTTTTGAGGGCAAAAGCAAATTATTTTAACTATAATTATCACTACAACAGTATTTTGTATTTGGATAGCGAAACAATTCCAGAGAAATTAAAAGGAGATGCCATTGCCGTTGGCGCTAATTGGAAAACGAATTTTGGAAAATTATTTTTGAATGCTGATGCAAGTTCCATTATTGCAGGCGATTTAACCGGAAACTCCATTAAAGGTTCTGTAATGTTTAAGAAAGACAGTGTATATAGTTTTAAAGGTTTTGCGGAAATCACTTCAAAAACACCAGATTTTAACAAGTTACTGTACCAAAGTGATTATAAAGATTACAACTGGCAAAACAAATTCAAAAACGAACAAATTAAAAATGTTGGAGTTGAATTTAGCTATAAAAATTGGGCAAGCCTTAACGCAAGTTATAACCTTATCGACAATTACACCTATTTCGACGAAAATTCACTTCCGGCACAGGCTACAGAATCATTAAACTACTTAAAGGCAACCTTAAGCAATTCTATCACTTTTAGAAAGTTTACTTTAGACAATACCGTGATGTACCAAAATGTTTCAAGCGGTGAATCATTTTTTAAAGTTCCAGAAATTGTGACCAGAAACACCTTATATTATTCCAATTATTTATTTAAAGGAAGGCCTTTGTACTTGCAAACTGGGGTAACAGTTAAGTATTTCACAGAATTTAATGCTGGTGCATACAATCCGCTTTTAAGTGAATTTGTGTTGCAAAACACCCAAAAAATAGGGAATTTCCCAATGCTCGATTTTTTTGCCAATGCCCAAATACAAAGAACAAGGCTCTATTTAAAAGTTGAGAACTTTGGAGCAAGTTTTATCGGCAGAACCTACTATTCAGCGCCATCATATCCTTATAGAGATTTAACGGTTCGATTTGGCTTGGTTTGGAATTGGTTTATTTAATCCTATCCCCGGCCCTTTCCATAGGAAAGGGAGTTTGATTTGGCATTGGAGAAAAACATTGCTAATCTTTAGTAACAGATTTTTTAACTCTTACTCAAACTTCCCTGATTAATATTGAACGGTTTTTATTAATTTTTTCTTCTTATGATTTTTACACACCCCTTGCCCCTCTCAAAAGGGGAGTTAATCGTGGTGAATTTTAAAAATTCAGTGTTTATTTCCCACTTTGGGCCTGCCTGCCGGCGAGGCAAGGCTTAGGAGGCTTTTTAACTTTTAACTTTTTCAGTCACAAGTTGTTTTATTTTTATTCTGAACCCCGCAAAAATCAGGGTCATAATTGGGCTTAACCAGTTAAATATTGCATAAATGGCATAATCTGCCACCGGAACACCAAGAACGCCGCTTTGATATGCACCACAAGTATTCCATGGAATTAATGCAGATGTTACCGTTCCTGAGTCTTCTAAAGTTCTGCTCAAATTCTCTGGAGCCAATTCCCTGTCCTCAAAAGCTTTTTTAAACATTTTACCTGGAATTACAATAGCTAAGTATTGGTCGGATGCAATTGCATTTAAACCTATGCAACTTACTACTGTACTTGCAAAAAGTCCAAATATAGAAGAAGCAATTTTTAGTAATTCTTTGGTAATTTTTGCCAAAGCACCAATTGCATCCATAGTTCCGCCAAAAACCATGGCACAACAAATTAAAAAAATTGTCCAAAGCATTCCTTTCATTCCTCCAGCACTAAATAGTTCATTTAATTTTACATTGTCGGTTATAATTTCCGTATCTACAAACATCGCATTTACAATAGCCCTGAAATTTGAAGATGCTAAATTGCTTAATATTTCAGCCTGAAAAATAAATGCAAATACAGCGGCCAAAACAACACCAATACCCAAGGCAATTAAAGGTTTTGTTTTAGTTACAATTAAACCAATCACAGCTAATGGCACAATAAATAAGTAAGGAGAAATATTAAACGTGCTACTTATGGTGTTTAACAATCCACTAATATCTGCAGTTCCTGTTGTATCAATATTAAAACTGATGATACTAAAAACAATTATGGTAATTGTTATGGATGGAATAGTTGTCATGGTCATATACCTTATATGCGTAAACAAATCTGTTCCGGCCATTGCCGGGGCAAGATTTGTGGTATCGCTTAAGGGCGACATTTTATCTCCAAAATAAGCCCCTGAAATTACGGCTCCTGCAATCATTCCGGTTGGAATTCCCAATGCAGTACCAATCCCCACCAAAGCAATTCCAACGGTAGCGGAGGTGGTCCAGGAGCTTCCTGTTGCTATAGAAATAACCGCTGCAATTACAACGGATGCCGGCAAAAATATGGCCGGACTCAATACTTGAAGTCCGTAATACACCATTGCTGGTATAATCCCGCTTACTAGCCAGGTACCGGCCAAAGCCCCCACCAAAAATAAAATCATAATTGGCACAAAAACGCTTTTTAAATTTTCCAGAATTTCAATAATCATTATTTTTAGAGAAACTTTGTTAAAAAATCCAACTATGGACGCAATTACGCCGCCAATCAATAGAATATAGTGATTAGAATATTCACCCAGGGATTCACCACCGGCAAAAAATATATTGTAAGCAAGCATTGCCATTAAAATAACAACAGGAATCAATGCTTCATAAATATTAAGCTCCTTATTGTCAATAATTTTTTGGTCTTGAATTTCTATTTCAGATAGGTTTTGGTTGTTGTCTTCCATTAATTATTTTTTAGATTTGTAATGATACGTAAATTTGAAAGTTTTTGCAAATGAAACAAGCATAACAAATTATGACAGGAAAAAACTTGATTAATAGCGAATTTACCTACAGTTAGGCAGGTTTACCTGCCGATAGGTAAGCTACAACTGTTACCAATAAAAAATAAAGTTTAAACAAATGAAACGAGCCATAACAAATTTTGATACACAGCAGAATGATTAATGGCGAAACGCATCTGTACCAATAAAAAATAAAATTTAAACAGATGAAAAACCCATTCAAAAAATGAATGGGTTTTTTACCAATTTATATAATTGTAGCAATAAAATTAATCAAATATTTATTTTTGACTTATAAAACCCCTACTTTTTTCATACATTTTCGCATAGCCCTGTAGGTTCTATCAATATCGTTATCCAAACCAACCGACATTCTAATTATTCCGTTTGAAAGCCCCATTTCTTTTTGTTCCTCTAAAGGGATTTCTGAAGAAGTGCTAGTTCCTGGCGCACTAAATAATGTTTTATAAAACCCTAAGCTTACCGCTAAATACCCTAAATTTTCATGTTGCATCAATTCCATCAACTCATTGGCCTTTTCTACATTACCTACATCAATTGTCATAATCCCTCCAAAGCCATATTCCTCATTGTACATAGATTTAAAAAGTTCATGGTCTTTATGGCTTTTTAAACCAGGATACACCACTTTTAATCCGTCTCTTTCAAAATTTTCAGCTAAATACAATGCGTTTTCACTGTGTTTTTTCATTCTGATGTGCAGCGTTCTTAAGTTTTTCAAAATACTTGCGGCCCTTAAACTGTCCATCACCGGACCCAGTAACATCGCAGCACCATCATGTACATTTCTCAAACTGTTTATAAATTCGGTTGATCCACAAACAACGCCACCAACAGTATCATTTGTTCCGTTTATAAATTTTGTTAAACTGTGAATGGTTATATCTGCACCCAATTTTTCTGCTGAAAATATTAATGGCGTAAAAGTATTGTCCACCACTAATTTTATATTATGTTTTTTAGCGATTTTAGCTAATTCGGGTAAGTTTGCAATTTCTAAAAGTGGGTTACTCTCTGCCTCACAATAAATCATTTTTGTGTTTGGAGTTATCGCTGCTTCAACTTTTTCCAAAGAAGTAATATCAACAAATGAAGTAGCAATATTGAGTTTTGGCGCAAAGTTTTTTAGAAAAGCATAAGTGCCTCCATAAATTGTTCTGCCCGCCACTATGTGATCGCCTGCACCACAAACTTGTAAAAATACTGAAGTGATAGCTCCCATTCCCGATGCTGCCACATTTGCAGTTTCTGTAAATTCCATCGCAGCCAAAGCTTCACTTAAATATAAATTGCTTGGACTTGAATGACGAGAATACAAATAACAGCCTTCTGCATGACCCTCAAAGGTATCGAGCATTGTTTTTGCGTGTAAAAATGTATAAGTTGCTGAATCTGAAATGGAAGGATTTACGCCTCCAAATTCTCCAAAATATTGTAAATCCTGGATTTTATTTGCCGGTTTGTTGCTCATAATTAAAAAATTTATCAAATAAAATTAACGAACTTCAACTTAATAAACTGATTAAAATTATATTTTTAGTGTATTTTTCTATATATATTCGTAATAAAAGAATAATTTACTTTTACTATAAAAATTTTTGATTATTTTTAGAAAAAATTACTGATTATGATGGTCGACTTAGATTTAACGGATAAAAAAATTCTAAACCTGCTTCAGCAAAATTCAAAAGCGAACATTAAGGAAATCGCATTAAAAATTGGGCTGACACAAACGCCTACCTATGAACGCATTAAAAGACTTGAAAAGACGGGAGTGATTAAAAATTATATTGCCGTTTTGGACAAAGAAAAAGTGGGTTATAAGATTGAAGTTTTTTGTCAGGTGACATTATTAGTGCATTCAAAGGAGATGATTACACGATTTGAAAATTCCATAAACAAAATTGATGAAGTGTTGGAATGCTTTCATGTAGCTGGAAATTACGATTATTTATTAAAAATAATTGTAAAAGACATGAACAGTTATCAGAGTTTTTTGAAGAATAAATTATCTGTTTTAGATTCTGTTGGCAACGTGCAAAGCACCTTTGTGATGTCCTCCACAAAAGACCGTATAGGTTTTATGTTGGTGTAAAGCCCCCTAACCCCTGCCTCGCCGGCAGGCAGGCCCGAAGGGGGAATTATTATTGGAACGGAAAAACGTTTATAATTAGAAAGTTTAAAATTAAAAAATCGTGAATCAATTTGCATTAGGGATTGAACGGTTTGTTTGAGCTCTTTTTTTGTTTTTCACAAAAAAAAGCGAGCCATGAAAGCCCGACCCCCCCCGCCAGTTAGCGGGGGGGGGGAATGCTCACAGAAAAGGCGGATAAACCCTTAAAATGCTATAAATGATTTTGTTATTTCTCGGCAATAATGGTCACCTGAAAATCAAAATCATCGTTCACAAACTTGTCTTTTAAATCATTAAAAAAAGATTTCGATTTGTATTTTACATTAAAATCGGCTCTATTAATTTGAAAAGTATCGCTTGTTAAGATAATATTGTCGTTATTGACTTTATGAGAGGCAAGGAAAGTTAATTGTTTAGTGATGCCTTTAATAATCATGTTTCCTGTAACTTGAATTTTTTCTCCTTTATTTGCGATTTCAGTAATTTCAAATTTGGAGGTTGGATACGCTGCTATTTCAAAAAAATCTTCAGACTTTAAGTGACCTTCCAACTTTGCACTACCATCATTATCTTTAATGGTGTTCATATCGGCAACAAAACTACCGCCAGTTATTTTATTGTTTTCTATGGCAATATTTCCGGAAGCCAGTGTAATTGTGCCCGTATGATCGCCAGTTGGCTTATACCCTTTCCAGGTTAATTTAGAATTTTCAACATTCACCTTGAAATTGCCTTGTGCAAAAACTGATTGGCCCACAAAAGAGAAAGCGGCAAACGCGATTGAAAATAGGATTAATTTTGATTTTTTCATATTTCGTTATTTGTAATGATTATTAATAACTGCAATGATACAAAAAAATATAACGAACCCTTTTTAATAAGTTTGCTTTTACGTTTTTTTTAACAAGAAACTTTAAAAAACAATATTCAGATATTTATTTAGGCTTTTTCTTTTGAATCGATAATAATGGTCACAGGGCCATCGTTGATAAGTGCCACTTTCATATCGGCTCCAAACTGTCCTGCTCCCACTTTTTTGCTTAGCTGAAGTTCCATTTGTGCAATAAATTGTTCATATAAAGGAATCGCTGTTTCGGGTTTTGCTGCGTAGATATAAGAAGGGCGATTTCCCTTTTTGGTGCTGGCGTGTAAGGTAAACTGACTTACCACAATGGCATCGCCATTTACATCAATCAACGATTTATTCATCACACCGTTTTCATCATTAAATATGCGAAGATTGATAATTTTTTTAGTGAGCCATTCAATATCAGTATTGGTGTCAAGCTCTTCAATACCCAATAAAATAAGCAATCCGCTATTAATTTCACTAACTTTAGTTCCATTAATTGTTACGGAAGCTTCTGAAACTCTTTGTATAACTGATCTCATTTATTGTTGATTTGTTTAGAGGTTTATTTGTTTAACTGTGTCTTTGATTATTTGCTTCGAACTTCTGACTTCGGTCTTCCGACTTTTTAACTTTTTCTCTCCTATCCCCAACCCTTTCCGTCCCGATCTATCGGGAGAAAGGGAGTTTATTTTGAAATTATAAAAAATTGACCTTCTAAATTCCCCCTTCGGGCCTGCCTGCCGGCG
Source organism: Lutibacter sp. (assembly GCA_036568005.1). Lineage (GTDB taxonomy): Bacteria > Bacteroidota > Bacteroidia > Flavobacteriales > Flavobacteriaceae > Lutibacter. The sequence goes on along the minus strand of DATCTJ010000096.1, from coordinate 93,245 downwards.
AGGCAGGGGTTAAGGGACTTTCTAAGTGTAAATATCGGTTCTATAATTTTCTTCATTTCCTTCAACCATTTGCAAGTAACTGTTATACCGCGAATAGGCAATTTCTTCATTTTCTACCGCATCTTTTACAGCGCAATTGGGTTCATTCATATGCAAACAGTTGTGAAATTTACATTTGACTTTCAGCTTAAAAAATTCGGGAAAATAATCTGTAATTTCCTGTGGTTCAAAATCAACCACCCCAAATCCTTTTATGCCAGGTGTATCAATAATAAATCCGCCAAAACTCAATTCATACATTTCGGCAAAAGTGGTGGTATGTTGTCCCTGTTTGTGTTGCTTTGAAACCTCGGCAGTTTTTAAATTTAAAGAAGGCTCAATGGCATTGACCAATGTGGATTTCCCCACGCCAGAATGCCCAGAAAACATGGTTGTTTTGTCTTTCATTAATTCCTTTACTTTATCTATATTGATATGTTTTGTGGCAGAAACATCAATACACTGGTAGCCAATTGACGTGTAAATGGCTTCATATTCCTCTTTTATTTCCAACTGTTCTGGCGAATACATATCAATTTTGTTGAAAAGAATGACTGCATGAATGCTGTAGGCTTCGGCAGTAGCCAAAAAACGGTCTATAAATCCGGGTGATGTAGGCGGACTTTCTATAGTTACCAAAATGAAAGCGGTATCAATATTGGAGGCAATGATGTGCGTTTGTTTGGAAAGATTTACAGATTTACGAATAATGTAATTTTTTCTTTCAAAAATTTGATTGATAACGCCGGTTTCTTTGCCTTCTTCATATTCAAAATTTACGTGGTCACCAACAGCCACCGGATTGGTGCTTTTGATGCCTTTCATTCTGAATTTTCCTTTTAACCTACAATCAACCTTGTCGCCATTTTCGGCATAAACATTATACCAGCTTCCTGTAGATTTTGTGACAACTCCTTTCATGCTTGCAAAGATATTTAAAACTCTTCAACAATGGGTAATTATAAATAAGAATGAAAAAGGAGAACTAAATAAAGATTTGAAGACTTCTATTGCGAGGTGTTAAAAAGTAGCAAATCGTATGTTGAGTGTTTGGCTGTAGGCTATTTAATTTAATGGTAAACATAAATTTTATGAGGTGGTGGCAACAGAGTTTTCTACTTTTCTAATGTTTTTTGTTAGTTTTTTATTTATAATTATAAATCGTGTAATTATAAACCCAAAAAATAATATAACTGGAATTTTCATATATTTCCAATAAGGATTATTTTCATTCATAGTCTGCCAAGCACCCATAATTAGTATTAACATACCCAAAAATAGTGGAATTATATTCGTTCCTATTCTGTTGTTTAATTTATCAACCTGAAATTTTAAATCATCATTAAGTTTTTCAATTCCAATAAAATCTTTGTATTCATTAATTTTTTTGAAATGTGTCAATAATTTAAGTTCAAATATTCCATTTGGAAGATTTAAGAATGCCATTAAACTTAAAAGAGAAAGTAACCCTGTTTTTTGCCATTTAAAAAAATCATAATTTATTTGTTCGGAAATAATACTGGTCATTAAAAACCAGAAACAAAATATACCTACAAAAATATGCATAAAGTTCATTTTTTTTAGAAATTGAATTTGTTTGTCAATTCCCTTTTTCCTTTCTCCGTAATATGATTTAAGAGAAATTATTATGTTTTTTCTATTGTCAATGTTTGTCGTCATATTGTTGCTTACAAATTTTTATAAGGCTTCGGCGACTGGAAAATTTGAGAATTTTCCACCACACCAATAATACTATTGAATGTTTGTTGTTGTGTTAAACCCGATTTAAGCATAGATTATTGATTTGCTCAAAGTAGGTTGTTTTGTTATTCTCTCAGTTTTTCTTTCATTTTACTCCAAGTGTCCATAGTTAAGATTGTTTCATAGGCTACCTTCTTGTTCTGGCTGTATTCGATAATATACTCAGCCCTTTCTTTTGATTCTGGGTGCGTGCTTATCCAGGTCAAATATTTTGTGGCTTCATTTTCTTTGTCAGAAAGCTTGTAGAGAAAATTGGCAAATGGTTCGGGGTTGATGCTTGCCTTAACAAGATAATCAACAGCTTTAATATCCGCTTCTTTTTCCAAATTTCTGTCAAACGCTGATGATGAAAGCAATTTTGCGGTTTCTTTAATAATTTCTGAGCCACCATTGCCAGTAGTCATTGAAATTAATACTGAAAGGCCAACTTCTTTTACTAGTTTTTTCATTACGTGATTAAGCTGAATGTGAGCAATTTCATGAGAAATAACACCGCTCAATTCTTCTTGATTATCTGAATTTAATATCAAACCGCTATAAACTATTAAATGCCCGTTTGGTAATGCAAAAGCATTGATATCTTCTTTGTTAAGTATGTGTATTTTTATTAATTCCCTATCGATTTTATTTGCAGAACAAATTTTGGTTACAATGCTATCAACTGAACTTACTACAAATGGATTCACATTTTCTCTTTCGGTCTTTTGGAATATTTCCCAAAAAAGTTCCCCTAATTTCTCTTCAGTTTTATCAGTTATTTTCTCAATTTTAAAAATAGTAACCCAATTTATTTGTAACAAGACAAACCATGTTGCGAAAAACAGCCCTATTATTATCAATGCTTGAATTATAGTCTTTTTCATGATTCCGATTTGCAAATTAAATTAGTCAGATTGCCATAAAACCACCATTCAACATGAATTCCTTTTCTTGTTTGAACAGCAGTATAAATAGTGGCAATAAACTCGGTCAGATTAAAAATCAACGCTGTAATGATGTAAGCGATATACTTATCAGTAATTATTTCATCAGTAAATATTATAGAGATAGTCCACCAAAATCCAAAACTATTAATGAATAGCACAGATATTTGAGAAAGTAAAGCTTGTGTGCAATGCCAACGAACGAAATATGTGCCTTTTCGGTTTCCTAAATAAAAAATTAAAGTTGCGATAAGATTAATAATGGGTAATGGCAAACCTGCGATAATCGCAATTAATGACATTAAATAGCTGTTTGATGCTTTTTCCGCTTCATGCTCTCCGGGCAGATATGCAAATTTTGATACGTTTATCATAGTCCTTTAGCTATATTCCAAATCCAATTAATAATTACGAGCAAAATCAACGGGATTGAATATTGCGGTCTTCTTAAATAAGTCTCTATTATTTGATAAAATTCAAATAATGTTTTTCGTCGAGTTGCTAGGTCAATAAGAATCCATAATGGAGCTATAAACATAATAACTGCAACTATAAAGCCCATAGGGTTTATATGTAATGCTTCAATAAAATTACCATTTGTTAATGAAACTATAGAACGGGTTGAACCACAGGAAGGGCAAGGTATATTTGTAATATGTTTTACAAGACAAACATCATATGCTTTGCTATTAGTTACAATATTACTTAAACTAATATAAAGCCAAATATACCCGGCTATGCAAGATATAAATAATATTGAATAGAGCTTATTCCTGTTTAAAGTCATTAATACAATAATTGTTGTAGTTTTTGCATATTTTTTTCTCTTGTTGCTCCCTGTATCATAAACCAATCTATAATTGCCCAAATACCTAAGCCGCCACAAGTTAAAAGTTTACCAACTCCTAAACCTGTATCGCCAATCATAAAACGGTCAATCCCAAATGAACCCGCTAAAATTGAAATTATTAAAATTGTTGTTGGGTCTTTCAGCTGTAGTGTTGAAATCATTGGCCATTTTGAATCATCAAGAGAAATCAGCCTTTCTCTGATTACATTGATTTGGTGACTCTCGAAAAATTTCGAGTTAGTCATGATAAACATGTCGACTTTTTGTGCATCCATTGTATTTACTTTTTTGGTTTAAATTACTCTACTCTTATGGCTTTTCGATACGCCCTGTTTTTGAAATGGTTTCAAGCTACCAATGTTGTTGACAATTATACAAAATTATATTTAGGTTTTAGGTACTGTTAAAAGCTATATTATTTTGGTTTATTATCACATTACTTTACATTCATTAAACTTGCTGTCAACGAGCTTTTATACGTTTTATAAAACTTAGAAATCGGGTATTTTGCAGGTAGCGCAGCAAATTTTTTATTGCATGTATGTTGGTTATTATTTAGTTTTAAATGTAAGCATAAATTTTATGCAGTTTGGCTTTTAGTGCTTTTTTATTCAGTTAGTTAAAATCGAAAAAACGAAAAGTCATTTTTCTATTTTACTTTTCCGTTTTAATAATTACGTTCTAAAGGAAAAAAGTCAGAAGCTTGAGGGCTTGTTCAAATTTTTCTTTTTAAGCTTTTTCGATTCGTTGCTCAATTTCGCAATTGTGCTTAAATCAGATTTTATAAATATTAATCAGTCTGTTTTTGTTTTCTGCCAATTGCAAAATAGCAAATTGCGCCAAGCAAGCCTGTAAATAGGACTACTAATACCCAAACGATTTTATCATTGTCGTTGAATTTATTCTTTAAAATGTCAATTAAAGCGATAATTGCCGGTATAATCCCAAGAAACACTGCAGTTAAAATTATAATCCATTGATAAGGTCCGATCATTCCTAAATAAGTCATTTATTTATGTTTTATATTATTATAATATTTTATTCCCCAAATAACAATTAAAATGATCGCAATTATTGATACTCCACCAATTAGCATCATAGTACTTAGTGAAAATTCAATTTCTAAATAATTCATCTTTTTCTAATTTTATATTAATATTTCAATTTTTCTGTTGGTATTAAAGCCAACGAGTTTTTATGAGATTTGTGCGACTGGAATATCGGAGATTTTTCCGCCGTAACAAATTTTTGTTGAATGTTTGTCAGTTCGTTATTTAGTTTAAATGTAAGCATAAATTTTATGAGGTGTTGCCACACGTTTTTTAATTCCAGTATATAATTTTATATTCTTCTATTAGGGTTGGTTTATCATTTTCAAAGAATATATATTTGAGAACATTCCCTTTTTTATCATATTCAATTTGTCTTTTTGTTGTATTAATCAAAGAATCTTTTCCAATTAAACGATATTTTTCTCCATATATATAATTATTATTTTTATCATAAGTTTTTGTGTATTTATTTAATGGAACACCTTCGGAATTATACCATATTTGTTCTATTAAATTACCTTTATTATCATATCTGAATGTGATTTTACTTTTTAAAGTATTATTTTCATTAAAACTTAGTTTTTCTATTTCTTCACCTTTTTTATTATGTTGCATTAATATTTTTTCTATGATTGTACCATCACTCTTTTTTCCAAATACTTTTGTAATGTTCCTTTTTTCCAAGTATTCAGAAAAATAAATTGATTTTTGTTCATTGTTTTCACGAATGTGCTCTTCTGATAATTTTTGTCCCTTTTTGTTATAAATAAAATTAGTTTGAGAATTTACCGTACTGTCTTTATTGTAAAAAGTTACTTGAGATAGATGGCCAAATCTGTCATATTCATAATATAAACCTCCCATACTTTTGGTTCCATTAGGTCTGAAGGAAAAAATTTTCAGATGCCTCCCTATAATATCGTAGTAATCAATATGATGAAGCATTTGTTCACCTTTTAAAATTGAATCATTTTTTTTTACTACGCTATATGATTTAGATTCAATTATTTTCGGTTTTCCATTATGCCCATCAAATTTATTTATGTATTTAAGGTTAGTACAACTTGAAAGGACAAAATAAAAAATTAATAATATTAGAATTCTAATTTTCATAGCTATGTGTGGTAACTTGTTATAATATATTATATATACAATAGTTATCGTTTATCACTTTTATAGTGGTGATAAGCGCATGTTTTTATAGGTTTATAAATAAATTAAGTTTTTGCAATTTTTTTAATATAGATTTTTACTAACCTTTAGCTAATATAATCATTTAATCAGTTTAAGTTAACTTAGCATATAATTTAAAATGATTCCAAATAACAATCTTCGTTATCCTCATTTAGAGCAGCCTTGCCTTATCAATTTTTTGGGTTTAGATCCTCTTTTTTTTAATATATTTAAAACTTTAGACCCCAATAAAAAGCATTCTGTTTTGTCCTAAGTTTTTCTTTAGGCAATTTGCTATATTAAATCATTATTGTCCGGTTAAATTTTTAAAAACAAACAGACCGCCCCGATGGGGCTTAAATAATTGAAATTTTTCATCTGTTTACATTTTGTTTTTTATTGGTACAGCTGCAGTTCGCCATTAATCATTCCTTTGTGTATCAAAATTTGTATGCTCGTTTCATTTTTCTACAAACATTTAACTCCTACGGAGCTGTTTCAGTCCCAGAGGGACGCCTATTTGCAGAAAAATAGATTTTCCCCAAAAACAAGCCCTGGCGGGGCGAACTGTTTATCAAGTCCCATTTTGATTGAGATAACACCAATTGTATTTTAAAATGCCATATGGCAATTTTGAAATTTACAATGGTCAATGCCAATATACTTTAAAAGAAGCAGATTGAACAAAGAGAAAATATACGCCATTTTTAAAGATATTTGGTATTAAATATTGCCTGATGAAAAATTAAAGGAATGTTAATCTTAACAGAGGAGTGTCACAAAAAGTGCCACAAAAAAAGAAAATCCCGCAAACTATTATGTTTACAGGATTCTTTAAATTTGCTAGTTGACCCACAAGGACTCGAACCTTGACTGACGATACCAAAAACCGGAGTGCTACCATTACACCATGGGTCATTTTGCGGGTGCAAATTTAGCCTAAAGTTTCAATTCAACAAATAATTTGTCGTATTTTTTTAGAAAATCTCTATTAAAAACCCTTTGACACTTATTTAACAACCCATAATGCCATAACTTTCCTAAATTAATATTTAATTTACTAAATTCGCTTCGGTTTAAATATTTACTATGATCGCATTTAATTTTTCTAAATGGAACGCCATAATTGGATGGTCCACTTTTGCAATAGCCTTAATAATTTATACATTAACGCTTGAACCCACAGTTAGTTACTGGGATTGCGGCGAATATATAGCCACATCCATAAAACTTCAAGTTGGGCATCCGCCAGGAGCTCCTTTGTTTCAAATGTTAGGTGCATTTTTCGCTATGTTTACAAGCGACGTTGCCGAAATTGCCAAAATGGTCAACTTTATGTCGGCATTAGCCAGTGCTTTCACTATTTTATTTTTGTTTTGGAGCATTACCATGTTGGCAAAAAGATTGGTTGATAATAGCAAAGAATTAAGCAAAGGCACCTCTATCGCCATCTTGGGAAGTGGGTTGGTTGGAGCATTAACCTATACGTTTTCAGATAGTTTTTGGTTTAGCGCAGTGGAAGCGGAAGTTTATGCCATGTCTTCATTTTTAATGGCGCTTTTATTTTGGTTGGGCCTGCATTGGGAAAAAGAAATGGATGAACCACGAGGCGATAAATGGCTGTTGCTGATCAGTTTTGTGGTTGGATTGTCGTTTGGTGTGCATATTCTATCATTGCTGGTAATTCCTTCCATTGTATTTCTTTATATCTACAAAAAATACAAAAATTTAAATTTCAAGCAATTCATTGTCGCCAATATTGTAGCCGTATTTGTGTTGGTTTTGGTTTTTAAATTGTTGTTTCCTTATACCTTAAAATATTTCAGCGCGCTAGAATTGTTTTTTGTGAATTCAATTGGAATGCCGTTTAATTCAGGAAGTATCATTGCGGGAATTCTGCTGATCGCCTTTTTTTACTTCGCTTTACAATACACGCACAAAAAACAACAGATTGAAGCAAATACCGTTATTTTATCTGTATTATTTATTATGATTGGTTTTTCGTCCTGGCTTATGCTGCCAATTAGGGCGAACACAAATACCACCATCAATGAAAATAATCCATCGAGCGCGCGTGAATTGCTGGCGTATTACAACCGCGAACAATATGGGGATTCCAACGTGTTTTACGATACCTATTACTCCATTGTTTACAACAGGGAAACCGACAAAAGCAATCCAACAAGAGATGATAAGCCTAAATATGAAAAGGATGAAAAAGCAGGCAAATACATCATTGTAAACCATTATAAAGATGCCCTGCCAAACTGGAGCAGTACCCATAAAGGATTTATTCCCAGAATGGTAAATTCTGATGCTTCTGTAATAAAAAACTATAAAGCCATTGCCGGAATACCTCAAAGCAGTAAGAACAGACCCAATTTTATTCAAAACATTAAATTTATGGTCGATTTCCAATTTGGGTATATGTACGGCCGTTATTTTATGTGGAATTTTGTTGGAAAACAAAATGATGAACAAGGTAATCTCGATTTGCAGGATGGAAATTGGCTAAGCGGCATTAAATTTATTGACGAAATTAGGCTGGGCACTCAATCAAATTTACCTTCTGACGTGCTCAATAACAAAGGAAGAAACACCTATTATTTCCTTCCATTTATCTTGGGAATTATAGGCTTATTTTTTCATGTGAAACAAAACAAAAACGATTTTTATACGCTATTTCTCTTTTTTGTTTTCACCGGTTTGGCCATTGTGTTTTACACCAACCCAAAACCATTTGAACCAAGGGAACGCGATTATGCCGTAGTAGGCTCGTTTTACATTTTTGCCATTTGGGTGGGATTTGGTGTATTGGCGCTTTATCAAAAGTTAAAACAATATGCCAACAAAAATATGGTTGCAATTGCGGTTACTGTTGTTTCTCTTTTGGCTGTGCCCGTTTTAATGGCCTTCCAAAATTGGGACGACCACGACAGGTCCAACCGTTATACCTCTCGTTTAAATGCGACAGCATATTTGGATTCTTGTGCTCCAAACGCCATCTTGTTTACCATTGGCGATAACGACACATTCCCGCTTTGGTATATGCAGGAAGTTGAAAATTACAGAACCGACATCAAACTAATTAACACCAGCCTTTTTCAAACCGATTGGTATATTGACCAAATGAAGCGAAAAACCTATGATGCCGCTCCTATTCCATCGCAGTTAACGCACGATAAATACAAGTGGGGCACCTTGGATGTTGCGTACTATTTTCCTGAAATTATCCCGCAATTGAAAGATTCTGTCGTGGATATTAAATATTTTATGAAATGGATTGAAAGCGACCAAGATATTACTTTTTACGACTTGGATGATGACGGCATACAAGAAAAAATATTGCCGACAAATAAAATTAGAATTCCGGTTGATAAAGAAATGGTGCTAAAAAATGGTGTTGTTGCACAAAAAGATTCGGCTTTAATTGTGCCTTATATCGACATACAGTTTAGTGGTACTCTTACAAAAAATCGTATTTTAATGCTCGATATATTGGCCAATAATAACTGGAAACAGCCCATCTATTTTACTGGCGGCGCGCAGGCAGATGAAGAATATATTTGGCTGAAAAACTATTTGCAATTGGACGGAATGACCTACAAACTGGTGCCAATTTTAACGCCAGATGAAGGTAATTTCTTTGAAATGGGACGCATCAATACCGATGTGATGTACAAAAATGTAAAAAAATGGGATTGGAGAAACATCACCAATGATAACATTTATTTAGATCCGGAAACACGTAAAAACTCGGTGACTTATCGCAACAATATGGAACGATTGGCAAGAGCGCTCATGGATGAGCAACAATTTGACAAGGCGGAAGAAATTGTAGACCTTTCATTAGAAAAAATGCCTGTGTCCAAATTTGGGCATTACAGCATGCTAATTGGTTATGTCGATTTATATTATGGGTTGACTAAAAAAGTAAAGGCCAGAAAACTAACAGCAGAATTAAAAGGGGTGTTACAGGAAAATTTAAGGTACTACAGCCAGTTTGATGAATCTACCGTTCAAACTGTTTTTAACGACATAGAACGTAGCCTATTGATGTACGACCAGCTTATTAAAACAGCGATTCGCTTTGATGACGAAGCGTATGCAAATACCTTAAAAGAAGAATATGTTGGCTATTTAAAATTGTTTGATTACTTAATTAGCGATGAGGAAGAAAAATAAAGTTTAACTGCGTCTACAAAATTGTCGACGCAGTTAAACTTTTTATGCCAAAACAGTCCTTTACATGATGCTTTATTTTATAAAAACACCAAACTTTTTAAAATTTTTTTTCAGGAATTGGGTATGGAGTTTATCATCAAAAGAAAAAGTACTTTATCTTACTTTTGATGACGGTCCTACCCCAGAAATTACGGAATGGACGCTAAATGAACTTAAAAAATATGAGGCGAAAGCCACCTTTTTCTGTATCGGAAAAAATATAACAGATCACCCAAAAATCCTTCAAAAAATTAGAGCTGAAAATCATTCTGTAGGCAATCATACCAACAACCATTTAAATGGCTGGAAAACCAAAACTGATGTTTATCTGCAAAACATTGAGGAAGCAGAAAAATATTTTAAAGAAAATCCAAAATCTAAAATCCAAAATCTAAAATTGTTTAGGCCTCCTTACGGAAAACTTACACTTTCTCAATCAAGAAAAATTAGGAAAATGGGGTATAAAATAATTATGTGGGATGTTTTAAGCGCCGACTTTGATCCAAAAGTTTCTTGTGAAAAATGTTTTGAAAATGTGATTCGAAACATCCAAAATGGCAGTATCATAATTTTTCATGACAGCCATAAAGCTTCAGAAAAGCTAAAATTTGTATTGCCAAAAGTTTTGGAATATTATAGCTATCTCGGATATAGGTTTTGCCCCCTAACCCCCGAAGGGCAATGTCATTAAGTTAAGACTTTAACGTTTTTATTTTGTCATTCCGAGGTACGAGGAATCACATCATGTTAAGCTATTTAATGCGATTCCTCCTTTGTCGGACACGAACGATAGCGAACTGGCGAAGCAATGACAAATATTCCCTTAACTTAATGACATTGGGGTTAGGGGGTTAAAGATACTGCTGAACCAACCCAATTAAGGTATTTGCATCTTGGTCACCAGATTGGCGCCATTTCATTTCCCCGTCTTTGTAGATTATAAATGTAGGATTTCCCTTAATTCTAAGGGCATTTGCAAGCGTCTCATTTTTTTCGATATCAATTTTTATTACTTTCGCCTTATCACCAAGGGCGGCTGCAACATCTCTTAAAATATCATGTGAATCCTCAGATTTTTCTTCTTCCCATTCTTTATAAAAATCGATTAACACAGGAATCTCTGAACTAATTAATTCGCCGAATTTTGCCATAAACTAACATTTTTTGTGAAATGTTTTAAAAAAATAAAAGCCTTATCTATACAAATGTAACATTTTTATTGAAACAATCGACACCTACTTCATTTTCAGTATCACTACCGTTATTTCAGGCCAAAGTCCTATACGGCGGGGAAACGCTAAAAAACCAAGAAAGATAAAATAGTCTATACACCCTATTAAGTTTTAAAATATGATTAATGAATAGTTAAAATTGATTTCATTACTTTTACAAAAACAAACATTTCAATATTATAATTCAATGTCGAAACAAAAACGCCTTTTCCTTTTAGACGCCTACGCTTTAATTTTTCGTGGCTATTATGCCCTTATAAAAAACCCGAGAATAAATTCGAAAGGAATGGACACTTCCGCCATAATGGGATTTGTTAATTCGTTGCTTGATGTGATAAAACGCGAAAAACCAGATCATTTGGCCGTTGCTTTCGACAATGGTGGTTCTCACATTCGTTCAGAAGCATTTCCCGGATATAAAATGAATCGTTTGCAAACGCCGGAAGCCATTAAAATTGCGATTCCATACATTCATAAAATTTTGGAAGCCATGCACATCCCAATTATTGAAAAAGAAGGTTTTGAAGCCGATGATTTAATTGGGACACTTGCCAAACAAGCCGAAAAAGAAGGCTTTAAGACGTATATGGTCACGCCCGACAAAGATTTTGCGCAATTGGTTTCCGAAAATATTTTCATGTACAAACCCTCCCGAATGGGAAATGGCATTGAGGTTTGGGGAATTCCCGAAGTTCAAGAAAAATTTGAGGTAGAACGACCAGAACAGGTAATCGATTTGTTGGGAATGATGGGAGATACCATCGATAATATTCCAGGATTGCCAGGTGTTGGTGAAAAAACAGCAAAAAAGTTCATTAAGGAATACGGCAGTATAGAAAATTTGTTGGAGCATACCCATGAGCTAAAAGGCAAAATGAGGGAAAAAGTGGAAGAAAATAAAGAACTGGGCTTGCTTTCCAAAAAATTGGCCACCATTTTATTGGATTGCCCAGTACAATTTAACGAAAAAGATTATGAGCTAAATCATCCTGATTTTGAAAAAGTCAATGAAATTTTAAAGGAATTGGAATTCAGAAGAATTGCTGAAAGCTTTAATTCAATATTTAAACATCCTGTTGAAACTCCCAAAAGTGTTCAGAAAGAAGAAAATAAGGCGCCTCAACAACAGCAACCTGTGGCAGAACATCAATTCGATTTATTTTCAACATTAGAAAATACTAAGGCAAATGACACCTTTTCCGCAGGAGATAAAACTACCAAAAACACCAACCATTTATACCAATCGGTAAATTCGGCTTTTTCAAGAAAATTGCTTCTCGAAAATTTATTAAAACAAAAATCGGTAAGTTTTTATGTTGAAACCATTGGTGAAGAATTATTTGAAACTGATTTGGTGGGAATCGCATTTTCCTATGAGAAAGGAAAAGGTTATTATGTGCCGCTTTCGGAAAAAAAAGAGGAAACACAACAAGTTTTAGAAGAATTTCGAGCATTTTTCGAATCAGAATCCATCGAAAAAATTGGTCACGACCTAAAAACCAGCGTTAAAATTTTAAGCAATCACCAATTGGCTATCAAGGGGAAATTGTTCGACATTATGATTGCACATTATCTAATAAATCCAGATATGCGCCATGATTTAATGGTGCTTACAGAAACTTATTTGAATTACAAGCCCTTGAATTTAGAGGCGTTTGTTGGCAAAAAAGGAAAAAATCAAATTTCTGTCCGTGAAATTGACCTTAATAAACAAACGGAATACACGGTTGAAAATGCCGATGTTATATTTCAACTTAAAGATTTTTTTGAAAAAGAATTGTACCAATTTAACCTGACTAAATTATTTGATGAAATTGAAATGCCATTGCTTCTTGTATTGGCTACTATGGAATTGGAAGGTATAAAAATGGATGCAACCTATTTAAATTCCCTGTCGGAAAAATTAACGGAAGATATTCTCCAGTTAGAAACCGCCATTTACAAAGAAGCGGCAATCGAATTTAATTTGGCCTCTCCAAAACAATTGGGCGATGTGTTGTTTGACCATTTAAAATTAATTGACAAGCCTAAAAAAACCAAAACCGGGCAATATGCAACCGGCGAAGAGATTTTATCGAAACTGGCGTCAAAACATCAAATCGTAAAAGATATTTTGGAATGGCGTGGTTTGGTAAAATTAAAAAACACCTATGTTGATGCATTGCCAAATCAAATAGACAAAAAAACTGGTAGAATTCACACTACTTACAGTCAGGCTGTGGCTTCAACTGGCCGGTTGAGCTCCGTCAATCCGAACTTGCAAAATATTCCGATGAGAACAGAACGCGGCAGACAAGTGAGAAAAGCATTTGTTGCCCGAAATATGCATTATATTTTACTAGCTGCCGATTATTCGCAGATTGAACTTCGCATTATTGCTGCTTTAAGCGGTGATGAAAGCATGATTGAATCCTTTAAAAGAGGGGAAGACATTCATGCCGCAACAGCTGCCAAAATATTTGATATTTCTTTAGATGAAGTGACCAGAACGCAACGCGGGGATGCTAAGGCGGTGAATTTTGGTATTATATACGGACAAGGTGCTTTTACCCTGGCCGAGCAATTAAACAAAACAAGATCCGAGGCAAAAGAGCTTATAGACAATTATTACAGAACATTTCCGAAATTAAAAGAATTTATTGCCAATCAAGTAGAAATGGCGCGAGAACAAGGTTATGTGGAAACAGTTTTGGGTCGTCGTCGCTATTTAAAAAATATCAATTCACAAAACGCCATTGTTCGATCAGGTGATGAAAGAAATGCTGTAAATGCGCCAATACAAGGAAGCGCTGCGGATATTATTAAAATTGCGATGATCAATATCCATAAAATGTTAAACGAAGGCAATTTCAAATCAAAAATGTTATTGCAAGTGCATGATGAATTGGTTTTTGATATGCTTAAAGACGAGCTCGATATTTTAAAGCCAAAAATTAAACACGAAATGGAACGGGCTTATACACTTTCTGTTCCTTTAACTGTTGAATTGGGTGAAGGCGAAAATTGGTTGGAAGCACATTAGAGAATTGTTTTCCTGTCCCCAACCCCTGCCGTGGCAGGTAAACTTACCCAAGGAAAGGGAGCTTGATTAAGGATGACACATTATTTATCTATTTGCTTTTAAAATTAAACATTGGTCTTCAGTCTTCGGACTTCTGCAGACTAGAAAAAACCTCACTAACCCTCGTATTTGGTATTAACTGAAAAGACAGTTGGCGAGCTGTCCCTATTTATTAATTTATTAAGTATTACATTTGCAAAAATTAAAATAATGACCTTTTCCGATTTAAATTTAAACCGATTTTTATTAAATGCTTTAGACGATTTAGGCTTTACCGTTCCCACGCCTATTCAAGAAAGGGCATTTTCGGTGATTATGAGCAGTAAAGATGTTGTAGGTATTGCCCAAACAGGAACAGGAAAAACTTTTGCTTATTTACTGCCTATATTAAGACAGCACACGTTTTCAGACCAAAAACATCCAAGGGTTTTAATTATTGTTCCAACCCGGGAATTGGTGGTTCAAGTTGTAAAAGATATTAAGAGTTTGACACCTTATATGAACGTTCGTTTTGCCGGAATCTACGGAGGCACCAATATAAATACCGATAAACAGCTTGTTCATGCAGGTTTGGACATCTTAGTCGCCACCCCTGGAAGATTGTTGGATTTGGCATTGGATGGCATTTTAAAACTCAAATTTATTCAAAAATTTGTGATTGATGAAGTTGATGAGATGATGAATCTGGGTTTTAGGCCACAAATAATTACCTTGATGGATTTGCTTCCCAATAAACGCCAGAGCATTTTATTTTCTGCAACCTTAACCAAAGAAGTTGATGATTTGTTGGATACTTTTTTTAAATCTCCCGTTAAAATTGAAGTTTCAACCAGCGGTAGTCCGTTAGATACCATTCAGCAACAAGCCTATCCAGTTCCAAATTTTTATACGAAAGTTAACTTTTTAAAAAATATTCTGCTAGACAAAAAGACCTTTAGCAAGGTGTTGGTATTTGTGAAAAACAAAAAACAAGCCACCATTTTATTTGATGAGATGGATTTGGCGCTTCCAAAACAAGTGGCCGTCATCCATTCCAATAAAACGCAAAATTATCGTTTGCGTTCTGTAGAAAAATTTGAAAAAGGAACTATTTCTGTTTTAATTGCCACCGATATTATTGCACGTGGATTGGATTTAACCAATGTGAGCCACGTGATTAATTTCGACATTCCAAAAGAACCCGAAAATTATATACACCGAATTGGAAGAACCGGCCGTGCCGAACAATTGGGAACTTCAATTTCTTTATTTACCGAAGCTGAAGCCGATTACTTGGGCGAAATTGAATTATTGATGAATCGGGAAATAGATGTTTTCGACCTTCCTGAAGCTATAGAAATTTCTACCCAATTGATTGATGAGGAAATTCCGAGATCAGAACTTGAAGAATCTTCAAATGAAAAGAAAAAGGAAGCTGTTGTTGGCGGATCGGCATTTCACGAAAAAAAGGAGAAAAACAGAAAAGTAAATTTAGGCGGTTCTTACCGACGTGAAATTGTAAAAAAATATAAAAAACCGCTAACGCGCGGACAAAAAAAGAAATGATTTTAAATAGATTATAAGCATAAAAAACGCCTTAAAAGAAATGTTTTAAGGCGTTTTTAATTTTATGGAAATAAAAAACTATTATTTGTAAACTTCTTTTACAAACTCCTCGTAGTTCACTTCTTTTGTTTTAAAAGTCATTTTTTCCTTATAAAAATTCAATAATTTTTGGCTTACCAATTGTTCTTGCAAACGTTTTGCCTCATCTTGGTTGCCTAAAACTCTTTGCGCAATATCTTCAAGCTCCTTTTCTTCCGGATTTAATTGTCCGTATTGTGCCATTTGAATTTTAACAAAACCTTTTGTAAAATCTTTCAATTCCTCATAACTTACTTGAAGTTTGTTATCTTTTAAAATTTTACCTTCAATTAATTGGTAACGCAAGCCTTTTTCCGATTTTTCATATTCTTCTGAAGCATCTTCTGGAGTCATTGGTTTTTCACCTGCAACAACCATCCATCTTTTTAGAAACTCAGCAGGCAGATCAAATTTTGTATTTTCCACCAAATATTCTGTTACATCATTCAATAGTTGCTGATCAGCTTGTGTTTGAAATTGTTTTTCGGCGTCTTCTTTAATTTTAGCTTTAAGTTCATCCTCTGATTTCACAACACCTTCACCAAATATTTTATCGAACAATTCTTGATTAATTTCAGCAAGTTCATTTGCGTTAATTTCTTCAATGGTAAAGGTTAAAAGAATTTCAAGACCATGAATTTCATCGTGACTCAGTCCCAAAGCGCCCATTAATTTATGGTCGTCATCAAAAAGCCCTTTAGTTTTTAATTCAACAACATCACCCACTTTTTTTCCAATAAATTTTTGTTGGTTTGCTTTTCCTTTTACGGATTCTAAAGCAATTGTTGATTTTTTATTGATTTCTTTTTCTTCGTTGACAAAAGTCCCTGCAATATTCACACCTTCTTCAACAGTTTCTTTTGGAACTATTTTTCCAAAACGTTTTCTAATATTTTCAACTTCTTTTTTTAACAATTCTTTATCTGCAACAATATTGTATTGGGTAACTTTATTTTTTGCCTCAAGGTTCACTTCAAATTCAGGAGCCAAGCCCAATTCAAATTCAAAGGTATAATCTTCTTTATCCCAAGAAAACTCTTCTTCCATTTTTGGCAATGGATTTCCAAGAATGTCTAATTTTTCTTCAATTAAAAAATTGTTTAAAGCTTCTTGTAATAGTTTGTTAACCTCATCAATCATAATAGATTTTCCGTACTGCTTTTTAACCATTCCTAAGGGCACCTGTCCTTTTCTAAATCCTGGTATGTCAGCTTTTTTACGGTAATCCTGTAAAATTTTCGCTACTTTTTCTTGGTAATCTGCGGCTGATATTTCAACCTTTACCACTGCATTTAACGCATCAATATTTTCTTTTGTAATATTCATTTTATGCTGTTTTTATCTTAAATCATTCGAAATTGGGTGCAAAAGTACTATTTTTTACGCATCTAGCAAATAATTAACCCGTTCAAATTCAACTATTTTTATTCTTTTTCTTGCAAGAATGAATACAAAACAGATTGGAACATTGATAACAATATACTAAACAGCAGTGCTGTCCAAAATCCAGAAACTGTAAAACCTGCTACAAAATACCCTGCTAACATGATAATTACTGCATTAATAACGAACAAAAACAGCCCAAGTGTCACTATGGTTGCTGGCAGGGTTAAAAACACTAGTAATGGTTTTACGGTAATTCTTAAAAAGGCCAAAACAATGGCAAGAAACATGGCATTGGTAAAATCGGTCACCTCCACTCCTGGTAAAAAGTTGGCAATTATAACAACCGCAACCGCCGTTAATAACATTCTTAAAATTGTTTTCATCAATACTTATTTTTTAATTTATACAAATTTAACCATAATTATTTCAACATAACAATTAGCTTAAAAAACTAAAAACCTCATTATAAAATTGGCTTGGATTCTCAGCATGAAGCCAATGACCGGCATTTTTTATAGCAACAATTTTCGAATTTAAAAAATGGGCTTCAATGAGTGGCTTGTCATCTTCTGTAATATAATTTGAGTTTTCACCTTTTAAAAATAATGTATCGCCTTCAAAAGAAGTAAAAGAAGGCAAGGCCTTGCCCACCTCACTGTTATGTTCTGTTAAACTTTGTAAATTAAATCTATATGCCAATTTACCTTTTGATTTCCAATAGACATTTTTGAGAAGAAATTGTAAAACTCCTTCTTCTTTAATATATATTCTTAACACATCCTCCACTTTTTTTCGCGTGTTTTGAAGCGCGAAATTAATTGTATTCAATGCGGCCAAAATAGTTTGGTGATGCGGTTTGTAAAATCTCGGACTTATATCTGCAACAATTAATTTATCAACCAATTCTGGATATGTAACCGCAAATCGCATAACCACTTTTCCGCCCATAGAATGGCCCAAAAGTATGATGTATTCTAACCGATAATGATGAATATAGTTGTACAAATCTTCCACCAATAATTCATAATCAAAATCATCGGAATGAAAACTTCGACCGTGATTACGTTGGTCGATTAAATGTACCTCAAAATTTTCAGAAAATTTAGTCCCCAACGATTTCCAGTTATCACTCATTCCAAAATACCCATGCAGAATAAGAAATGGCTGTCCGCTTCCTAAAATAGTTGAATGCAATACTTTCATAAATTAGATTTTAGTATTGAGAATTTTATCCTATCCCCCAGTCCTTTCCAAAGGAAAGGGAGTTTGATTTGAAATTAGAATAGGATTTAGCACAAAAACTTTAACTTTTAAGTTTTAACTTATGTTTATACATATTCACCACATTTTCCAATCCCAGATACAAAGATTCCGCGATTAAGGCGTGGCCTATGGAAACTTCCAATAAATTGGGAATATTTTGGGCAAAAAACTGGATATTGTCCAAACTTAAATCGTGGCCGGCGTTAATTCCCAAGCCTATTTCATTGGCCAAAACAGCGCTTTCAACATAGGGTTTTATACCGTTTTTATTTCCCAAACCATATTGTTTCGCAAATTCTTCTGTGTACAATTCAATTCTGTCTGTTCCGGTTTTTACAGCGGCTTCAATCAATTTTAAATCTGGATCAATAAATATGGAAGTTCGGATGCCTTTCAAATGAAATTCGGCAACCACTTCTTTTAAAAAAGCTTGATGTTTAATGGTGTCCCAACCGGTATTAGAAGTAATGGCGTCAATGGCATCGGGCACTAAAGTTACTTGGGTTGGACGAATTTCCAGCACCATATCAATAAACTGCTGTATTGGATTTCCTTCAATATTAAACTCGGTGGTCACTATTTTTTTTAAATCGAATGCATCTTGATAACGAATATGTCGCTCGTCGGGCCTTGGGTGAATGGTAATTCCTTCTGCACCAAAATCTTGAATATCGGAAGCCACTTTTACAACATTTGGATAATCTCCGCCACGGGAATTTCGTAACGTGGCAATTTTATTTACATTTACACTTAGTTTTGTCATTCTTAATAAACCTTTAAAATTTAATTGAGTAGACAAATTTACGAAGTAAGAAGCTGTTTTTGGATTTATTTTTGATTAATTTTGTGACATAAAGGCAAACAACATGGAAATGACCCCTTATATTTTAAAAGAATTTAAAGCATTTACAACGCACACAAAAATTGCCGAAGTAAAATTGCTTTTTAACGAAACGACCTATTCTCATTTCCCGATCGTTGAAGATGGTTTATTGTTGGGTTTAATCTCTGAAATTGACATCCGCGGAATTTTTGAAGATGAGAAAGAACTTGGTAATTTTCAATATTTATTTCAGTTGTTTTGCAGCGAGGAAAACAATAATCTATTGGAAATCTTAAAGATTTTTGCTGCAAACGAATCAAATTTAATTCCGGTAATTAATGAAAAAAAGGCTTATTTAGGCTATTGCGATTTAATTGATATTTTGCATGTGTACAACAATACCCCGTTTTTAAAAAATGAAGGCACGGTTTTAGGCATCGAAAAAAATGTTTCAGACTATTCATTTAGCGAAATATGCCAAATTGTTGAGTCAAACAACGGCGATGTTTTGGGCATTTTTATTTCAGAAACTAGCCCAACATCTATAAAAATTATTATTAAGTTTTATGCCCTAGATGTAAATGAGATTATTCAATCATTTAGAAGGTATAATTACAAAGTGCTTTCAAAACATAAAGAGGATTTTTATTTGGAAGACTTGAAAGAGCGGTCTAGTTACCTGCAAAAATACCTGAACATTTAAGGATGAATAGCGCATTAAAAAATTTGACAGACAAAGGAATCGTTAATAGCGAGGTTTATTTGCCGATAGGCAGGCAGGCTGCATCTGTACCAATAAAAAATAAAATTTAAACAGATGAAACGAGCATAACAAATTTTGATACACAGAGGAATGATTAATGGCGAACCTGCCTACCGGCAGGCAGGTTTACCTACCTATCGGTAGGCCTGCCTACCGGCAGGCAGGCCGCAGCTGTACCAATAAATGATAAAATATAAACAGATGAAAATTGCTATATACGGACAATATTACAAACCGGAAGATAAAATATACGTTGAAGAATTATTGAAGGAATTAAAAATTCACAATATTGAATTTGTAATTGAACACAATTATAATGCAGGATTAATAAAACATTTCCCTAATCTAAAAGCCAAAACTTTTTCTTCCCACACTGAATTGGATAATTCCTTTAATTTTATGTTTACCCTTGGCGGAGACGGCACAATTTTAAGGGCTGTTACTTATATCAGGGATTCCAATATCCCAATAGTAGGCATAAATACAGGCCGATTGGGTTTTTTGGCAACCGTAAAAAAAGAGGAAATAGCAACTGCAATCGAATTGCTTTTACAAAAAAAATACATTATTCATAAACGCACTTTATTAAGTGTTACCACCACACCTAAAAATGAGGGTTTGTCTTCCTTAAATTTTGCTTTGAACGAAGTTTCCGTCAGCAGAAAAAATACAGCCTCCATGATTACTATTGAAACTTATTTGGACCAAGAATATTTGACTTCCTATTGGGCCGACGGATTAATCATCTCAACACCAACAGGCTCAACCGGATACTCATTAAGTTGTGGAGGGCCGATTCTTCTGCCTCAGGCAAAAAGTTTTGTGTTAACCCCCATCGCACCACATAATTTAAACGCAAGACCATTGGTAATTCCCGATGAAACCAATATTAAATTAATGGTAAGCGGAAGGGAAAATAAATTTTTTCTATCACTTGATTCAAGAATTACGACCATCAACAGCAAAACCGAAATTTTCATAGAAAAATCGAGTTTCACTTTAAAAATAGCAGAAATAAACCATCAAACTTTTATAAAAACACTTCGTGATAAATTGCTTTGGGGTCAGGATGTAAGGAACTGACCTGCCCACAATATCAAAAAATATAGAAGAAAATATATCTGCAATAATTTCATATAAAATCAGTTAATCAAAAAAGACATGGCTAAACTTAGATTAGCAACTATAATTTTTTATATTTGCTAGCCGTTTTATTTATGAAAAAATTTATTCTAATCACCGCAATGATCTTTATCACAATGACTTCCAAAGCTCAGATTAATGAAATTGGATTATTTGTAGGGGGAAGTAATTATATTGGAGATATAGGTCCTGAATATTATATAAATCCAAATAATTTTATGGGCGGCATTATTTATAAATGGAATATGAACCCCAGAATTGCCATAAGAGGAACTTTTACCTATGCTGCAATATCTTCTGATGATGCCGACGCCACAAATAAAGCAAGATTCAATAGAGGAGTGCGATTTACAAACAGCATAAAAGAACTGGCAGTAGGGGTGGAATTCAATTATTTTGAATACAATTTAGACGATTATCGAAAAACGCGCACACCCTATTTATTGGTTGAATTTGCTGCTTTTAATTACAATGTTGTACGGTCCGAAACACCTCCCGGAAGCCAACAATACAATTACGAATCAAAAACAGCTTATGCTATACCGTTTGGAATTGGCTATAAAACGAAATTGGTGAACGATTTTGCCATTGCCTTGGAAATTAGGGCGCGTTATACTTTTGTAGATGATATTGATTATAACAACCAAAAAATAAATACACTAAAATTTGGAAATCCGAACAGTAACGATTGGTACATGCTCACTGGCGTATCACTTGTTTACTCATTTGGAAGACCCCCTTGCTACGCAAACCCAAATTAATGAAAGATTTTAAATCCCAAATAAACACAGATAAGCTCCCAAACCATATTGCTATCATTATGGATGGGAACGGCCGTTGGGCTGTAATGAAAGGAAAACCTAGAGTTTACGGTCATAAAAACGGCGTTACATCGGTAAAAGAAGTTATTGAAGGTTGTCGAGAAATTGGCATCAACTATTTAACGCTTTACGCATTTTCAACCGAAAATTGGAACAGACCAAAACTGGAAGTCAAAACTTTAATGGCTTTATTGGTGTCTTCTTTAAGAAAAGAATTAAATACATTAATCAAAAACGACATCAAATTAAATACTATCGGTAATATTGAAAACTTGCCTAAAAAAGCGCAAATAGAACTTGCGGAAGTTGTTGAAAAAACAAAAAATAATGCCTCATTAACACTAACCCTTGCTTTAAGCTATGGATCAAGGGAAGAAATTGTTAATGTTATCAGAAATATATCAAAAAAAGTTGTTAATAATCAACTTAACTTAGAAGAAATTAATGAAAATATTATAAATAATCATTTATATACGTTTTCTTTGCCGGATGTTGATTTGTTGATTCGAACCAGTGGCGAAAAAAGAATCAGCAATTTTTTATTATGGCAAATAGCTTACGCTGAATTGTATTTTACCAATACACTTTGGCCCGATTTCAGGAAGGAAAATTTATATAATGCCATAGTAGATTATCAACAAAGAGAAAGACGATTTGGTAAAACCAGCCAACAAATTGAAAAAATCAATGACTAAATTAAAAATAGCGCTATTACTTTTTATAATTATTTTATCAACTAATGCTGTATCCGCGCAAGAACTGCAAAAAAATAATTCAGAAAATATCCAAACAAAAAATGATACCATAGTTAAGGATATCATTGTTAAAGACACTTTAATCCCTGCAATAACAAACAATATTTTTGTTGCGGAAAACAAGTACGAACTAGGTGGAATCACCGTTATAGGGCTTCAAAAATTTGAAGAAGAAACTGTAAAAGTGTTTACAGGCTTAGTGGTAGGCCAAGAGATTAAACTTCCTGGGGATAAACTTACAAGTGCCATTAAAAAATTGTATGAAACCAAACAATTTAGCAATGTGGATGTTTATGTTTCCAAAATTGACGGAGATGTGGCCTATTTGGAATTTGAAGTTCAAGAGTTACCACAACTTAACAATGTTACGATACAAGGTGTTAAAAAGAGTAAAGCAAAAGATTTGCAAAAAGATGCTGAGCTTAAAAAAGGCGCCATGTTAACAGATAACTTAGTGGTGACTTCCAAAAATTACTTTAGAAAAAAATATCAGGAAAAAGGATATTTAAAAGCAAAGGTTACACTAGACACCAAACCCGACACATCAAGTGTAAATACTGTTAATATGTTGGTTTATATTGACAAGGGGAGCAAAATTAAAATAAAAGACATCAATTTTGAAGGCAATAAGGCTTTTAGCGACAGCAAGCTTAAAAAAGTTTTGAAAAAAACTAAAAAAAGGCTATATGGTCGTTTTTGGAAAAAATCAAAATATATTGAAGCCGATTTCAATGAGGATTTAGAAAATATTGTAACTTCCTATAGCGAAAAAGGATATAGGGATGCAAGAGTTATTGATCATTCGTTAACTTTTAATGATAACAATACCATCAGTTTAAACATTAAAGTTGAAGAGGGGAAAAAATATTATTTTGGAGATCTTCGATTTCTAGGAAATACAAGATATACAGATGCACAACTTCAAAGTATATTGAGAATAGAAAAAGGCGATACTTATAACGGAAAAGTACTGAAAGAAAGAGTATCAGGTAGTGGAAAGCCAGATTCTGACGACATTACTACTTTATACCAAGATAACGGCTATCTTTTTTCAAGAGTGATGCCGGTAGAAACAAGAATCCACAACGATTCTATTGATGTTGAAATCAGAATTTATGAAGATGCCCCAACAAAAATCAAAAAAATTACCGTTAATGGAAACGACAGAACCAATGACCACGTAATTTATAGAGAAATACGAACAAAACCTGGGTATTTATACAGCAAAAGTGACATTATCAGGACAATAAGAGAAATTGGGCAGCTAGGTTTTTTTGATGCGGAGTCTATCACTCCTGATTTAAACCCAAATTACCAAGATAAAACAGTTGATATTGATTACACTGTTGCCGAAAAAGGTTCCAGCCAAATAGAATTGCAAGGTGGTTATGGTGGTGGCTCCTTTATTGGAACTTTAGGATTGTCATTTAACAACTTTTCTGCCAGAAATCTTTTTAACAAGAAAGCCTATAGACCGCTTCCAATGGGTGATGGCCAAACGCTTGCGTTAAGACTTCAAAAAAGCAGGTATTATACAACCTCAAGTTTTTCATTTACCGAACCGTGGTTAGGTGGTAAAAAACCACAATCTTTGTCGTTTTCAATATACAACTCAAAACAATTTAGATATGATTATACCACAAATAAAGTTGATAAGGACCAACGTTTAAATATTGTGGGGCTGACTGTTGGATTAGGAAAACGTTTAAAATGGCCCGACAATTATTTTACTTTATCACAAAGTGTCAGCTACCAATTGTATGATTTAAAAGATTATCCAATCTCAACGTTTTCATTCTCAACCGGACAATCAAATAACTTGTCTTATAACATTACACTAGGCAGAAGTTCTGCTGGTTCAAATCCAGTTTTCCCAACTTATGGTTCCGATTTTAGTATTGGCGCCAAACTAACAATACCATACTCTTTGCTAGATGATAAGGATTATACAAAGATTGATGACCAGGAAAAATACAAATGGTTAGAGTATTATAAAGTTAGTTTTAAAGGAAAATGGTACACAGCTTTAACAAAAGATTTGGTTATTATGTCAAATGCAGAATTTGGTATTTTAGGAAATTATAATAAAGAATTAGGAGATTCCCCTTTTGAAAGATTCTTTGTGGGTGGAGATGGAATGGCATCGTTTCAATTAGACGGAAGGGAAACTATAGCTTTAAGAGGTTATGAAAACGGGCGTTTATCATCCATAGAGGGCGGTACCGTTTATAATAAATTTCAAATGGAACTTAGATATCCCATCACCTTAAAGCCTTCAGCATCCATTTATGTTTTAGGGTTTTTAGAAGCGGGTAATTCTTATGATGGGTTTGAAAACTTTAACCCATTTGTGTTAAAACGCTCCGCTGGGCTTGGTTTGAGAATATTTATGCCAGCATTTGGATTGTTAGGAATTGACTTTGCGAACGGATTTGATCCATTGCCGGGACAAACCGGAAAATCAGGTTGGCAAACGCACTTTATAATTGGACAACAATTTTAACCTAAATCAGTTATATTTGTATTGTTGAATAATTAATTGGCACGATTTTTTCTAAATACATGATAATTATGACAAAGAAAATCTTTTTATTTGCGTTTTTAATTCTGAGTTTTTCATCCAATGCACAAAAAGCTCAAAAAATAGGTTATGTCGATTTGGAATATATTTTGGAAAATATTCCAGAATATATGGAAGCCCAAAAAACAATTAATGCCAGGGCTATAGGCTGGCAAAATGATATTGAGAAGCAACAAAAAGATATTGAAGCTTTAAAAGCAGAGTTAAATAATGAAAAAGCGCTGCTTACAAAAGCGTTGATTGAAGAGAAAGAGGAAGATATACAAATTAAAGAACTAGATGTAAAAAATCAACAAATTGCACACTTTGGCACGAATGGTGATTTGTTCTTTTTAAGACAACAGTTGGTGAAACCAGTTCAGGATATTGTGTACAATGCAATTCAAGATATTGCAACAAAAAGAAAGTTTGACTTTGTGATGGATAAATCGAGTGCTTTACTTATGTTATACACAAATAAGGAATATGATATTAGTGAATTGGTATTGAATAGCGTTACAAGATCAAAGAAAATTGAAGAAGTAAAAGAAAAACAAAATCGAAAATCAACCAAATCTGAAAACAACTTAAATGACGATGCCGAATTAAATGTCGATAATAAAGCTGAGGCATTGCAAGAAAAAATTGATGAACGTGAAGAAAAAAAAGAAGCCTTAAAAAAGAAAATTGAAGATCAAAAGGCAGAAAAGCTAAGACAAAGAGAAGAACAGAAAAAAGCCATTGAAGAAAAAAGACAACAAAGAATAAAAGAAATTGAAGCGGCCAAAAAAGCCCAACAAGAAAAAAAAGAAAATAATTAATTTAAACAACAAGCAAGAAATGAAACATTTTAAAACCTTATTATTAATCGCAATAGTTACTTTAGGATTCAATACTTTGCAAGCACAAACAAAAATTGCCCATATTAGCACAGATTTGTTAATAAGTCTTATGCCAGAAACCAAAGCCTTAAATGCCGAGATTGAAAAATTGAGCAAAACTTATGAAACTGAGCTAAAAGCTGAAGAAGCTAAATTAGAGGCAAAATTGAAAAAATATGATGCAGAAGCAAGCTCGCAAACTGATGAGGTGAACCAACAAAGAAGTGTTGAGGTTCAGAAAGACCAACAAAATTTGTATCAGGCATCTCAAGTTGCAAGAGAAGATATTACCAATAGAAGAAATGAAATTTTAAAACCTATCTTAGAAAAAGCAAAAAAAGCAATTGATGATGTTGCTACTGCTCAAGGTTTTACATATGTTTTAGAATCTTCAACGTTAATTGTAGCAAACGGAACAGATTTATTGCCAGCAGTGAAAACAAAATTAGGCCTTAAATAAAAAATAATTAACTCAAAAAAAATCCCGCAATTGCGGGATTTTTTTTACTTTTATCTTAATGAAAAGCCCAAAACGGGTCATTAAAAAAGTCGGTTTTCCAATAAATTTATTATTGAAAATTATAAGCAGTCTTTTGTATTATTATGAACAACAAACCTATAGGCATATTTGATTCTGGTATTGGCGGAACTTCTATTTGGAAAGAGGTTGTTAAACTAATTCCTAATGAAAACACCATTTATTTGGCCGATAGCAAAAATGCCCCTTACGGTGAAAAATCTTCAGAAGAAATTATTGCTTTAGGCATTAAAAATACAGAATTATTACTTTCCAAAGGATGCAAGTTAATCATTGTTGCCTGCAATACTGCCACCACCAATGCTATTGATTATCTAAGAAAAAATTACACCATCCCATTTATTGGCATTGAACCTGCCATTAAACCTGCATCCCTTTTAAGTAAAACCGGTGCAATAGGAATTTTAGCCACAAAAGGAACGCTTTCAAGTAAACTTTTTGAAAAAACCACTAAGGAATATACCAAAAATATCACTACTATTGAACAGGACGGCGAAGGATTGGTTCCTTTAATTGAGGCAGGAAAGTTAAATTCTCCGGAATTAAATATTTTACTATCAACCTATTTAAAACCCATGTTAAACTTTAATATTGACCATTTGGTGTTAGGTTGCACGCATTACCCCTATTTAATTCCCCAAATCAAAAAAATAATAGGTGAGAATATAACTATTATCGATTCAGGTGAGGCAGTTGCCAAACAAACAAAAGCTGTTTTAGAAAAACACAACTTGCTTGCAAATTCAAAAGCCAAATACATTCATCAATTTTACACAAATTCAGAAACAGAAGTTTTAAAACATATTTTAAGTGATGTTTCTATTGAATTTACTGTTGAAAAATTGGATTTTTGATTTACGATATACGATATGTGAATTTTAAATTTTTGAACTTTTAGAACGGACAGGTCGCGACCTGTCCCTATCGATACCAACCCGCATATTTAACATAATTATCAGCAATTCTATTTATTTCGCCTGATATTAATTCTTCACTAATATCTTTTATTTTTTTTGCTGGCATTCCGGCATAGACGCAACCAGATTTTATGTGAGTTCCTTTAGTTACAACCGCCCCAGCGGCGATAATGGAATTGCTTTCCACTACGCAATCATCCATAATAATAGCGCCCATTCCCACCAATACGTTGTCATGAATGGTACAGCCATGAACCAAGGCATTGTGGCCAATCGACACGTTATTTCCAATATTTGTCGGGGATTTTTTATAAGTGGCGTGTATTACGGCTCCGTCTTGCACATTCACTTTATTTCCCATTCTTATATAATTCACATCGCCCCTTATAACGGCATTGTACCAAATACTGCATTGATTTCCCATAATCACTTCCCCAATAATTACGGCATTTTCAGCGATAAAACAATCTTCCCCAAAAATTGGTTTTATTCCGTTTAATTCTTTAATAATCATGTTGTTTAAATTTGAAAAATT
Organism: Lutibacter sp.; assembly: GCA_036568005.1. Classification (GTDB taxonomy): domain Bacteria; phylum Bacteroidota; class Bacteroidia; order Flavobacteriales; family Flavobacteriaceae; genus Lutibacter. Next base: position 64,922 of record DATCTJ010000096.1, on the reverse strand, counting down.
CGTGGTGAATCGGTTTATAAAATTTTTATTGATTTAAAAATCAATCATCCTTAACGGAGTCGAAGGTCAAAAATCGGAAATGGAAACGTTAGAATGCTCCATTAATATTGGGACAACCACCTCTTTTTGGTGCTCTGCAACCAAAATTAAGGCCTAAGGTAATTTGATGATATCCCGCATCATCAAACAAAATTTCTCCGGATTGTTTGGTATAGGTATAAGAAGCCATAATATTTTTATAATTAACGCCAACAATTGGCGTTAAATAGTTAAGTTCTTCAGTATCGGCATTGTCAAAACCCTTTCTGTATGAAAAAGCCGCCCAAAGTTGCGCATCTGCAACATCTTTATAAACTTTAAAATTAAAATCAACAAACTTCTCCCCTGTTCTTTCAATAGTTTGCATCATTACAGAAGGCTCCAGTTGCAAACTTTTTCCTTGGCCATAATAATAACCCAACGTCACCAAATACCTTCTTAAATTTAGCGATTCATAACGATCATCATATAAATTACGGGCAGTTAACATAATGTTTTTTGCAGTAAAATACGAGAAAAATCCACCTTTATGATATGCAACGCCAAAATCGGCGTTAAAATAACTCTCGCTTTGAACAATTTGAGAAATTACTGGGTCGGGAATCACAAATGAGCTTTCATCAACACTATTATTTACGGCCATTAAAGAAAGTCCGAACGATAATTGATCTACTTCTTCCATTCTTCCAAAGTTTAAATGATAAGCATAGGTTCCCTGAACACCTTGTTGGGAGTGATAGCCATTTTTGTCATTAAAAAGAATAATACCAACACCCATACTTTCACCAATACGTGTATGTGCACTTAAGGTTTGTAATGAAGGAGCATCATCAATTCCTGCCCATTGGCTGCGTGCTGTAAGTCTCAATTTTCCGCAATTCCCAACGCCTGCCGCCGCAGGATGCACTAAAAAGACATTATCCGATAAATAATCAGAATAAATTGGTAACGTTTCCTGAGATTTCACAAGGCTTGGAATGCTAAAAAGCAACCCTAAAATTAAAATTTTTAGTGCTTTCATTCATTAAAAAAAAATAATACCAAATATATCATTATTATACTTAATAAAGTTAAGGATGCGGATTTTATTATAAAATACACTAAAAAATTATACTTTAATATTGACCTCTCCTTCCGCTTTCAAAACTTAAATTTTAGCAATTTTAACAAAAAATTAATTGGGCGCTTTAAAAAATTAGTATCTTTGCAATTCATTATGAAGCAATTATTTAGGAAAATATCAGCAATCTTTATGGCGTTTGTAGTGTTATTCTCTACAATGTCATTTACCCTTAGTGAGCACTTTTGTGGTGATTTGCTGGTAGATAGCTCTTTGTTTTCAAAAGCTGAATCTTGCGGAATGGAAATGGAAACAGCCGAAGCAGACAGTGATTGTAATTCCATTAAAAAAGATTGTTGCTCAGATGAAATAAAAATATTTGAAGGTCAAAGCGACTTAAAAGTTGATTTTTCATCACTAAATTTTGAACAACAAGTTTTTGTTGCTTCTTTTACTTATGCTTATATTAATTTATTTGAAGGGTTAGCCACAAACATTATACCTTTTAAATATTATACTCCGCCATTGCTGGTCTTAGACATCCATGTTTTAGACCAAGTTTTCCTAATTTGATTATTTAATGATTTTTTTGACCGCCAAAGTTTTTAGCTTCTGGCGTTAAAGCATTGTTATAATTTATTTCTAAATTATTACTTAATGTTCAATCAAAATCAACTCATTAAATAATCAAAAAATGTTCGATAAACTTATAAAATATTTTCTTTATAACCGATTGGTTACCATACTGCTGCTTGCATCATTTATTGGCTGGGGTTTGGTTACAGCGCCATTTAGCTGGGATATTGGTTTTCTTCCAAAAGATTCCGTTCCTGTAGATGCCATACCTGATATCGGTGAAAACCAACAAATTGTATTTACCGATTGGTCCGGACGATCTCCACAGGATATTGAAGACCAAATTACTTATCCATTAACCACTTCCTTATTGGGAATTCCTGGAGTGAAGTCCATTAGAAGCACCTCTATGTTTGGGTTTTCCATCATCTATATTATTTTTGAAGAGGATGTAGAATTCTATTGGTCCCGAACCCGGGTTCTGGAAAAATTAAATTCGCTTTCCGACAATGTATTGCCTCAGGGAGTCGCGCCTTCCATGGGTCCGGATGCAACCGGATTGGGGCAGGTATTTTGGTATACGCTTGAAGGTCGAGATGCGCAAGGAAATGTGACCGGGGGCTGGGATTTACATGAATTGCGTACCATTCAGGATTTCTACGTAAAACTAGGGTTAAGCGGCACAACCGGCGTGGCAGAAGTTGCTTCGGTGGGTGGATTTGTCCAAGAATACCAAATTGATGTAAATCCGGATGCTTTGAAAGCCTTCAACATTGGCATAGACCAAGTGATGATGGCTGTGAAAAATTCGAACCGTGATATTGGCGCGAAAACCTTGGAAATAAATAAGGTTGAATATCTAATTAGAGGTCTTGGCTACATAAAATCTGTTAAAGATATTGAGAATACGGTAGTTGCCGAAAAGGACAACAAACCAATTCTGGTTAAAGATTTAGGGTTTGTTCATTTAGGCCCCGCCGAACGACGCGGAATTTTAGACAAAGGTGGTGCCGATGTAGTTGGTGGTGTGGTTGTGGCTCGTTATGGTTCCAATCCTTTACAAACTATTGAAAATACCAAAGAACGAATTAAGGAAATATCCGTTGGATTGCCTCAGAAAACACTTGCTGATGGTACCGTAAGTAAGGTCACTATCGTTCCATTTTATGACAGAACACAGCTCATTCATGAAACCATTGACACGCTAGAGCTTGCACTTTCCCATGAAATCCTGATAAGCATTATCGTGATTATTGTGTTGGTGCTCAACTTAAGGGCTTCTCTTTTAATTTCCAGTTTGTTGCCTGTAGGAGTACTCATGACCTTTATTGCAATGCGTTATTTTAACGTAGACGCCAACGTTGTAGCCTTGTCGGGAATTGCCATAGCCATTGGTGTGATGGTAGATGTGGGGATTATTTTTGTGGAGAACACCATAAGGCATCTGGAAATGCCTGAAAATAAGGATTCAAAAGGCGCAAAACTATTGGCTGTTATCCAACAAGCCACTGTAGAAGTGTTTCCTGCGGTAACTACTGCGTTATTAACCACCGTGGTGAGTTTTTTACCTGTATTTTTTATGGAAAATGCTGAAGGAAAATTGTTTAGACCCTTGGCTTTTACCAAAACCTTTGCGCTTGGAGCTTCCTTTATCATCGGAATTCTGATTCTGCCTATGCTTTCTTATTTTGCATTTAATATCAGGATACAAAAGGCCAAATTTGTCAGGATGTGGAATATCGTCTTGATCGTTATGGGATTATTTTTAGCTGTTTACTTTAGCTTCTGGCTGCCTCTTGCTATGGTGGCAATTGGAATCTTAAGATTGGTTGAAGATAAGAACCCGCAGTTTTTAGGGAAATACTCCACGCAAATTACCTTGTTTATCATTATTGCCGTAACGATGTTTTTCCTAACAGAGGAATGGCTGCCTTTGGGACATCAAAATTCGTTGTTTTCAAACTATATTTTTGTAATTACGATGTTGGCAATTACGCTGGCAATTTTGCTGAGCATGGTCAAATTTTATGAACCTATTTTGAGTTGGTGCCTTGTTAATAAAGGAAAATTTTTATTATTGCCTATAATCACCATTTTCTTTGGAGCTTTGATTTGGCTGGGCTTCCCCAAAATCTTTGGTTTTGCGGCCAAGGGATTTGATAAGGTTGGATGGAATGTAAGAACTACTTCAGTTTGGTCAGGAATGTCCCATACTTTTCCTGGAGTAGGTAAAGAATTTATGCCTGCTCTTAATGAAGGAAGTTTTTTACTGATGCCTACCGCTATGCCGCATATTGGTGTTGAAGAATCAAAGAAAATCTTGCAGCAACTTGATATAGCGATTACAGCCATCCCTGAAGTGGATGTGGCAGTCGGTAAATTGGGCAGAATTGAAAGTGCTCTGGATCCTGCACCTATTTCCATGTTTGAAAATGTTATTAATTATAAACCGAGATATATTCTTTCAGATAATGGAAAACCAATAGCATTTAAAGTGGATAAGCACAATCGCTTTATCTTGAAATCAGGTGATACTTTAAGCAACGAAGAGGCTATAAATCAAAAAGTTTCCAAAGAAAAACTCATTGAAGATGAAGATGGAAGTTATTATAGAAACTGGCGTGAACACATCAAAAATCCCGATGATATTTGGGATGAAATTATAAAGGCCACCAATATTCCCGGAGTTACATCAGCACCTAAACTACAGCCTATTGAAACCCGTTTGGTCATGTTGCAAACCGGAATGCGGGCACCTATGGGAATAAAAGTGTATGGCCCGAACTTGTTAATTATACAGGAATTCGGATTGGAGCTAGAAGGCATTTTAAAAGAGGTGCCCTCTGTGAAAGCCGAAGCTGTTTTTGCCGATAGAACCGTGGGAAAACCCTATTTGGAAATTGAAATCGACAGAAATGCCATTGCGCGATATGGTTTAAGCATAGAAGATGTGCAACAAACCATGGAAACTGCCATTGGCGGAATGGAAATCACCACTACTGTTGAAGGCCGGGAACGTTTTCCGGTTCGGGTACGTTACCCACAAGAGCTGCGTGATGATCCCGAAAGCATAAAAAAAATACTGGTACCTACCAAAAGCGGTGCTCAAATTCCACTGGGAGAATTGACAAAATTGCATTACGTGCGTGGCCCACAAATGATATTAAGTGAAGAAACCTTTTTGGTTGGCTATGTCTTGTTTGACAAACGAGATGGTTTTGCCGAGGTGAATGTGGTAAACGATGCACAAAAATACATTCAGGATAAAATTGATTCGGGCGAATTAACTGTCCCTGCAGGGGTGAGTTATAAGTTTTCGGGAAATTATGAAAATCAGGTAAGGGCGGTAAAACGTCTTGCCATTGTGATCCCAATCAGTTTGATTTTAATATTCCTGTTGTTGTACTTCCAGTTTAAAACCATCATTGCATCCACCATCCACTTTTCTGGAGTATTTGTGGCTTTTTCCGGTGGATTTATTATGATTTGGCTATATGGGCAACCTTGGTTTATGGATTTCGCGATTTCCGGAGAGAACATGCGCGAAGTGTTTCAGATACACACCATTAATTTAAGTGTGGCGGTTTGGGTTGGATTTATAGCCCTTTTCGGAATTGCGACAGACGATGGCGTTCTAATGGGAACCTATATTCACGACGTTTTTGAAAAACGCAATCCACAAACCGTTCCCGAAGTTCGTGATGCAGTACTGGAAGCTGGATTAAAAAGGGTAAGACCTGCAATGATGACCACAGCTGTAGCTGTAATTGCGTTGTTGCCAATTTTGACTTCCACAGGAAAAGGATCTGATATTATGGTGCCTATGGCAATCCCCATTTTTGGGGGAATGATTATTCAGATCATGACCATTTTTGTAGTGCCTGTGTTGCAGGCCATCTGGAGGGAAAATGCGGTAGCCCCCTCTAACTCCCCCGAAGGGGAAGAATCAGATTCTCCTAATGTAAAACCATAGAATTAAAAGTAATACATCATGAAAAAATCTTTGTTAAAATATTTTCAAAAGCGATTTTCAGAAATGAAATTTATCCTGCTATTGCTGTTTCTTTGGGGCTTGGGAGGCAACTCGCAAACATTAGACCAATATTTGCAGACAGCTGCAGAAAACAATCCAAAATTGAAATCGGCTTATGCCCAATTTGAAGCAGCGATGCAAAAGACTCCCCAGTTATCGAGTTTACCCGATCCTGCCTTGACCATGAGTGCTTTTGGACAGGGGATGGAGAACCAAAAAGCCAAATTTTCGCTCATGCAAATGTTTCCTTGGTTCGGAACGCTTCAAGCAAAGGAAGATGCTTCTGTTTTAATGGCAGAAGCTAAATTTCAGAACTATTTAAATCTGCGAAACCAATTGTTCTTCGACGTAAAATCGGTTTATGCAGAATTGTATGCACTTGAAAAAACCATTCAGCTTAAAAAAGAAAATCTGGCTATCCTGGATTCCTACCGAGAATTGTCATTAAGCCGGTTTAAAAGCGGAAATGCGCCAATGGTAAATGTGATAAAAGTGGATATTAAAAGGGAAGCTGCAAAAACTGAAATTAAACTGCTTGAAGAGTTGATGAAGCCATTGGAAATCGAGTTCAATTTAATGCTGAACCAAAAATCGGATATGGTGGTGCAGGTGCAGGATACGCTGTTGTTCAAGAATCCAAAAAATTTATTGGATCCTGAAGACTTGTTTAAAAACCATCCCAATGTTGTTGGTTTGGGCAAGCAAAAGGAATCTTATGAAATTCAACAAATAGTGGCTCAAAAAGAAGGATTGCCAATGCTTGGTTTGGGAATGGAATATTCCATCATTTCTAAAAGCACCGATGCCAATCCTGAAATGAACGGGCAAGATGCTATTATGCCCATGTTCACCGTGACCCTACCTATTTTCAGAAATAAATACAAGGCTGCCAAAAAAGAAGCCGCGTTTATGGTAAGCAGCATGGAGCAGGAACAGGAAGCCCAAAAGAATGAATTGCAAAGTGCCTATGAAATGGCCCAATATAATCTTTTAAAAGCCGAACAACTCATTGCTTTATATGAAAAGCAACTAGTTAGTTCAGCGCAGGCAAACAAATTGCTTATTTCTGGTTTTAGCAATGCCACCATAGATTTTGAAGAAGTATTGCAGATGAACCAAGATATATTAATGCTGCAAACCCAAAAGGTGGAGGCAATAAAAAACGGATTTACGGCGGAAGCCAAGTTGGATTATTTAATTTCGAAAACAGAAGAGTAATGAAAACAAAAAATAAAAATATACTGAAAACTACCGGAATTCTGGTTATTGGAATCTTATTGGGATGGCTGTTATTTGGCGGCGGCGAAAATCAAGCTAAAAACCATGACCATAGTAATGATGTAGCAGAGCAAATATGGACATGTTCCATGCATCCGCAAATCAGAAGCAATGAACCTGGTGACTGCCCTATTTGCGGAATGGATTTAATTCCGTTGGCAACTAACAATGAGGGATCTGACCCCAACAGTTATCAAATGAGTGAAGATGCCATAAAATTGGCCAATATCACCACTATGGTTGTTGGATCAAGCAATGCAACCAAAGAAATAAGACTGAATGGAAAAGTGCAGATAGATGAACGTAATGCCTACTCACAATCAACGCATATTCCAGGCAGGATAGAGCAAATTACTGTCAATTTTACAGGAGAAAAAGTAGGAAGAGGGCAAACCCTGGCAACCGTTTATTCACCGGAACTTGTCACCGCTCAGGAAGAACTCTTACAGGCTGCAAGCATCATGGAAAGTCAGCCGGAACTGTTTGCGGCAGCCCAGGAAAAGTTGCGCAACTGGAAAATAGGTCAGGCGCAAATTGATCAGATTATTGCCAATAAAAAACCAATCCAGCGGTTTTCGATCCGTGCCGACGTAAATGGCATAGTGACCAAAAAAATGGTGGATTTGGGCGATTATGTTGAACGCGGAATGCCTATTTATGAAATTTCGGATCTTTCCAAAGTATGGGTACTTTTCGATTTATATGAAAGTGAACTCGGATGGATTAAAGTAGGCAATGAAATTGAGTATACCGTTAATTCATTGCCGGGAGAAACCTTTAAAGGAAAAATAAGTTTTATTGATCCTTTACTCAATTCACAAACCCGTGTGGCTTCTGCACGTGTGGAGGTAAACAATAAAGACGGACGCTTAAAGCCCGAAATGTTTACTTCAGGAATTGTAAAAAATAATGTAGGCAAAGTAGATTCTAAGGAAATCGTAATTCCAAAATCGGCTGTATTGTGGACAGGAAAACGTTCTGTGGTTTATGTTAAAGAAGGTTCAGGATTTAAAATGCGCGAAATTAATTTAGGCCCTGCCCTTGGCGATTCTTATATTGTAAAAGACGGATTGGAAACAGGGGAAGAAATTGTTTCCAACGGAACCTTCACCATTGATGCCGCAGTGCAATTAGCGGGCAAACCAAGCATGATGAATCCTGAGGAAAATAATGGAGGTAATGCTATGCCGGGAATGGATATGCATTCTGAAGCTAAAACACCTGAAAAGAATATCATCATCAACCAAAAAACAAAAGATGCTTTACAGCCAATTTATAAGGAATATTTAAATTTGAAAGATGCTTTGGCCGCAGATAATTTAGTCGATGCCCAAAAAGCTGGAAACACTATGAAAGCAAAGCTTTCAAAGATAGATATGTCTCTGTTTTCTGGTGAATCACATGAAATTTGGATGAGACACAACAACAATTTGAAAATTGCTATGGAACATATGCCTCATTTTAAAACTTTAGAAGAAGTACGAAAAGCATTTCAAAGTATATCAGAAGCAATGATTGCATTGACAAACTCATTCAAACCATTTGACAAAACACTTTATATACAATATTGCCCAATGGTTGGTAACAACAAAGGCGCAAATTGGATCAGTCAATTTGAAGAAATAAAAAATCCGTATTTTGGAGCATCCATGATAAGTTGTGGAGAAACAAAATCAATCATAAAATAAATAATTAAAAACCACTTAAAAACAGAAAACATGAAAACAAAAATTTTAATTGCACTACTGTCAATAGGATTATTTACAGTATCAACCGTAAAAGCACAAGAAAAAGCCAAAATAAAAGTTGAACATTTAGAAAAAATCGCTTTTGCCTGTCCAATGCAATGTGAAGGTGAAAAAACTTATGATAAGCCCGGTTCTTGTCCGAAATGTAAAATGGACTTAAAAAAAGAGGAAATGAAAATGGCTGAAATGTATGTTTGCCCAATGCATGCCGATATAAAAAGTGTCAAACCAGGGGCCTGTACAAAATGTGGTATGGACTTAAAAAAGGCGGAAATGAAAATGGATCACACCAAAATGAACCATGATAAAATGGATAAAACCTATTCTTGCCCTATGCATGCCGATATTAAAAGCGACAAACCAGGCTCTTGTTCAAAATGCGGTATGGCACTCAAAGAAAAAAAGATGGATATGAAAAAAGTTGAGTAATAAAATTATAAAACTAAAAATTTAAATTAATGGAATGTCTGGCGGAGGCTGAAAGCAAACACTAGAAAAATCTTAACAGAAAGTAGCTGCGTAACAACAGTTCAAGTTATCCTGAATCCGCCAGAAACCATTATTGAGAAAATCTATTCTGTTACTTTTAACCAATTTAAATTCGCTTTATCAAGGGCCATCAATTATAGTATTGGGATATGTGAATCTTACAACTATTTAACCAAATAGTGTAACATGAAATATTATTAGTATACCTAATTTTGATAAAAATATTTTAAATAAAACTAAAAATTAAAAAACATGAATTACTATTTCTCAAAATCACTCGTAAATGTAACCTTTGATGAAGCCATTGAAAAAGTTACGAAATCATTAAAAGAAGAAGGCTTTGGCATATTGACAGAAATTGACATTAAAACCACCTTAAAGAAAAAGCTGGATGTAGATTTTTATAATTACAAAATCCTGGGAGCATGCAATCCGCCATTTGCCTACAAAGCATTGTTGGCTGAGGATAAAATTGGTGCAATGTTGCCTTGCAATGTAATTGTACAGGAAAAAGAAGCGGGCAAAGTAGAAGTTTCAGCAGTAGATCCCGCCGCATCCATGCAGGCGGTAGAAAACGGCGAACTCATAGATATTGCCAATGAAATTAGAGCCAGATTGCAAAAAGTAATTGAAGCTTTATAGTGTAAAATTCTAGTTAGCAAAGATATTTTCTTTAACAAAAAGCGATATCAAATAATTTGGAATCGGTGCAAACTTTCAAGAAGACTTTAATAATTCAAATGAATATTAAGTCTAAATAATTATATAATGAAAAAAACACGCATATACCTTATATTCTTCTTACTTCTAAATCTCAGCTTAAATGCCCAGACAGAACAGTCTAAAGAAGGAAATATCGACGATCTACCTGTTCATGAATATACATTGGAGATTAACGAAGAAATGGTGAACAAAGCCGGCAAAGATGTGATGGGGATGACCATTAACGGAAGCATTCCCGGCCCAACGTTAGATTTTACCGAAGGCGAATATGCTGTAATTCACGTAAAAAACAATATGGATGAGGAAACTTCCATTCATTGGCATGGAATGTTATTGCCCAATTTTTATGATGGTGTGCCTTACCTTTCCACACCTCCCATAGCGCCTGGAAAAACGCTTAAATATGAATTTGCAATTAAACAGTCTGGAACCTATTGGTACCATTCACATACCATGTTACAAGAGCAAAGTGGGGTTTATGGCTCTATAGTTATTCAGCCCAAAGAAAAAATATTGAATTATGACAAGGAATTGGTGTTGATGTTATCTGATTGGACAAACGAAAAACCGATGGATGTCCTTCGGTTTTTAAAACGAGGCACAGAGTGGTATAATATTAAAAAAAGAACCGCTACGCCATTAAATCAGGTTATCGCCCGGGGAGCATTGGGAGCTCAAATAGATTTTTGGAGACAGCGAATGGAAGGAGCAGATATAGCGGATATTTACTACCCTGCTTTTTTGATTAATGGCGAAGAAACAATTGAATATCCTGAATTTAAACCTGGTGAAAAAGTAAGATTGCGGATTATAGATGGCGCAGCCTCCACTTCTTTTTGGATGACTTTTGGAGGGGAAACTCCAGTGCTTGTTTCGGCAGATGGGAAAGACGTGGTTCCAGTTAAAAAAAATAAAACATTTATCGGGGTTGCAGAAACGTATGATTTTATTGTCACTATACCACAAGAAGGTAAAATAGAATTTAAGATTACGGCTCAGGATGGCTCAGGCACTGCTTCTGCTTTTCTCGGAAAAGGTAAAATCTTGCCTGCCAAAGCCATTCCGAAGCCCGATAAAATAGCCATGATGCAAAAAATGGCAAAGATGGATATGAAAATGGGTGCGCCGGCATTAAAATCCAATCCCAAAAAAGATGAACCCCACAAAATGAAAGAGAAATGGGGAATGAAGATGGAGAAAGGAATGAAGATGGAAAGTATGAATCATTCCGAAATGGACCAAGCCCCGAAAGAACCTAAAAAGGAAGGCATGGAAGGTATGGATCATTCCAAAATGGGAATGCCAATCGATACCACTAAAACTAAAGAAATGGATCATTCCAAGATGGATCATTCAATGATGGATATGAAAATGGAGCCTGATTCGATTTCTTCAGATGAAAAGCATACAACTAAAAAAGACGACGGAATGCAGGAGATGGAATTGTTTTCTGAATACAATTATGATTATTTAAAATCTCTTGAGAAGACCACTTATGACGAGGGTGTTCCGGTAAATGAGATCCTGTTAAATCTCACCGGGAATATGTCCAGATATATTTGGAGTTTAAACGGGATCCCATTATCTGAAACCGATAAGATCAAGATTAAAGGAAATCAGGTTACCAGGATCACTTTAAATAATCTTACCATGATGCACCATCCTATGCATTTACATGGACATTTCTTTAGGGTGATCAATAAAAACGGCGAATATTCTCCGTTGAAGCACACGGTAAATGTGCCGCCAATGCAGGAAATAACCATCGAATTTTATGGAAATGAGTATGGCGACTGGTTCTTTCATTGTCATATCTTGTATCATATGATGGGCGGAATGGCGCGGGTAATTAGTTATGACACCCCCAGAGACCCAAGGTTAAAAAAATATCCCTTATCAAATTTAATTCATGAAACCAACCAATTTTATACCTGGGGAATGGCAGATGTTGCTTCTCACTTGGCTGGCCTGAATCTGGTTTCTTCCAATATCAGAAATCAATTTAATCTTTCTGCTGAATATGGCTGGAATGAAAATATTGAAGCCGAGTTTTCTTATGAATATTATTTAAATGATTGGTTTCGGGTATTTGGTGGGGCAAATATGGAAAATGAAATTGAGGATAGTATGGATGAGATCACTACAACAGCAATTGCCGGAATTCGATATTTTACTCCTTTTATGTTTAATTTAGATGTGCGGGTCGACAGTAAACTACGTCCGCAAATAGGTTTGAGCCGGGCCATAACTATTTTTCCAAGGACTGTCATCTTTGGAAGATATGAATATCAGGCCGATTTTGGTTGGGTAGATGATTTGCCACAAGGTGATAACTTTAAAAAAGAGGTGACCTGGAGTACCAGAATAGAATATATCTTATCAAAAAACTTTTCATTCATGGGAAGTTATGACAATCGCTTTGGAGCTGGTTTAGGCCTTTCTGCCAAATTTTAAAAATTCAATGAATATTAAATTAAATAATTTTATAATGAAAAACGTATTAATTTTTTTGGTTATCGCAACGCTATTATTGACAGTAAGTTGCAAATCTACTTTTAATGCCACCAAAACCTTACAAAATGATGAAAACCGTAAAGAACTTTATCAAAACGTAATTTCAGATCCTGTCAAATTCACTGAATTTTTAGAAGTCGCAGGCAGCAATGAGGAGGCTCAAATGTTGCTGATGAAAAACCATATGAAAATGATGGAAGATGGCAAAATGATGGAGACGATGAAAAAGAATCCTGAAATAAAGGAAAAAGTGGAGCTAAAAATGCAGGAAATGATGGAGAAAAACCCAGAAATGAAAAAAATGATGATGATGAAAATGATGGGAAAAATGCAGGAGAATCCAGAAATGATGAAAATGATGATGGAAAATATGCAGGAAAATCCTGAAATGATGAATAAAATGATGGAAAAAATGCAGAAGAATCCAGAAATGATGAAAAAGATGATGGAAAAAATCCAAGAAAACCCAGAAATGATGAAGAAAATGAAAGGAATGGATAAGAAAGATAAAAATCATTCCAGCCATCAATAACAATCGATAAAAATGAAAATAATAATAAATAGCCTAAAATTATGAAACAAACATTTAAAATTAACGGCATGTCTTGCGGAAGCTGTAGGCAAACAGTAGAAAAAGCTTTACAGGGAGTAGATGGTGTAACCTCAGTGCAAGTTAACATGAGTCCGCCGGAAGCTATTATCGAAAAAGCCGATTCTGTAACTTTAGACCAACTTAAGACCGCTTTATCAAAAGCCGGAAATTATGGCATTGGTGAAGACGAAACATCAGCTCCGCAAAAAAGCAAAGGTGGATGTTGCTGCGGATAGCCTTAAACGTCACTACCAGCATTTAACAAGTTAGATTTTGAAGATTTTTCAGTCTAGCACCTGTTGAAAGTGTTGAGAAAATGCTATTGAGAATGAATGATGAAACAGATTCAAAAATCTAATTATTGATTATATTGCGATTATTATGAAGCATACCTATAAAATAACCGGAATGACCTGCAACGGTTGCAGAACCAATGTTGAAGACACCTTAAACAATATTAAAGGTGTTTTAAAAGCTACCGTAGATTTGGAGGAAGGCAAAGCAACAATTGAAATGGAACATCATATTTCAACAGAAACTTTTCAGCAAGAATTTTTAAAGGCTGGATTGCATTATTCTATTTCAGATTTTGATCCAAATATCACCAACGAAAAACCAATCGCCATCAAACCAATGAAAGATGGAAACGGTATTTTTTATTGTCCGATGCACTGTGAAGGTGAAAAAACATATGACAAAGCCGGCGATTGCCCTGTTTGTGGTATGGACTTGATTGAACAGCCAAAATCTATGCAAGCAACACAGTACACTTGTCCGATGCATCCTGAAATAATTAAAGATGAACCTGGTTCCTGTCCAATTTGCGGAATGGATTTGGTGCCCATGGAACCAAAGGAAAGCGCAGAGGATAAAACCTATTTGAAGTTGCTAAAAAAAATGAAGATATCGCTCATTTTTGCGGTTCCTGTTTTCATTATTTCCATGTCCATGCATCTTCCTTCAAATCCACTTACTAAACTAATGCCCCAAATTTATTGGGATTGGTCTCAGTTTGCATTAACGCTTCCCATTGTTTTTTACACTTGTTGGATGTTTTATGTACGTGCCTGGAAATCGATTATTACCTGGAACTTAAACATGTTTACTTTGGTGGGAATTGGAACAGGAGCCGCATTTCTGTTTAGCATAGTCGCTCTTTTATTCCCAGATGTTTTTCCACAGGAATTTAAAAGTGACATAGGCGCTGTTGACCTATATTTTGAAGCAACGGCCGTTATTTTAGCCTTGGTTTTGTTGGGGCAATTGCTCGAAGCCAGAGCGCACAGCAAAACAAGCGGCGCCATCAAAGAATTGTTAAAATTAGCACCTTCCGAAGCAACATTAGTAGTGGATGGCGAAGATAAAATTGTATCGATTCATTCTATTAAAAAGGACGATTTATTGCGCGTAAAACCGGGTGAAAAAATCCCTGTTGATGGTGTAATTGTTGAAGGCAGCAGCAGCATCGATGAATCCATGATTTCCGGAGAGCCTATTCCTGTTGATAAAAATGTGGGAGACAAAGTAAGTTCGGGAACCATCAACGGAACAAAATCATTTGTGATGAAAGCAGAACGTGTGGGGTCAGAAACCCTATTGTCACAAATTATTAAAATGGTAAGTGATGCCAGCCGATCCAGAGCGCCCATTCAAAGATTGGCAGATACCATCTCAAAATATTTTGTGCCAATTGTTGTTGTAGTTTCCATCATCACCTTTATCGTTTGGGCTTATTTCGGTCCAGATCCTGCGCTAGTTTATGCCTTTGTGAATGCTGTTGCAGTACTGATTATCGCTTGTCCGTGTGCGTTGGGATTGGCGACACCAATGTCCATAATGGTTGGTGTTGGCAAGGGCGCACAAAACGGTATTTTAATCAAAAATGCCGAAGCCCTTGAAACCATGAACAAGGTAAATGTTTTAATTACCGATAAAACAGGAACGCTTACCGAAGGAAAACCTTCAGTTGAAAAAGTGGTTGCGTTAGAAGGAGATTCAAAAGATTTATTGCAGCAAATTGCTTCCTTAAATCAGTATAGCGAACATCCATTGGCGCAAGCCGTTGTGAATTATGCCAAAGAAAATAAATCGAAATTGATTAAAGTTGATGATTTTGAAGCTGTGACCGGAATGGGCGTAACAGGAACGGTTGGCAAAAACAAAGTGGCTTTGGGCAATAAAAAGTTGATGGAAAAAATTAAGGCATCGGTTTCAAAAGATTTAGAAGCTCAAATTTTAGCCGAACAAAAGTTAGGCAAAACAGTTTCCTATATTGCTGTTGATCAAAAAGCTTTGGGTTATGTGAGTATCACAGATGCCATTAAGCTGACAAGCGCCAAAGCCATTAAAACGTTAATGGAGCAAGGTGTTGAAGTGATTATGTTAACCGGCGACAATGAAAATACGGCCAAAGCAGTTGCCGACGAATTGAATTTAACCAGATTTAAAGCAGGTTTTTTGCCGGAAGACAAATTAAAATTTATCAAAAAACTCCAAGCTGAAGGAAAAATTGTTGCCATGGCCGGCGACGGCATTAATGATGCGCCCGCTCTTGCCCAATCAAATGTTGGCATTGCTATGGGAACAGGAACAGACGTTGCCATTGAAAGTGCTGCAATGACCTTGGTGAAAGGCGATTTACAAGGAATTGTAAAAGCAAAAAATTTAAGCCACGCCGTGATGAAAAACATCAAACAAAACTTATTTTTCTCTTTTATATACAATGTCTTGGGCGTACCAATTGCCGCAGGCGTTTTATTCCCTGTCTTCGGATTATTATTATCACCCATAATTGCGGCTTTGGCGATGAGTTTTAGCTCTGTTTCGGTGATTGCAAATTCACTTCGATTAAGAAGTGTTTCTTTAGAAAAATAAAAATTATTAATTATTAAAATCAAAAAAATGAAAAATTCAATTTATGTAGTTGCATTTGCAGTACTATTTTTAAGTGCTTGTAAAAACGACCAAAAACAAGCAGAATCAAATGAAATGAACACCAATGAAATGCAAATGAGTACAGATGACAATCATTCTTCAAATGATGAAACAATGCAATCTGACAAAACTATGGATGTCGCAACTCAAAAAAGTGGTTTAACGACAGCTATAATTGATGGTTATCTTGTTTTAAAGAACGCATTGGTTAATGAGGACAGTAAAAAAGCTGCTGAAGGCGGAAAAATGATGCTTACTGCATTTTCAAATTTTGAAATGACAAAACTTACAGAAACTCAGCATGCAAAATATATGGAAATAGCCGAAAGCGCGAAAGAACATGCGGAGCATATCGTAAAAAACCCTATTGATCATCAAAGAGAGCATTTTGAAGATTTGAGTAAAGACGTAAATGATATCATCTCTTTGGTAGGAACGGACAAAACCCTTTATCAAGATTTTTGCCCGATGGCAAGCAATAACAAAGGCGCTATGTGGTTAAGCGAAATTAAAGAAATCCAAAATCCTTATTTTGGAAGTAAAATGATGAAATGTGGCAGTGTTCAAAAACAAATAAACTAGGTGAGCCTATTCAAAAAAGTGTTTCTTTTTTTATTGATCTCGTTTGTGGGCATTCAATTTATGCCCACAACACGCAATCAAAGCAATGTAATTTTGGAAACAGATTTCTTGAAAACTTTTGATACTCCAAATAACGTTCAAAATCTGCTTAAAAATTCATGTTATGATTGCCACAGTAACAACACAAACTACCCTTGGTACAATAAAATTCAGCCGGTAAGTTGGCTTTTGGAAAATCACATAAAAGAAGGGAAAAAAGAATTGAATTTTAGTGAATTTGGCGGATATTCAAAACGCCGACAAAAAAGCAAATTAAAGTCGATTAAAAGTCAAATTGAGAAGAATGAGATGCCTCTTCCATCATATACTTTGGTTCATAGAGATGCGAAACTTTCTAAAAATGATAAAGAACTTTTGATTATTTGGATGGCTAAATTAAAAGATGGTTTATAAATCGTTCGGAAACCTATCGTCTTATCAAACTAAAATGCCCTTTATATTCAGAAGTTACGCCATTGTAATCAGTCATTTTTGCCAAATACCAATAATCTGTTGATATTGCTTTTTTGGAATTGTAAAATCCATCCCAACCCTGCTGATAGGCACTGAAATTAGCCAGTAACTTTCCATATCTGTCGAAAATATAGATAATGGAGGATTTAAAAACAGTCGGATCCACGCCTAGAATATTCCAGGTATCATTTTGGCCATCGTCATTTGGCGTAAAAAAGTTTGGAAATCCGAATACATAAACTGTTACTTGCGCAATGCCACAATTATTCTTATCACTTACATAAATAATGTGCTTTCCCGGTATCACTTCAGAAAAAACAGGGCTGTCCTGATAAGGCCCAAAAATATCATCCAACGCAAATTCATAATCACCAATACCCAGATTTTGATTGGCATTATTTATGGTAATGGAATTATTGCCCGAATTGTCAATGATTTGTATGTCTTCCGACGAGATATCGGCAATAATAGATTCTGTGACAGCGATTTGTTTTGGAAAAGATTCACAACCCAATATAGAAGTTGCCACAACGGTATAAACTCCTGCCTTAACAACATCCACAAATGGTTGATTGCTTATAATATCTCCAGCAATATCTGTCCATTCATAAGAATAAGTGCTATTCGGATTATAGGTTGAAACCGTTTTTGGCAAATCGTTTAGGCAAACCACATCCGTTTCATCCAAGTCAAATTCAGGTCTTGGATTAACCGTTAACAGAATTACCGGTGCGATACCAAAACAACCGCCGTTGATGGCGCTTTCCACACGCACCCATATAATCTGGCTAAAAGGAACTTCGCTTAAATAAGCATTTGCCGGGCTAATAATATTGGTTTCCGAAACGGCATCCATTTGATTGCGATAATAGCCAACCCTCAAATTTGGACTCGAAAACAAGGAAATAATTTCTGAAGTAGCTTGCCCCAAATTAAATTCATGCAATCCGTCTATTGTATCATCGTCGTCGCAAACCACAATTTTATGTCCGGGATAACTTGCCGGAAATGCGGTAACTGAAACTTTTAAATTAACCTGAACAATTCTATAACATCCGTCAACAGAGGAAACTCTTGCAAAAACAGTGGAACTTACATTATTTGAAAAAGATGATTTATTGATTTTATTTATTCCTGAAGCAGCATCTATTGCAGATAAATGATAAGTAACATTTAAGTTATTATCTCCAATAGTCACAAAGAAATCGGCTTCTGTAAGGTTAAAATTCACAATACCATCAGGATTCCCATCTTCATCACATTGTATCAAGTCATAAGGTGTTGTAAGCGCATTTGGCAATGGCTTAACTTCTATCAGAAAAGAAGTGTCGGCAAAACATTTAACATTACCAAGCGTTTTGTTTTTTACCCGGACATATATGGTTTGTTGGTTGGCAACAATATTTGGATAAGTGGTCTGATTCGGAATTTGTTTTGTAAAAGCCGAATCCTCATAATAAATTACATCAAATACATAGGGGGACTGTCCGTTAAGAATAACGACTTCTCTTTCCGTTAAATCAAATTGATAAAAACCATTGGTGTCATCACCATCAGAAGCATCATCACAATATGATAAAACAGGGATATTTGATGGTATGGCAGGATATGCCATATCAAAAACTTGTAAGGTAAAGCTGGTGGTTTCGAAGCAATCAGCAAATCCCTTGTTTTGGATGCGTGCATAAATCCTTTCTTCGGCATAAGGCGTTATGTTTGTATATGGATTTGGAAGTGCATTTAAATTGTTATTGGCATTGGCTTGCGTGGCAAAATAGTTCACTTCAAAAGTTGAAGCACTCTGAGTACCAATAATATCCGCATCTTTTAAAGTTTTAAAATCGAATTGATATAAGCCGTCGTTGTCAAAATCACATTGCACAATATTGGTTGTTGAATTGGCAATCGCTTTTTCAAATACTTCAATATTAAATGATGTAAAAGCTGCACATACCGACCTTATAGTTGGTTCAACACGTACCCAAATGGTTGTGGTTTTAGATAAATAATTTGTGGTGTTAGAAATTGGTCCTTTTGGCTCTTTTGCATCTTCTTCATTTCTATAATAAGTCACTACACCAGTTTGTGAGCCAAGAATTATTGATGTTTGGCTTTCCAAATTAAATATCATTTCTCCATCATTATCATTATCACATTGCTTTAAATCTGGGGGTTTATTAGCTATAAGAGGTAAAGATAGTTTTAAATCAAAAGAAGTCAGATCATAACATTCGGGTTTGGCGGAATTTTCAATCCTTGCCCAAATTGTTTCTCCACTACTGGTATACGGACTTGAAATTGATGATATTGCGTTTTTTGCAAATTCTTTAGCTTTATAATATGTAACGGCCATCCCTGTTTGTCCACTTTTAATAGCTGAGGTTTTAGAATTTAAATTAAAGGACTCAAGCCCATTTCCATCTGAATCACAAGCAATTATATCAGGCACAAGATTTGCGACGGGTTTTGTCAGGAAGGTAATATCAATTTCATCATCACCCAATAAAGTACCTGTTGCGCTGAAAACCTCTACCCGATATCGCCCTTCAGTATTCACATAAAGTTGGTAAGGAGATCCTATTGGGGTAGGTAAAGGATTAAAAACACCTGTTGATGGGTTGCGTTTAAACCAATTATAAGTTGCTGAAGGAATAAATGTATTTACATTTAAATTGGTTGCCCCACCACCACACAATTCTCGTGGGGGACCTAAATCAACTAAGATTTTACAGTCCAAAGCATCTGGAAAGTCATCCATAACAGCCCCTGTCCAAGAAATTGAAAATCCGGCATTACTTCCGTCATATTGATTAATTAAAACAAAATAGACCTGACCTGTAGTCACATCTAGCCAGTCTTCATATCCGATAGTTTTAACACCACTTGGGTCTACTCCTACTCCCGTGTAGCCCCCAGTTCCTCTATAATTGCAGGCCACAGGATCCCTTAATGCCCCACAAGTGTCATTTGGGCCATAAACTGCAAAATCCCAGTCCTCACTTAAGTCACTTGGTGTAATAGTGAAACCAAATTTACCGCTTTCCGCCAACTTTACACGAAACCAATAAGAATTTACCTCCACTGTTGTTGCTGAAGTCCCACCGCTGCCTAAACATCCTGAAACATCAAAACCTTTAAAATCATCTTGACCATAACCAAAAACCAGTCCGTCAGAATTGGCATCAGAACATACCGATAATGCATTAGTGCAGTCTTGTTGACAATAACTATTAAAAAGTCCAACAAATAAACAGAATACAAATACTATGAAATGTTTTTTCATAAGATACTTTTGGGATTATGCTATTTCGGATGTCAAATTATAGTAATATTCGCCCCTTTTACTACTTTCAATTTTTAAATATAATGTTTTTTAGCTGATTGTTAAACGATTATCCTATTATTTTTACTAACAATATTATAGAACTATGTTTATAGAGAATCCTTTTTTCCGATACTTATAACAATATTTACGTTTTAAATACCAACATAATTGATACAAAAAAGACACTTTCCATTTTACTGTAAAGTGTCTTTTTAATGTTCAAAGCAAAGCTGCTTATGTTATTGTTTTACTACAAATTCTTTATCAGCCAATCCCCAACTTCGCTTGTTTTATAAGCTTTGTTTTTTCTGGATAAATCCTCAGTAACGATACCCTGTTCTAAAGATTTATTGACCACATCTCTAATTGCCTTTGCTTCTTTTTTTAGTTTGAAAGTGTCCTCAAACATCATAGCGGCCGATAATACTGTGGCGAGCGGATTTGCGATGTCTTTTCCTGCAGCTTGAGGATAAGAACCGTGGATTGGCTCATATAAGGCGTATTTTTCTCCCACGGATGCAGAAGGCATCAAACCCATAGAGCCAGAAATTACCGAGGCTTCATCGGTTAAAATATCTCCAAATAAATTTTCGGTAATCAACACATCGTAAGAATTTGGCCATTGCACCAAACGCATGGCAACCGCATCAACAAATTCATAAGAAACAGTCACTTCCGGATAGTCTTTTTCCATGGCCTGTACCGTTTCTCGCCACAATCTTGAAGTTTCCATCACATTGGCCTTGTCCACACAACACAATTTTTTTGTGCGCGTCATCGCCAACTCGAAGCCTTTTTTTGCCAGACGAATCACTTCTTCTCTGGTATATGTGCAAGTGTCAAACGCCGTTTCCCCGCCGTCTTTTCTTCCTTTTTCACCGAAATAAATGCCGCCGGTCAATTCGCGCAGAAAAACCAAATCGGTGCCTTCAATGCGTTCTCTTTTTAAAGGTGAATTGTCTATTAGCGAAGGAAAAGTAAATGTAGGTCTGATATTCGCGAACAAGCCCAATTTTTTGCGCATTTTAAGCAAGCCTTGTTCCGGACGTACTTTTGCGGATGGATCATTATCGTATTTCGGGTGTCCGATGGCTCCAAAAAGCACCGCATCGGCGTTTAGGCAAATTTTATGGGTTTCATCGGGATAGGGATCACCAACGGCATCAATGGCTGCAGCACCTGTAAGTGCAGGTTTCCAGGTTATTTCATGGTTAAATTTAACCGCAATTGCCTCACAAACTTTTACGGCTTGTGCAATCACTTCCGGACCAATTCCGTCTCCGGCTAAAAGTGCTATTTTCAATTTCATATGTAAATATTTATTGTTTTTTATTGGTCATACCTGACTGCCGACAGGCAGGTGTAATGCGCATATTTTCATAGGTGATTGTATCGTGTTTGCGTTATGCACATTTCATATATAGATATTTATTGTATTATTGAATAATTATAGAATTAAATTTTGGATTTTAATTTTTAAACGCAAAGTTCGCAAATAAAAACCGCAACGTGCGCCAGAATAATTTTGGATTTTGGATTTTGGATTTTGGATTATTCATTATTCATCATTAATTTTTAATTACTCCTTTTTAACCGCAAAGTACGCAAAGGTAACACCGCAAAATGCGCAAAAAAAACCATTACCTAATTTAAATTATTCATCATTAATTATTCATTATTAAATCAAACTGCGTTAAGGATTGAAGCGGAAATCCCGGAATTGCGAGTTTGTGAAGCAATATTTTTGAAAGATTGCTTCGTACCTCGCAATGACGGATTGCAGCGAAAAGCCTGACCCGGAGGGAAACGCCATAATTTTTATCGCTTTAAATATTTAACATTTTTTGGGTGGCTTTAATTGCGGACACCGTTTGGTCTGAATCCAAGCCCCTTGTTATAAACCTTTTTGCTTCATTTTCCCAAGTGATAATGGTCTCGCACAAGGCATCGGAAGTGCTTCCCGGTGGAATCCTGACGGCATAATCTACCAATTTTGGCAAGGTTTTTTTCTTCTTTTTGTATAATTTGTGCAGCGCGTTCATAAAAGCATCGAACTGTCCATCGCCCTGCGCATGCGCTTCAAATAGCTTTCCATCGAATTTTACGGCAACCGTGGTTGAGGGTTTTAAGCCTTTGGAATGCGTTAAAACATAGGATTCAATGGTGATGTTTTCCTGAAATAAATTGCTGTTGAGCACATCGGAAATGATATAAGGCAAATCTTCCTTGGAAACCGTTTCCTTTTTGTCGCCCAGTTCAATGATGCGCTGGGTTACCTTTTTTAAATCTTCCTGGTTTAATTCCAGCCCCAATTCCTGTAAATTCTTCTCGATATTCGCTTTTCCTGAAGTTTTTCCCAAGGCATAAGCGCGTTTTCTTCCAAATCGCTCAGGCAATAAATCGTTGAAATATAAATTATTTTTATTGTCGCCATCGGCGTGAATTCCGGCAGTTTGAGTGAACACATTTTCGCCGACAATCGGTTTGTTTGCAGGGACCCTGATGCCCGAAAAAGCCTCTATCAATTTGCTGACCGCATATAATTTTGTTTCTTTTACCGAAATTTCAACCTCATTTTTATAGAAGTCGTTGATGACAGCAACAACGCTCGCCAATGGTGCATTTCCGGCGCGTTCTCCCATTCCGTTAACGGTAATATGCAATCCTTTTGCACCGGCATCAATGGCTTCCATGACATTTGCCACGCTCAAATCATAATCGTTGTGCGCATGAAAATCGAAGTGCAACTGCGGATATTTTTCCGTTATTTTTGAAAAATACTGGTAGGTTTCTTTGGGTCTTAATACGCCAAGGGTATCAGGCAACAAGATTCTGGCGATGGGTTGTGTGGCTAAAAAAGCCAAATATTGAAAAACGTATTCTTGAGAATTTCGCATTCCGTTGCTCCAATCTTCCAAATACACATTGGTAACAATTCCTTCTTTTTGCGCCAATTCAATTGTTTCTTTTATTTCAGAAAAATGTTGTTCGGGTGTTTTTTTGAGTTGGTGTGTTAAGTGGTTTAAAGAACCTTTGGTCAATAAATTTTGAACCTTTGCGCCAGCTTTTTTCATCCAATTTATCGACTGGCCGCCATCAACAAAAGTGAGCATTTCCACACGATTTAAATAGCCATGATTTTTTGCCCAGTCCGTTATATTTTTAACCGCCTGGAATTCGCCTTCCGACACCCTTGCGGAAGCAATTTCAATTCTGTCCACATGAAGTTCTTCCAGCAAAAGCTTTGCAATGGTAAGTTTTTCTGCTGCCGAAAAAGAGACTCCGCAGGTTTGTTCCCCATCGCGAAGCGTGGTATCCATGATTTCAATTTTCCTTTTTTTCATGTAAAATACTATTTATTACAATTTTTCCAGTAGAAGAAAAATAACTGGAATTAAATTGGATTATAAATTTAAGTGTTTAAAAAGGTCTTGCTTCTGCAAATTCCTGAATTTCAGCTTTCATTTTCGTTAAATAATCAATGTCGTCATAGCCATTTAGCATATTTTCCTTTTTGTAGGAATTGATTTCAAATGATTCCTGTTCTCCGTTTTCCAACAAAGTAATGGTTTGTTTTGACAGGTTTATTTCAAGCACAGTTTTTGGGTTTGCCTCAATAGCTTTATAAATTTTGTCTAAAAATTCGGGACTCACCTGAACCGGCAAAACGCCAATATTCAAACAATTTCCCCTAAAAATATCGGCAAAAAAGCTGGAAACCACGCACCTAAATCCGTAATCGTAAATTGCCCAAGCCGCATGTTCCCTGGAAGATCCAGAGCCAAAGTTTTTACCTCCCACCAAAATTTTCCCTTTGTAAATTGGGTTGTTCAGCACAAAATCCGCTTTTGGCGTGTTGTCTGCATTGTATCTCCAATCCCTGAAAAGATTGTCGCCAAAACCCACGCGTTCCGTCGCCTTTAAAAAACGCGCTGGAATAATTTGATCGGTATCTACGTTTTCAATTGGCAATGGCACTGCCGTGCTTTTTAATGTTTCAAATTTATCGTAAGCCATTGTTTAAGTTTAAAGTTTAAAATTATCTGTTATCTGTTATGGATGGTTGGTGACGAAAAACACACCCCTAACCCTCCCGCTGAAAAAGCGGGACATGCTTCTCAAGAGGGGAGTATTAATTTTTTCAAAAAAAAATCCGCTCCATTGATAGTTCCCACTTTGGGGCGGGGCTTTATAACAAGGTTCTTGGATCGGTTAAAACGCCGGTAACTGCAGTTGCCGCAGCCACTAACGGACTTGCCAACAGGGTTCTTGACCCGGGGCCTTGGCGACCTTCAAAATTTCTGTTTGAAGTGCTTACCGCTACTTTTCCCGCAGGCACTTTATCGTCGTTCATCGCCAAACAGGCTGAACAACCAGGCTCGCGCAATTCAAATCCGGCCGCATGGATAATATCCAATAATCCCTCTTCTTTTATTTGTTCCACTACAACATGAGAGCCTGGAACTAGCCAAGCTGTAATATTATCCGCCCTTTTTCTTCCTTTTACTATAGAAGCAAAAGCCCTAAAATCCTCAATTCTTCCATTGGTGCAACTTCCCAAAAACACAAAATCTACTTTTTTTCCTATCATAATATCTCCTTCATGAAATCCCATATAATCCAACGATTTTCTGTAAGAAGCAACGCCGCCTTCAACCTCTTCAGCTTTAGGGATGTGGGTTGAAATTCCAGTTCCCATTCCCGGATTGGTTCCGTAGGTAATCATTGGTTCAATGTTATTGGCATCAAAGGTGATTTCTTTATCGAAAACGGCATCAGCATCGGTTTTTAGCGTTTTCCAATAGTCCATTGCTTTATCCCATGCTTCTCCTTTTGGCGTAAACAAACGTCCTTCCACATAATTGAAGGTTTTTTCATCTGGCGCAATAATACCTCCTCGCGCACCCATTTCGATGCTTAAATTACATACGGTCATACGCCCTTCCATACTCATGTTTTTAAAAACATCACCGGCATATTCCACAAAATATCCTGTGGCGCCTGAGGTTGAAAGTTTAGAAATAATGTATAAAGCCACATCTTTTGGCGTAACACCAAATCCGAGTTCTCCATTTACGTTTATCCTCATTCTTTTTGGTTTGGGCTGCATAATGCATTGAGAAGACAGCACCATTTCCACTTCCGATGTGCCAATTCCAAAAGCAATAGCGCCAAAAGCACCGTGCGTAGAAGTATGCGAATCTCCGCAAACAATGGTTGCACCAGGAAGCGTAATTCCATTTTCCGGACCAACAACATGGACAATCCCGTTTTTTTTATGACCCAATCCCCAATGTGTAATTCCATATTCGGCAGCATTCTCTTCCAATGCTTTTAACTGATTTGCTGATAATGGGTCTTTAACCGGCAAATGTTGGTTGATGGTTGGGGTATTATGATCGGCTGTTGCGAAAGTTCTGTTAGGATACAACACCGTGTTATTTCTGCTTTTTAATCCTAAAAAAGCTACGGGACTTGTCACTTCGTGAATCAAATGTCGATCTATAAACAACACATCCGGTCCGTCATTAATTTTACGAATCACGTGCGAATCCCAAACTTTATCAAATAATGTAGTACTCATTTTAACTGTTTTTTCTATTTCTGTTATGCTCCCACTATATTAGCTTAGGCAGCAAGAACGGGTGCAAAATTATAAAAAACCATAAAAACATCAATTTGATTATTTTTAAACTACGATACCCAAACCACTTTTAAAATGTCTGTCTTATTGGTTTTGCTTATTTGGGCATTTAACTATCTGTACCATTTTGACAAGATTTTTTTTTGATGCTTTTTGGCGCGAAGTGCACATTGCCATTAACGATTATTTATTTGACATGTTTTTATTATAATTATGCTTATGTTTTAGATATGATTCAAAAAAAGACGATTTTTTATACATAATTCTTAGTATTTATTTCCAGATTGATTTTTAAAATAGAATTCATTTGTTCACTACTTAATCGATAATAGTTGCGTTTTTACCAAATATCATTTCTTTTTATTGATAAAAGACTACGACATCCAAAAAATTAACAGCCTATTCATTTATAGATTTTGTCTTATTAATTCGTGAGATTTCTCATTATTTAACCTACTACATTCTGGAAATATTTTTGACTTTTTATAATTCTTTTATTAAAATTGACTTCCGTTAATTTTGCATTAGACGCTCTAAAAGCCTATCTTTATTAAGAAAAATTAGAGAGCACCATGAGATTTATTTCAGTATTTTTTATATTTATTCTTCTTGTTTCTTGTAAAGAGAAAGTGCCACCTAAAATTGTGCCGATTCCTAAAATAGAAATTACAGAAGCTGGTAAAATTATCCCTATTGATTCTGCTAAAATAGCTTCCATAAAAGATTCGAGCTTAATTGCTTTTTATGAGGCAGTCCAATACAAAACATTCTGGATGGCAGATTCAACAAGAGTAAAAATTATTTCGCTTTTTAATCAGGTTCAGGATGATGGATTATTCCCGAAGGATTTCGACCTAAAAAGAATACATAAATCAGAAAAAGATATTACCAATTTATCCGATTCCGAGTTGGTGGATTATGATATTTTGCTCACTGAAAATTTAAGTATTTATGTTCAAAAAGTTAGTAAAGGACGTTTAAACCCGCGTAAACTTTATAACAATTGGGACTTGAAAGAAAACAATATCGATTTTAAAAGGTTACTGCTCAATTTTCAGAAAAAAGATTCTTTTGATTACGCCGTAAATTCAGCATCGCCCAGCCATCTTGTTTATAAACGGTTAAAAGCCGCACTTAAAATTATAAATACTTTTCCAAAAGACACTTTCAAAAAAATAGAAATAAAAAATAAAATTGTTTTGAACGACTCCAATGAAGCAATGATTAAAATCAAAAATAAATTAATCTATTGGAAAGATTTAAAACCTTTAGACACCATAACTGCTATTTATGATGAAGCTACGGAATTGGCAGTCAAAAAATTTCAAATGCGCCACGGTCTTGGTTTGGATGGCGTTATTGGTGTTGGAACTTTACAAGCCCTAAATTTCACCAAAGATCAGCGTAAAAAACAAATCATCGCAAATATGGAACGATGGCGGTGGTTTCCAAGAATATTTGAGTCTGATTATCTCATTATTAACATTCCTGATTATTCCTTACATGTTGTTAAAAACTCAGATACAATAAGAGTTCATAAAGTAATTATAGGCAAGGCTTCAAGGGAAACGCCAGTTTTATCGTCTAAACTGTCTCAAGTTATATTCAATCCTACTTGGACCGTTCCTCCAACCATTTTAAGAAATGATGTTGTGCCTGCCGCGTCCAGAAACCGAAATTACTTCAGCAACAAAAACATTACCATTTACGATTCCAACAATCAAGTGGTAAGTGCCAGCAATTGGAATAGCAACCGCGCAAGGAGCTATCGTTATGTTCAAAGTCCGGGCGCCTCAAACTCCCTTGGCTTGGTGAAGTTTACCTTTCCTAACCGATTTACTGTTTATCTACACGACACCAATACGCGCGGTTTTTTTGACAAGGATATTCGGGCATTAAGTTCGGGCTGTATTAGAGTGCAAAATCCTTTTGAACTTACAGAATATCTCTTGGATGATTCAGAAAAATGGAATTTGGAGAAAATTAATGAAGTTATAAATACAGGCAAAACATCACAAGTACAAATTAATAATGATATATACATTCATATCTTATATTGGACTGCATGGAGCGAAAATGGCAGCCTGCAATTTAGGGATGACCTTTATAATTTGGATGTGGATTTGTATAAAAAGTTAGATTGAAAAGTATGGTTCTTTGCAAAGAGAAAATAGAGAAGAGGAATAGAGACTTTTTATAATACTGTTTAAATCATTGCAGGCAATTTCAATCTTATAAAATTCACTGTGGCAATTGTTAAAAAATTACTAATAAATATAAAGTCCCAAATTCTGCAACTTCCCTTAATATTTAATATTGTATGTTTAATATGGTTATGTTCAGCAATTTACTTCTAATATTTAATATTGTATATCTAATATTATTTATGAAGGATAATAAACAAACAAACAAGATTTGTCTTTAATAGTATCGATAACTTCCTTTGTGAGACTTTGTTTTAATGCCAAACAGCCTAAGCTTCTGCCCAATCTTCCGTTTTGTTTCACAAAATTTTCGGAAACATAATCTGCGCCATGTACTACAATGGCTCTGGCTCTGGCATTGCTGTTAACTCCTTTCTCTAAACCATCCAATCGCAATGAATAACCATGTTTGCCGTAATACGTTTCACCAGTTAAATAAAACCCTAAGCTGCTTTTATAAGATTCTGGTTTATTTGAAAAATTGGCCGCATATTCATTTCCTGAGTTTCTTCCATGAGAAACCAGTGACTGGAATAAAATAATATTATTTTTTAGGTCGATGACCCATAACCTGTTTTCATTAGAAGACAGACTGTAATCAACTAGGGTTAAAATATCTTTTTGGATAATTCCTTTTTCTTTCAGCTCAAAGTAGCCTTCCATCGCTTTTGTGAAGCTTGTTTTGTTCGGAAGCATAAAGTTATTGGTCATCAAATGGTTGTAAACAGCCTCAACTTTAGCCTCAATACTATTATTGATAACAGTCTCTGTTAAATTTATACTCTCAGGTTTATATGAAAACACGGAGTTTATTGCAAAGAAAAAAAATCCGATTAACAATAGGGATATTGTTTTATAAATCATTGTAAATCATTAGGTTTAATGTCAAACTTTAAGAGGGCGCAATTTAGGGCTTTAAAATTGCGCAACAAAACGATGTCAAAATATTTTAAAAAATTTAACATTTTGTGTTTTTAAATATTATTAATTAATTACTCAGAAATAGACAGTTATGAAATTTAAAAACTAGAATTAACACATTTTATTGTGCTATTTATAAGAATTATAAATTTCTATCATATCTTTTTTAAATCCTAAGTACATAATTTTAGTATTTCTTAAATCGGAATCGTTTTTTAGCTCCATCTCCAAAACAATTTAAAATGTATTTTAAATATCGCTCCTAAGGCTATAAAACAATGAGATTCAATAAGTTTCTAAAAAATTTAATATGACGAAATTAAAACGGATTCAATTTTATTGTAATTTAGTTCTTATAAAATCTACTACTATGAAATCACTAAAAATTAAACCGTTACTTACCGTTTTGTTTGCATTAAGTTTGATGCAAACCCAGGCTCAGATTAACAAATCAAAAGAACAAAGCCGTCAAAAGCAAAGTGCATCCATTACTGAAAAAGTAAATAACATCAATGGCGGCATGCCAAATCGGATTTCAATGAATGTTACAGTTCCTAAACAAACGCAGGGAGCAACTTTTGGTGAGAAAATAAATGCCGAATTGCTTATTGATAAAAAGACCCCAGAACAAAAAGCATCACTTCGGGGTATCATTACTGGAAGCATCACCTGGAGTTCCGAAACTCCAGAAATTGCCTCAAATAATCAAGCAGTCAGTTCAGTTGGAAATCTCGCAAGTGGCACAGGCGGTGCTGCAGCAGCTTCATATGCACGTAGTTTAGCGGTAAATTCATCTTTAAAAGGAGCTGTAACTACAATTTATGCCCGGGAAGCAGGAAGCGGAATGGCTACTGGAAGACGACAATATCAGCCTGTTTTTTATGAAGGACAAGAAAATGGATGCACGGATTGTATTGTGAAAGTCCATCAAAATCCATATTTTCAGGAGAATACAATGGCGGGTGAAATGCCATCCCGAGAAAAAGACAAATTAGTAGAAGTTGTTGATGACGATTGTGATGGTGTTGCCGATTTGTTGGTTTCTTTGGTAAATGAGCAAACCGGTGCCGTGGTGGCCAGCGTAAAAACCGAACATTGCGGTGATTTCTTTTTTGAAAATCTTCCATACGCTTCTTATATTCTAAAATTTGGTGGGGAGTTTATTTCAAAAAAATCTTATGATATTACTTTTGATAAAAACGGAACATTTGATGTTGCCGGTGAATTGTTAAGCGCAAATAATCAGTGGGCAATTAAAATTAATACCGGCTTTACAGAAAACCTAAATGGCAATGAGAAAGTAAATGCAGGATTGCATGCTGCAGGCGGTACGCTTAGCCAAGGCGCTTCACTTTTGGGCGGCGCACTTCCTGGCGGCGCTGTTATCTCTGCAGCAGTTTCCAGTTATTCACCCGGAGAACCAATTCCTGGAATTGATCTAAAGCTTGGGAAAGCATCAACTGAGCGAGAAATCACTTCAAAAACAAATGAAAAAGGCCAATTTGAATTTATTGGATTAAGCCAGGGAAATTACACACTAACTTCAACCATATATTTATTTATTGACAGCAGTATTCCAGTAAACCTATGGTTGTCTAAAAAAGGTTATGATTATTATAAAGCACAGTCAGACCTAAACAATAATTCTGAAGAAATCCAAAGAAAGGGCTGGGACGGAACTGTAAAAGGTGGTTCCAAGATCGAAATATTAAAGGAAGATGGTTCAGAAAAAATTGATAAACCTGCTTTAACAACAGCCATTAGAAATCTGCAGGAATTTAAAAACTCAGTTGTCGATTTAGAAAAATTATTGACTAAAGATAAACGCCAATCATCAATTAAAGCCAGCCAAGTTAAAAATGTTAAAAACCGAATCGATGAATTGGAAAGCAGTTTAAAAAATTTAGGATTATTAGGAAAAACGGCTGCTACAAAATCAGATTTAGATGCCAAATTGAATTTAATGAACACTGAGGTTTCCTTGTTATTAGAAAATTTGAGCCAACTGGGAAATAATTATTCTTCCATTTCAAATGTGCTTAAAACAAAACATGACACCGCAAAAAATTCAGTGACAAATATTAGATAAAGCAGGTGAGTTTATAAAATTATTGCAAAATCAAAATAGCAGAAAATTCAAAACAAAAAAGGAGATTTTGTTTTAAAATAAAATCTCCTTTTTTCGTCGGCCCCGTGGGTTTCGAACCCACGACCTCCTGATTAAGAGTCAGATGCTCTGCCTGCTGAGCTAGGAGCCGAATTGGCCCAATAAAATTAAAGATAAAATTTAAATTATTTCTGTGTTTAACCTGAAGTAGACACTGAAGTACGTTTTGTCTTATTCACCTATAGAATTCAATTTAATCAACCTTATTCATATGCTCCCAACAATAAATAATACAATAATTTTTGAAAGACAATCTTGAATTATTTCCTAATTAAATAAAGCCGCTCCAGATATTTCCCCACATTAAGAATTTGGAAAATAAGTCTTGACCATAGCTAAATGGTTTTTAGCTAGAAAAATTAATTCCAACCTTTTTATTTAACAAACTCACTCTACCGATTTAGGCACTAAAGAATAACTCCTCAATATTTCCATTTGACGTTTATAACTTTCCACATCACCATTAATTATAATCACTTCCCTTTTTGAAGCGATTAATGCACCGACGCCCACACCAAGTGGTGCTAGAAAAATTGCATTTATAACAGCTTTTTCTTCTGGTGAAAATCCAAACCACGAGTCACTTTCATCTTTACTTACCAATCCTGAAACTACACCTATACCTAATCCAGTTAAGCCCCCAATCCAAACTCCTTTTCCAACCTTTCCTTTTCTTCTAATTTTAATCTTCTCTATTTGCATTGGACTTATCAATTGCAAATTAGAAAGATCAAATGATTCATTGTCGATTATTTTAATTGCACTTTCATCTACTGCATATAAATTTCCCTTAATGATTTGAGAGCTGTTAACCATTGAAATCCATACTTTATGAACTTTAATGTTTCCTTTGGTGTTTTGTCCAATTATTAGATGTCCTGAACACAAAAAAATTACGAAAAAGATTTTAATTTTTATCATAATTGAAAGTTTTAGTTAGAAAGTAGTGATCTCCTTTGATGTATTAAAACAACTAACTATCAAACTGTTATCTTAAAACATACTCAAATATAAATAAAAAAACAATATAAGTTGTGAAGAAATGAAATATCTCATTTTATTCTGAAATCAATCGCAATATTGTAAATGGCTTCAAAATAATTAATACGACAATTACAATTTATTCAAAAACCATAGTAAAATTGGTCTATATAAAATCTGATATTGTAAATACTCTAATAATTAAACAAATGCTAGCTGTTTAGTTTGTCTTAAGTTTGATGTATACAAGTAAAACAAAAGATTAAAATGACTAAAAGAAAAGCACCACAATTAATCACTAAAAAAAAATAATTAAAACGTAATATTCATTAAAGTTGTTTTGTGATTTTAGAGCTCATCGGATTTGTTAAAGAAAAATAATAATCTATAAAATTCCCTTTCTCGTCAATCAAATATTTTTGAAAATTCCATTTTACCGAACTACTTTTAACACCATTCAATTCTTTTTTTGTAAGCCATTGATATAATGGATGTTGATTGTCCCCTTTTACATCGACTTTCTCGGTCATTAAAAAGGAAACACCATAATTTACTTGGCAAAACGATTGAATTTCTTGTGCATTTCCGGGCTCTTGTCCACCAAACTGGTTGCATGGCACACCAATAACTACCAACTTATCTTGATACTTTTCATGTAGTTTCTGCAAGTCGGCATATTGTTTTGTAAATCCGCATTCAGATGCTGTATTTACAATCAGTATTTTTTTGCCTTTAAATTTAGATAAATCTATTTTTTTCCCGTTTAAACTTGTTATAGAAATATCATAAATAGATGGTTTGGACTTCATAATATTTGAATTAGGTGATGTTAAAAATGTTATGAAAAACAAATTCATTGCAGTAATAAAAATTAAAGCTGTTTTCATTTTTTAAATAGTTACACGCAATTTCAATCTTTTTTCAATTTTCTGTTTTATAACAGTT
The DNA here is from genome assembly GCA_036568005.1 of Lutibacter sp. Classification (GTDB taxonomy): domain Bacteria; phylum Bacteroidota; class Bacteroidia; order Flavobacteriales; family Flavobacteriaceae; genus Lutibacter. The sequence goes on along the minus strand of DATCTJ010000096.1, from coordinate 31,654 downwards.
AGCCTTTTCATCAAATCCATTAATTCTGGATTTTGAGTTGTCTTATAAACTTCGTTTAAACTTAAAATTAGCGATTTAACTTCTCTTGAAGCCAAAATACGGTCATTTGTAGTTTTTAACACCATTTTACGTTGTTCGAATTCTAATGCTTTTTGTACTAATTCCATTTGATATTATATAAATAATGCGATAATTGAATAATTTTCAGGATTTCTTTTAAAAAACTAAATTAAGGCTTTAAAAATTAGGCGATTCCCTAAAATGTGTTAATTTATTAGACCAATGCTAATCTTTAAAGATCGGTATTATAGTTAAAGAATATTCTGTTAGGTTTTGAAGAGTAAATTTAAGCAATATAGAGCGCTGCATTAAGCTTTAATGATCTTTAATATTTATAGTGCAATAAATTTAACATATACCATTTAGAATGAATTCTAATTTATTGATAATCAGATTTTAGATTGGATTCAAAGCATACCCATTAATAAAACTGACAGTCCAAATTGTATGTGTTTTTTTTGCTAGAAATGAAGTCAGGAACTGTAAAAAGTATAAAATATAGATTTTACGATATAAAGTTTCTAAGTTGCTAAATAATCCACCTGGTAGTAGTTAAGAGAATGACTTATTGTTTCAAAACAATATTTCTGATAAACTCCCTTCCCCTAAAACTTTTCAATTCCTTTTCGCGAAGCATAGACTCCTTTTTCGTGAAAAAGACTTCCATATAAATTACTTCCCAAGGCCTGTATTTGGCAGTAAATCCGTTCCCAAATTGATTATGCGATAAAAATCGTGAAATTAAATTTGAGGTGAAACCAATATAAATCTTGTTGTAATTTTTTGAATATAAAACGAAAGTGACAAATTCCGAATCCATAGCGTTAAAAATAAAAAAAGCCCAGTAAAACTGGGCTTTCTAGTAGCGGGGACTGGACTCGAACCAGCGACCTTCGGGTTATGAGCCCGACGAGCTACCTGCTGCTCTACCCCGCGATATATTTTTATAAATTCATTATTTCAATTCCAACCCGAACCTGCGTCCGCCAACTGGCGGATATGAGCCCGACGAGCTACCTGCTGCTCTACCCCGCGATTTGGATTGCAAAGATACATCTTTTTTTAAAAAAGCAATAAGTTTTTTACAATTAAAAATTTTTAAAGTTACCTTTGCATTTTATATCTTGAAAATGAAGCATAAAGCAGGTTTTGTAAATATTATTGGGAATCCTAATGTAGGTAAATCAACGTTAATGAATGCCTTTGTAGGTGAAAAATTATCAATTATCACCTCAAAAGCGCAAACAACGCGCCACAGAATTTTGGGAATTGTAAATGGCGAGGATTTTCAAATCCTTTTTTCTGATACGCCCGGAATCATAAAACCAGCCTATGAGCTGCAATCTTCTATGATGAATTTCGTGAAATCGGCTTTTGAAGATGCCGATGTGCTTATTTATATGGTTGAAATTGGCGAAAAGGAATTAAAAGATGAAGTGTTTTTCGAAAAAATCAAAACAACCTCTATCCCTGTTCTTTTATTAATCAACAAAATAGACCTGTCCACTCAGGAAGAAGTGGAAGAAAAAGTGGTTTATTGGAAAGAAAAAGTGCCAAATGCCGAAGTTTATGTGATTTCTGCTTTGGAAAAATTCAATGTTGATGGTCTTTTCGAACGTATTATTGAACTATTGCCTGAATCACCTGCCTTTTATCCGAAAGATCAGCTGACTGACAAACCGGAGCGCTTTTTCATTAACGAAGCTATTCGCGAAAAAATATTGATGCACTACAAAAAGGAAATTCCGTATTCTGTTGAAGTGGAAACTGAAGAATTTATTGAAAGCGATAAAATTATTAAAATCCGCTCTATCATTATGGTGGAGCGCGAAACCCAAAAAGGAATTATCATCGGTCATAAAGGCGCTGCCTTAAAACGCGTGGGCGTTGAGGCACGAAAAGATTTAGAGAAATTCTTCGATAAAAAAATCCATCTGGAATTATACGTAAAAGTGAACAAAGACTGGCGAAGCGACAAGCGTCAGCTTAGACGATTTGGGTATAACGATTAGTTATTCCTATCCCCAGCCCTTTCCAAAGGAAAGGGAGTTTGATTTGAACTTAAGCAGTATTTACAACAAAAAAATTTTAATTTTTAATCTTTAACTTCCAAGCGTTTCCATCATAAAGCCATGAAGTTCGTCCATTTGCTGATGGCCTCTTTTTTTACCTAAACTTCCCAAAAAATACATCACTATCCATAGCATTGGCAGGGTAAAAGTTATGATTAAAGCCATTTTATAATCGCTTTTTAAGGTCCATTTTACATAAGCCATGATAGAAAATCCAATAAAAGCGATGGCCATGACAAAATGAATAAACATAAAAAATGTCCATACCTGTGGTTTTGGACCAAATAACCCTTTAACGATGCTTTTATTTTCTTCAACCTTTTCTATTTCAATGTTTAATTGTGGTGACCAAAAATGATTTTCTTTCTCAGGAAAATCAATAACAATATGTCCGTCTGTAACTTTAACGCAATAGTTGCAATTTGTATTTTTTACATTGCTTTGAAATTTTGAGAGCAGTTTTTCCTGACTTTCATCAATATTCAATTTAAATCGCGGACGTAAATGGAGTTCGCTATTTTTTTCAATCATCGTAGCCTGTTTTTTTTCAGGATCGAAATATACTATTTTATTTCTAACCTATGTTTTAAAGTTTCCGATCTTAAGGTTGAGAAATAATAAGTTAAATGGCTCATTTTCTATTTGTTTAATCAAGCTGCGTTAGGGATTGACGTGAAAAACCTTTTTACGCTTTTCAGCGAAAAAAGTTTGGAACATAAAGCCCGACCCCCCCGCCAGTTGGCGGGGGGGAAACGCCCTCCAAAAGGCGGGCAGGACCAAAATATTTTATGCGTTAAATTGCTGTATGTAATGGATTTTAGCCATTTAATTTTTATTTAAACTTTAAGTATTTCAAACTTCAGGCACTTTAAGAAGTGATTTATGATACAGCTTTTTACTATCTGGCTAATTTAGAATTGCCCACACTTAAATTTTCAAAATAAAAAAGCGTAATTTTGCCAAAAAAAATAAAAGCACATGAGTAATATTGTAGCCATTGTAGGAAGACCTAATGTAGGAAAATCGACATTGTTTAATCGTTTGGTAAAGCGAAGAGACGCCATTGTTGATTCGGTAAGTGGTGTTACGCGTGACAGACATTACGGGAAAAGTGATTGGAATGGCAAGGAATTTTCGGTAATTGATACGGGCGGATACGCCATAGGGTCTGGCGATATTTTTGAAGAAGAAATAAGAAAACAGGTTGAACTTGCGATTGATGAAGCCGACCATATCATATTTGTTGTTGATGTTGAGGATGGAATTACACCGATGGATGTTGCTGTTGCCAATATGTTACGCAAAATTAAAAAGCCCATTTTTTTGGCCGTTAATAAAGTTGACAATTCCATGCGCGAAGCTGATGCAGTAGAATTCTATAACCTTGGATTGGGTGAATATTACACGCTTTCCTCAATTAATGGTAGCGGAACTGGCGAGCTTTTGGACGCTGTGGTTGCCGATATGGAGGAAGATGTTGTAGATGAACATGAATTGCCTCGATTTGCCGTTGTTGGGAGACCAAATGCAGGTAAATCATCTTTTATCAACGCATTGATTGGTGAAGAAAGAAATATTGTAACCGATATTGCTGGAACTACACGCGATACTGTGGACACCAAATACAATCGTTTTGGATTTGAATTTAATTTGGTGGATACCGCCGGAATCAGGAAAAAATCGAAAGTTAAGGAAGATTTAGAGTTTTATTCGGTGATGCGTGCCGTAAAAGCCATTGAAGAATGTGATGTTGCCATTTTGGTGGTTGATGCCACCCGCGAATTTGAAGGTCAGGATGAAAATATTTTTTGGCTGGCAGAAAAAAACAGAAAAGGCATTGTAATTTTGGTGAATAAATGGGATCTTATCGAAAAAGAAACCAATACCATGAAAGATTATGAGGCCAAAATTAGACAAGAAATTGCGCCATTTACCGATGTGCCAATCATTTTTATCAGTTCTTTGACGAAACAACGGGTTTTTAAAGCCATTGAAACTGCGGTTGAAGTTTTTGAAAACAGAAAAAAACGCATTCCTACAAGCAAGTTAAATGAAGCTATGTTGGATATTTTTAAACAAAACCCACCCCCTGCAAACAAAGGAAAATATATTAAAGTTAAATTTTGCACGCAGTTACCTACGCCAACTCCCCAATTTGTGTTTTTCTGTAACTTACCACAATATGTTAAAGATCCTTATAAGCGTTTTATTGAAAACAAAATGCGGGAAATATTTAACTTTACAGGGGTTCCTGTGGTGGTGTATTTTAGGCAGAAGTAACTTGATATTTTAGGTCGCTTAATCTAGTTTTACTTACATAAAGTTGGTTTTTTATTTGTATTTTTGAAACCAGTTTTAGCCAAAAATTCACAAAATGGAAGATATGATTTTCTACGATAGATTGCAGTTTGCATTTACTATCACTTTCCACTATATATTTCCACAATTAACCATGGGACTTTCTTTAATGATCGTTTTCTTTAAATGGAAATTCTTAAGAACAAGCATTCAAAAATACAACGATGCAGCATTATTTTTTATGAAAATATTTGCCATTAATTTTACAATGGGTGTTGTAACAGGAATTCCGATGGAGTTTCAATTTGGAACAAATTGGGCGAAATTCTCGGAGCTAACGGGAGGAATAATAGGACAGACTTTAGCCATGGAAGGACTATTTTCTTTCTTTCTGGAATCTTCATTTTTAGCACTTTTTATTTTTGGTGAAAAATTAATGGGACAAAAATTACATTTTTTAACTGGTTTTTTAGTGTTTTTAGGTTCTTGGGCAAGCGGATGGTTTATTTTAGCCACAAACGCCTGGATGCAACATCCGGTTGGCTATGAGATTTTAGACAATGGCAAATTTGTGCTTAATAATTTTTCTGCACTCTTTACCAACCCTTGGCTTTTACCTGCATTTTTACACAATCAATTTGCCTCTGTTGTCACCTCTTCTTTTGTTGTGGCAAGTATAGGAGCATTTTATATTTTAAGGAATAAAAATTTAGAACACGGAAAATTATTCTTAAAAACAGGGGTGGTTTTTGGATTTATAGCCAGCGTGTTAGTTGCATTCCCCACTGGAGATTGGAACGCTAAAAATGTAGCCAAGTATCAGCCTGCAACTTTTGCCGCTATGGAAGGTATTTTTGAAACTGAAAACGCCGGTGCAGAAATTGTACTTATTGGACAGCCAAATATGGTTGAAAAAAAATTAGACAATAAAATTGCTGTCCCAAATATTTTAAGCTTTTTAACCTATCAGGATTGGAACAAACAAATCCCAGGAATGGATCAATTCAAAGAAGAGGAATTACCTGATAATATTCCAGCTTTGTATTATTCTTACCACATTATGGTTGGTTTGGGTACTATATTTATTGGTGTAATGGCATTGGCAATCTTCTTTTTATGGAGAAAAAAATTGCACACAATTAAGCCATTACTTTGGGCAATTATGTTTTTAGTGCCTTTTCCATATATTGCAAATATTACTGGATGGTATACTGCAGAATTAGGTAGACAACCTTATTTAGTTTATGGATTATTAAGAACAAGTGAAGGAATTTCACCTACGGTTTCTTCAGGAAATACATTATTCACACTCTTAGGTTTTGTTGGCTTATATATGCTGCTTGGACTGTTATTTTTAATATTGGTTGGCAAAACTATTCATCAAGGTCCTGAGCCTGTAAAACATTAAATTATGGAACTATTTTGGTTTATTATTATCGCACTTATTTTAGCCATTTTCTTTGTGCTAGATGGTTATGATTTTGGTACAGGTATCATTCATTTGTTTTTTGCGAAAGAAGAAAAAGACAAAAAAGTAATTGCAAAAGCCGCCGGTTTATTTTGGGACTCTAATGAAGTTTGGTTAGTAGCTGCAGGAGGAATGCTTTTTATGGCATTTCCCACATTTTACGCTTCCGTTTTTAGTGGTTTTTACCTTCCGTTATTTATTGTATTATGGCTCATTGTATTTAGGGCAATTGGTTTAGAATTTAGAAGCCAGTTTAACAATACTATGTGGTCAGCAATTTGGGATACATCTTTTGGGGTTTCCAGTTTATTATTAGCCCTGTTTTTTGGAATTGCTTTAGGAAATATAGTTAGAGGCGTAAATTTAGGTGGTGTTGAAAATGGTGAATCCCTTTATGAAGGGCATTACTTTTTTCTCCCTTTATGGGATAGTAGTTTTAGTCCGTTAACGGAGCATCCAGGCGTAATCGACTGGTTTACAATTATTATTGGTATTATTGCAGTAGTAACTTTAGCCATTCATGGAGCAACTTGGATACGCTTAAAAACAAATTCCTCTATCAATGAAAAACTAAAAAATGTTATTTTTAATTTAAATGTTGTGTTATTTATACTAACCATATTTTCCCTAGTTGTTTGGCAGAATGTAAATCCAGATTCATTAAATAATTTTGCAGAAAGACCCTATTTAATAATTTTTCCGATTATTTATTTTACCGGATTATTCGGGTTGTTTTTTGTTAAGAAAATTAAAAAAGACAGCTTTAGCTTTACACTTTCAACATTGCTGATAATTGGCGGCATCACATCTTCTCTAGCATCAATATTTCCTGTAATATTGCCTTCAACCAATGCCGTAAACGAATCTTTGACAATTTACAATACAGCAGCCCATGACTACGGATTATCTGTTGCTTTTAATTGGGGAATTATAGGTCTTATTTTAATTTTAATTTATTTTATTGTTCAAAAAAGACTTCGAAAAGGAAAAATTGATGAAATGGATTACGGACATTAAGTAATTAATATGACTGCAACTTTAATTTCATTATTAAGTATATTAACAGGAATAATTGGAGCAAATACAACTGGCATTATTTTTAAAAAATATACTTTCGGCATTGTTGGAAATACAATTGCAGGTGTATTTGGAAGCATATTTTTTATTAAATCTTTTGGGCGATTGGGCTTTGACCCTTTATCCATCTTACAATCAGGAAACATCAATTTTAAATTACTTATCCTAAATTTAATAGTCGCTTTTTTTGGAGGTGTTATTGCGGTTATTTTAATACAAAAATTAAAAGCTAAAATGAATAAAGCATAATGTAAGGATAAATACTGTTTTAATTAAAAGACTGCCTATAAAAAAAACAGCACGGAAATTAAAGACAAAATTAAAAATCACTTTCTAAGTATGTCATTAACAATCGCCAAATGATGATTGGTGTGAATTGCTAAAAAGCGCTGACTCTTTTTTAATGATAATTTCCCAAAATATGGATGTTGAAAATTGCTGTTTTTGGGTAAGTTTTTAATTTCTTGTAAATTAATTTTTGCCATTTCCAATTGCGATTCAATAGCCGATTTTAAAATTTCATCTTTTGAAACAACTGATTTTGGCGCTCTGGCTTTGCCTCTGGGAATGCTTCCCCTTAAAAAAATATAAAATTTAATAAAACTAAAAGTGCTCGAATAATCTTCAGGATTTGAAGTCTTTAAAGCTTCGCAAACACTGTTGATTACTTTTAACGAATGGTCTAAATGCCACGCCACATTTTTTGCGGAAACCTTTATTTGATGTTGCCCGTAAAATGGAATTGCTTTTTCTAAAGCCAGCATACTTTTATCAATACTCATTCTTGTTTATTTAAGGGAGTTTGTCAAAAATAGCTAAAAATATAGGGTGAAAAACAAAATTATTTACTTTCCCGATTGTAATAACCCAAAATAAACCCCAAAACAAGCGACCAAATTGCGGCCAAGCCAATTTGATAAGGTTTGTCTAACATAAAAGTTATGGTGTGAGCCGGAATCCAAAACCAAATTAAGGACAGCATTCCTTTATCGATATTTTTCCAATTGTTTTGTTTGGCAATCAAATTATCGAGAAAGCGGTGAAAAATAACAAGAAATAACCCGAATTGTAAATTCATAAATACAGATAAGGTAAATGCGCTTCCAAACAATCCCATTTCTGGCACAAAATGATGTTCAATCAAATTGTCCAGAAATCCCTGATAGCCAACAAACGCGTATTTAACAGTGATGGCGATGATTGCCCATTCCAGCATTTTCAATAAAATAACAGGCCATTTATAAGGCATAAATATGTTGCCTTGTTGCATCCATTTGGAGCTGAGATCGCCCAAAGTGCCCAATAAGGCAAATTGTATCATGGCGCTATAAATTGGATAGGAAATTACAAATTCAACGTATGCATTCATTGAGGAATAAAATATGAAAGGATTAAAAAATTAAACGATTAAACAATTAAACAGATAGACAACAAAAAATTACCAGCCGCCGCCTGCGCCACCGCCACTAAATCCGCCGCCGCCAAAGCCACCACCAAATCCGCCTCCGAAACCACCGCCACTTGAACCGCCACCACCAAAACTACCCCTACCAGCTCGGCTTAAAAGTATGGCCGTTAAAATATCCATTCCGGTTGAATCTTTTCTAAATCCTCGTCCTTTATCGTTTCCGCTGCCTCTATCTTTTTTAGAAAAAATAATCATCAATATGATAAAAATAATGAGAATAATGGCAAAAGCAGGGATGCCGCCACTTTCTTCTTTAGGCGATTTTTTGTTTTTGTATGTGCCTTTTAAAACTTCAAAAATAGCGTCGGAACCTTTGTCTAGGCCACCATAAAAATCACCTTTTTTAAATTCAGGGATAATGATGTTTCTTACCAATTCACCCGTAATTCCAGCAGTTAATTTATGTTCAACGCCATAACCAGGCGCAATCCATATTTTGCGTTCTTTATTGGCCAACAACACAAAAACCCCATTATCCTCTTTGGCCTGGCCAATTCCCCATTCATGCGCCCATTTTGGCGTTAAAATTCCAATATCTTCTCCCTCGATGGTTTCAACGGTCACCATCACTATTTGTGTTGAAGTGGAATCGGAATATTGGATTAGTTTGCTTTCAAGAGCCGATTTCTGTTCGCTGGTTAAAAGGTTTGCATAATCGTAAACACTGGTTTGCAGTTTTGGCTTATCGGGAATGGTGAATTGTCCAAAAGCAACTTGCGCCAGCAAAATAGTGATAAAAAAAGCAATATTTTTTTTAATTGATTTGTACATCATTGTTTATTATCCTCTTGAAATTTCATTAGATAATTCGTCGGTATCACCTGATTGATAAGGGAAAAATTCTTTCAATTTTTTTCCAACCTCTAAAATAGCAAGTTCTATTCCTTTTGAAAATTCTCCTTTTTTAAAATAGGATAGCATCAATTGCTTTTCTTCATCCCAAAAATTTTCGGTGACTTTTGTATGGATTCCTTCATCACCTATAATGGCAAATTTTTTGCTTTCTACAGCCACGTAAAACAACACCCCATTTCTCAATTCGGTTTTGTCCATTTCCAACAAATGAAAAACCTCCAAAGCTCTTTCCAATGGAGGTAAATCTGTAATTTTTTCTAAATGGACGCGAATTTCTCCTGAAGTGTTTTTTTCTGCCACTTCAATAGCTTTTATAATGGCTTGCTCTTGCTCGAGGGTTAAAAAATCTTCAACTTTTGACATTATTCTTTATTACCAAAATCAAATTTTACATCGGGTGCGTTTTCAGCACCGGCTTCAGCATCAAAATAAGGTTTGCCTCCAAAATCAAAAATTCCGGCCAATATTGAATTTGGAAATTTCTTTACGTGATTATTAAATGGCTTGGTGGCTTCGTTAAAACGTGTACGAGCGGTTAAAATCTGATTTTCTGTACTTGCCAATTCATCTTGTAGCTTTAAAAAATTTTGATTTGCTTTCAAGTCGGGATAACGTTCAACCGTTACCAATAAACTTTTTAAAGCACCGCTTAAACCGCCCTGTGCTTGGTTAAACTGAGCCAATTGTTCTGGTGTAATGTTTGTTGGGTCAATTTGTACGGAAGTTGCTTTTGCACGTGCTTCGATTACTGAAGTTAGTGTTTCTCTTTCAAAATCCGCAGCACCTTTTACGGTGTTTACCAAATTTCCAATTAAATCATTTCTACGTTGATAGGCCGTTTCTACATTTCCCCAACTTTCAGAAACATTTTCATTCAACTGAATTGCCGTATTGTAAAATCCTTTTACCCAGCTATAACTAGCGAAGGCCAAAACTGCGACTATAATAACAGGAATTAACCACTTTTTCATTTTTTTCGATTTTTAATTGTTTATAATTTTGTTTGATAAGTGTGCCAAAAAATAATTTTGTTACAACTTATTGCTAAATTACGTTATTGATTGTATTTTTTATATTGAAATAAAAAATAATTTAATTTGAATTTATTATTCGCGTTAGGGGGTGACGTGAAAATCCTTTTTTGTTTCGCTTTTTAGCGAAGTAAAAAAGATTGCAACAAAAAACCCGACCCTCCGCCTTTTCGGCGGGTGGGAAACGCCCCTAAAAAAACCAGGCCTGCCTATCCGGAAGGCAACTCAAAAAATTGTTTTTATTAGATTTTTTCGAATTTCAACCTCATAAATTTAATCGATTTGGCTTTTTATTTTAATGAGCTCTTCTTTGATGGCTTCTAGTCGGGTGATAATTTCCAGATTATTTTTTATCGCTTTTGGCCGCTCTTTCATTTTGTTTTTTGCGCCTTCCAAAGTGAAACCTTTTTCCTTAACCAAATGATAAATCAATTTTAGGTTTTTGATGTCTTCTTGGGTAAAAAGCCGATTTCCCTTTTTATTTTTTTTGGGCTTTAAAATGTCAAATTCATTTTCCCAAAAACGAATATGCGAAGTATTAACGCCAAATGCACTGGCGACTTCTCCAATTTTATAATAGCGCTTTTCAGGTAAATCTATATGCATTAGTCAAGAGATTGTCCTTCAATTTGTGCAGCTTTTTGCATAGCTTCAAATTCTGCCGGCGACAAGTTTCCGTAGTAGAAGTTAATAGGATTTATCGCTGTTCGGTTTTTATATATTTCATAATGCAAATGCGGTCCTTTAGAACGACCCGTATTTCCAACAAAGCCAATTAAATCGCCTCTTTTAACTTTTTGACCTTTTCTAACATTGTAATTACTTAAATGCGCATACAAAGAAACATAACCAAAACCATGCTCTATTCTGATATGCTTTCCATATCCAGCGGAATTTTGGTCGGCTCTTTCTACATAACCATCACCAGAGGCATAAACGGGGGTTCCGACTGGTGCAGAAAAATCCATTCCCAAATGTTTTTTTCTCGCTTTTGTAAAGGGATCAGAGCGCCATCCGTAACCAGAAGCCATACGTGTTAAATTTTGATTTTCAACAGGTTGGATAGCGGGAATTGCCGCGAGTAATTTTTCTTTGTCGGCCGCTAATTTTACAATTTCATCTAACGATTTAGACTGTATATATAATTGTTTTGCCAAAACATCCATGTTTTTGGTAACATCAATAATCATATCTGAATTGTCGAAACCCTCCAGGGCTTTATAACGGTTTACACCACCAAAACCAGCCTTTCGCTGTTCATCGGGAATCGGATTTACTTCAAAATACAAACGGTAAATATTGTTGTCCCTTTCTTGGATATCTGCTAAAACTTCTGATAGCTGTACAATTTTTTTAGCGTGTAATTCTTCGTTCAATTTTACAAACTCCAACTGGCGCTTTAATTCTTTTTCTTTGGGAGATTCAAAAATAGTGGTAAAAACCACAAAACCTAAAATCATAAAAGCTGTGGCGGAAGCCAACATTAATACAAAATTTTTAAAATATTCCGCCTTTTTTGGTCGTATCTTTTGATAGGATAATGATTCTGAATCGTAATAATATTTTACCTTCGCCATTGTTTAAAAATTATATTATTTTTGTCTCAAATATTGGCTCATAATTTGAAGCAATAAGGACAAATTTACAAAATGTTTTATATAATTGGATTACCATCTTTTATTTAGGATATAATTAACAGATGGCTTATCCTTAAATAATTTAAAAATATAAGTAATAAAGTGGTCTGCAACAAATCATTAAGGACTTCTTACAATAGGAATATGCCCTTTCTAAAAGAACATTAAAAAATATATGAAATCACAACTCGTACGTCAACAATTTTTAGATTTTTTTGCTTCAAAAAATCACGCAATCGTGCCTTCATCGCCAATGGTATTGAAAAATGACCCCACACTTATGTTTACCAATGCAGGTATGGTGCCTTTTAAAGAATATTTTTTAGGACAAAAAAACGCTGTTGAAAAACGTGTTGCCGATACGCAAAAATGCTTGCGGGTTTCAGGAAAACACAACGATTTGGAAGAAGTGGGCAAAGATACTTACCATCACACCATGTTTGAGATGCTGGGAAATTGGAGTTTTGGTGATTATTTTAAAAAAGAAGCTATTGAATGGGCTTGGGAATTGCTAACTGAAGTATATAAAATTGATAAAGATTGTTTGTATGTCTCGGTTTTTGAGGGTGCGGAAGATGAAGGTTTGGAATATGACCAGGAAGCTTATGATTTATGGAAAAAATACGTAGCTGAAGACCGAATACTTAACGGAAATAAAAAAGACAACTTTTGGGAAATGGGTGCACAAGGACCCTGCGGACCTTGTTCCGAAATTCATGTTGATATTAGATCAGCTGAAGAAAAAGCAAAAGTTTCCGGCAGAAGTTTGGTGAATAACGATCATCCTCAAGTGGTGGAAATTTGGAACCTGGTATTTATGGAATTTAACCGAAAAGCAGATGGTTCCTTAGAAAAACTCCCTGCAAAACACGTGGATACCGGAATGGGGTTTGAGCGTTTGTGCATGGTGTTACAAAACAAACAATCCAACTATGATACCGATGTTTTTACGCCATTAATTAGAGAAATTGAAGCCATTACTAACAATGATTACGGTAAAAATGAAGAAACTGATATCGCCATTCGCGTAATTGCCGATCATATTAGGGCAGTGGCTTTTGCGATTGCCGACGGACAATTGCCTTCAAATACAGGCGCTGGTTATGTAATAAGAAGAATTTTGCGACGCGCCATTCGTTACGGTTTTACGTTTTTAAACACCAAAGAGCCTTTTATTTACAAACTGGCAACAACTTTAAGTCAGCAAATGGGCAACTATTTCCCTGAACTTAAAACGCAAAAACAATTGGTAACCAACGTTATTAAAGAAGAAGAAAATTCATTTTTGCGAACCTTGGATCAAGGCTTGGTTTTATTGGACGGCATTATTAAAAGCACCAAAGGAACAGAAGTTTCTGGGAAAAAAGCCTTCGAATTATTTGATACTTTCGGATTTCCAATCGATTTAACGGCCTTAATACTTTCTGAAAATGGAATGACCTTGGACGAGGCAGAATTTAAGGCAGAATTGGAAAAACAAAAAACACGTTCAAGAGCTGCCGCAGTGGTAGAAACTGATGATTGGGTAGTTTTATATGAAGATGCCATAGAAGAATTTATTGGATATGACACCTTGGAAGCAAATGTTAAAATAACCCGTTATCGAAAAGTTTCGTCAAAAAAAGATGGAGATATGTACCAATTGGTGTTTAATATGACACCTTTTTATCCTGAAGGCGGCGGACAAGTGGGCGATAAAGGCTATATTAAAGAGCACAATGGAAATGTGATTTATATTGTTGATACCAAAAAAGAAAATAATTTAATTATTCATTTTGCCAAATGTTTACCCAAAGATCCAGGCCACGTTTTTAAAGTGTTGGTCGATGAAAAACAACGATTCAGAACTGCCTGCAACCATTCTGCCACACATTTACTTCATCAAGCATTACGTGAAATTTTAGGTGCACATGTAGAGCAAAAAGGATCGGCGGTGCATTCCAAATATCTACGTTTTGATTTTTCACATTTTGCCAAATTGACTGCTGATGAACTTCGTGATGTAGAAGATTTTGTGAATGCGCGTATAAATTCTAAACTAAAATTGCAAGAATATAGAAATATTCCCATTGAGACTGCCTTAAAAAAAGGTGCTATGGCCTTGTTTGGTGAAAAATACGGTGATACGGTTCGAGCCATTCAATTTGGCCAATCTGTGGAGCTTTGCGGAGGTACCCACATTCAAAACACGGGCGATATCTGGCATTTTAAAATAGTGTCGGAAGGCGCTATTGCAGCCGGAGTTCGACGCATTGAAGCTATTACTGGCGATGCTGCGAAAGATTTTTTTCTTGAAAATACCCATAGTTATTCTGAAGTAAAGGAAGTGCTAAAAAATTCAAAAAATCCGGTGAAAGCCATCATTGATTTACAAGACGAAAATGCCTCATTAAAAAAACAGGTTGAAGCTTTACAAAAAGATAAAGCCAAAAATATAACAGGTGATTTAATAAATGGTGTTGAATCAATCAACGGTGTTAACTATTTGGCCGTGAAATTGGACTTGGATCAAAGCAGTATTAAAGATTTGGCATTTGAGCTGGGTAATAAGATAGAAAACCTATTTCTACTCATTGGTACCGAAAATGATGGAAAAGCTTTTTTAACTTGTTATGTTGCCAAAAATTTGGTAAAAGAAAAACAATTGGATGCTGGAAAAGTGGTGCGTGAACTTGGGAAATTAATTGAAGGCGGCGGTGGCGGACAAGCTTATTTTGCAACTGCGGGCGGTAAAAAACCCGAAGGGATTGAGCAGGCATTGCAAGAAGGAAAAAAGTATGTTATTTAAAAGCCCCCTAACCCACGAAGGGGGAATTATTGTTTAAAATCACATATTATTAATCAAAAAAAATGGATTTCAGAACCAACATTCAGCTTAAAAAAGAAGAAAATCAGATTGATTATGCTTCTAAACTGCTGTTGATTGGCTCATGTTTTTCAGAAAATATCAGTAAAAAATTTGCTTACTTCAAGTTTGACGTGGCCAGCAATCCGTTTGGGATTTTATTCAACCCAAAAGCTATTGAAACTATAATTGAGAATTCATTAAGCAAAAAAGTATATACTGAAAAGGATGTTTTTTTGCTAAATGAACGCTGGCATTGTTTCGATGCACATTCCGATTTAAGTGCCATTGATAAAAACGAATTGATTTCTAATTTAAATAATGCTATTAAATCAACAAATAAACGAATCAAGGAATCAACACATATTATTATAACCTTGGGAACTTCTTGGACTTATCGATTTACCGAAACCAATGCCATTGTTGGCAATTGCCATAAAGTTCCCCAAAAAAAGTTTATAAAAGAATTGCTTTCTGTTGATGAGATTTCTGCTTCATTAAAAAATATTTGTCTTAAAATTTCAGAAGTCAATCCAACGGCAAATGTTATTTTTACAGTTTCGCCTGTTCGCCACATTAAAGACGGCTTTGTTGAAAATTCAAAAAGTAAAGCGCATTTATTAACGGCCGTTCATAAAAATATAGGAGTTTTTCCCCCATCAAGGGTTAGGGTGCTATATTTCCCTTCTTTTGAAATAATGATGGACGATTTGCGCGATTACCGATTTTATAACAGCGATATGCTTCATCCCAATGAAACTGCCACCGATTATATTTGGGAACATTTTAAACATGGTTGGATTCAAGAAAATACTTTTTCTGTAATGAAAGAAGTTGACTTAATTCAAAAAGGATTGGCTCACAAACCTTTCAACCCAAACTCGGAACAGCATCTACAATTTATAAACTCTCTTCATAAAAAAATTGAGCTTTTAAAAACATCTTCAAATATTTGTTTTTAAAAAATCGGCAAATGCCGCATTGATTTCATTTTTTTCTCCTTTTATAAATTTCAACAAAAAATACGTCATCTGCCGTATTGATTTACCTTATATTTTATAAGACTTTTGAATTAATACTAATCAAAACAGCTATTCATGAAAACTCAAAAATTAAACCGATTATTAATATGTGCACTAATACTGAGTGTAACTATTGTAAATGCCCAAAAGGCAGAAGCACCCAATACAGTTTACGATTTTGGCGCAAACATTAACGAAATGACTTTAACTATCGGAGGGATTTTAGTTGTTGCTACCAATGACGGTTTGGTAGGAATTAAACCTACACAAAAAGAACCAATTTTTACGTTCAATACATTTGGCAAACTAAAACCTGAAGAAACCGATTTTATTCCAAACTCTCCATATATAGTAGTATCACAAGGTGCAGACTCTAAATTTGCCGGTTTAACCAAAACAAAAAGAGCGGTAATTGATTATATACAAGGTGATGTAATATTTAATTCAGAAAATGACAATTGGAATCAAATTTATACCTGTAACGTAATTCTGCCAGAAAACAAACTAATTGTTAGCGGTATTCAAAAAGAAGGAGACAAATTTGAAAAAATGACGCCAAAAGTAGCCGTATATGATTTAAGTTCAAGAAAATTAGACTATAGTTTCTTTTTAGATAAACCGGGCAGAGTTGGTATTGCAAGAGATTTTAGCGTTACAGGCACGCCTCTCTTATTAAAAGACTTTTTAATTGTCCCAACAGCCCAGGGTTTATTAGCCAAATCAAGCACGGGAGAAGATATTTGGGAAAATAAAGTTAAGGGAATTAATTGGATGGTTGCAGATGCTTCTGAAACTGATATTTATGCTTTTGAAACAACTACAAATGGTAAAAACACAAGAATTCATAAAATAGGAAAAAATGGAGAAGAACTATGGAAGGACGACAGAAAAGTACAAGGAAATGTGTCTAATTTTGAAATTACACCAAAGGGATTAGCAGTTGTAAGTGATAAAGATGATGGAGGAAGCACAAGCGTTTTTGCAACTAAAAATGAATCGGAAATTGCTTTTCTAAGCGCTGCAACAGGGGAAGATGTATGGGATAAAGCACCAAAAACAAAAGGATATGTTCAACATTTTTATATTCAAGATGATGGAATACTTTTTGGAATCCAACAAGGTGGTATCAATAAAATTTCTTTTGATGGACAAGCCTTATTCAAAAAACCCTTAAAAACAGGTGAAAATATTATGATTATGGCAGAAACGCCACAAGGTTTAATTTATATTACAAGTGAAGACGCCAATATTGTAAACTTAAAAACAGGAGATCAAGTTTGGAAAAAACCTCTAAAATATAAAAACTCAGCATCTGTAGCCTCAACTTTTGACAGCGCTCATAATAGATATCTTATTGCTGCAGAAGAAGTTTTGTATTCTATTGATGGTAACTCTGGCGACATATCTGAGCTTGCAAAAACAAAATTTGATGAAAAAGAAATGCCTAACACTCTTGAAATTAAAAATGGAAATATATTTTTAGGCTCTTCTCAAAATATGATGTTGTTAGATGCCAATGGCAAACAAATTTATCATGAATACTTTAAATCCAACACAAACAGCGGATTTGTAAAAGTACTGGCTGGAGTTGTTGCTGTAGCCTCAACAGCGCTAGCTATGTCTACCGCTGCAAGAGCCGGTGCTAACAGATCTTCCTTTGGTAATTCAAATGATTTAAGCAGCTATAATGACTATGGTAAAGAAAATAAAATGGCATCAGATATGTTTGCTTCTATAGGAGATGCTTCCTTTAAATTGATGTCGCAACGGTTTAAAGCTACTGCAGCAACTGAAAATACCCAATTTATTTTATCTAAATTAGATGGGGGAGCTGGATTAGTAATAGTGGATAAAAACACCGGTAAAGCAGGAAAAGAGATTCTTTTAAAGGATAAAAAACCAGAATATAAAATAGATGATCTAGGCGGTTTTTTATATTATAAAGCCGATAAAAGTACCTTAAATGCCTACGATTTAAAAAAATAAAAATATAATTGTTTGAAAAGCTGTCTCAATATCCTACAAATTGAGGCAGTTTTTTTAAAATTAAGAAAAAAAAATAACGGTTAAATTTTTAGGAAAATCGAATATAGTTTTTTTGTATATTGCTTTAAAAATATACCATGAAACTAAAACTAACCATCTTATTTTCAATTCTTAGTATTTCAATTGCTGGTGCACAAGGTAAAATTTTAGATAGTCTTTTAAAAGTTTCTAAAACCCAAACAGGTGAAATTTATGTAAATACCCTAAATGAAATTTGTTGGGAATATAAAAATTCTAATATCGACAGCGCATTATTTTATGCAAGAAAATCTTTAATTGTTTCAAAAAAAATAAACAATAAAAAAGCGATAGCTTCTTCATACAACAGCTTGGCTAATTGTTTTGAAGCATATGGAAAATTAGATAGCGCAACAATATATCATCAAAAAAGTCTCGATTTAAAACTACAAATTGGACATATAATAGGTGCTGCAGACTCATACAATAATCTTGGAATTGTATACGATTTAAAGGGAGATTTTGCATTGTCTTTAGAAAATTATTTTAAAGCTTTAAAAATTTACGAAGAAGAAAAAGACGTGCCATTGGATAAATTACCAATGGTTCTTGGAAATATAGGCATCGTTTATAAAAAACAAAAAGAATATACTAAAGTTCTAGATTATTATAAAAGAGCGCTAAAACTATATGAAAATAATAATAATAATAATTTTGGGATTGTAGTTATCAAAGGTAATATTGGATCTGTTTTAATAAATACAAAAGATTTTAAAAACTCAATAAAATATTCTGAAGAAGCAAAAGAATTATATGCTAAATTGGGTTACGATCGCTACGTCCCATATATGTTAAACAATATTGCAATTGCAAAAGATAGTTTAAAAGAGTATAAAGAATCACAAAAAGATTACAGGGAAGCAATTCAACTTTTTAAAAAAGACAAAAATTTATACGAGTTAACTTTTGCACAAATAGGTTTAGCTAAAAGTTTAATAAAAGAAAAAAGATTTTCTGAAGCGGGCATAGTAGCTAAAGATGCTTTAAAAACTATAAAAGAAAATGGCTTTAAAGAGTTTGGTATAAATACCTACAAAATATTAGCTATTGTTGAATCAGAAGCTGGAAATTACAAACAAGCCTTCAAATACTATGAGGAATATGCCATAGGAAAAGACAGTTTGTATGAAGATAATAAAACAAAGACTATTTTTGAACTTGAAACAAAATATGAAACCGCTAAAAAAGAAAATGAAATAGCACAACAAAAAGAACAATTATTAAAAAATGAATTAGAAATAAAAAATAAAAATTTATACACACTTCTTTTTGGATCTGGATTTTTACTGTTAGGAATTGTTTCTTTTGGATTATATAAACGTCAGCAACATAAAAAAAGAGAGTATAATAACCAACTTCAGCTTAAAGAAGCCCAAACTTATAACAAACTGCAAGATCAACGTTTACGTATTTCACGAGATTTACATGACAATATTGGATCTCAACTTACCTTTATAATCTCCTCTATTGATAATCTAACGTTTTTAACAGATATAACTAATGAAAAACTTAAAAATAAATTAACTGAAATTAACCAATTTGCAACCTCCACAATTGGTCAATTAAGAGATACCATTTGGGCAATGAACAAAAATGAAATTAGTTATGAAGAATTGCAGTCCCGCTTATTAACATTTATTGAAAAAGCAAAAAGTGCAGCGTCCAATATTCATTTTCAATTTAAATCTGACGTTACAAGTACCATTGTATTTTCCTCTATTAAAGGGATGAACATCTTCAGGGTTTTTCAAGAGGCCATCAACAATACTATTAAATACGCCGAAGCAACAGAAATAAATATATTAATTTCAGAAAACCCAACAAACATTAAATTCGAAATAAAAGACAATGGTAAAGGTTTTGATAAAAATAACGTTGAACTTGGCAATGGATTGGAAAATATGCAACAAAGAATTATCGAAGTTGGCGGAACTATTTCAATCAATTCTCAACCAAATAAAGGAACATCTATTATAATTGATTGTCCTAAAAATAAGACAAATGCCCTATAGTTTTCCAAAGTATTTCTAATTAAATTTACAAATACTAAATAAATCAACAATTATGAACCTAAAAATAGCCATTGCAGAAGATAATAGTTTTTTAGCAAAAGCTGTTATAGAAAAGCTGTCTTTTTTTAAAGATTTAGATTTTAAATTTAAAGGCAATAATGGTGCAGAATTGATTGGGAAATTAGAGGTAAATCATAATATTGATGTTATTTTAATGGACATACAAATGCCTGAAATGGATGGCATAACGGCAACCGAAATTATAAAATCCAAATATCCACACATTAAAATAATTATGCTCACTGTTTTTGATGATGATGAAAATATATTTAACGCTATTAAAGCCGGTGCAAATGGATATTTGCTTAAAGAAATAGATGCAGAAAGTTTACATAATTGTATTCTAGATGTGCTAAATGGCGGTGCCCCAATGACCTCAAGTATCGCGTTAAAAACACTTAACCTTTTACGTAATCCTGTTTTAATAGAACCTAAAAATGAATTGGAAAAAATAAAACTTACTTCAAGGGAAAACGAAATCTTGGAACACTTAAGTAAAGGTTTAAATTATAATGAAATAGCCGACAATTTAATTATTTCTCCTTCAACAGTTAGAAAACATATAGAAAATATTTACAAAAAATTACAGGTTCACAATAAAATGGAGGCGGTTTCAAAAGCTAGAAAACACAATCTTATTTAATCCTTTAGCACCTCTTTTTATAGATAAATTTCCAAAAAGAAGGAATCACTATAGTAATTCCTTCTTTTATCATTATCAAAAATATATTTCACTCCTAAATTTTAATAACCACCACCCAAAGCTTTGTATAAATTAACGACGGCATCCATCTGACGATATTTATTGTTAATTAATTCTAACTCAGTCCTTAACGCATCATCTTTTGCCGTTAAAACATCCAAATAATTTACCAGTCCATATTGTAATAATTCATCGGAATAGGTGGCTGCCTTTTTCAATGCATCCAATTTATGGGCTCTTATTGTTAATTTTTCCGATTCATTTTCATAATCTGCCAAGGCATCTGAAACTTCTTTTCCTGCCAATAATAAAGTTTGCTCAAATTGCAAATACGCTTTTTGCTGATTTGCTTTGGCAATATTATAACCTGTTTTTACTTTTCTCTGATTGAAAATTGGCTGCGTTAAACTAGTAAAAACAGAAGAAAAAAGTGAGTTTGCGTTAAACCAGTCCTTAATTTCCAAACTTTGGAATCCTCCCGAAGCATTGATCATTAAAGAAGGGTAAAAATTGCTTCGGGCCACATTTGTCAGTTCAAAAGAATGCCTAAAATTTAATTCGGCCGAAACCACGTCTGGTCTTCTGCTTAATAACAAGGCCGGAATTCCAACTTCTATGTCTGCCTTTATCTCCTGCGTTTCAAAAAGCCCTCTTTCAATAGTTTGTGGAGGGGTTCCAAGCAAAATACTCAAGGTGTTTTCCGCAATTTTTACACTGTATTTTAAATCTTCCAAGATAATTTCCGTGGCATATTTTTGGGCTTCTGTTTGCTTTACGGAAACTTCGTTCACAATTCCGGCAGTTTTTAAAGCCTTTATGGTTTCAATACTCACTACCCTGTTAATTAAAGTTTCTTCTGCAACTTTCACTTGGGCATCCAATGCCAACAACTGAAAATATGTTGAAGCGATATTTGCCACCAACTGTGTTTGAATGGCTTGTTGTGCCGCAACAGTTTGTAAATAAGCAGCAACCGAAGCTCTTTTATTACTTCTTATTTTCCCCCAAATATCAGCTTCCCAAGAAAGGTTTCCGGAAAACTCAAACTGCTCAAAATTACTTTGGTTAAAATCTTGGCGCAACCAACTTGCATTGCCATATAAAGTAGGTGAATAGCCTGCTTTACCCTGCTTCATGTTTTCTTCTGCAGCCCTTAAATTTTGAAGCGCAATTTTAATGTCGTAATTATGTACCAACCCTTGGTTAATATATTGCTGTAAAATGGGATCAGTAAATAATTTTTCCCAGGAAACAGCTGCTATCGAAGCGCTATCTAGCGTTTGTGTCGTCCGGAAAAGACTGTCGGTTTTAACTTCTGGGCTTTCATAATTTTTAGCCACAAAACACGACTGCAACAATGCTGCTGAAATTACTATAATAGCTAATTTTGATATATGTTGTTTTTTCATTTTCAATATTTTTATAAAATTTCAGGATCATCTACACTTGGTTTTTTTCCGATAAGTTCCTGTAAACTTTGGAAAATAACGAACAACACTGGAATTACCAGTACGCCAACCATGGTTCCTATTAACATGCCGCCGGCTGCCCCTGTTCCTATAGATCGGTTTCCGACAGCGCCCACACCTCCTGCCAACACTAAAGGCAACATTCCAAAAATAAAGGCAAATGATGTCATAATAATTGGTCGCAAACGTGCTTTGGCGCCTTGAATTGCAGATTCGTACAGAGACATTCCGTGACGTCTTCGCTGCAAGGCAAACTCCACAATTAAAATGGCATTTTTAGCCAACAAGCCAATCAGCATAATTAATGTTATCTGAAAATAAATATTATTTTCCAATCCAGCTAAATTTATAAATCCGATTGCACCAGCCACTCCAACAGGCAATGAAAACAATACCGAAAGCGGCAAAATATAACTTTCATATTGTGCGGCCAATAAGAAATAAACAAATATTAAACTCAATAAAAACACCCAAGTTGCTTGTCCGCCCGCTAAAATTTCTTCACGCGTCATCCCTGAAAATTCATAGCCATAATTTTTTGGCAAATGCTGTGAGGCAACTTCTTCTATCACCTTAATTGCATCTCCTGTACTGTATCCTGGATTTGATTTACCGGTAATTGCAATCGCATTTAAAAGGTTGTAACGCGCAACAAATTCTGGCCCATATATTCTTTCTAAGCTTACAAACTGGCTAATTGCCACAGATTCATTATTGTTATTTCTGATAAAAATATTGTTTAAAGTTTCAGCAGTTGCCCTATCTTCTGGTTTTGCCTGAATCATCACACGATATTGCTTTCCGAATCGGTTAAAATCGGTGGTGTATAATCCGCCATAATATCCCTGAAGTGTATTAAATATATCACTTACCGTTAAACCGGCATCTTTAATTTTCTCAATATTAATATCCAATTGATATTGAGGAAAGTTAGGATTGAAACTCATTATCGCGTATTGAATTTCGGGTCTTTTATTTAATTCCTGAAGAAATTGGCCAGAAACATTTCCCATTTCTGTCCAAGAATCATCCCCTTTGCTTTGCAATTTGAACTCAAATCCATCCGACGACCCAAAACCCTGAACACTTGGCGGTGTAAAAAAGATTAATTTTGCATCTTTAATTCCGGCTGTTTTTGCAAAAAGCTGTCCAACTACGGCATCAACCGATTGATTTTCATCTTTTCTTTCGCCCCAATCCTTTAACTTCACAATGGCAAAAGCATAAGACCCTCCGTTAACGCCATTCAGCAAACTAAACCCAACCACATTCAATCTGGCTTCAACAACATCCATAGAGTTTATAATAGAATCGAGGTTATTTACAATTTTTTGGGTTTGTTCTAATGTTGATCCTGGCGGCAAAGAAATATCAGCCATAATAATTCCTCTGTCTTCTGAAGGAATAAAACCTGATGGCGTAACTTTAAACAAGTAAAAAGACCCAACGGTAGCCAATAATAAAATAAGACCTGTTATCCATTTTCGCTTCATTAATACTTTCAAAATTCGGTTATATTTACCTTGCATGGTATCAAAACTTGTATTAAAAGCCATCTTAAACCGATCTTTTAGCTTGATTTTCTCCTGTTCCGATTCCTTATGGGGTTTTAAAAATAAAGCACACAATGCCGGACTTAAAGTCAAAGCATTTACGGCTGAAATTAAAATAGCGATGGCTAAAGTAATGGCAAACTGCTGGTAAAAAATACCAGAAGAGCCCTTGATAAAAGTTACCGGTAAAAATACTGCTGCCATTACCAATGTAATTGATATAATTGCACCCGTAATTTCGCTCATAGCCGAAACTGTGGCTTCTCTACTTGATTTTGCACCTTGGTCCAATTTGGCGTGCACCGCTTCCACCACCACAATGGCGTCATCAACCACAATTCCGATTGAAAGCACAATGGCAAAAAGCGTTAACATATTGATGGAATACCCAAACAAGTTCATAAAGAAAAAGGTTCCTATAATGGCGACGGGAACTGCTATAACCGGAATTAACGTCGACCTAAAGTCCTGAAGAAAAACGAATACCACCAAAAACACCAAAATAAAAGCTTCCACCAAAGTAATTATCACTTTTTCTATAGAGGCATCTAAAAACGTATTTACGTTAAAAGGAACCACATAATCAAGCCCTTTAGGGAAATCCTTTTTGGCTTCATCCAATATTTTTATCACCTCTTCGGTAACTTCTTGTGCATTTGATCCTGGAGTTTGAAAAATACCTCCCGAAACACCCGGTTTTCCCATTCCCATGTTCTTGGAAGTGTAGTTAAACGCACCTAATTCTATGTTAGCAACATCTTTTAGTCTCAAGAATTCTCCATTCCCCTCAGATCTTATAATTATATTTTCGTATTCGGAAACTTGCGACAATCGGCCTTCATACTTCATGGTGTATTCATAAACACCTTCTGCATTTTCGCCAAATTTACCAGGTGCAGCCTCTATATTTTGTTCTAACAGCGCTGCCTGAATATCAGATGGCACTATCTTATACATAGCCATTTTTTGAGGATCAATCCATATACGCATGGAATAATCTTTTGCCCCAAAAATATTTACCTGTCCTACTCCTTTTACCCTCTGCAATAGCGGAACAATGTTTATTTTGGCATAATTCTGGACAAAAGTTTCATCATATTCTTTATTGTCAGAAAACAATGAGAAATACAACAATGCGCTAGTTTGCTTTTTAATGGTAGTAACGCCTGTTTGTATAACAACAGAAGGTAATTTACTGGTGGCTCTTGAAACTCGGTTTTGAACGTTAACCGCAGCAATGTCGGCATTTATGCCTTGTTCAAAAAACACGCTGATGCTTGCAGCGCCACTGTTACTGGCTGTTGAAGACATATAGGTCATTCCTTCCACGCCATTTATTTCTTCTTCCAAAGGAATAATAACGCTGTTCAATACAGTTTCGGCATTTGCACCAGTATAAGAGGCACTTACTTGAACCGTTGGCGGCGCAATATCTGGATATTGCTCAATTGGCAAGGACATTAACCCCAATACCCCTATAATGGTTATTAAAATGGAAATAACTGTTGACAAAACGGGTCTGTCAATAAATTTTTTTATCATAATTTAAAAATTATTGGATTGATATTTTAGCCTGTTTTGATTATTTTGTAGCGATAATATTCGGAATGATTTCCTGCCCTTCAATAAGTTTTGAAACACCTTCCACCACAAGCAAATCTCCTTCTTCAATCCCGCCAGAAACGATAAAATCTAATTCTAAAGTTCCTTTCGTGTCTATTACACGCGATTCCACCTTATTATCTTTTCGAACCAAATAAACTATCTTTTTTCCCTGTATTTCAAAAACAGCAACCTGCGGCACCAAAACAATATTTTTTTCTGTAAATGGAATTTGAACTATACCGCTTCCTCCACTTCTTAAAACTCCTTCCGGATTTTGGAAAGTGGCTCTAATTTCTGTGCTGCCGGTTCTTTTGTTGATCAACCCATTAATTGTTTCTATTTTGCCGGGATGTTCGTACTTGGAATTATCAATCAAAATAAGTGAAACATCAGCCATATTGTTTATTTTTTCCTGCATCGTATTTCCTTTGAAAGTCCTGCTGAAATCCAACAATTCTTTTTCATTCATGGAAAAATAAGCCCTCATATTTTTGGTGTCTGAAACCGTGGTCAAAGGCACCATAATGTCACTATTCACCAAACTGCCTTCTTTATAGGGAAGGCTTCCCACAACACCATTTACCGGACTTGTGATATTTGCATAGTTAATGTTTGCAACAATACTGTTGTAATTGCTTTTTGCTTGGGCCAAATTTGCTTTGGCGGTTTCAAGCCGAACATTACTTATGATGTTTCTTTCCACCAAAGGAACCAATCGGTCAACCTCAACCTGCGCCGCTTTCACTTTGGCTTTTTCTGCTGAAGCATCCTGACTTAGTTTTGCTGTTTCCAATTTAAACAAAAGTTGCCCCTTTTTTACAACTTGGCCTTCATCAATATAAATTTTTTGGATAAAACCAGTCACTTTTGGCCTAATTTCAACATTTTGCTGTCCTTCTAAATTGGCCGAATATTGCTGATAAATAACAGCATCTTGTTTTTTAACTTTTTGGACATTTAATGTAATTGGTCCTATTGCCTGTTGTTGTGGTTTTTCATTTTTACAGCTGACAGCTGCAACAGCCAAAAAAATGGCGAGTAAAGTTCTAAGCATGCTTTTTTTGGTTTGCATTATTGTTTTTGATTTATGATAGTTAGTATGTTTTGTTTTAATTCAGTTAAATTATTAATCATTTTATCAATAAATTCCTTGTATTGTTTGTTAAATTGAATATTAAGGTTATTTTCATCATAATTATTATTGTGTTCAAGCATCTTTTTCTTATAATCATATATTTTTTGATTATTGACCAATTCTTTTGTCCATAATTCAATTTTTTCATCCAATCTTGAAATAAAATGGCTAGGAGAAATTTTAAAATAACGTTTTCTGTCACCACATTTGGTATAATAAGTAATTCTTTTATTTGATTGCAGCAATTGCAAATTTGTGGAAATTGAACTTTTACTCGCCTTCAATTCTTCGGTAAGCTCTTCAAAAGTCGCGCCTTCAGCTCCATTTAAAATCAAGTAAACAAAAATTCTGGAAGCAAGGGGAGTTAAATTATCCGCATCCTCAAAATGAACTCCAAGTTCTTCAACCAAGGCCAATTTTTCATTCATCAAATTATTTTGATTTATCATATTTTAAAAATTTTGACAAAAATAAATTTAGTTCGTTTACTTCCGAACCAAAAGCGTGTTAAAATTATGTTAAAAAAAGAAGAGGCAATTGCCTCTCCTATTCGATATATCTGTTATTGGTCTTTATTTCAAAACCTTAGCTACACTTTGCCATGGACCTCCATTAATCGCATCTATTCCTTGTCGTTTTAAAAACGAAGCTGCTTGCCCGCTTCTGGCACCACTTCTGCATACTGCAATCACTTTTTTGTTCATTTTTTTTATCTCTACAACTTTGGTGGGAATGGCATTTAGCACCATATTTTTTGAGCCTTTAACGTGCCCTTCCCTAAACTCTTCTACCGTTCTTACATCAATAACAACGGCACCTTCTTTTAAATATTCTTCAATTGAAGCAATGCTATTTCCTCCACCAAATAATCCGAAAAAACCCATTCTTTTTAATTTTAAAATTTTGGCAAAGGTAATTCAATATAATGGCACATAGGTAACTATAGTTACGCTATTTTGAAATAAGACGGATTCCGTTAGCGATAAGTTGTTCGTACTTTTTAATTTTTTTAAGCTGTGTTAAATATTCCAAAATTTCAATTTCTATTTTCGTATCCGATTGATATGCAAGCTCATACATCTCTAAGGCTAATAACCAATCTGAAGTAAAATTTACTTTTAATTTTTCAAAAATTAAGCCAATTTTCTGAAAATCAAATACACCGCTCTTTCTCATTTCAGCGATATCTTGATACATTTTATGTAACTTAATTTCTTTTTCTGAATAAGAAATTTTATGTGTTTTGGTTGTGGAAACTTCTCCTAAATTCTTAAACGAATTAACGGATGCCGGTCCGGCATGGGCTGAAATGATGTCTTTTCCCACAGCCATATCGTAAATTCCCCATGCAGGTTGAAACAACACTCTATCGTTATGCGTTACTGTACAATTTTTAAAAGAAATCAATAGAATCTTCCCTTTCAAATCGCGTTTTCCCGTAATCACTTCACCTTCCACCTTGATATTTCCCTCAAACATTAAAGTCGTTTTTTTGCCTTCATAAATACCGTAAACCTCTAGGTCTTTTGGGAACATATCTTCAATCGCCAAGTTAATTCCTTTTAATTTCCCTAATGGACTTCCAAAACCTTCCATATGATAATCGATTCCTTGCCCAATTAACTCCTTGTCCCTGCAGGCCAAAGCAGTCGGTCCAGAAGTTTGAACGTAAATGGGTTTATTGTTGTCATCCACTATCACATTGGAAAAAACACCGGAAATTTGGAGTCCTGTACTTAGTTCAATAGTGCCAATATTTTTAGATTTTATCAACTTTTGTATGCCTGATAATCCGCCAGTTCTCAATGCCATTTTATTGGCAAATTCTTCGAGCACAAAACTTAAATGTGCAAAATCGGGTGTTACAAATAGTTGTGGCTGTGGTTTGGTAATGTCGAAATTTTGTGTTGCTGCTTCAATGGTGTAAGGAACTTTTTTTACTTCATCTGTTAAGCATATTTTGCTTTCGCCGATGGATGAAAGCAATCCGGCACCATATATTTTCGGATTTTCCAAAGTCCCTATTAATCCATATTCAACCGTCCACCAATGCAAATTCCGTATTTGAGCCATTTCAGAAAGCTCACCCATAGTATTTTGTAAATCTTCCACTGTTTGTTGTGCATTTTCAATTTCTTCAGAAGAAGAATTAGGATTTTCTTTTAAAATAGAAAGCAACCTAATGGCTTCATACATTTCATAATCTTCTGAAGAAGAGATCGCTTTGCAGCCAATTTCACCAAACCTACGCAAGTACTCAGCATATTCCGGATTGGCAATAATTGGTGCGTGACCAGCGGCTTCGTGGATAATATCGGGCGCGGGTGTATATGCAAGATGGTCAATTGTTCTAATATCAGAAGCAATTACCAATACATTATATGCCTGAAACTCCATGAAAGCATTGGGCGGAATAAATCCATCAACTGAGACTGCAGCCCAGCCAATATCCTTTAAAATACGGTTCATTCCTTCCATTCTCGGAATAATCTCTTCAGAAATACCTGTTTTTTTTAAGCCTTCCAAATACGATTCATGCGCTACTTTGCTTAAAAAATCAATATTCATGCGCATCACATAGCGCCAAACCGCCTGGTTTTGGGCTGTATATTCCTCATAAGGTTGCTTCACAATAAACTGATGCAAATGTTTTGGCAGCCGTTCGGTAACTTTATTGAATTTTATAGTATTTTTCATATGGTTCTATTTGCGCTGTGAATTTACACTTTTTTAAAAAATCAGTCATTTAAAAGTCTAAAAAAATCTGCCTGCTCGAGAACAGACAGGTCTCAACCTGTCCCTACAACTAACAAATAACATTTATTCCCCCTTCGGGGATTAGCGGCTTTACCGCAATCGTTTTAGTAAATTTCACAAGAATTTAAGACCCAATCAAAAGCGCTTCAATTGAATACTTTGTATCTTTGTGTGATTCAAAATAATACTGATTCTTATGAACAAGAAAGTGATTTTAATGATTTTAGATGGCTGGGGAATTACCCAAGACCCTAAAGTTTCCGCAATTTATAACGCAAAAACTTCATATATAGACAGTTTGTACGGCAAATACGCCAATGCAAGTTTGCGCACCGACGGCGAATATGTGGGTTTACCGGAAGGACAAATGGGAAACAGTGAGGTTGGACATATGAATTTAGGTGCCGGAAGAATTGTTTACCAAAACTTGGTTCGGGTGAATATGGCGGTTAAAAATAAAACGCTGGGGAAAGAAGAAACATTGCTAAATGCAATTTCTTACGCGAAAGAAAATAATAAAAATATTCACTTGTTGGGTTTGGTTTCCGATGGTGGCATCCATTCTCATATTGATCATTTAAAGGGTTTGCTGGATGTTTCTGCCCAACACAACCTGAAAAATGTGTTTTTACATGCTTTTACCGACGGAAGGGATTGTGACCCAAAATCGGGCATAGATTTCATTGAAACCATCCAAAATTACATGAAAGCAACCACAGGAGAATTGGCTACAATTACCGGACGTTATTTTGCGATGGACAGGGATAAACGCTGGGAACGCATAAAATTGGCTTATGATGCTATAGTAAATTCCGAAGGCACAAAATCAATAGATGCCATTAAAAGCATGGAGGAAAGTTATGCCAATGATGTAACCGATGAATTTATCAAGCCCATTATCATAACCGATGAAAATGGCCATCCCAAAACACAAATTAAAGCTGATGATGTGGTTATTTTTTTCAATTACAGAACTGATAGAGGGCGAGAATTGACAGAAGTGCTAACCCAAAAAGATTATCCTGATTTTGGCATGAAAACAATGCCGTTGTATTATGTAACATTAACCAGTTACGATGACACTTTCAAAAATATTCATATTATTTATACAACAGATAATCTGGAAAATACTTTGGGTGAAGTGTTGGCAAAAGCAGGAAAAAAACAAATTAGAATCGCAGAATCAGAAAAATATCCTCATGTTACCTTCTTCTTTTCTGGTGGAAGAGAAAAAACATTTGAAAATGAAACCCGAATTTTATGTCCGTCCCCAAAAGTTGCCACATACGATTTAAAACCAGAAATGAGCGCTTTTGACATACGCGATGCCATTATTCCCGAACTGGATAAAAAAGAAGTTGATTTTGTATGTTTAAACTTTGCAAATGGCGATATGGTTGGACATACAGGCGTGATGGAAGCGGCCATAAAAGCTTGCGAAGCCGTTGATAAATGTGTTGAAGATGTGGTTGCTGCCGCTTTAAAAAACGATTATACCACCATCATTATTGCTGATCACGGAAATTGTGAGACCATGATAAATCCTGATGGAACACCAAACACCTCTCATACCACCAACCCAGTTCCTGTAATTTTGGTGGATAAAGATTTGAAAGATATTGATGATGGCATTTTAGGCGACATTGCCCCTACAATTTTAGAATTAATGGGAATAGAAAAACCGGAAGTAATGACGCGTCATTCCTTAATTTAATTTTGTAGTTTTACGGCATTTTAATTTTTACACCATGAAAAACATATTTTATTTCATCCTTATACTAAGCTCTATGAGTTGTTCAGCACAAAAAAATAGCGCAACTGCAGTAAAAGATTCCTCAGGAAATTTAATTGGTTTTGCCAATAAAGAAAATTTTCTTGAAGCGCCTTTTAATGAGTGGTTCACACCCAATTATACTTCTTATGAAACAGATAAAGAAGTGATGGCAAAACTAACGCCACTTCTAAAAGATATGACCATAAAAGCATTTATGGGAACCTGGTGCGAAGACAGCCATGACCAAACCCCTGTGTTGTATAAAATTTTGGATGAAGCAGATTTTAACTATAGCCATTTAGAATTAATTACCGTAAACAGAAGCAAATCCACTCCCGATAATTTACAGGAAGGTTTCGATATTGAAAGAGTCCCTACCTTTATTGTATACAAAAATGATAAAGAAATTGGTCGTTTTGTGGAATATCCAAGAGAATCAGTTGAAGATGATTTATTGAAAATTGTCAGTGGTCAACCTTACAAGCATTCGTACGAGTAAGCCATAAAAAAGTAAAAGTTAAAAGCTCAAAGGTGATAGTTTAGGGAAGTTTTCATCTGTTTATGATTTATTATTTTAAGTGCTGATTATCAATATTTTAATTTTTATTATTTATTTTTTAGCCAATAAAAAGCTACCCCTAAAAATAAGGGTTTTTGTAATTTTAATATTTTAGTTGCTCAACGCTAAG
>DATCTJ010000095.1:0-79666 GCA_036568005.1 Lutibacter sp. | reverse complement strand
GATAATCATTCCCCTGTGTGTCTAAAATGTAGTCATGGATGTTTCATCTGTTTAATTTTTATTTTTTTGTTGGTACAGATGCGACCTGCCTGCCGGTAGGTAAACCTGCCTGCCGCAGGCAGGTTCGCCATTAATCATTCTGCTGTGTATCAAAATTTTTTATGACTCGTTTCATAATATATTTGTTGCTTTAACTTAACGCTTGCTTAATTCTTTTAATGGCTTCACGCAATTGGGCTTCCGATGCTGCGTAGGAAATTCTAATGCAAGTTGGCGCGCCAAAAGCATCGCCGGTTACGGTTGCTACATTGGCTTCGGCCAATAAAAACATCGAGAAATCGGCTGCATTCGCTATTTTATACCCTTTAATTTCTTTTCCGAAGAAAGCAGAAACATCGGGGAACACATAAAATGCGCCTCCTGGAACATTTAATTTAAAGCCGTCAATTTCTCTCAATAAATCAATCACAATATCTCTGCGTTTGTGAAATTCATCGACCATATATTTAATTTTAGAAACTGGTGCCTGCAATGCAGCAATGGTTGCACGTTGCGCAATACTGTTGGCTCCCGAAGTAATTTGTCCCTGCATTTTTGTGCAAGCTTTTGCGATCCATTCCGGTGCGCCAAGGTAACCAATACGCCAGCCAGTCATGGCAAAAGCTTTCGCAACGCCATTCACAGTGATGGTTCTGTTGTACATACTTGGAATTGAGGCAAAACTAAAATTAGGTTCCCCGTAATTGATGTGTTCATAAATTTCATCGGAGAGAATGAAAATATTTGGATATTTTTCCAATACTTTAGCCAATGCCCTAAATTCTACTTCACTGTAAATAGTGCCGCTTGGGTTGTTTGGAGAATTGAAAAACACCATTTTCGTTTTTGGCGTAATGGCCGCTTCCAACTGCGCTGGCGTAATTTTAAAATCCGTTTCAACAGTCGAAGGAATTTCAACATAAGTGGCTTCCGCCAATATGGCGATGGCCGAATAGCTTACCCAATATGGCGCAGGCAACAACACCTCATCGCCCGGATTTAGCAATACCATCGCCACGTTGGCAATAGATTGTTTTGCGCCAGTTGACACCACAATTTGGTTGGGTTGGTAGGTTAAATTGTTGTCTCTTTTAAATTTTTCACAAATTGCCTTTTTTAAATCCACATAACCATCAACAGGACTGTAAGAACTGTAATTGTCGTGAATGGCCTGAATGGCGGCTTCTTTGATAAAATCGGGTGTATTAAAGTCTGGTTCCCCCAAACTTAAGCTAATAATGTCTTTTCCCTGTTCTTTTAACTCTCTGGCTTTTGCCGCCATGGCCAAAGTTTCTGAAACCGGTAAACTGTTAATTCTGTCGGAAAGTTGATTGGTCATATTGAAAAATTTATGCGTACGCAGGTTTTTTACCCAGCGTTTTTAATTGGTTAAAATTTTCTGTAATTGCCTTTGTAAATGTTTTATATTCGTTATATGGTAAATTATATTCCAGTACCGTTTCTTTTACAATTTTAGCAATTTTTCCATAGTGAATATGGGAAATATGCGGAAAAATATGGTGTTCAACCTGATGGTTTAAACCACCCGTGTACCAAGAAATAAATTTATTTGTAGGCGCAAAGTTTGATGTTGTGTACAACTGATGTACTGCCCAGGTGTGTTCTAAATTACCGTCTTTATCAGGTAAAGGCATATCCGTATTTGGTACTATATGCGCTAGTTGGAATACAACACTTAAAATCATTCCTGCAGTATAATGCATCACAAAAAATCCAATCAATACTTTCCACCAAGCAATGTCTAAAACTAAAAGGGGTAAAGCAATCCAAAGGAAATAGTAAAGCAATTTGGTTACAATTAGCGTGGTCCATTCGGCAGCCGGATTTGGGAATTTTCCATAAGAAAGTTTGCGTTTCAAATACTTGCGCATTTGTTTAAAATCGGTGGTAATTGCCCAATTAATAGTTAACAATCCGTATAAAAAAATGGAATAATATTTTTGAAATTGGTGTATTTTAAGCCATTTGGCATTTTTGGTGAAACGAATAATTCTGCCTGCATCAATATCCTCATCGTGTCCCTGAATGTTTGTGAACGAGTGGTGCAAAACATTGTGCTGCACTTTCCAGTTGTAAACGTTCCCTGCCAAAATGTAAATGCTACTTCCCATTACCTTATTTACCCATTTTTTGCTCGAAAATGATTCGTGATTACTGTCGTGCATCACATTCATACCAACGCCTGCCATACCAATTCCAATCACAACTGCCAATAAAAGCAACACCCATTGCGACATAGGAATGGTTAAGATAATAATTAAAGGAACCAAAAAAATGCCAAACATGATAATAGCCTTGGTATATAATTTCCAATTGCCAGTACGCTTCAGCTTATTTTCCTTAAAATAAGTATTCACCCTCTTGTTTAATATTCTAAAAAAATTCGCTTTGTCTGTTCGTGAAAAGCTGATTGCACCATTTGCCATACTTATATTTAACTGTAGATAGATCTATTTCGGCACTAAAATTACGCCATTTATGTTTCGTAAAAGAATTTTTGTGAAAAATATAACATTTTTCAAAAAGATGTAAATTTAATTTTGGAAACAGTAATTTTGCACTCACAATACCACAAACATGGACATCATCTTAAAATACTTCCCCGATTTATCCGAAAATCAACGCGCCCAATTTTCACAACTTGAGGAATTATACGCTTTTTGGAATGCCCAAATCAATGTAATTTCAAGAAAGGACATTTCAGCATTGCCTATTCGTCATGTATTGCATTCACTGGGAATTGCAAAAGTACAGTCTTTTAAGCCTGGAACCCGTATTTTGGATGTAGGAACAGGTGGAGGTTTCCCGGGAATTCCATTGGCCATATTGTTTCCGGAAACTCGTTTTCATTTGGTGGATTCCATCGGAAAAAAAATTAAAGTGGTAAAGGAAGTGGCTGCAGCTTTAGAATTAAAAAATGTGAAAGCTGATGCCATTAGGGTCGAAGAAGTAAAAGGGGAATTCGATTTTATCGTGAGTCGCGCAGTGACCAATATGGATGAATTTGTAAAATGGACCAAAGCTAAAATTGCAAAAAAACAACAACACGAATTAAAAAACGGCATCTTATATTTAAAAGGTGGCGATTTAACCGAAGAATTGCAGCATTTCCCTAAGGCGAAGCTGTTTGATTTAACCAACTATTTTGAAGACGAATTTTTTGAAACTAAAAAAGTGGTGCATATTCCTTTAAAAAAGAGGTAAACTGTTGGTTTTTAATTTGGTTATCGTACAGTTATCGATACGTTTTTTATTCTATTTCACTCCTTAAAAAATATTGAACAGGCATTTATACTTCCGTCTTCGGACTTCAGACTATCAAAAAATATGACAAATGTCGTTCTTTAATCAAATAATAAAAGGTAAATTTGTCTGATATTAAATCATAAAATTATGAGTCAAGATAAAGCATGTTTAGTTTGTAAAAAACCATCTACGGAAGTTCCTGTAACAAAATTCTATTATCAGGAAAGTGAATTTTATATTTGCCCGCAACACATTCCTATTTTAATTCATCATCCTGAACAATTAAAAGGCTTATTGGCTGATGCTGATAAGTTAATAGGCGGATAAATAATTGGTTGTTAAAATTATTTCAAAAGAAAACGCGCCGATTGGCGCGTTTCTATTTTAAGCTATTAGCATTATTTTTTGAATTTATCAGATAAATCTTTACCAAATTCCTTCAATTTTTCAATGGCAGTTTCCACTTCCTTTTCCACAGTTTCAATGGTGCTTTCTTTTAAAAACGGATATCTGTAATCTGTAGGCGGCACAAAAGTTTCTTTAATGGTGCGGGTATTTACCCAACGCAATAAATTCCAAACAGAACCAGCTTTATCGTTCGTTCCCGAACCACGTGCACCACCAAAAGGCTGTTGCCCAACTACTGCGCCTGTTGGCTTGTCGTTGATATAAAAGTTTCCTGCGGCATTTTCCAATTTGTTGGTTGCAATATCGATTACATAACGATCTCCACTAAAAATAGCACCTGTTAAAGCATATTCGCTTGTGGAATCAATCAAATCAAGGGTTTCTTCCCATTTCTCATCTTCATATACAAAAACGGTCATAATTGGTCCGAATAACTCATTACACATTGTTTTGTATTTCGGATTGGTTGTTACAATAACTGTAGGTTCAATAAAATAGCCAACTTCATCGCTGTACCCGCCTCCAATAATAATTTCGGCATCAGCATCAGCTTTCGCTTCTTCAATAGAACCCGATAATTTTTTGAATGCTCTGTTGTCAATTACCGCATTTATAAAGTTTGAAGTGTCTTCTGGCGATCCCATTTTAAACGATTTCAAATCTATTTCCAAAGAAGTTTTAATGGCGCCCCATAAACTTTTTGGCAAATAAGCACGTGAAGCTGCCGAACATTTTTGTCCTTGGTATTCAAAAGCGCCTCTCGCAATTGCTGTGGCAACTTCTTGGGCATTTGAGGTTGGGTGCGCCCAAATAAAATCTTTTCCTCCAGTTTCACCAACAATGCGAGGATATGATTTATAGTTGCCCACATTTTTTCCAATAGTTTTCCAGAAACTGTTAAATACTGGTGTAGAACCCGTAAAGTGAACTCCTGCAAAATCACGATTGTTCAATAAAACATCTGTAATCATGGCCGAATTACCTGTTACCATATTGATAACGCCATCAGGCAAACCTGCAGCTTTAAACAATTCCATAATTACTTGTGCAGAATATACTTGAGAACTTGCCGGCTTCCAAATAACCACATTTCCCATCAAAGCTGGAGCTGCTGGTAAATTACCTGCAATTGCTGTAAAGTTAAATGGTGTAATGGCATATACAAATCCTTCAAGCGCACGATATTCCATACGGTTCCAAACTCCTGTGGAAGATGCTGGTTGATTGCTGTATATTTCTGTCATAAATTGCACATTAAAGCGCAAAAAGTCAATCAATTCACAAGCAGAATCAATTTCAGCCTGAAAAGCATTCTTTGATTGTGCAATCATAGTTGCCGCATTCATTTTATAACGAAACGGACCTGACAATAAATCGGCTGCTTTTAAGAAAATCGCTGCTCTATGTTCCCAGCTTGTTGCTGCCCATTTTACGCGCGCTTCCGCAGCTTTTTTTACAGCCAACTCAATATGCTCCTTTTCTGCAACATGATATTTTCCTACACAATGTTTGCGGTCATGCGGCGGATGAATGTCAATTGTATTTCCTGTTCTGTATTCTTTGCCGCCAATATAAAATGGAATGTCAACTTGCTCGTTAAACATTTTTTTATAAGTGTCTAATAATGCTTTACGTTCTGGAGTCCCTGGAGCATATGAATTTATAGGTTCATTAACTACTTTTGGTACATTGTAAAATCCTGAAGCCATGGTATATATATTTTAAGGTTTTTAATTTAAATTTGCTTGGCAAAGTTACAAAAATGAATTTACTTTATACCTTAAGGCCTAATACTCAATAATCAAATTTTAATACCATGTGTACCGTTACTTTTTTGCCTTTAGAGAATACTGATTTTATACTCACTTCAAACCGGGATGAACAAAGGATAAGAGAAACATTTGGACCCGAAATTTATGAAGAGGATGGCGTTAAAATGCTTTTTCCGAAGGATAAAGTTGCGGGTGGCACATGGATTGGCCTAAGTTCGAAAAAAAGGTCGGTTTGCGTGTTGAATGGCGGTTATACAAAACACAAAAGGAAGAAAATTTATAGCAAAAGCCGTGGTTTAATTGCCAAGGAATTATTGAAAGAAGATCATTTGTTTCCTTATCTTGAAAAGCTCGATTTGTTGGGTGTTGAACCTTTTACACTGGTTATAGTCGACTGGAATAATAAGGAACTGAATTTGGTTGAGGTGGTTTGGGATGAAGTAGAAAAACATATCACAAAATATAAAAATGAACCTAAAATTTGGTCTTCTTCTACTTTATATACTGATGAAATTAAAGAATTACGCAATCATTGGTTTCAACAATGGCTTTCTGAAAATAAATTTAGTTCCGAAGCAATTTTGAAATTTCATCATTCTGAAAAAGGAGATAAAGAACAATCTATCTTGATGAAACGTAATTATGTTGAAACGGTAAGCGTCACTTCCGTAAAAAAAACTAATAACGCACTTGAAATGGTTTACGAAGACCTTGTACATTCAAAAAAAACTACCATGAATTTTAACCACTCATAAAAGAAATTATTGCAACAATAATAGCTCCCACCAAGGCCAAAAACATATAATAAATGTTGAGCAACATGAATTTTATGGTAGTGGCAAAACGTCCCTGACCGTAAAAATTACGTAAAGATTTATAAAAATAAATAAGAAATAAAAGTACAAAAATCCAAGATACATTTTCCATTTTAAATAGAAAACTCATCGAATAGAAAAGGATGAACAACAAAAAAAAGACTGTTTGCGTATTAAACACAAATACCAAATGCTCAATATAAGTGAATCTTTTTCTGATATACAGCAGTTTTAAAAAGAGTGTGAAAATCGGCAGAAAAACAAATAGGGAAATGGAAATATAGGAAGTAAATTTTTTGATTAAATTTTTAGTTCCTTTTTCCGTCTGCAGCTGTGCTAAATTAGCTTCAACTTTTCTAACTTGTTGGTAATAAAAAGTGTTCCAAAATGTTTTTTGGTAACCCAAGCTGTCCATCGCCTGCTCATTGGCATAGCCAGGGAATTTTCTATGGAAGTTAAAAAAGTCGGCTATTTTGTCAAAAAAACCAATGTTAGCTTCCTGTTTTGTTTTGATGGCATATTGGAGCGGTTTTTTTAAGGAATCTGCCTTTTTTTCATATAATTTAAAAATATTTTCAAACTCGGTAAAAACTTCGGCGCTGACAGAATCTTTTTGCTTAACTTTTTCAATACTGCTTTTTAGGTTTGTCTTTATGGAATCAAGCTTTTGCGAATCCAATTTAGAAATGGAGTCTAAGCTTTTAGAAGCAGTGGCAATATCATTTATCGGACTTTTGGCGATGTCAATTTGGTTTGAAACCCCTAAAATCAAAAAGAAAATAATAGAAACATGTAAGTATAATTGAAACGGATTAACGTATTTAGCACGTTTTCCCGAAATGTATTCTTTGGCAACTTTTCCTGGTTTGATGAGCAAAGGTATAAAAGTAGCCCAAAATTGGGAGTCGTAAGATAAAAATCCAGAAACTAAGGTATTTATATAATTCCCGACGCTTAATTTGCTGGTGGTGTTTTTTTGTCCGCAATAAGAACAAAAATTTTCATTCTGCAACAATGGCATTCCGCAATTTAAACACTCCAATCCTTTGGTTTGCTTATGTCGAAACCTTTGAAGTTTGAATTTCATAGAGATTAATTATGAATACTGGAAACCATCAATTGAAAAGTGGGGATGTACACTTTAAATGAGCTTGAATTCGTGAAATTTACCATACTGTAAAAACCTTTCATCGCTCCAATGGGAGATGTTAAAAAGCAATTCGACCTGTAGGTGTATTTCTCTGTGGGTTTTAAAATTGGTTTTTTTCCAATAACACCAGTTCCTTCAACAATTTCGTTATGGTTTAACGAATCAAAAATTGTCCATTGGCGCTCTAAAAGCTGCACGGTGTCATTGCTTTGGTTTTCGATGGCAACTTCATAGCTAAACGCAAAATACAGTCTAAAATTTCGATAGCTT
Organism: Lutibacter sp.; assembly: GCA_036568005.1. Lineage (GTDB taxonomy): Bacteria > Bacteroidota > Bacteroidia > Flavobacteriales > Flavobacteriaceae > Lutibacter. Next base: position 71,945 of record DATCTJ010000095.1, on the reverse strand, counting down.
GTGCCTTCGAAATTAGAGGTGACTGAAATTTTAATGCCATTTGTTACTTGTTGTACCATAGAGACTTACTTGTTTTTTGCTGTTCAAAGATACTAAAATTTTCAAATATAAATATTAGTTGTTCATTTTTTCGGAGTTGCCATAACCAATACCAATCACTTTTGTGTACCTGCTTCCAAATTTTTTATAGTACACCAAAACGGTGTAATCATTTTCTGTATTGTAATAAGATCCGTCGATATCATGGGTGCTAATGGTGTCGTCGGCTGCTTTTGTGACATATTGATAATTGTAAAACCCCTGTTTTAAAAGGATTTTGGCTTCATACAAACCCAAAGCCTCATTATATCTCAGTTTATTTGTATCATTTAATTGCCAATTGTTAAAATTTCCGCTCACATAAATTTCCTTGCCTTCCAAATTTTGAGAACTTTTTAATGAAAAATATACCCAACTGTAATCGGCATCCGTATTGCTGTTTTCCCCCTTCAAATTTCTGATTACAAAATTTCCGTTTATATCGGTATATAAGGTGTAAGGTTGGCCTCTTCTTTCTTCATCAGTATATAAATAGGTATGGTATAATTCTTCGCCCAATTCAACATTGGCAATATTTAATGATGAACTTCTGATGGATTTGGAATCGAAATACAAAAACTCATTTCCACCCCAAAAACTAGTTTCTATATTATATTTGTAAAGTAACTGGTCGCCCCTAAAAAACTGAGGTTTTAAGCCCACAATTGCATTTTGCCAATTGTTATTTTGAAGAATTACAGGAAAAATTTCTTCTCTCGGATTGTTAATAATCATATTTGGGGTATTGATGGTAAATTCAACCGATTGTTTTGTATTGTAGTAGGAAATATCCCTGCTTTTAAAAACAGCGACGCCAACTGTGACATTTGGTTCATAAACCACAAAACGCCGTATAAAAACTACCACCCCGTCTTCATTTAAAACCGAAATTTTATAATTGCCCGAAATTTTAAGTTTTGTGGTTTCATTTGGAATGGTTACGCTATAATTTGTGAAAGGCTGCAAGGTGTTAAATGAATTTTCATAAGTACGAATTCTATCTTCAGCAAAACCGTTTACAAATTCAGATTTCGACAAATTGGATTTACTCCAATCTATGTTACAATGTTCAATTTTATAGGAATAAGTATGTTCATCGGCATTTAAATCGTCGAAAGTCAACTGTAATTTTTCCCCAAGTTGAACAATTGGCGCATACGAGTTTATGGCTACTGGTTTTAATATAATAGTTTTAATATTTGTGGCATCCAAGTTATCGGATTGTGAAAATCCGAATTGAACAACATATAAAAAATAAAAAAATAGAAACCCGCTTTTTATCATAATCTAAAATTTAAGCACTGTTATTTTTGATTAAATCCCAGTGTAAAAATATTGCTAAAAGTACGAAAACTATACCACAGTTGCCAAGAACAACTTTTTATATGAAAATATGATAAAAAGCATAGAATACTAATGTATAAATTGTATTTTTGTTCCGTTTTTTAAAGACTATTAAATAAACTTAAGATTTAAGATATATGTCAAAGGGCATTCATATTAAAAAAGGTCTAGATATTAAGCTAAAAGGTGAAGCCGAAAAGTTTACCGAAAATGCAATAACTAGTGATGTTTACACATTAATACCTGAAGATTTTCACAGTATAATTCCTAAACTATCCGTAAAAATTGGTGATCAGTTAAAAGCTGGTGAAGCCGTATTTTATAATAAGGCCAACGAGGAAATGATATTTCCGTCTCCGGTTAGCGGTGAAGTACTGGATATTATTCGCGGTGAAAAAAGAAAAATATTGGCAATTAAAATTAAAGCCGATTCTCAACAACAATTTGTCGATTTTGGTGTAAAAGATCCAAAGGCTATGAAAGCTGATGAGATTAAAAGCCATTTATTGGCATCGGGCTGTTGGCCATTTATCAAACAAAGACCTTATGATGTGATTGCAAATACTGCAAACACACCAAAAGCAATTTTTATCTCGGCGTACGCCAGTGCACCTTTAGCTGCTGATTACGATTATGTTTTGGCAGGAAAAGAAAAAGAACTGCAAGTGGCCATTACTGCTTTAAGTAAATTAACATCAGGAGAGGTTCATGTTTCCATAGGAAAAAATGCAAATTCACCTTTTGCCGGATTGAATAACATGATTTTTCATAAAGTTTCCGGACCACATCCTTCAGGAAATGTAGGAACGCAAATTAATAAAATAAGTCCTGTAAATAAAGGAGAAACCGTTTGGACAATTTCTCCACAAGATTTAGTAATTATTGGTGAATTATTGTTAACAGGTAAATTTAATGCTGAACGAATTATTGCTTTGGCAGGATCTGGAGTTGAAAAACCAAAATATTACAAAACTAAAATTGGAGCTACAATTTCTTCAATTGTTGATAAGAAACTTAAAGGCGATAACAATAGAATTATAAGTGGAACTGTTTTAACAGGAACCACTAAAAAACTAAAAGATAATTTGGGCTATTACAACAATATAATAACCGTAATTCCTGAAGGAAATGATTACGAATTATTTGGTTGGACAGTGCCCGTTTTTAATAAATTATCAGTTTCAAGAGCAATTACTTTTTCTTGGTTATTTCCAAATAAAAAATATGATTTAAATACCAATACCAACGGAGAGCATAGAGCTTTTGTTGTAACCGGTAATTATGAAGAGGTATTTCCATTAGATATTTTTCCACTGCAAATTTTAAAATCTTGTTTGTATAAAGATTTAGATGAAATGGAACAACTTGGAATGTATGAGGTAGCTCCAGAAGATTTTGCCTTAACTGAATTTGTTTGTGTTTCTAAACAACCACATCAAGAAATTATTAGAAAAGGTTTAGACTTAATGTTAAAAGAAATAGGATAAATTATGGGATTAAAAGAAAAATTACATAATATAAAAGGAAAGGTTGAGGGCACAAAATTACAAACTATGTTTGGTGCTATTCATACACTTTTTTACACTCCAAATGAAACTACCCATTCAGGTAGTCATATTAGAGGAGCTGATGATTTAAAGCGTACAATGATGAATGTTGTACTGCCTTTAATTCCACTTTTTATTTTTGGAATGTTTAATGTTGGATTTCAGCATAATGCAGCCATAAATGGTTTTCCTGAAGGAATGAGCTTTTTTAGCCCTGAATTTTGGAATTTAGACAATTTATCTATAGGAGCAATTAAATTATTACCGCTTCTAGTAGTATCATACGTTGTGGGTTTAGGTATCGAAATATTTTTTGCAACCATAAATAAACACGAAGTTGAAGAAGGTTATTTTGTAACAGGTATGTTAGTCCCTTTAATTATACCTATCGATACTCCTTTATGGATGCTATCAGTTGCAATTATTTTTGGTGTTGTAATTGGTAAAGAAATTTTTGGAGGTACTGGTATGAACATTTTAAACCCTGCTTTAACAATTAGAGCATTTTTATTCTTCGCATATCCAACTTGGATGAGTGGAGATAAAGTATGGGTTACAGGCGCAAAGGAAAGAGCTAATGAAATAGCTGCCGGATCTAATCTAGATGCCATTTCTGGAGAAACAATTTTAGGAAGTTTAGCACAAGGACAAGAATTCGCTTATTCGGTTTCAGATATGTTCTTTGGTTTTATACCTGGTTCAGTTGGAGAAACATCTACCTTATTAATATTACTAGGTGGTTTATATTTACTTTATACCAAAGTTGCCAGTTGGAGAATTATGCTATCATCTGTTATTGGCGCCTTAGTTATGGGCTTAATTTTTAATGGTGTTGTAAATGCTGGTTGGATAAGTGAAAGCAGTAAATTTTATTCCTTAATGAATACAGAATTTTGGCAACATTTATTAATTGGTGGTTTAGCTTTTGCTATTGTATTTATGGCAACAGACCCGGTAACTGGCTCACAAACGAATAAAGGTAAATGGATTTACGGATTTTTAATTGGATTTATATCAATTTTGATTAGGGTGTTTAATCCTGCATATCCGGAAGGAGCAATGTTAGCCATTTTATTAATGAATGTATTTGCACCAACTATTGATCATTACGTTGTTCAAGGGAATGTAAAAAGAAGATTGAAACGTTTAAAAGCAAAAACAGCATAACAATGGCAAAGAATACTGAAAGTAACGTTTATACAGTTTTGTTCGCAACAGGAATGGTTCTAGTTGTTGGTACATTATTAGCGTTTTTAGCGTCTTCGTTAAAAGAAAAAATAGCTGAAAACAAAAGAATTGAAAAACAACAAAATATTTTATATGCAATGGGCATTAACGAAAACGACGAAAGTAGTGTTGCGTTTGTGTCCAAAAATATAGTTGGAAAAGAGTTTAACAAATATATAACCAAACAATTAGTAATTACTGGGACTAGTACTGTTGAAGATAATAATGCTTATTTAATAGATCTTAAAAAGGAAGAAGCAGCTTCAAAAACTGAAAATAGAGAACGTAGATTACCTTTGTTTATTGGAAATAAAGATGGTAAAGAGTTTTACATTGTTCCGGTAAGAGGAAAAGGATTATGGGATGCAATTTGGGGCTATATAGCTTTAGACAATCAATTAGTTATTCAAGGAGTATATTTTGATCACGCAGGTGAAACACCAGGGTTAGGGTCTAACATAAAAGAACGCTTTTTTATGGATGATTTTATAGGTGAACATATTATGGATGGTGATACATTTAAAGGTGTTGCAGTTTCAAAGAGTAACGCAGATCCGAAAAACTTGAGAAAAACAGATTTTGCAGTCGATGCAATTTCGGGTTCTACAATTACAGGTGATGGTTTAGCAGCAATGCTTAAAAAAGACTTGAAAATGTATATACCTTATTTAAAAACATTAAAGCAATAATTTATGGGACTTTTATCAAAAAAAGATTTAAAATTAATTACAGATCCTTTAGCAGATAATAATCCTATTACTATACAAGTATTAGGTATTTGCTCCGCCTTGGCAATTACAGCTGAATTAAAAGCGTCAATTGTAATGTCTATTGCAGTACTTTTTGTAATGGGATTGGGAAATCTAACAATTTCATTAATGCGAAATATAATTCCACCAAAAATTAGAATTATTGCGCAGCTTATTGTTGTAGCTACATTAGTAATTATTGTTGATTTAGTGCTGAAAGCTTTTGCCTATGAACTAAGTAAAACATTATCAGTATTTGTTGGTTTAATTATTACCAACTGTATTATTATGGGGCGTTTTGAAGCATTTGCTTTAGCTAACGGCCCTTGGAGATCATTTTTAGACGGTATTGGTAACTCATTGGGTTATGGAGTTATTTTAATTATTGTAGGGTTTTTTAGAGAATTACTTGGCTCCGGAACTTTATTGGGCATAAAAGTTTTAGGTGACCCTATAGAAAAAACAGGCGTGTATGCTTATGGTTATGAAAATAACGGATTTATGTTATTGGCGCCGATGGCATTAATTACCATTGGAATTATCATTTGGGTACAACGTTCAAGAAATATCGCATTAATCGAACATAATTAAAATTAGTTAGCAGCAATCAATCCTAGTAAGCAAAAATTACTAAAAATTGAAAACTGAAAACTGAAAACTGAAATATATGGAACATATAGAATTATTTTTTAAGTCAATATTTATAGATAATATGGTATTTGCTACATTCTTGGGAATGTGCTCCTACCTTGCGGTATCTAAAAAAGTAGCAACAGCCGTTGGATTAGGTGCTGCCGTTATATTTGTAATGGCAATAACGGTTCCTTTAAACTGGTTATTGGACGTTTACTTATTAAAAGACGGAGCTTTGGCGTGGTTAGGGCCAGAATATGCACAATACGATTTAAGTTTCTTATCTTTTATTATGTTTATTGCAACTATTGCAACAATGGTGCAATTGGTTGAAATCATTGTTGAGAAATTTTCTCCTGCCCTGTACAATTCCTTAGGTATCTTTTTACCCTTAATAGCCGTAAACTGTGCTATTCTAGGTGGTTCATTATTCATGCAATCTCGTGAAATCCAAACATTGGGCTTGGCTTTTAACTATGGCGTTAGTTCAGGAATTGGTTGGTTCTTAGCCATTTTGGCCATTGCGGCAATTCGAGAAAAAATTAGATATTCAAATGTTCCGCCACCATTAAGAGGGTTGGGAATTACCTTTATTATCACTGGTCTAATGGCCATTGGTTTTATGAGCTTTGGAGGAATGTTAACCGGAGGCGATGATAAAGAAGTACCTACCGAACAAACTGCTGTTGTTAAGCAAGTTGAAATAAAAAAAGAGGCTATTGACATAGCTAAGAACGAAACAGAAATCACAGAATAATGATCCTATTAGCAACAAATACAGTCGGTACAATTATAGCAACAGTAGTGGCTTTCCTAGTAATAACACTATTATTAGTTGCATTATTATTGTATGTAAAACAAAAATTATCACCATCTGGACCTGTAAAAATCAGAATTAATGGTGAAAAAGAAATTGAAGTAGCTTCCGGAAGCACCTTATTAACAACTTTAAGTGCAGAAAAAATATTTTTACCTTCTGCTTGCGGTGGTGGTGGAACCTGTCTTCAATGTGAATGTCATGTACATTCAGGTGGTGGAGAAGCTTTACCAACAGAAACGCCACACTTTACTCGTAAAGAATTAAAAGATGGTATACGATTAGCCTGTCAGGTTAAAGTAAAGCATGATATGGATATTTCTATTCCGGAAGAAGTTTTCGGGATTAAAAAATGGGAAGCAACTGTTGTAAGAAATTACAATGTAGCATCATTTATTAAGGAATTTGTTGTTGAAATTCCAGAAGATATGGGTTACAAAGCAGGTGGATATATTCAAATTGAAATTCCACCATGCGAGATCAATTTTTCAGATATTGATATTACCGCACACCCAAAAGAACATGAAACTCCTGATAAATTTAAAGATGAATGGGATAAGTTTGCTTTATGGCCTTTAAAAATGGTGAATAAAGAAACGGTTGAGCGCGCTTATTCTATGGCTTCATTTCCTGCTGAAGGAAAAGAAATCATGTTGAATGTTCGTATTGCCACACCGCCTTTTGATAGGGCTAAAAATGGTTGGATGAATGTAAACCCAGGAATTGCCTCATCGTATATTTTTTCTCGAAAAACAGGTGATAAAGTTGTAATATCAGGACCTTACGGCGAATTCTTTATCAATGAGTCTGATGCTGAAATGTTGTATGTTGGTGGTGGTGCTGGAATGGCGCCAATGCGTTCTCATTTATATCACTTATTTAAAACTTTAAAAACCGGCAGAAAGGTAACTTATTGGTATGGCGGTAGATCAAAACGAGAATTGTTTTATACTGACCATTTCCGGGAGTTAGAAAAAGAATTTCCTAACTTTAAGTTTTACTTAGTGCTCTCTGAGCCTTTACCAGTGGATAATTGGGTGAATAAAAAAGATATAAATGATTCTGAAGGAGACGGTTTTACAGGTTTTGTTCACAATGCCGTAATCAATGAATATCTGTCTAAACATGAATCACCTGAAGATATTGAATTGTATTTTTGCGGCCCGCCATTAATGAACAATGCCGTTCAAAAAATGGGTCAAGATTTTGGTATGCCCGATGAAAATATTAGATTTGACGACTTTGGTGGATAATCTAAGAATTCAAAAAAATAAGAAAAAAAATCCGATACCTTTGTATCGGATTTTTTTATGTAAACCTTTTAAAAATGAGCAGACCACATACAAAACAAGAATTGCATAATTTGGCGATGAACATTGTTGGGAAAGATTTAGAAGCAAAGGGATATGAATTTATCGCCATTAACAGCCAATTAAAAAAGAATCCACAGTTTGTATGCGTTGACAAAAGCAATACTCGCTATTTTGTTGTTGTAAAAGTGGTGGGTATATCTGAATATTATATTCCTTACGACGTTATTTGGATGGAAACTATCAAAAAGCACGCATATAAAAACAACGCAAAGGTGTTGTTTGCAAATGTTGGACTTGCCCATGCAAAGAACAGGAATGAGCCCCCAAATTTAAATGAAGAATATCTGTTGCAATATGAAGGATTACAACCAATGGATATTGAATTAAACTAACAAAAAAGCACGCCAATGGCGTGCTTTTTATCATTAAATAATGAACTATTTTGTCAATTATTCAACTTTACTTTCCAATAATTTGAAAAACTGATCTAACTTAGGCATTAAAACGATACGTGTTCTTCTGTTTTTAGCTCTACCTTCCACTGTAGAATTAGTATCCAATGGCATGTACTCACTTCTTCCTGCAGCAACTAAACGACTTGGTTTAATGTTAAAGTCATTTTGTAATACTCTGATAACAGAAGTAGAACGTTTAACACTTAAATCCCAGTTGTCTTTCATATCTGAAGTGCTGATTGGCACATTATCAGTATAACCTTCAACCATAACCTCTAAATCAGGCTGAGCTGCAATAACATCAGCCACTTTTTTCAATACGCGTTTCGCATCGTTTGAAATTACGTGACTTCCGCTTCTAAATAATAGTCTGTCAGCAATCGAAATATACACCACTGTTTTTTCAACATTTACTTGAATATCTTCGTCGCTAAATCCATCTTTCAACACACTTTTTAATTTAAATCCTAAGGCCAAATTCATCGAGTCTCTTTGGGTAATTGCTTTTTGAATATATTGGATATACTCATCTTTCTTACCCATTTGAGTTAATGTTTGTTTAATACTCTCAGAAGCAGATTTAGATAAAACAGTTAAGTTTTCAACATATTCCAATGTTTTTTCTTTGTCTTTTTTCAAATCAGCCACTTGCTGATTCAACGCATTCAATTTGCTTTCGCTTTCAATTCTACATTTCATCAATTCAGCTTTGGTGTCAACCAATTCTGAACTTTTCTTGTTGTAATTGTTTTCCATTTCAGTGTATTTCTTTTGAGAAACACAGGATGTTAAAAAAATAGATGCCATAAGCATCAAAATTCCGATTTTCTTCATAATTTAAATTGTTTTTTAGTGTGAGACAAAAGTAAATAAAACTTAGCCTCAATTCTTAGATTATAGTTAATTTATGATATTTTTAAGAAATAATTTAACATTATATTTACCCCTTAATTTCTTTACTAATTCAATAACAACTAAAGATATGAAAAATTATCACTTAATACTAATTTTATTGGTGTTTTTCTCTTGTACAAATACTAAAAACGACCTGAAAATAATTGAAGGAAACGCCATAGGAACCACGTTTACTGTGCGTTATTTAGCTTCCAAAACCAACAATTATCAAACCAGAATTGACAGTTTAATTACTGCAATAAATAAATCGGCCTCAACCTATATTCCAACTTCAGATCTTTCAAAAATTAATAAAGGTGACACCACTATTTTGGCAGACGAAAATTTGCAGGAGGTTTTCATAAAGTCAGCTAGAATATTTAAAGAAACTGAGGGTGCTTTCGACCCAACTATTGGTATTTTAGTGAATGCTTGGGGATTTGGCCCAGAAAAACCAATTGAAAATTTGGATTCCTTAAAAGTCCAAGAATTATTAAAATTTGTGGGTTTTGATAAAGTACAACTCGAAAATGGAAAAATAAAAAAATTATACCCAGAAATTTACTTAGATTTCAACGCTATTGCCAAAGGTTATTTGGTTGATATGATGAGCCGCATGTTCGAAAAAAATGGTGTTGCAAATTATATGGTTGAAATTGGGGGCGAAATTAGAGCAAGAGGTAATAATGAAAAAGGAAAACCTTGGAAAATAGCCATTGAAAATCCGAATGCTGATGGAACTCGTTCTTTTGCAACGGTGATTGAACTAAAAGATGAATCAATTGCCACTTCAGGGAATTACAGAAAATATAAGGTAAAGGAAGATGGAACTAAATATGTGCATACCATAAATCCGCAAACAGGCTTTGCCAATGAAAGTAATTTGTTGAGCGCATCGGTGATTTCAACATTGGATTGCGCCGATGTTGACGCCTACGCGACTGCTTTTATGGAAATGGGACTTGAGAAATCTATAGCATTTTTAAAAAACCATCCAGAATTAAAAGCATTTCTGATTTTTGTCGATGAAAAAGGTGAAATTCAAACCTATACCTCAGATAATTTCAATATTTAGTTTATTTATGGCAAACAGGCAAAATTTCGCCCTTGGTTAAACAGTATTTTTCAATTAGTTCCGAAGATATTTTTTCTGAATAATTTACTTCTTCAACATTAAATCCAACGGCGCGCAAACGGTCAAAATAATCTTTCCCGTAAACACGAACGTGGTCGTATTGTCCAAAATGTTTGGCGCGTTCATCGGGATTGGTTATCGTAAAATCCTCATAGGTCTTTTCTCTGCACACATCTTGTGGAATCTGAAAGATTCCCATCCCTCCCGGTTTTAAAACCCTGTATAATTCGCTCATCGCTTTTTTATCATCTTCAATATGTTCTAAAACATGGTTACAAAAAATAATATCAAAGGTGTTTTCTTTAAAAGGCAAATCGCAAATATCTGCTTTTACATCAGCAATAGGAGAAAATAAATCAGCCGTTAAATAATCCAAGTTTTTCAGATTTTTAAACCGTTTTAAAAAACATTGTTCGGGAGCAATATGCAACATCTTTTTTGGCATCGTAAAAAAATCAGTTTCATTTTTTAAATACAGCCACAGCAATCTGTGCCGTTCTAATGAAAGGGAGCCTGGCGCCAAGGCATTTTTGCGCTGTTTTTCGTAGCCATAAGGCAAAAAACTTTTAAAACTTTTTCCGTCAATTGGATCTGTAAAGCGAGAACCTTTTAAGTAAATTGCCAGAAACGGACTTACCCAATAACTCACTTTTATAAGTATTGGGCGTGGTATTTTGTTGAGTATGAATTTGAATAATCCTTCCACCTATTTATAGTCTTCTCTAGTTGGGGAAAATACGTCAGTCACTTTGCAGTTTGTTAAGGCCTTCCCACTATGAATTACATTTGAAGGGATATTGGCAATCATTCCGGGCTCCAAAACTGTCGTAACTCCATCAATAAATATTTCGAGCTTTCCTTCAATCACTTGTGTTGATTGCTCGTGTACATGTGAATGTACCGGTAAAATAGCGCCTTGTTCAATCTCCCAAAAAGCAATGGTGAAACTATTGGTATGAAAAAAGCGTCCTTTAAAACCTTTGATAATTTCTTTTGGTTCAATGTTGGAAATATCCTGAATCATTTTTTTAATGTTTATTGTCTAAATTCCTTTTCTTCATCACTTTCAATTCCCAAGGCCTCATAAATATAACTAAAGGTTGAAAGCAACTCTGGTTTTCCGTTTATAATGGCAACATTATGCTCAAAATGTGCACTTGGCTTACCGTCTTCGGTTAAAATGGTCCAGCCGTCTTTCAATTGGTTAATTTGGTGTGTTCCCAAGTTCACCATAGGTTCAATGGCAACTACCATTCCTTCTGTAAATTTTTTACCTCTGCCTCTATGTCCATAGTTTGGCATTTCTGGATCTTCGTGCATTTCCTTTCCCAATCCATGGCCAACCAATTCACGAACAATTCCATATCCATGCTTTTCACAATGCCGTTGAATGGCATAACCCACATCGCCAACTCTGTTACCTGCTTTAAACTCGCGGATTCCCATATATAAGCTTTCTTTTGTGATTTTCAGTAATTTTTTAGTTTCTTCGGCCACTTCACCAACTTCAAATGTATAAGCGTGATCACCGTAAAATCCGTTTTTTAAAGCGCCACAATCAATGGAAATAATATCGCCTTCCATAAGTGGTTTATCATTTGGTATACCGTGTACAACTTGAGCGTTCGGGCTCATACATAAGGAATTGGGAAAACCATACATTCCCAAAAAACCTGGCAAAGCGCCTTGGTCTCTTATAAACTCCTCTGCCAATTTATCTAAATATAACGTAGTAACGCCAGGTTTTACTTCTTTTGCCAAAATCCCCAAAGTTTTTGACACTATCAGGGCGCTTTCACGTATTAGTTCAATTTCAGCTCTCGTTTTTAATTTTATCATTCTCTCCTAAAATTTATGATGCAAAGGTACTTCAAAAAAATAATTTTCAGGCTTGGTTTTTCTGAAAAGACCTTGTGTCAAAAAATAGTCCAAAAAATGATTTAAAACAGTCTTTTTAGCTAAAATCCATTGTACATTTGACAAAAATATAATATGATATAAGTTTATGTATAAAGCCGTAAGCGCAGCAGAAGCTGTAAAAGTAATTAAATCACACGACCGGATATATATTCAAGCGGCAGCTGCAGCACCACAAGAATTGGTTAATGCCATGGCTGCGCGACACGAAGAACTTCGTGGCGTTGAAGTTTGTCACCTACACACCGAAGGGGAAGCTCCTTATGCCGACCCAAAATATAAAGACAGTTTTCACGTTAATTCGCTATTTATTGGCGCAAATGTTAGACATACTCTTAAAGCTGGAAATGGTTCTTACACCCCAGTATTTTTAAGTGAAGTACCCAATTTATTTAAACGAAATATCCTTCCTGTTGATGTTGCGTTAATTCAGGTTTCTACGCCCGATAAGCACGGGTATTGCTCTCTTGGAGTTTCACTGGAAGCAATTTTGTCGGTTATAGACAATGCAAAGCACGTAATTGCCCAAATAAACGAACAAATGCCTCGGGTTCATGGTGAAGGAATTATTCATATTTCTGAACTGGATACTTTTGTTGAAGTGAATTTACCCATTCACCAGCATAATTTGGCAGAACCAACGCCTATTGAAGATAAAATAGGCGGATTTATTGCTGAATTGATTGAGGATCGTAGCACTTTGCAAATGGGTATTGGAAGCATTCCAAATGCCGTATTGCACAAATTGGGCAATCATAAGGATTTAGGTTTGCACACTGAAATGTTTTCGGACGGCGTTATTGATTTAATTTTAAAGGATGTAATTAACGGAAATTATAAAGGCGTAAATGCAGGCAGGGCATTGGCTACATTTTTAATGGGTTCTAAACGCTTGTATGACTATGTAGATGACAATCCGTTTGTTGAATTGCGATCTTGTAATTATGTGAACGATGTTTCTGTAATCAGACAAAACCCTAAAATGATTTCGATAAATTCAGCAATTCAAGTTGATTTAACCGGACAAGTTTGCGCTGATTCTATAGGTACCAGATTGTATTCTGGTGTTGGTGGGCAGATGGATTTTATAAGAGGCGCAAGTTTAAGCGACGGCGGAAAAGCCATTATCGCCATGCCATCAATAACAGAAAAAGGAATTAGCCGAATTATTCCATTTTTGAATAAAGGCGCAGGAGTAGTTACCACTAGGGCGCATGTTCAATATATTGTTACGGAATATGGTGTTGCCAATTTATATGGAAAAACCATTAAACAACGGGTGAAAGAGTTGGTTAAAATAGCACATCCTAATCACAGAGAAGGGATTGAAAAAGAATTTTTTGAAACTACCGGGATGAAAAAATAACTCAAAGACGAAAAAAAGTTGGGATTTTAATTATTGAGATCCCGACTTTTTTTATTTTGTTTTAATATGATCGTCTTAAAAATCAAAATACCAATTAAACACATCAGTTTTTAATCCGAAAGAAATCCAAGTTGAGCTTGATTCTGAAAATCCTTTTGCAGGCGCTGTTGGATCAAATTTTCTATATGTCAATCCACCAAATAATTTTAAATTGATGGCCGGATTTACCAAATAACCCAACTGCAAATCTCCTATAAAAATATTGGCTATATTGCCTTGTCCAATCTCATTACCATAATCTGAAACACGGTCATCATTGTCTGCAAAAACATCCCCGCCATAACTTTTGGTATCAGTTCCGTCAGCAAAATCGAAGCCTTTTTTTCCTACCACAACCTTTGCGTTTGCAAACCAGCGATTTTTGGTGTAATTCATAATTACAACCGCTTCCCTAAAATTAGCACCCCACAAATGCGCCAAAGGCTGATTATTATGTCCAAAGTTATAATTTAATTCATCGTGAGAATACGTATAAGGACGTACCGCATTAAATTCGGCCTGCAAAAATAAGTTTTCGACATTAAACGCGTTGTAATATTTTACACCAAACTGCGCTCCAAATTTATTGGCCCACCAGCCGTTGCTGCTGGTCATTTCGCTCACCCTAAAATCGTCTAATAACAATTGGGTATAAAGCGTAATCGCTTTCATTTTGTATTTTAAACTGAGTCCGAGTGTCGTGTTTCCAGCTCTTGATCCTGTTGCAAACTCTACTGCCGAATAAAAAATTAGCGGATTTAAATAATTAATGTCAAATCCCCGGTTGTTTGCATCATCCCAAATAACTGCCTCAAATAATCCGATATTGAATTTTTTTGTTACGTTCCAATCCAAATAATGCATGGCCATATATTTTTGTTTGTAAGCGCCATCTACTGTCAATTCTGGCCTTACATCTTGCATCCACATAAAAAAATTGGTGTATTTAACTTTCCAGAAATTGGTTGAAATTTTAAAATATGGATAAGGAGACGCTACATCCGACAAAAATAAAGAACGATAGCCATCACCGATAAAGTTTTTCCCATTACCAAATTGAAAGTTAAAATGATTGCTAGGCGTATAGGAAATATAAGCTTCAGCAACAGGATAATCATAGGCATCTTCATTAAATCCCTTGGCAATTCCTCGACCTGGAATGATGGCCGGGTTTCCTCCAGCAGGTTTTATGGATTCGGCATACTCATTTACATAATTGGCAAAACGTCCCTGACTTTCATAAAAACTTGTTGAAAAATTCAGTTTTTTGCCAATGCCTCCATTAATCTGAATGGCACGTGTATTATTGTATGTATTAACGTCATCACTGTCTTTCCCCAATTGCAAATCAACCATAGGATTGAAGGTAAACCAAAAATCTTTTCCCTGAACATAAGCCATATGTTCGTTGAGCAATTTTCTACCAAACCAAGTCGATTTCGGTGTGATTACCTTGTTTTTCAAGACATCTAAATCCACATATTCACCTACTTCATTATACAAATATGGTTTTACGCCCGTGTGTGAATTGTCGGCCTTGTTTAAATAGGCGTCATATGCATTGTACATTGCGTGCGTAAAAGGAATTTGTAATTCACTTTTGTGCTCAGGAAACAACGTTGTTTTGGCTTGAGCCAATGTTAGCGCTTCTTTTTGTTTGGGAAGCGTTTCTGCCACAATAACTTCTTTTTGGGTAATTACTTCCTCTATATTGTCTTCCAAAGGAATTTTTAGAGGAAACACAAACTGCATTTCTATTGGATGGTTGTTGTATTTTGCAGGTGTAATTGTTGGCAATGTTGCAAAAACGCGTTCAATTTCTGCCTTTAATTCCTTGTAAGGGGAATTCACATAAATAACTTTAAAATTTCCGGAAGCGTCCACCAAAAAAACAATATTGGTGCTTGCTTTATATTGGTCTTTTTTTAAGTTTTCAGGAATTTTGAATTCTGCAATCACTGCATTTTTAACCTGATTTCTGAAGCAAATCTCCAATTCAGCAATAACGGCACTGTCGCATTCTTTAAATACAGGGTATTTTTCTATTTGAGAATACCCGGAAATGGAAATAAGAAGCATCAGAAAACTTAAAAACAGTTTGTTCATTGTAAATTATTTCGAGATTTTTTGAACTTTATTGTTTACTAATTGGTATTTCTCGCCACTTTCAACACAGGTTGCCAATCCCTTTTCATCAAAGTTTAAACGATGTCCATATTCGCTGATCCAGCCAATTTGCTTTGAAGGATTTCCAACTACTAAGGCATAAGGCAAAACAGGTTTGGTAACCACTGCTCCGGCGCCAATTAAAGCATATTCACCAATTTCATTGCCGCAAATAATGGTGGCGTTTGCGCCAATGCTTGCGCCTTTTTTCACCAAGGTTTCCTTATATTCATCTTTTCGAATGATGGCACTTCTCGGATTTATAACGTTGGTAAAAACCATGCTTGGCCCTAAAAACACATCATCCTCACAAATAACACCCGAATAAATGGAAACATTGTTTTGAACTTTAACATTTTTACCTAAAACCACGCCTGGTGAAACAACTACGTTCTGTCCAATATTACAATTTTCACCAATTATTGAATTGGGCATAATATGGCTGAAATGCCATATTTTGGTGCCTTTTCCAATTTCACAACCTATATCTATTACGGCGGTTTCATGTGCGAAATAATTATTATTCATAAAATAAAGCTTGGTTATGGTAATTTATACCTTTTTTTATGAATAAAATTACCTCAAATTAAAATTTTATATTTCTGTTGGGTGCCAAGTGGTTTTAACTTCTTGTGTTTTCTCAATTAAATAAGGTGACTCACACAATTCATTTGTCCAATCATGCTTTTTATAAAAAATTGTTCTTTTAACATTAAGGCTTGCCGACTCACTTATAGATTTCATCAATTTTTCATCTGTTCCACAATAAATAATCGAATTTACATCCATATGCGATGCCATTTGGCCAGCCAATTCCGCTTTTTTTCCTGTTAAAATATTTACCACACCGCTAGGTACATCCGAAGAATTTAACACTTCTGCAAAAGAAATTGCGGTTAAAGGTTTGGTTTCTGATGCCAAAACAATCACAGTATTTCCCCCAACAATTGCAGGTGCCATTACCGAAATTAATCCCAATAAAGGTTGATTTTCAGGGGCAATAATTGCAACCACCCCAACAGGTTCAACACCCGAAAAATTAAAATGAGAACTCGAAACTGGATTTACCGCACTAAAAAACTGTTGGTATTTATCGCTCCAACCGGCATAATAAACCAGCCTGTCAATGGCTTCAAGCACTTCGGTTTTAGCATTTGCAGCGGTTTCTCCTTGGGCAATCAATTCTGAAATAAATTGCTCTTTTCTTCCCTCAAGCATTTCTGCAATCCTATATAAAATTTGACCTTTGTTTAGTGCTGATGCACTTGCCCAAGAGCTTTGGGCATTACGCGCGATTACAACGGCATTTCTAAAATCTTTTCGTGAAGCTAAACACATATTTGCCATTAAATTTCCTTTGCTGTCATTAATTGTAAAATATCTTCCGGATTCTGTTCTGGGAAATTTACCTCCTATATATAATTTATACGTTTTTTGAATATCTAATCTACTCATAATCTTTCCTTAAAAATAATTAATCAAATTTCACATAAGATTTTAAACCATGCAAACCGCCTTCTCTTCCAAATCCGCTTTCTTTGGTTCCTCCAAAAGGGGAGGTTGCATCAAATTTATTAAAAGTATTTCCCCAAATAACACCGGCATTTAATTTTTGGGTAAGATGGAACATTTTAGCGCCGTTTTGAGTCCAAACCCCAGCTGATAATCCATAAGGTGTATTGTTTGCTTTTTCAATAACCTCATTAATAGTTCTAAAAGTTTGAATTGTTAAAACAGGGCCGAAAATTTCCTCTTGAACAATTCTATGAGATTGTGACACATTTAAAAACAAAGTAGGTGCACACCAATTTCCGTTTTTAGGCAAGTTACAATCTGGTTGATAAATTTCACCACCTTCATTTAATCCAATTTTAATATAATTCTCAATGGTTTGTAATTGCTTTTTAGAATTTATGGCGCCAATATCTGTATTTTTATCCAATGGATTCCCAATAATTAAGGTGTCCATTCTATTCTTAAGTTTTTCAATAACGATATCAGCTACCGATTCCTGCACAAATAAACGTGAACCTGCGCAACAAACATGACCTTGATTAAAAAATATGGCATTTATTATTCCTTCCACAGCTTGATCAATTGCGGCGTCCTCAAAAATAATATTGGCTCCCTTTCCTCCTAATTCCAATGTTAATTTTTTATGGGTACCCGCAGTTGCTTTTTGAATATATTTACCAACATTTGTCGATCCGGTAAAAGCAATTTTACCAACATCGGGATGATTTACGATAGCAGCTCCGGTTTCTCCTGCTCCGGTAACAATATTTACGACTCCCTTTGGGATACCGCTTTCATGAATAATTTCCGCGAGTTTTAAAGCTGTTAAAGACGTCGTCTCAGCAGGTTTTAACACCACTGTATTTCCGGTTGCCAATGCTGGCGCAAGTTTCCATGCGGCCATTAAAAGCGGAAAATTCCAAGGAATAATTTGTCCAACCACACCAATTGGTTTAGGATTTCTATTAGGAAAAGCATAAGCCAGTTTATCTGCCCAACCTGCATAATAAAAAAAATGATTGGCTGCCAAAGGAATATCAATATCTCTTGATTCCCTGATAGGTTTACCGCCATCTAAACTTTCAATTACAGCAAATTCCCTTGCGCGCTCCTGAATTAGGCGAGCAATTCTAAAAATGTATTTACCGCGTTCTTTTCCAGTTAATTTAGACCAACTTTCAAAGGCTTTTTTGGCTGCCTGAACTGCTGTGTCAACATCCTCAGAAGTTGCTTCTGCAACACTTGCAATCTTTTCGTTGGTTGAAGGGTTAAGGGTGTCAAAATACTTTCCCTTAATCGGTTTTGAAAACTTTCCGTCAATATACAAATCGTACTTCTTTTTTATTTGAATATGATCTGTGCTTTCAGGTGCTTCATTATATGTCCAGGATGCCTTAAACATGCTATTGTCCTTATTTTTTTGCATAATTAATCTTTTGAAAAATAGTTGATAGATTGATAAATACCCGTTTCCGATTTAACCAATTGCATTAAAATATCATTTGTTAAACTACTGGCCCCGAATCGAAAATAATTTTTATTCATCCATTTTTCTCCTAAAACTTCATTTAGCATTACCAGATATTGCAATGCAATCTTAGAAGTTGAAATTCCTCCAGCGGGTTTCATGCCAATCATTTTCCCCGTCTTTAAATAGTAATCTTTTATGGCATTAAGCATTACATAAGTTACTGGTAAAGTAGCCGCGGGCTGAATTTTACCTGTTGATGTTTTAATGAAATCTGCACCGGCATATATAGCAATTTCACTTGCTTTTCTAACGTTATCAAGCGTGTCAAGTTCACCGGTTTCTATAATTACTTTTAAATGTGCTTTTCCACAGGCTTCTTTTACAGCTGCAATTTCATCAAAAACATACTGATAATTTCCTGCAAGAAATTCACCCCTCGAAATAACCATATCAATTTCATCTGCACCCTGATCAACAGCAAATTTTGTATCAAGCAATTTTACTTCTAAACTCGATTGTCCACTTGGAAAAGCTGTAGCTACTGCTGCCACTTGAATATCACTTCCTTGTAAAGCCTTTTTAGCTTCCTTAACAAAAGTGGGATACACGCATATAGCCGCAACTGTTGGAATGTTTTTCAAAGTATCATGCGGATGCATCGCTTTATAACAAAGTTGTTGCACTTTTCTGATTGTGTCTTTACCTTCAAGCGTTGTGAGGTCAATCATGCTTAAAGCAAGTTTTAATCCTTCAACTTTTGAAGACGATTTAATGCTGCGTGAACAAAAACGAGCAATGCGTTCATTTACACCTGTGGTGTCATAAACCGGTAAGTTATTTAAATTTGGAATCATTTATTTTAATATATTTTACGAAAATACTAATTTACTTAATAACTCGCCACAATATTAATCATTCCTAACAAAAAATCCCGCAATTGCGGGATTTTTGTTAGCTAAGTAGTTTTATTCAACCTTAAAAACAATTGGCAATCCATATTTTACGCCTACAGGTTTTCCACGTTGCATCCCAGGTGTCATTTGTGGCAATAAATTAATAACTCTTATCGCCTCTTCCTGCAATTTTTTATGAGGCGCTCTCGCATTTATATCAGTAATATTCCCATTTTTGTCAATTTTAAACACTACGAAAATCTTTTGGATACTTCCTGGTGTCAATCCCAGATCGGAGGCTAGCTCTGCATTGAATTTTGCTGCAACAAATTTTGCAATTTGATCCGAAAAACATTCTCTCAGGGCTGCATTATTTCCTTTGCATCCCGGATAAATAGGTACATTTTCAATTACCACAAACGCAACATCCTCTACTACCTCTTCCTCTTCCACCACTTTAACCATTTCTCTAGGCGCAGTAACTTTAACGGCATCAAATTGGCTGGTTTCGGTAGACTCTATAACCGTTTCTTTAATATCAACATCATCTTCAACTTTTAATATTTTTTCAGGAAGCGCTACTTTGGTTTCGGGCTGTACTTCTGCCTCTATTGGCTTTACTACAACCAATTTTTCATTATCCTCAATATTTATAAGGGTTCCGCTTATTTCCTTGATTTCTCGTGGATAAGATTTCAATGTTAAAAATTCATATACTAGGAATAGTGAAAACACCAAACTCAGTTGAATTAAAATTCTAGTGTAATTTTCTAGTTTTGCGTTGGGATATTTTTTGACTTGCATGAGAACCTTGTTAAATGTTAAACAAGAACAATTCTATAAAACTGTATTAACAGCGTAATTTATAATGCAAGTATTAAATCACAAGAAATCTTTAAGTAACAATATCTTGCAAGGTATTTATCGTATTAAAGTTACAAATTTTTTAACTTATACACAATGTTTTAGCCATTAAAAAATAAATTCAAAAATTAAAAGAATATTATTAAAAAACTTGGGCGTTCCCCACCAGATGGCTGATCGTACTTTGGGCAGTAATCCATCTTGGTATGCACAGCGAAACAATTTATTGAAAATACTTTCACACAGGCTCACAAAGCCATGATTTCTGCTCCAAACATAGTTCATTGAACTCTAACACAAAATAAAAATAAGTAAGTAATCAATAAGTTGGTTTGAAATTAACAATAAACAATTTACCCCCATTCACAAAACTAAATTTTCCGTTTTTTAAACTTTGTTTACTTTTGCAGTATGATAATTACCGACACACATACGCATTTATACAGCGAACAATTTGATATAGACAGAAATGAAATGATTCAGCGTGCTTTGGACGTGGGCGTTTCCCGTTTTTTTATTCCTGCTATCGATTCAACCTATTTAAATGCCATGTTGGATTTGGAAAAATCTTTTCCCGAAAACATCTTTTTAATGATGGGTTTACACCCTACTCACGTAAAAGAAAATTTTAAAGAAGAGTTAGCTATTGTAAAATATTGGCTGGATAAACGAAATTTCTACGCCATCGGCGAAATTGGTATCGATTTATATTGGGACAAAACGTTGTTGAAACAACAACAAATTGCCTTTAAAACCCAAATCGCTTGGGCCAAAGAAAGAAATATGCCTATCGTAATTCATTGCCGGGATGCTTTTGATGAAATTTTTGAGATTTTGGAAGAAGAAAAAAATGAGCAACTTTTTGGAATCTTCCACTGTTTTACAGGAAATTTAGAGCAAGCAAAAAAAGCTATTTCCTACAATATGAAATTGGGAATTGGCGGCGTGGTCACTTTTAAAAATGGAAAAATTGACCAGTTTCTGCATGAAATTCCTTTAGAACATCTTGTTTTGGAAACAGACTCTCCTTATTTGGCACCAGCGCCTTTCCGCGGAAAAAGAAACGAAAGCAGTTATATTATAAAAGTGTTAAATAAATTGGCTGAAATTTATAAAATAAGTCCGCAGGAAATTGCTAAAATAACCACTCAAAACTCAAAAAATATTTTCAAAATTTAAACGGTTAAACAAATGGTAGAAAAGAAAATAAAATGTGATAAACAATTGATTTCTAACACACTCATCTTTCTCTAAAATTTTGCGTTTAGTTACTAGCGTTTTTTATGCAGAATATACAACACAATTAAAACTGCCGCCATAATTAAGAGCCATCCAAAATTAAAAGTATTTTTGTCTGTAAGTTCGGTTTCTCCAATATAAACAAAACTTGCCCAATAATAGGGCGATTTTTTACTTGAAGCGATATTTTCATCATTCAAATACGCCAATTTTGAAAGGTGCAATGCTTCTGCTTTATTCCCGTTTTCGCTGTATTTTCCATAAAAATCCGACATTATTTTTTCGGTGGATTTATCGTTTACTTGCCACAAGGACACTATCAGGTTTTTAACACCAGCATACGAAAATCCACGAGCCAAACTCATTGCGCCCTCTCCTTTTCTTAACATTCCCAAGCCAGTTTCACAAGCACTTAAAACCAACAAATCCGTTTGCAAATTGTAGCCATAAATCTCAGTTAAGTATAAAGTTTCGTCATAAAACTCTATGACTGGCGGCGTAAAATAATCTCCTGCGGTTGCGTGGGTTGATAAATGAATGATAGAATAATTAGCTGCAAGTTTTTCAAAATTATTTTTGGACGCATCCGACTTCAACAAAACAGTTCCTTGCACTTCATTTTTAATGCTTTTGGCCTCTTGCAAAGTGTAGTTTAACATTGATAAGTTTCGGTGGTTATTTTCAAAAATCGGAAAAAATCCAATAAAACTGTTTTTTACCTTTTGGTTTGTTTTGGTTTCATGCATTAATATAGTTGCCGAATAGGCATAACTAATCGCGTGTTTTCTTATTAAATAAGCCATTTTATCAAAATTGGCAATGGCTTTTTCTTCAGTAAGTAAGGCATCAAAAGGAAAAAATGAAAATAATCCATCGGGCACAATAATGATGTTCTTGTTTGGCTGTGGACCGATTAATTTTTTATACAATTCGTAGCCCAATGCCGTGTAATTTTTTACATTATTTTGAAGCGCAATGCCTCGTGGATCAGAGAATAAATTCAAAAATGTGGAAATTTGGTTCATAAAATCCGAATTTTTTTCAATTTTAGCCATAGAAATTGGATTGCCCTTCGAGATGGAGAAAATATAGACGTTTTTATTCCCGTCAAAAAATTCTATAAACAATTCGTTGTTTTTTAATACCGATTTCTTTAATTTTTTTGAAGTAATTAAGCTGTCGTTCAGTATTTTTAATTGCGGATATTTTAAATTAATTTGCTGCTTCAGCAATTGTAAATTATTAAAAATTGTGTTGCGTTCTTTGGTTAAATTGGCCAACAAATTAACATTTGCGCCTTTTCCTTTTAAGGATTCGACCACAATATTCTTATGAAGCTGCGCATTTTTAAAAAGCAATTCCTTTTCTTTTAAAAACAAAGAGTCGTTTTTAAATTTAGATTTTGCCGATCCCGTTTCTTTGGCTTCGAGCAATACTGCGGATTTTGATTGTTCAGCAAACTGAAAGGCCTCTTCAATCCACGTATTCTCTCTATTTTGCGTGTATAAATTATAACACAGTTCAATACATTTTTCACTTCTGTCTCTATTTTCCTGTTGCTGCAGCAACTTTGCATTTTGTGTTAAATAAGTGGATCGAAGTTCTGCTTCAACCAAAAAAGATAGTTTGTAATTTTTTAAAGCTTCTTCATAATTTTTGATTTCAACAAATAACGAAGCCCTTCCGTCCAAAGCTTCTTTCAAAGTATTTTCAGGATAAAAGTAGGTGGATTCGGGATTTTCAAAAGCATTTTTAGGTTGATAATTAGGAAGTAAAGCACTTAGCGATTTTTGATAAAAACCTAAGGCTTTGTCATTTTCGTTTTTACCGCGATAGGCTTCTGCAATTTGATTGTAAATTTTAGCAATTTCACGGTTATTTTTTCCATAAACACGTATTGCATTTTTTAGAGCGATTTCAAATTTTAAAATGGCCTTATCAAATTCGTTTTTTTTAAGAAAACAACCAGCCAGTGTTTTGTCATTTTGGGCAATAATTTCTATTTCATTTTTATGGTTTAACCTATTGGACAAAACCGCATTTTCTTCCGCTTTTTGAACTGACCCCAACATTAAAAAATTAATGGCCAAATCGGAATAAATTTTTGATTTCTCCTGATTCGAATTGGATAAATCCAAAGCCATTTTCAGGTAATTTATCGCAGTTTCATAATTACCCTTCGTTCTGAAAACGATGGATAAATTTGAATATCCTGCAATAACTTGATCCTTTCTTTTCTCATTTTGCGCTTTTTCAATGGTAATTTTTATAATATCTTCCGCCCTGTCCGAATCACCAAGTCTGGTATAATTATTTGCCAGAGGCTTTAGGCAAAATTCAATAATATCAAACTTTATGAGCTTGCTTTTTACATAAAAAGCATAAGCTTCTTCATATTGAATAATGGATTGCCCAATAAATCCGTACTGTTTTAAATAATAAGCATAATTAATGTGGAAATAGAGTTTTGCTGTATTTTCCTTTTCATTAATAGGGTTTCGCCACAAATCAGCCAAAACTGTTTCGAAAATCGTTAATTTTTCTGATGAAGGATTGTTTGCAAATTCATCTAAATGCACATAAATAAATTCCGCCAAATTATTTTGCTTCCTCAGGGAATCAACTTGTGTTTTAAAATTTGGGCTTGACTTCTGTGCAACAACGAATAAACTAAAAAATACTAAAAAAACAAAGAGTTTGTTCATTAACATCGTTTAAATTTATATTTTCCAAATGACATAAAAATGAAGCTGCGCGTGCGGTTCGTTGAAATTGTATATATAACGGAAGCCCACACTTGGCCCAATTCTGGAAGCACCAACAGTGATGTCTCCAAAAACACCATATTTTATGTCGCCAAACGAAGATTTTTCCGACACAGTTTCGGTTGTGGAAAGTTTATCTATTGGATCTCCAATTTGATTTTTAAAATAAGTAAAATAACTTGAGCTTTTGGTACTGTTTACTTTATTTGAAATGTCAAATGAAATTTGCGGACCTACGCCCAATCCAAAAACACCGTTTATATTGTAACGAAACGAAACTGGTACCACATCAATATTAAGTTTTGTGTAAGCTGCATTGGTTTCATCAAACCGAATTGCGTTGTCAACAACGGTTCCATCATCCATAAAAATTGGCCCCAATTGTTTGCTAGTGCTTTTAAACTCGGCAAATTCATGGGTAGCCATCATTAATTCCGCCTGCAGGTATTTTTTATAAGATTTATAGGGAGAAATTGTGGCACCCACAAAATAGGCTTTTGAATCTTTTAAATCGGGGAAACTATTGTAACCGGCTTTTACGCCGATTGATATTCCCGGAGAAAAACGCGAGGTGGAAGTGTTGGTAACAATTGGCTCGTTTTTGTCAAAAATAATTTCCGTTTTGCTTTTAGATTTTTGTTTGTGGAAATCCTTTCCAAATTTCATAGCGTATTTTACAAATCCCTTAGTCGAATCTTTATCGTAAACCCCTTTTTGGGCGGTTCCCGGCAAATAAATATTTTTAAATTGAAAAGTAATTTTGTCTTTTGAAATAATGGTGTCCAAACAACTAAAATTTACTTCTTCTTTTGGGCAAATAGGACATTTCGGATACATCTCAATCACTTCTAAGGTAGATTTGTCCAACATATCAGGCACTTCAACATTTAATTTTATCAATCTGGCAGGACCTTCACCGTTATTTTGAAATTGCACTTTGTATTTTAAGCGTTTAAAACGAACCAGTCTGTAATTCAGTCGTGTATCATAAACAGCCATTTTATTCGGATCGTGAGAAGTCACAATTTCCATCTCTTTGTTCAGCACTTTATGAGAATCGTTTCCGCGTTCCGGCACATAAATACTGCGAATTGAAATAACTGCACTGGTATCTTTCAACATTTCCGGCGTGGTTTTGAATGTGTAAAACATATTCCTCGCTTCGTTTGGCTGAACATTGTTTACCTCAAAAATTTTAAAATCTCGATAATAAACCTTTGCTTCCGCCAAAGAAAGTGGCAAATTCTGTTTTAGCGTATCATTTACCAGTAATGTTTCATCCATAAAAGTTGAAATTCCAGTGGATTGCACCAGCTCATTTTTCGAAATATAACGTTGATTATCAGCAACTATTTCTTCTGAAATTTCTTGCTCATTATTATGTAATCTTACCGCAACCAAATCAAAATTTTTAGCTTTGAATTTTTGTTCATTAAAAAACAAATAAATTTTTCCGTTGGTAGGATATTCTTTATCATTTCCATAACTTAACACCAACTGCATTTCCTCTTCGGGTATGGGATCTCTATTGGTTTGCAATCTAAATCCATTGTGTGCCGCCAACAAATATTGTTTTTCATTTTCAGTGGTATCAAAACTTTCTTCTTTTATAGAAATTTCTTTTGGCCGTGTTGTTGGCGGTTTTCCATCATCGTAATTGTTGGTTACTGAAAGCTGTGCTGTGTAGTTCCCTTTATTTTTATAGGTGTGAACTGGCTTTTCTTTAAAACTGTAATTTCCGTCCCCAAACTCCCAATAATACGTGTAAAATGCTTTTGGAGCCCCTGCAATTTGGTTGAGTTGCGGGGTTTCTGGAATAAAAGAAACTTTATTTCCATTGATGGAATGGCCAATGGTTGCCGTTCTAGTGACGGTATCATTTTTTATGGATTGCGCCCCTAAAATTTGACTTAGCGCAAAGACGAAAATAATGGTTGTTTGTTTTAACATAAGAGCCGCATTTAAAAACAAATATAAAAAAAGCATTCTAATAATGCCTATTTGAGGTTCGGGTATTGAATATCAATGACTTAAACCATTCATTACTGCCATATTGATTGATAAATATACAAAAAGATTGAATGTAAAAACTCTTCCGCCAAAAATGGCAGAAGAGTCACTATTAATAGATTGCTAAATTTGTAGGTGAATTATGGCAATCCGTTAATTAAAACTTCCAAAGCCGCCTGTGAGATTGGACTTAAACTTGGAATCGTTTCAATATGATTTTGCACAACAGTAGTTCCTTGAATAGCGTAATTTAATTGTCCGTTAATTTCGGCTACCATAATAATATGCACTTCCATTCCAACAGGAATTAATCCGTAATGTTCTGTAAACATTTCTAAATCCGTATTCCAAACATCCATTCTGGCCAAAGCTGTCGGTTCTCCATCATAAGATAGATATACTGCGCAATTGTCTTGGTTAAATCCGTCTGGCACATCAATAAAAATCTCTGTTTTTGGCCCAGTAAAGTTGTACCATCTATCAAGGTTTGTCCAGCCAAAATTACCAATATTGTAATTATAAGTCACAAATACACCCGCTGCTCCCTGACCGTCTCTAACTTCGGCTTTGTCGTTTTCTCCATTTTTATCTTCATCGGTTTCCACCCAATCGCAAGTTGCATCAATTCCATCACAATCATCATCTTCGCCGCCAGCCCTAAAAATTTGCATTCCTCCAACAAATTCGGCTTGATTTATTGGTCGGCTGGTTAAAGATGCCATTTCCAATAATGCTAATTTATTTCCTTCTTGTGTTGCAGCCACAAAAAATTCTCCAGCTGATTCTAAAGCCTCTTTGTCTCCATTTGCTCTTTCTCCCAAAGTAGTTCTGTTTTGCAATAACATAGAAGCTTTGTCATAAATTTCAATCAATTGCACAGTTACATTTCCGGTAACTGGAGTTCCATTCAATCCAAAAGAATTTGGTTGAAAAGCAACTTGTGTTCCTTGTGTTCCAGTAATAACGCCACCTGTTGAAGCATCTATCGTAAATTCTTGAGTTGCTTCTTGTCTGTTCTCATTAAATCGAGCTGCCAAAGCAACACCATCTGGTTGCGGTTGCAAATCAATAATTTCATCATTGTTATTGTCGCAACTCGCAAAAATTGCAAGTATTGACAATCCCAGTACATTTTTTAAAATACGGCTTACTTCTTTGCAGTTTTTTAAGTCCATAGAATTTTGTGTTTGTGTTTTCATAATTATTAAATTTTAATTATTTTTAAATTCGATTTACGCTTACATATCAGTATCTTTTAATCTTTGTTACCCTTTTTCCTGAAAAAAAAATTAAATTAGCGTTTCCTAATTATTAGAAATGGATCATAAAACTCACGAAGACCACATATACATTGAAGCTTTGCTAAAAAATGACAGCAGGGTACTTTCAAAGATATATATGAATTTTTCCCATAAAATTGTGTCGTTCGTAAAAAAAAATAGTGGAAATGCAGATGATGCGCAAGACATTATTCAGGAAACATTGGTAACTATTTATCATCAGGCGAAAGAGAAAAATTTTATATTGACATGTCCATTCGATGCCTATTTTTTTTTATTATGTAAAAGAAAGTGGCTAAATGAGCTTAAAAAAAGAGGAAATAACAGGGTAACAATTGTAGAAGAAATAACATCTATTACAGAAGAACAAAATCAACAAGTTGAAGAAACAGAACTTTTTGAGAAAAAATATCAATTATTTGAATCTAAATTTAAAGAATTGGGTAAAAAATGTCAAGAATTGTTAAAAGTTACTTTCAAGATTAAGTCGATGGAAGAAGTTGCTAAATTTTTAGGCGTATCTTATGGTTATGCCCGCAAAAAGAAATCACAGTGTATGGGTAAACTAACCCAACTTGTAAAAAGTTCCAATGAATATCACCATTTAAAAGCATAGCCAAATGCCAGAAGAACGATACATAAAGTTCGAGCAATATTTAAATAATGAACTTTCCAAAGAAGATCTAAAATTTTTTGAAGAACAATTAAAATCTAACACCGATTTTAAAGAAGACTTTGAAATTTACATCGCCTTGGAATTCTCTTTGGGTGCAAAATTCAAAAATGAAGAGGAAGAAATAAAACTCAGAAAAACCTTGACCGATTTAGGTTCTCAACATATAAAACAAGACGAAAACACTAAAAAAGAAACCAAAGAAATCTCTTTATTCCGCTATAGAAACTTAATGATTGCGGCAAGCATTGCCTTGTTAATTGGCTTTTTTATCTACAACAATGGAAATCCGGTTTATAGTGATTTCGCAAAACACAACGCTCTGGAATTGGTAGTCAGAGGTGAAAATAATGAGGTAGTTTCTAAGGCTGAATCGGCTTTCAATTCAAAAAATTATAAAGAAGCATTAAAGCAACTCTCCATTTTATCCAATAGTTATCCAAATGATTCTGAAATTAATTTATACCTTGGAATTTGCCAATTAGAATTAAACAATTATGTTGAAGCCGAAATTGTTTTTAATGAAATAATTGAAGGTAATTCAGCTTTTGAAACGAAAGCCAAATGGTACAAGGCCTTGACCTTTTTAAAACAAAAAAAGTATAATGAATCCAAGGAAATTTTAAAAACCATTCCCGAAAGCGCAGAAGAATACCAGCAAGCAAAAAAATTATTGAGGAAATTATAAAGTTACACGAAGCAATCACAGGGGGCAAAAGTATAATGCAAAGAAGTTTGTCAAGAGGAAACTTGAGCAATATTTCTTTTTATTTTTTCCTTCTCTTTTAGCACAATAATGGACTTCCTTATTAATAAAAACTTACAACAAATTCAGCTATATTAGGGTGTTTTAAAATATATTAATGGGTAATGTAGCAACAACTGTTGAGGAACAAATAAAAAGACTTTCTGAAAGAGGAATTGTTTTTAAAGATTATAATGAAATAGAAAAGGTAAAGGAAATTTTACAGGACATCGGTTATTATAGATTGGGTTTCTATTGGTATTATTTTCAAGATCATAAAACTCATAAGTTTAATGAAAATATTAAATTATATGATATCGTAAAACTTTACTATTTCGATTTTGATTTAAAAATGCTTCTATTGAGGTACATTTACAGAATAGAAGTACATTTTAGAACACAATTAATTTACTTTGCGTCTAACCATTATTCAGATAATAGCACTTGGTATATTGACCCTAAGGTTGTTGATAGCTATATTTTTAAAGAGTTTAACACTATCTATTTTAATTTAAAAACTAAAAACAACATCTTAATTAAACATCATAATAAATATTCTTGTGATTATGCTCCTGCTTGGAAAGTTTTTGAATTTCTAACTTTCGGTCAAATTTTCAAATTCTTTACTAATTTAAAAAATCAAGAACTAAAAAAGAAGATTGCTGGAGTATATGGTTTTAGAGATGTAAAACTTCTAGATAATTATTTTATTTCACTAATAAATATTAGAAATATCTGTTCTCATAACGGAATACTTTTTGATTATAATCAACCTGTGGGTATTAAAAGAATCCCGAATTTAAAATATAGGCTTAAAACAAATAACAATACAAACTTAAATGCATCTATAAGATTGTTACTATTTATATTAAGTAAAGTTTCTAAAAATAGAGCAAATGATTTGGAAAAAGAAGTGCAAACATTATTTGATAAAACAAAAGAAAACGAATTAGTGAACGGAATTATTAAATCCAAGATTAACCTTGTTATATAATTTTAAAGTTGTACATTTGCACTCAGAAAGTGCCCTATTATACATTCCGCTATAACTGAGCACTATAAAATAAGAAAATCAACCTAGACATTTATGCTCTAGGTTTTTTTATGCTTATTCTATTGTCTTTGAGTATGTTCCCCTTAATACCTTAAATAATTGTTAGCTTAAAAAAATGCTTTCATTGTTATTGTTACTTAAATTTTATTTATAAATTTACTCATTTGATACTATGCAAAATACTGCAAATAAGTCGTACTTTTCATATTCGCATCGTTGGCACTTGGCAGAAAATAAAAATCTGCTTAGAGAATTTAAACTCAAAAAATATTTTTGGAATCTAATCAAACAGCCTACTATAAAACGCCCATAGGAACCGCAAAAATTGTGGGTGATAAAAACGGTATTAGTGCTATAACCGTAATGGATGACGCTATAAAAACATCAGCAGAAATTCCAGATATTTTGCAGAATTGCGTGCAACAATTAGATGACTATTTTAATGGAACACGAAAAAAATTCAATTTAAAGCTGAATCCACAAGGAACCGATTTTCAAAAACGTGTTTGGAAGGAATTGTTAAACGTTCCATATGGAAAAACAAGAACCTATTTGGAACAGTCAAAACAACTGGGCGATGTTAAAGCCATTAGGGCTGTGGCTTCGGCAAATGGAAAAAACCCAATATGGATTATTATTCCTTGCCATAGAATTATTGGGAGCGACGGTTCGTTAACAGGCTATGCCGGTGGAATTTGGCGTAAAAAATGGCTATTGGAACACGAAAACCCTTCTGCGCAGCAGTCATTATTTTAAAAAATTAGCAATTTCTTCAAATTATTGATGCTATATTTGTTCTTGAATTTAAAATTTAACCTGTGAAAAAAATTATCATTTCAGCCCTGTTGTTAATTGCTGGTTTTTCCCTTTTTGCGCAAGAAAATGAATCAAAACAAAATGAATTGAAAATCAACATGTCCAATTTAATTGGCTTCAAATGGTTTGATGTTAGCTACGAACGCATCTTAAATGAAGAGTCTTCCATTGGTGTAGGAACACTTTTCGGTTTAGACAATAAAAGTGAAGGTTTGGATGAATATCGAACTTTTTCCATCACGCCTTATTACCGTCAGTTTTTC
This sequence comes from Lutibacter sp., assembly GCA_036568005.1. GTDB lineage: Bacteria > Bacteroidota > Bacteroidia > Flavobacteriales > Flavobacteriaceae > Lutibacter. The sequence continues at coordinate 40,677 of DATCTJ010000095.1, read as the reverse complement.
TCCAGCAAATATGCGCAGGGGTTTTTTGTGGAGGCTTTTACCATGATTCATTCTGGAACAGATTATGCCTACAATTATGTTTATGAAGATTTTCCGCCGTACAACTCCTATGAAATCACTACTGAAGATAAATACACGGATTTGGCCGTAGGTATTTCAGTAGGCGGAAAATGGGTTACCAAAAGAGGTTTTGTGGCTGAAATTTATGCCGGAATCGGCCGCGATTTATTGAATCAAAGTGATATTGAAGTTGTTGGGCGCGGAGGCGTTTCCATCGGTTATCGGTTTCAATAATAATCATATAAAAAAAATAAAAAACGCCACAATTAAATTAATTATGGCGTTTTTTTATGTCTATTTTTTTTAGCTTACATTTTCATCAACCATTTTTTAACGTCAACTTCTTCTTTAATGATATCACGAAGTTCCGAGATTTTTACGCGATTTTGCGCCATCGTATCTCTATAACGAATGGTTACGGTGCCATCTGTTAAGGTATCATGGTCAACGGTGATGCAAAAAGGTGTTCCAACGGCATCTTGCCTTCTGTATCTCCTTCCCACCGCATCTTTTTCATCATAATCCACACTGAAATCCCATTTTAAATCGTCCATAATTTTACGTGCAATCTCTGGCAAACCATCTTTTTTAACCAATGGCAAAATAGCCGCTTTTGTTGGCGCCAAAACTGCTGGCAACCTTAATACGGTTCTTGTGGTTCCGTTTTCTAGTTCTTCTTCCTGCAAGGAATTAGAGAAAACTGCCAAAAACATGCGATCCAATCCGATAGAAGTTTCCACCACATAAGGAATGTAATGTTCATTTAGTTCAGGATCAAAATACTGTAATTTCTTACCAGAAAATTTTTCGTGGCTGGCTAAATCAAAATCCGTACGGGAATGAATTCCTTCCAATTCCTTAAATCCGAAAGGAAATTTAAATTCTATATCTGCTGCTGCATCTGCATAATGCGCTAATTTATCATGGTCGTGAAAACGGTAATTTTCTTTGCCCAATCCCAAAGACAAATGCCATTTTAAACGGGCTTGTTTCCACTCTTCATACCATTCTTTTTGGGTTCCGGGACGAACGAAAAATTGCATTTCCATTTGTTCAAATTCTCGCATGCGGAAAATAAACTGACGAGCCACTATTTCATTTCTGAAGGCTTTTCCAGTTTGGGCAATTCCGAAAGGTATTTTCATCCTGCCCGATTTTTGCACATTTGAAAAATTCACAAAAATTCCCTGGGCGGTTTCCGGACGTAAATATAAATCCATTGAAGCATCTGCAGAAGCACCTATTTTGGTACCAAACATTAAGTTGAATTGCTTCACTTCAGTCCAGTTTCTTGAGCCAGTTAATGGGCAGGCAATTTCCAATTCTTCGATTAATGCTTTTACATCGGCCAAATTTTCTTCGGCCAAAGATTTTCCCATGCGTTTTAAAATGGATTCACCTTTTTCCTTATAGCCCAAAACTCTTGGATTGGTTGTCAAAAATTGGTCTTTATCAAAAGCGTCTCCAAAACGCTTTGCTGCTTTTTCAACCTCTTTTTCTATTTTATCATCCAATTTAGCAACATATTCTTCGATTAAAACGTCGGCTCTGTATCTTTTTTTAGAGTCTTTATTATCGATTAAAGGGTCGTTAAAAGCATCAACATGGCCCGAAGCTTTCCATGTGGTTGGGTGCATAAAAATTGCGGCATCCAAACCAACAATATTTTCATGCATTTGCACCATGGCTTTCCACCAATATTCCCTTATGTTTTTCTTTAATTCTACACCGTTTTGAGCATAATCGTACACCGCGCTCAAACCATCATAAATTTCACTCGATTGAAATACAAAACCGTATTCCTTTGCGTGTGAAACTACTTTTTTAAATTGATCATCTTGATTTGCCATGCTGCAAAAATAGTAAAGCTTTTAACACTAAAAAATAAAAAGTGGAAATAGCCTAAACTATTTCCACTCAACAAATATTAAATAATATTAATTTGGGTTGCTTTTTTACTTCAACGCAATTTTAGTCGCTCCAACAAATTTATTGTCGATATAAATATTTACGGTATAAAGTCCTGTTTTCATGATATCTCTATTCACTTCAACCAATGAAATTAAGTCTATGGCTTCATTTAAATAATTTACCATCGAAAGGTCACTATAACTTACCTTATTATCTTTATGCATAAACTCCCCTTTAGGTGCTACAGTTACACCTTTGGAATCTACTATTTGGATATGAACTTGATGATCTCCTTTTTCGGCGATTTCATTTTTAACAATGGTCAAATTAATTCTTAAGGCATCTGTATTATTTGCTCTTGAAGTTTCCACCAATTTCCCGTTATTGCGTTCTTTCATCGCCATAGCTTTTGCCGTGCTTATTTTTAGCTCGGCTCCAATAGCTACCTTTTGGGCTAATGTTAAATTTTGTGTTGTTAATGTGTCGTTTTTAGCAATTTGTCTTGTAATTTTAACATTGGCACTATCCAAATTGCTTGTTAACAATTGATTTTGATTGGTTAACGTCTCATTTAACAAAAATAATTTTCTGTTTGATTCTTCCAATTTAGAAATTTCACCTTTGTAACGACGAAGCATACTATAATTTGCGGCCGATAAGTTTTTTACCGAATCTCTTAAAGCAATAATTCTGTCTCTTTCAATCGCCAATTCACCAGACATTGATGTTTTTTCAGCGATAGCGTTTTCATATTTAACAATCATACTGTCTAAATTTTGCTCTATTTCAAGTTTTTCGACTTCAATAGCATCTGTTAACTTTTTATGTTCTGAACTGGTATAAAAAGTGTATGCCAAAGCGGCCAATAGTAAAACTGCTAAAGCTATGATTATCAGCTTAGTGTTTGATTTCTTATTTTCTTCCATCATTTAAATGTTTAATTATTCTTATGAAACGTAAAACTACAAAATAAATTATGCCTAAGTTGTTTTTTTTGAATTGCTTACCTTTACTATCACCAAAAATTATAGATAATTTATATATTTTCCTCACTTTTAATGACATCTTTAATTTATTTGAATAAAATATGTACTTTTAATAAAAATTTTGCTGTGAGAATTTTAAAAAATATTTTTGCTGTTTTTTTCCCTGAAGTATGTTTGGGCTGCAATGACTATTTGGGAAGCTATGAATCTGTAATTTGTTTAAAGTGCCGACATGATTTGCCCTTAACTAATTTCAGCTTCGAGGAAAATAATTTAATAGAAAAATCATTTTACGGAAGAATTCCTCTTGAAAACGCCACATCATTATTTTACTTCTTCAAAAAAGGAAACGTGCAGCGTTTAATTCATGAATTAAAATACAATAAACAACAGCAAGTTGGTACTTTCATTGGAGATTGGCTAGGCGAACAACTTACTGAAAGCAAACGTTTTGAAACTATAGATTGTATTATCCCTGTGCCACTTCATCCTAAAAAACTTAAAAAACGCGGCTATAATCAAGTGACAACATTTGGAGAAAGTCTGGCTAAAAAACTGGACATTCCTTATAAGGAGAATATTTTGAATCGGGTTTCTTTAGCGAAAACCCAAACAAAAAAATTGCGACTTGACCGATGGAGAAATGTGCAGGAGTTATTTCATGTCAATAACAATACAGCCTTAGAAAACAAACATATTCTTTTAATTGATGATGTAATTACAACCGGAGCAACCCTTGAGGCTTGTTATAAAGCACTTAGCCAAACAAAAAACTTAAAAATTAGCATTGCCTGCATGGCTTACACAAAGTAAAAAAGCTACTATTAAACAGACTCATATTTTAATGCGTTTTTTTAATAAAATAATTGTTATTTTGTATTTTTAATTAAATAAATATGAGGAATTCTTTAGTTAAGTTTTTATTGGTTTTAATGATAGCAAGTGCGTTTTTTGATTGTGCCAGAAGAGGTACACCTACTGGTGGGTTAAAAGATACTATTCCTCCAGTCTTAATTAAGGCAATTCCTGCAGGTGAAACCGTTAATTTCAAGGATAAACAAATAAAAATATATTTTGACGAATATATTAAACTAAAAGATATTACTAAAAAATTGGTGATTTCTCCACCACAAAAATATGATCCAATTATTACTCCAGTTGGTACGGCAAGTAAATTTATCACCATAAAAATTCAGGATACTTTAGATGCAAATACCACCTATGCCTTTAACTTCGGCAACAGTATTGTTGACAATAATGAAGAAAATAAATTGGGAAACTTTAAATATGTTTTTTCAACAGGAACTTATATAGACTCCCTAAGTTTGGAAGGAAAAGTAACTGACCCAATGTTGAAAAAATCGGTGAAAGGTGTTGACGTAATGCTTTATGAATACACCGCCTCCTTTACCGATTCCATTATTTACAAACAGAAACCAAGGTATATTTCAAATACCTTAGATACTACCTTGTTTGAATTAACGAATTTACGCAAAGGGAAATATTTGCTAATCGCTTTAAAAGACGCCAATAACAATAAAATTTACAATCCAGAAATTGATAAAATTGGCTTTATAAAAGACACTATTGTACTGCCAACAGATCAAAAATATAATTTTACAATTTTTAAAGAAATCCCCAAGTTAAAAGTGTTTAGGCCAAAAGAAGTTAGTAAAGGCCGTATTCAATTCGGATTTGAAGGCAATGCGAATGATATAAATATTGAGCTTTTAACCCAGAAACCATCTGATTTCGAATCGCAAATTGTTTTTGAAAAAAATAAAGATACGCTCAATTACTGGTACACGCCTTTTGAAGTGGACTCCTTAACTTTCTCAGTTTCAAAAAATAATTATTCTGAAAAATTTACTATAAGACCTAGAAGCACAAATATTGATTCCCTAAAAATTATCCAAAATTCAACCGCAATCTTACATTTAATAGATACTTTCTCGCTTGTAACAAACACGCCAATTGTAAATTTCGATCGGTCAAAGGTTAAAATTACCGAAAAAGATTCGACCGTGGTTGCTTTTAAGGAAAGTCTTTCAAAATCCAAAACGAAATTAACACTCAATTTTGACAAAAAACACAATATGGAATACAAATTTGAGTTAAAGTCTAAAGCAATTACAGATATTTTTGGTTTGTCAAACGATTCAATCGTTTATAAATTAAAAACAAAACTGCCTGAAGATTATGGTGCCATTAATATTGATTTGTCGAGCAAAAAAAACACGGCTTTAATTGTTGAATTGTTAAATGATAAAGACGTTTTAATTAGGCTTGTAAAAATAGACAAGCCTCAAAAAGTAAGCTTTAATTTGTTATCTCCCGGAAATTATGGCTTAAGGGTAACATTGGACGAAAATAATAATGGCGTTTGGGATACGGGAAGTTTTTTAGAGAAAAGGCAGCCTGAAGTAGTGAAATATTTCGATAAAAAAATTGAATTAAGGGCTAATTGGGATGTGAATGAGTTGTTTAGTTTAGATTAAACTTATTTACTATTGCGTTTAGTTATGTTTTTATTACATTTGAAATAACTAGATTTTATGTATTTGAATAAATTTATAAAAATATCTGTTTTAGTATTTTTTTTGATTCTCTCTTTAAACTTAAATGCCCAAAGTGAAAAGAGTCATGAAATTGGTTTTATTACTGGCTCGGCATCATTTACGACAGACTATGGTCAACGAAATAATTTCAAAGCCAATGTTGGCGGAAATATTGGTATGGGTATTGGCGTCATCTACTATTTAAATTTTACTGATTATCGTTACCGCTGGAACCTGCGTACCAGTTATTGGGCGGAACATTTTAGAATTCGGGCAGAAGCATCTTATATGTCTGCCAAATTAGAACATTTTGGAATATATGCAGAAAAACAATCAACGGGGGGAGAACAATTGAGAGCACACACCGGTAAAACATATCTGTTAAATTTAGGAGCCCAAATGGAATTTCATTGGGTTGATATTGTGGATTTCGGTTCTAGAAGAATTCCAGATTTACAATGGTCGCCCTACATAAGTGCAGGCGCTTTTGTAGACTATTATAATCCTTCCATTAAATCAACTTATGGATCAGGCAATTGGGAAGACCCTAACGTATTATTTCATAAATGGGACAATAACTTAAATCCTGGCGCTGCTAAAGACGAGGCTGGTATTACCATGTCGGCAACCTTTGGCGTTGGAACACGTTATAAATTGGGCGAATATTCAGATTTACTGATAGAATCCCGCTGGCAATATTTCTTTTCTAATTATGTGGATGGTTTACACGCCAAAAATGACCCCGCCAATAAATATAACGATTGGTTGTTATGGGTTCATATTGGTTATGTTTATTATCTAAACTAAACTTAAGGCTTTTTCTAAATCGGCCAATAAATCTTCGATATCTTCAATCCCTACACTTAAGCGTATCAGTGAATCCACCACGCCTGTTTTTTCGCGTTCGGCTTTTGGAATAGACGCATGAGTCATACTTGCTGGATGGCCCGACAGAGATTCAACACCACCCAATGATTCGGCTAAAGTGAATAGTTTTAAGTTTTCTAATATTTTAAAGGCATCTTTAATATTGTTTCCTTTGGTAACAAACGAAACCATTCCGCCAAAATCTTTCATTTGTTTTTTGGCGATCTCATGATTTGGATGATTTTCAAATCCAGGCCAATATACTTTTTCAATTTTTGGGTGTTTTGCCAAATATTCAGCTACCGCTTTACCATTTTCACAATGGCGTTGCATGCGTACATGCAAAGTTTTGATACCCCTTAACACCAAAAAACTGTCCATTGGTCCGCAAACAGCACCGCAGGAATTTTGAATAAAATACAATTTATCGGCAAGTACTTTATCATTCAGCATTAAAGCGCCCATCACCACATCCGAATGTCCTCCCAAATATTTTGTTGCTGAATGCATCACAATATCTGCTCCCAAATCCAAAGGATTTTGCAAATAAGGTGTTGCAAAAGTATTGTCCACCGCCAATAAAATCTGATGTTTTTTGGCAACCGCCGAAACCGCAGCAATATCAATAATATTCATCATTGGATTGGTCGGTGTTTCAACCCAAATTAATTTTGTTTTTTTTGAAATATATTGTTCAATATTAGCTGCATTTTCCATTCCTATAAAATGAAATTTGATACCATAATTTTCGAATATTTTTGTGAATATTCTATAAGAACCTCCATATAAATCGTTGGTGGAAATCACTTCATCTCCTGGATTTAATAGCTTCATTACGCAATCTATGGCAGCCAAACCTGAACCAAATGCGAGTCCGAATTCCCCATTTTCAATACTGGCAAAAGCATTTTCAACCGCAGTGCGTGTTGGATTTGCAGTTCTTGAATATTCGTAACCCTTATGAACGCCAGGTGAACTTTGGGCGTAAGTTGAAGTTTGATATATTGGTGGCATAACCGCTCCAGTTGAAGGGTCGTGTGCTTGATTTCCGTGTATGGTTTTTGTATTAAATTTCATCTGTTTAATTTTTATTTCTTTGTTGGTACAGCTGCAGCCTACCTAACGTCAGGTAAACTTGCCTCCCGGTAGGCAGGCCTTGCCTATCGGCAGGTAAACCTGCCTGCCGCAGGCAGGTTCGCCATTAATCATTTCTCTGTGTATTAAAATTTATTATGCTGGTTTCAAAGATAAAAGATTATTTGTTTATTTCAGTAAAGTCCAATAAAGTTAGTAGGTTGAGCTTGTTTTGCATCATCCTATTACTTGCTTATTCCCTTATGCAAAAGTACCATATTAAAGTCGATTTTTAGCAGAATGGCTTACATTCTTTGTTTTTTCATAATTTTCTATATTTTAAAATTTTTAAACAAATTTTATCAATTGAAGGATGACCCCTAGGTGAATCCCTTCATGATAGGTATTAAAAATAACACTGTCTTCAATTGATTTCAATATAATGTTTAAACTTGTTTTGTATTCATTGTAATTCTTGAAGATCCCCTTGTTATAATCTTCTTCCAACCGCAAAGGCAAATGCAAAAATTGTTCTTTTATGTTTTCAAATTCCTCTTTTGAAATGATGTGATTTGGCATAGTTCCTTTTTGGAAATTAGCAATCATTTCCTCTGAAACCAGACAATTCAAGCCTGATAATTTATAATTTAAAAGTTGTTGAGTTACGGTTAAATGGGCTATATTCCAGGCGATGTTATTTTTAAATCCCTGAGGAATCGTATTCAATTGTTCCATCGAAAGGTCTTCGGTTATTTTTAAAAGTAGCTGCCTTGTTTTAATAAGAATGTCAAAGTGTTTTTGCATTTTGATTTATTTTTTGTTAATAATTTTCAAATTTAAAATAAAAACACATTAATTTTATGGATTAACCTCTTTAATAAACTTTATAAATGAAAAAAATATATCACCTTAAAACCTGCGATACCTGTAGAAAAATTTTAAAAGAAATGGACACCTCAGGTTATATTTTACAGGAGATTAAAACCGAACCTATTACTGTAAAGCAGTTGGAAGAATTGTTTGTGCTAACCAAAAAATACGAAGTTTTGTTTAGTCGAAGTGCAAAAAAATATAGAGAGATGGACTTAAAAAGTCAGCAACTAACAGAAAAGGACTACCAACAATTGCTCTTGGAAGAATATACTTTTCTAAAACGTCCCGTTATAGTTAACATCAATGAAGTTTATGTAGGAAATACTAAAAAAAGAGTCGATGTTTTTAAATAAGATGCAATAATTAAGCGGTTTTTTTATATTAATAATATAAACGCCAGCATTCGTCCTATAAGTAACATTTGTCATACTTTATATATTTTAATACTGCTATATTCAGTCTTTATTAACAATCAGAATAATTATGAGAAAAAATTTATTATTATTAGTTGCCATTGCTATGGCGACAAGCGCAAGCGCACAGTTTTACGTATCTGCTAGCGGTGGTTACTCACTACCTAGTGCCGGTATGAAGTTAGGAGAAGAAGTTTCTACAACTAAAACAACTAATTATTATGGAAGTTATGGTGAGGGAGCAAATTTTCAATTTAGAGGTGGTTACTTTTTTAATGAAACATTTGGTCTTGAAACCAGTTTAGGCTATTTACATGGCGCTGACCAAACTATTCAAGAAGTAAAATTACCGAACCAAGAAGTTGATGCTGTGGCAAGAGCCAGAGCATTTGGTTTTTCAACATCTATAGTTTATAATTTTACAAAGAACATTTATGGTCGTTTTGGTGCAGTGGTAAAGGTTGGAGGAAAAACCGAGGCTGTAGTTTATAATAAAGAGGTTTTTTCTGATGGTAAAGCAGCTGCTTTGGGTTTACCTTCAGGTTCTTATTCTGTAACAGAATATGTTGAAGATTACCATGGAGAGTTTCCTTTAGGGTTTACAGGTGCTTTTGGTTATAAACATAATATTGGTAAAAACCTTGATTTGTTTATTGAAGCTGAGTATATAGGAATTAGTGTAAAAAGAAAAGATTCAGAAATTCAAGAGTTTAATACAGACATTATGTTACCTGACGGTACAGTTGCTGTTGCTGGATATTATTCTGTAAATAATTTACCTCCTGGATATGTGATTAAAACGAATTATGAAGATGAACGAGCCCATTCAGAGACAGATCCCTCAATTAAATTATCTGAAAAAGTTCCTTACTCTTCTTTTGGAATTAATTTTGGTATTACTTATACTTTTGCTAAAAAAGCAACTACCAAATAAACAGAATTTACTATTTTAAAAAAAGCCGTTTAAAATTAAATTTTAAACGGCTTTTCATTTTTTGAAATCTTATTTGCTTGAAATTTTGATGTTATAACTTTCGACAATCTTATTGAAATCGCTATCCAATAAATTCGTTTTTAATCCCAGCACCACAAATTCATCATCATTTTTAACTTTTAAAACAATTTCCCTAATCACATTTTTATGCTGTAAAAAATATAATTGAACTTTATCTCCACGCTGATTTACGCTGAAAATAGTTTTATAATTTTTTTGCTTGATAAACCGCTCAAACTTTCTGTCCAACAAGGTTGAAGCATCAGAAAAGACCATCACTTTATAATGTTTCACTTTTTTAAACAAGGCTTTATATTCCCCAACATCCTCTTTTGGAATAAATAAATTTGCAATAAATGCTGGTGAACTTATTGAAAACTCACATTCCTCCTTATTTTCTTCATAAAAAGATTTAAAAGATGATTTTGTCGCGCAAGAAGACAATATTAATGCTGTTACTAAAGTTAAGATACTGTTTTTCATAAAAAAGATATTTAATCTATGACGATTAACTACCCCTTTTGCAACATTATTATTGACATTTTAAATGGATTTATTCAAATTCCCTTTTTAAATCTGGCTCCGTAAAAAAATATCCATGAAAAAGTTCAATTCTTATTTTCAGTCAATATACTGTGGGTTTTTAAGTAAGATTCTACCCTCAAAGAAGCATTTTCCCTAATATCTTCCCAAAATAAATTGATGTCGCCTTCGTGATAGCTCTTTTTTCCAAAAACCAATAACCTATATGGAAAATGAGGCAAGCTAATCCACAATAATCCATCTTTTACGTACACTTGTAATGCTTGAGTATATAATTTATCGTTGGTAAATAAAAACCCTTTATGTTCGGCACGCTCAGATTCATTGCTATTATCCCAATCAACGGGGTTGGAAACTTCCGCTCCTTTAAACCATTGGTTATACATTTTCGGATAATAATTCTTTTTGAAGGTATTCCAGGTTACAAATCCATTAGTTTGAGTTGGGCTTGTCATAATTTGAATGGTTTCAAAGGTGTTTTTCTTGATGCCAATTCCCGGAATATAAGCGGCGACCAGTTGATTTTGCAATGGTTTTCCATCAAAAAACTCTTTTAAAAGCCTTATTGCATGAGTAGTTCCCTGGCTATGGGAAGCAATAATTATTGGTCTTCCCTGATTGTGCTTTTCCAAATAGGTTCTAAAAGCTTCTTTAACATCGCCATAAGCCAAATTTAAAGCTTCCTTACCGCCTGCCTCTAACTGAGAATAAGATCTTAAATGTGCCTGCCTGTAATAAGGAACATACAATTTCCCGGCATTTAAAAATGCAGATGCCTGAAAATAAACTGCTTTATTAATCACCTTACTATTTTGGATGGAATCCGTTACAGGAACGTTCCACCTTAAATCTCTTTTTTCATTGTTTAAGGTTGGATAAATATAGAAGACATCTGCTTCTAAAACTTCTGTATTGGTTTGCCAGTGTTTTAAATTATCAGGATAGGAATCAGGTAAAATAGCCCAGGAGGCCACATTGTCATAATTTGGCGATGCTGGTTGTTGCTGGGAAGAGAAAGTAGGCACTAAAGCGCTTTTACAGCTAATCAAAAAAGCAATCGCAACAAAAATTAATGCTATTTTAAAACTTCTTAAACACCATTTCATTTTAAAATAATTTTTACTGATTGACTTTTAATAATTTATAACTGCATTCTTCAGGCAGTAAGCGAATTTTATTTCCAATAATCAGCTACCCAGGGTGCGGCTCGTACATAACGATACCATTTTCCTCTGCCTCCAAGAATTGCTTTATGAGGGTTAATTTCTCCATGAAAAATAATTATTTTTGAACCTTCAGGAATTATTGGCTTTTTCCAAATGGCCAATGGAAATCGAGAAATGCAATCATATTTAAAACTTGGACACCACTCTTTGGGCCAATATTGTAGTTTTCCTTTATTATTAATGGCATGTGTTAAGTACTCTTGTTCATTTCGATGTTCTTTTATAACTGTGTCAAAATTGGCAATAAAATCATCAAAAACATACCCATGTTCTCCTATATCAAATCTATAAACTGAAGAATTACCTGTTATCCTCCAGGTTCTCCAGCTATGATCTTTAATAATTCTAAATTCACCTTCAACATCAAAGAAACAATCTATATTATCTACTATTACAATATCTAAGTCTAGAAATAAAGCGCGTCCCTTTAATCCGTACAAATCTTCCTTCAGCGTGGTTAATTTCTTCCACATACGCTCAGGAAGGTTTGAATTTAAATTGATTTCGGGAATTGGAAAACATTGTACATCTTCAGTAATCCCGGTTTCATCATCGGTAAAACAAACCATTTTAAAATCGTAATTTAAATTTCTCTTTACCATTGAGTATAATCTATTTACATATTCTGATCCATATAAAGTTCCCCACTTCATACAAAAAATATAATTTGTGACCTCTCCTTTTTTATCCATTATTTTTCTAAAATGTGTAAGTATTCAACTGTTGAAGTTGCTTTATGGTTTCTATTTTCTGTTTTATCAGCTTTAAAACGCTGATAATTGGTTGTTATTAAACTGTAATTTCCGTAGGTTGACATCACTGTTTTCACTTCGTCCTGCGTCATTAAACCTTCATTATTGTAACTTAAAAAAATATGTTTAAAGTTAGCATTTTTTATCAATTCCTCAAAGGAACTTTTGACTTCGTTTTTTTTGCAATACGAAGAACGGTAATAGGTTCGCAAACCTGTTTTCCCTTGTGGCTCAAATGAATCATATTTTGCAATGGTATTTAACAAATGATAATTTGACCCATATTGCCGCTCATTATAAGGTGGATCCAAATATAAAATATCGCCTTTTATCTTTTTGATTAATTGATTGCCGTCCTCATTAAAAACCTGATGTTTGTTGCTGTTTTGTGTAAATAACGCAGGCTTTAAAATCATTTCCTTTTGGGCTGACTTTTTTATTTTTTTCAAATATGCGCCATAAACCGAGGCTGTATTAGCTACTTTGTCGGCACTTTCAATTAAGGAGGCCAATAAAAAAAAATATTCATCTTCTGTGATTTTATCAGTATTTTTCCAGCTTTCGATTTGCTGCCTAATGGCATCAATTTTTTTGCCATTTTCTGAAGAAAAATACAGTCGCCCTTCAGTACCATTTTCGCTGTAATTGTGAAATACAAATCCTTCCAATTCCTTTAAATTATTTAAGAAATCGAGGTGTTCTTCAAACCTCAAAGATTGATGGTTTCCTATATAATTCCTATTGAGCACATAACTGTAAAATTCAATATCATTGGCAATTATCTGCTTTACAATAGGTTTAAAAGTACGGCCAACAATTCCAGTTCCCGCAAATAAATCGCAAAACACCAAGTTCGACAAATCGCTTCCAACTGTGTTGATGATGGCATCTTTTAAAAAAGAAGAAAGTTTATGTTTAGAACCTATATAATTCACGGTTTTGATTTACAATGTATAGTTTTTTAATCCTATCCCCAACCCCTACCGCGGTAGGCAGGCTTTCCCCAAGGAAAGGGAGTTTATTTTGATCTAAATTCAAAATATTTAATTTATTTATTGTTAATTGAACATCAACTTTTAACCTTTATTATTCCCCCTTTGGGGGTTAGGGGGCTTTTTATTTAATTGCCCAAATAATATCGGCGTAAACTATGTTGTTTTCAAAAGTAAAGCTATGAAGCCTTGACTGGTCAAAATTAAGCAAATAAGCTGAGACTATTTCCTTAAGCCAGCCTATTTCAGATTTTAATTTCCAATCTCCATCTTCTTCCTGATAATTTACCAAAACAATAAAAAGTCTGTTTTTATGATGCTTTCTTTGTTGCTGACTCTGATTTTTATACAGCCAGGCAATTAACTCACTTTTATGCAAAATTCCGTAAGGAACCGATTTCCCAAAACCTTTCGGAAAAATAGTGGTTTTATGGTCAAACGGAATGTTTTGGATATAAAAATCGGTGAATTTATTGAAGGAATCCACATGTGGTTTTACATTTTCGTGTTCGCAAAAAATGTTTTCAACGCCTTTTGCCGACCAAAAATTAAACCACCTGTTTAAGGCGTAATTCTTTATATCATCATATTGGGTGTTGTCTTTAAAGGCATATTTAATGGTTGCCAAAAGAAGCTCAAATGAGGTTATTTTATAAATAAAATTGGTCTGTTTGTCAAATTCATCGTCCTGCTTTCTACCCCAAAAATAGTTGAGTTCTGTTCTTTTTTTAAGTTCTTCTTCCAGCAAAAGATAATTCATAGCGTTCAATTATAAGAACAGGTTACCCCGCTACACTCAAAAGGCAATTACAAAAATTTGCGCTCAATTAATTCCATTAACCGTTGTTCAAATTCTTCTTTGTTGCTCCAGTCATAATCTGGCTTTACAAATTCCTCAATGAAATTTTTTGCTTCATTTTCAGTTTTAAAGGAGTTTAACTGAGACACAACCCTGTTAAAATCCTGCTGACTTCCGTCAAATAGTTGGTTTACAAAAGCAATGCGGTCATTTAGGCCAACCTGTATGTTATTTTTAAACAAAGCATCATTTAATGAACGTTGTTTATTTTCTGGTTTTTCTGTTGATTTTTCCTCAATTACCGGATTTTCCTTGGTTGCTCTTTCAAATAAATTGGTTGCAATATCAGCAGAAATAGCATCTTTAAACTCGTCTTCCAAAGAAATTTGAAGTGAATAACTTTTTTTAGCCGTCTCTTCCACAATGGTATCCCCCTCATTAAACAACTCTTCCATTTTAGACTCCAAAAACGCTTCCTTTTCTTCGTCTTCCTCACTAATTTCAGCAAGCATTTTACTATCAAATTCAACCTCATCAACAACCATTTTACTTTCAAATTTCATAGCTTCAACCCCTTCTTGTTGCATTGTGCTTATAGTTTCTTCTGGCGTGCCGAAAAAATCCGGTGCCTTATCTACATAATCTTCCACAAATCGCAATAAGGTGAGTTTTTCATAAATATCACGTGCTTTTTTATGCAATGTGTTTACATTATCCATGTTTTTCATTTGCAAAATACTGTTTGCCAGACTTACCAATTCGGCTTCTAATTTTTTGTGCATAAGTTGACGTGTTAAATGAGCGTTGCTTTTTAATTTTTAATAAATTTGTATCATAAAATATGAAATGATTTTACATAAACGAATGTAAAAAATATAACAATATTTTCATTGCATTTATTTTAAAAAAAAATACAATAACCTTTCAAGCGTGAAATTACAAAATGTTTCTTGAAAATACAGTAAATCATAACGAACAATTTGGCTGGATTGAAGTAATTTGTGGCTCTATGTTTTCCGGAAAAACGGAAGAATTGATTCGCAGGCTCAAAAGAGCCCAATTTGCAAAACAAAAAGTGGAGATTTTTAAACCTGCCATTGATGTGCGATATGATGTAGAAAAAGTAGTTTCACACGATGCCAATGAAATACGATCAACACCTGTTCCGTCATCAGCAAATATCAGACTTTTAGCTAGTGATGTTGATGTAGTTGGGATTGATGAAGCCCAGTTTTTTGATGATGAAATTGTGGCCGTTTGCAACGATTTGGCAAATAGAGGCGTTCGCGTTATTGTTGCTGGTTTGGATATGGATTTTAAAGGAAATCCATTTGGTCCAATGCCAGCACTTATGGCAACTGCGGAATATGTAACCAAAGTTCATGCAGTATGTACAAGAACAGGGAATTTGGCACATTACAGTCATAGAACCGCCGCTAGCGAAGAACTTGTCTTGTTAGGTGAAACCCAGGAATACGAACCTTTAAGTCGTTCTGCTTACTATAAAGCTATGATGGAAGAAAAACTAAGAAAAGCCGAAGAAAAAAATGGGAAATAGTCACGTTACTGTGCTCGAAATAAATTTAAATGCCCTTGAACACAATTTAAACGTATTTAAATCAAAATTGCTTCCCCAAACAAAAGTATTGGCAGTCGTTAAGGCATTTGGTTACGGTAGCAGTTCGGTTGAAATCGCGAAGTTTCTGGAGTCAAAAGTCGCCTATTTTGCCGTAGCCTATTTGGATGAAGGGGTTCCATTGAGAGAAGCCGGAATTAAAAAGCCAATTTTGGTGCTGCATCCGCAAAAAATAAATTTGGAAGAAATTATTAAATTGAACCTAGAACCTAATATTTATTCCATCTCTTTATTAAAAGCAGTTATTGAATCAGCTAAAAATTTAAAAGTTCAAAATTATCCGATTCATTTAAAATTCAACACAGGCTTAAACCGATTGGGTTTCACAAAAAAGGATATTCCTGAAATTTTAGCCTTGGTTAAAAATCAAAAAGAAGTTGTTATTGCTTCCGTTTTTTCGCATATCGCAGCCAGTGAAGATTTAAACGAACAGGAGTTTACTTTACAGCAAATCAACACGTTTAAAGAAATTTCAAACCATCTTATTCCCCAACTTCCTTCAAAACCTTTTCGGCATATGTTAAACACCTCCGGAATCATTAATTACGCTTCCGAAGCACAGTTTGATATGGTGCGTTTGGGAATTGGCTTGTATGGGTTCGCAAATGATAAGGCCGAAACTGCAAAACTGAAAAATGTGATTACCCTAAAATCGGTTATTTCACAAATTCAAACCATTGAAAAGGGCGAAACCGTGGGTTACAATCGCGCTTTTAAAGCTACAGAAACCGTTAAAACTGCCACCATTCCTATTGGACATACCGACGGAATTTCACGGCAATTTGGAAATGGCGTTGGCTATGTCTTTATCAACAACAAAAAAGCGCCCATTGTTGGCAATGTTTGTATGGATATGGTTATGGTTAATGTAACTGAAATCAATTGTCAGGAAGGTGATGAAGTTCTCATTTTCAAAGACCAAATACACCTGGAAGATTTGGCAAAAAGAGCAAATACCATCTCTTACGAATTGCTAACCGCTGTCTCACAAAGAGTAAGAAGGATATTAAAGTAATTTTAATCGATTTTTTATTGGGCATTCCCCCGCCGAAAAAGCGGGGTCGGGTTTTTCGTTACAATCCGTCTTGGCGAGCAGCGCGTGGCAGTCTATTGAATAATGGGCTTCACAAACTCGCAAAGCCGGGATTTCCACTGCAACCCCTAATGCAAATTAGAGACAAATAATACCAATTGTTTCATCTGTTTAATTTTTATTTTTTTGTTGGTACAGCTGCTGTTCGCCATTAATCATTCCTCTGAGTATCAAAATTTGTTATGCTCGTTTCATCTGTTTACATTTTATTTTTTATTGGTACAGCTACAGCCTACCTATCGGCAGGTTCGCCATTAATCATTTTGCTATGTATCAAAATTTGTTATGGCTCGTTTCATCTGTAAATTTAAAATCAGACTAATAACCCTAACAAATTTTTAAAAACTTGTTGGGATTTGCATAAATAAATCTACCAGTTAATTTTTATAATTCCCCCTTGCTTTTTTACCATATTCTATAAATACTTGAATTATAGAATAATATAAATCTAAAATCGAATAATTTTTTATTATATTAGCTAAACTAATCTTTAACTAAAACAGCTAATAATATGGGAATGTTAAAAGAATTCAAGGAATTTGCAATGAAAGGTAACCTGGTTGACATTGCAGTAGGTTTTGTAATGGGTGCCGCTTTCAACAAAATTGTATCGTCATTTACTGGTGGAATTGTCTCACCTCTGGTCGGATTAATTTTTCAATCAGATTTCAAAGGGCTTAAATGGATTATCAACGAAGGAGCTGCTAATGAAGCTGGCGAGGTAGTTGGTGAAGTTGCCGTACTTTATGGAGATTTTTTAACAAATCTTATCGATTTTATTATCGTTGCAGCTGTAATGTTTATGTTGATCAAAGGAATTAACAAAACGAAAAAGAAAGAAGCGCCTGCACCTGAAGCGCCAAAAGGTCCGTCTCAAGAAGAATTATTGCTTCAAATTAGAGACTTGTTGGCAAAAAAATAGACTAGGCTGTCTACTGCCATTTAAACATTTAATTGGTATAAAAAGTCGGTTTAACCGCAAAGCTCGCAAAGAAGGCGCAATGTTCGCAAAATTTTAAGTTTTTAAACTGTACTTTTGCGTTCCTTGCGTAAAACCTAGCGATCCTTGCGGTTAAAAATTGAGTGCTTTTTTAAACAGCCTGTTTTTTTATTTGCCCTTTTTCGATTCGTAAACTTCGGCTATTGTTGGCGAATTTTCAGCTTGATTTACAAGGGTCAGTTCATCTCCTACGCGTACATTTCCGGTTTGAAGCACTTTAAAATAAATGCCGCTTTTTGTCGAATTCCAAAATTGTTTCAGTATTTCCTGAGTTCCAAAACGAATTCCAAGCTTATAGCAGGGCGTTCTTGGTTGGGTTACTTCCAACAAGGCTTCACCTAATTTATAAATATTGCCTACAAATATTTTGGTTTCTTCCAAATTTGAAATGGTTAAATTCTCACCCATCATCCCATAACTCCAGTCTAAATTCGGATATAATTCCTTCCAATACGCATAATGGTTTTGGGAATATCCGTAAACCGCTTGCTCAATTCCTCCGTGATACTTTCTGTCGATGACGGCATCGTTTTCAACATCTTCTGTTCCCAAAAATATAGGATGGCTTACAGGAAACTTAAATATACCCGTTTCAACAATTTCCCCTTTGTAATTCAGTACTTTTCGCACGCCTATATTGACAGAAATTACCTTCATTTTTCTTCAAATTTTATAAGTTCCTCCGCAATTTTCCGGTCGTTTGACAAGCGCGGCACTTTATTTTGTCCCCCCAATTTCCCAATCGACTTCATATATTTATTAAATCCGCCTTTTTCTATCAAGGTAATTTTTAAAGGTCTTAAAATTTTACCACTGATTAAATCGAAATAATAACTGTTTTGATGTTGTAAAGCAACATCCACTTTTTTTGCAAAATCATCCAAATCTTCGGGCTTATTGTCAAATTCAATAAACCATTCGTGGTAAGGCAATCCACTTTCAGGCGTAATTTGTGGCGCCACCGTAAATTCATTGATGGCAATTGTTGTACCTGAGGTTTGGCTATTTATGGCGTTTTCCACTTCACTGCCAATCACGTGTTCCCCAAATGCAGAAATAAAATGTTTGATTCTGCCGGTAACTTTAATTCGATGCGGATTTATGGAAACAAATTCAATAGTGTCACCAATATCGTAACCCCAAAGTCCGGCGTTGGTATTTAAAATAAGCACATAGTTTAGGCCGATTTTCACATCAGCCAAAGAAATTCGCGTCGGATTTTCATCAAAAAATTCTTCGGATGGAATAAATTCATAAAACATTCCGTTATCAACCAGCAACAACATTCCTTTTTCATTTTGGGAATCCTGATAGGCAAAAAACCCTTCAGAAGCTGGAAACAACTCTATAGTATCCACTTTTCTTCCGATTAAATCTTCAAACTTATTGCGATACGGTTCAAAATTTACCCCGCCGTAAACAAACAAGTTGAAATTTGGGAAAATCTCCCCCACCTTTTTTCCGGTGCGTTCAATTAATTTTTCAAAATACATTTGTACCCATGAAGGAATTCCGCTAATCAAGGTCATGTTTTCATTGATGGTTTCATCAACAATGGCTTCAATTTTTATTTCCCAGTCTTCAATGCAATTGGTTTCCCAGCTTGGCAATCGGTTTTTGGTTAAATAGTTGGGCACATAATGCGCTGCTATTCCAGATAGCCTTCCGGTTTTTACACCATTTTTCTCGTCCATTTCAGGACTGCCCTGTAAAAAAATCATTTTTCCGTTTACAAAATCGGCCTTTTTGGTTTCGGCAATATACATTAGCAAAGCGTTTCGCGCTGCACTGATGTGCATAGGCATCGATTCTTTGGTAAGTGGAATGTATTTTACGCCTGATGTGGTGCCTGAAGTTTTTGCAAAATAGAGTGGTTTTCCTTTCCATAAAACATCTGATTCTCCTGCAACAACCTTTTCTATATATGGTTTTAATGCCTCATAATCCCGAATGGGAACTTGCTTCTTAAAATCCTCATAAGACTTAATTTTGTTAAAATTATGGTCTTTGCCAAAAGTAGTGTTTTGGGCTTGTAAAATAAGGTTCTTAAATAGGTTTTGCTGAACATTTACTGCATTCTTGCTTTGTTTATAAATTTTTGCAGCGATGCGCTTTGCGAATGGTTTTGCTAAAATCGATTTTATGTTTATCATTATTCGAAATCTATATAGTTAGCTGGATTTACGGGATAGCCTTCATTCCACAGCTCAAAATGCAAATGTGGTCCCGTGCTTAATTCGCCCATATCACCTGCTGAAGCAACCACTTCACCCGATTTTACCATATCGCCTTGCTGTTTGTGTAATGCAATATTGTGCTTGTAAACGGAAATAAATCCTTTGCTGTGTTCAATAATAACAACATAACCCGTTTCTATGGTCCATTCAGCAAAAATAACGGTTCCGTCGGCAACCGATTTTACAGGTGTTCCCTTTTTAACAGCAATATCAATGGCAAAATGTTTGTTTTTAAGACTGTATCCGTCGGTTACTATCCCTTTAACCGGAGAAAAAAACACAATATCCGCATTTTTTGTGGCTTCGTTAAAAATACTGAATCTATCAGCACTTTCCACATCCATTCTAAATTCCAAGTCTGTACTTGAAGGCCCAAAGTTCATGGAATCTTTGTTAAATTTCACTACATTCAAAATAGAATCCTTATCGAATTGCACTTCCTTTATTTCTCCGGTCAATAACTCTTTTACTTTTTGAAGATAGATATTGTTTACTTCCAATACCTGATTTAAAGAATCAACTTTATACACCAATTGGGTAGCTTCCCTTTTTAATTTTGTGGAAGAATATCCTGGAATATATTCTCTTAAAGAAGTAAATGCAATTAAAAAAATAGTGCTAACAATAAGTAAAACGGAAAAGAGCGTTCCAAAAATAAATACATTCAGCCTGGTTAATTTGAATGATAATCTTTCCTCAAAAGTATCTTCATTTAAAACCACCAATCGGTATTTATTAACTAATTTTTGTCTGAATTTGACCTTTTTTTTTGGTTTTACCGCCATAATAATGCTTCAAAATATAATAAAAGCGAATTTTATATAAATAATTTTAAACTATCTGTTTAGCCATGTTAAAACTTTTATAAAGTTACTATTTATAGAAGTTCATCTCATCGATGTATTTCCAAACTTGGGGTAGCAACATCGTGCTAATGTCTTTTTTATCCTTTATAGCTTTACGTATAAATGTTGATGAAATTTCAACAATTGGTGCATTAACCCTATGAATTTTGGTATGATTCAAAAATTGTAAATCTACATTTTTTTTTGAAATTCTTGGATAAACATACAACTCGTAATTGTCTAATATGGTTTCGTAATTTTTCCACTTCTGAAATCCCTTCAAATTATCTTCACCCAATAGTAAACAAAATTGGTGACTTGGAAATTTCTCTTCAATATGTATAAGCGTATTGATGGTATAATTTGGCTCTGGAAGCTTAAACTCTATGTCGGATGTTTTTAATTTCGGATAATTTTCAACGGCAATATTTGCCAAGGCCAGCCTATGGTGATTGCTTAGCAAAGTTTGTTTTAACTTAAACGGACTTCTAGGTGTTATTACAAACCAAACTTCATCCAAATCAGAAAATTCAACCATATAATTGGCAATAATAATATGACCAATATGAATTGGGTTAAAAGTGCCAAAAAATAATCCGATTTTCATATAAGTTAAAGTTATAAGTTTCTTATTTTATCCAAATCAAACTCCCTCTCCTTCGGAAAGGGCTGGGGATAGGATTGTACATTTAGCTCACAAATTCTTTCACCAAATTATAGGCTTCTTCCTGCGCTTTTCCCAAATTGTCGTTCACCAAAATAACATCAAAATCTTTGGCAAATTTCAATTCCTTTTCGGCCTTTTTAACACGTTCTTTAATTTTTTCTTCACGATCCGTATTTCGGTTTCTAAGGCGGCGTTCCATTTCGTCAATCGACGGACTTTTAACAAAAACAGCTAATGTTTTCTCGGGAAATATGTTTTTTATGCTCAAGCCTCCAACAACATCTATATCAAAAATCACATTTTTCCCTGAGGCCCAAATTCTCTCAACTTCCTTTTTTAGGGTGCCGTAATAATTATTTTCGTAAACCTCTTCCCATTCAATAAAATCGCCTTTTTTAACGTGTTTTTGAAATTCTTCCAGAGAAATAAAATAATAATCCTTTCCCTCTATTTCCTTTCCTCTTTTTTCACGTGATGTTGCAGAAATAGAAAAATCCAAATTCAATTCGGATTTTCTCAATAAATGATGTACAATTGTTGTTTTACCAGAGCCTGAAGGAGCCGAAAAAACGATAAGTTTCCCCTCTTTTTTCAATGATTTTAGGTTTTATAGGTTGTTGATTTCCTGTTTATTTACAATACATTTAAGTTTTGTTCCTTTATTTTTTCAAGTTCGTCTTTCATTTGAACAACCAATTTTTGCATGTTCGCTAAATTAGATTTTGAGCCAATGGTGTTAATTTCCCTGCCAATTTCCTGGGTAATAAATGCCAATTTTTTACCATTGGAAATGTCCTCATTCAGTTCTTTAATAAAATATTCCAAATGATTTTTTAAACGCACTTTTTCTTCGGTGATGTCGAGTTTTTCAATATAATAAATGAGCTCCTGCTCAAATCGGTTTTCATCTATTTTTGTTTCAAGTTCAGCAATTGATTTTCTCAATTTTTCTTTAACCTGTTTTATACGCAATGGATCTAACTCTATAACTCTTTCTAACAAAATTTCAATGATAGAAATGCGCAATACAAAATCATCGTACAGCACTTTTCCTTCATCAATACGGTATTCATTAATTTTTTCAATGGTTTCTAAAATGCCGTTCTCAATTTGTTTCCATTCCTGCTCGTCGAGTTCCTCTCGTTGGGATTTAAAAGCATCTGGCAGGCGAATGGCCATTTTCAGCAATTCAATTTCATCAGAATCAACAATATTCCGCAATTGCTTCATGTATTCTCTCACCATATTTTCGTTGATTTGTGATGAATATTCCCCGCCATTGTCTTCAATATAAATAGAGAAATCTATTTTTCCCCTAACAAGTTCTGTAGCCAGTTGTTTGCGAATATCTAACTCCTTTTCTCTGTAAGCACCAGGAACACGTATGTTTAAATCTAAATTTTTGCTATTTAACGACTTCAGTTCAATTGTAATCTTTTTTGTTGGAAGCTGAAGTACTGTTTTACCGTAACCGGTCATCGAATGTATCATCTAAAATAATATTTAAGCAAATTTAAGCATTTTATGGTTTAAAGTATGAATTTTTAATACTATTGATATGCCTTTTTGCACTAAAAATAAAGTGCTTTAGTATAAAATAACCGACAATTCAATTTAATTATGGAATGCACACAGCATTTATTAGTAATCCAACTTTCGATAATGGGTAATGTTGCCATGGTTATCCCCGTTTTAAGCACCCTAGAAAACAACATCAACCCTAAAAATTACCATGCTTTCAAAACCTTTTTTGAAGCCTTTGTTTGATAAATTGAAAAATGTTACTTTTTATGCTGCTATAGTTGACAGGAAACACAAAGGCTTTTTTGGCATTTACAAACTTTTCAAGGAAATAAAATTGTTAAATATAGATGCTAAAACCGATTTACATTACGTTTTACACTCTAAAATTTTATGAACTTTTTTTTAAATTGACGGCGGCAAAAAAAATGAACTTTTGGAAAACTTAGCAGCCCAGTTCGAAAACACTAAAAATGTTGCGAAGAAACTAATATTAAATCATGGGTTAAACCTTATTTCAAATTTAGAGATTATATAAGCATGGATTCGGGAAACGCATATTTTGCTGCAATGCTGGGAGTAAATTCCATTACTATGTGGCGAATTACCCATCCATTTGCTAACCTCGCGCCTTATAGCCAGCCCTTTTAAAATACCATTTTACCCGATTTGGAAAAACATCCAAACACTCATAGCGCCATTTATGGCAATAAAGTTTGTGAGGGTTTAATGATGTAATGCAAAGCATTTCACCAAAAAACAAATATTAAAAACTATAAATTGATGATTGGTTTACCTATTTCAATAATTTAAAATTTACCCTCAAACTTTCCTATTTTATAATTATTATATCCTATTTTTGCAGAAAATATCCTCCTATGATTGTCAACGTTTTAGACCAAAAAAATTCCATATTAAATAAATTCATTTCAGAAATTAGAGACATTGAAATTCAAAAAGATA
The DNA here is from genome assembly GCA_036568005.1 of Lutibacter sp. Taxonomy (GTDB): domain Bacteria; phylum Bacteroidota; class Bacteroidia; order Flavobacteriales; family Flavobacteriaceae; genus Lutibacter. The sequence continues at coordinate 16,667 of DATCTJ010000095.1, read as the reverse complement.
GCATGCGATTCCGTCGAAATATTGAAAGAATCGGTGAAATTATTGCCTATGAAATAAGTCAAACATTGGATTTTCAAAACAAAATTGTTTCTACGCCTTTAGGCACCAAAAAAGTACCTATTCCACAAAAAGATATTGTAGTGTGTTCTATTTTAAGAGCAGGTTTGCCATTACATAATGGACTTTTAAACTATTTTGATGATGCGGAAAACGCATTTATATCCGCATATCGAAAACACATTAACGGAACTGAATTTGAAATAAAAGTGGAATATTTTGCTTCACCAAATTTAGATGGCAAAACATTAATTTTAGCTGACCCAATGTTGGCAACTGGCCAATCTATTGCCGCGGTTTATGAAGGGTTGAAAAAACACGGAACACCAAAAGAAATTCATTTGGCTTGTGTTGTTGGCGCTAAGCCAGGGATAGAATATATTGAAAATTACTTCCCGCCAACCACCAAATTGTGGATTGCAACAGTTGATGAGCATTTAAACGAAAAAGGATATATTGTTCCCGGTTTGGGGGATGCTGGTGATTTGTCTTTTGGGATTAAACTATAAAAAATAGACAATAACCGAAATCAGCAGAAAGGAATATAAAATCGCGTTTTTAAAAATTTTAGATTTGATGAGGTACATTAGATTCGCAACAATTACTGCACCAGGAAAAATAAGAAAAAACAACTCCGAACCAGTTTTAGTTGGTATCAAAACAACAATTACAGCCGAAATTAACAAGTGATTGATTAACACTTCCCAAGACAATTTAAAATTATTTCTGACAGAAACAACTTTTGGCGTCACCTTAAAAAGACTCCAAACCAACACAATTGCTATAAATAAAAGTGGAATTAATAATTTTATTGCGGTGTACGCACTAAAATCTAAGTTAATTTCATAGCTAAATTTACTGTAAAAAAAAGGAATGCTTTCAAAATAAAGACAATATGTGAAATAAATGAGCATTGGCGCTACAAAGCCTACTGCAGGAATAAATAAATTTTTAGCTGTCAGCTTTTTATAAATAATTATGCTTATATATAACAACAATATATAAAAAATACTCCACGAATAAAAAAGAGTAGCAATACCAATCCAAAAACTGGCGTCAAAAAGCTTCAAATCGGTATCAACACCAGATCTTAAACTGTAAATTTTCCGAAATCCAAGCATCAATGCAAAGTTTGTAAAAATGATGTTAGATGAAAACATGGCTTCGGGAAAGGTTCCTAAAAAAAATACCATTAAAAGTAAACTGTATGAATTGTCTCTTGTCAACTTATTTTTTTTGACAATAAAATTTACAATTAGCAAAAGCAAAACCAACAATAAGAAAAATCCGATTTTTTTAATCAAAAAAGAAATGGACATTTGTCTGAAATAAAGTAAAAAAGCAGATGTAAAATAATAGCCAAATAGCAACACAACTACACTAAAAACAATTGCCGGCTTAGTTTTATTGAAAAAATTTGCTATCATTACTATATTTTATACTTTTGCCTGTAAATATAAATAAGTTATGATTGCAAACAATGTTTTTAAAGCGATAGGTGATTTTTGTCAAAATGTTTTATTTGTGCCTTACGACAGGATCTGGTCTATACACAATTGGTGGATTCAAAATACCGTAAGTTGGTTTTTTATTATTATTTTGTTTATTGCTTTATTTTATTGGCTAGGACAGTTAAGAAAATACAAAAAATTAGAAAGCAAATAATTTCATTTTCATTTTTTTAACAAAAAGCCAATTCCTGTGGGGAGCAAAAATAAACTCAAAAGATTTCGTGAAAACGAAACATTTTCAAATGTCATTCAACCAACACGAGAAGAAGTTATTAAGGGTTTTTCCCTAAAAGGAAATTGGCACACACTTTTTAACAACACAAATCCCATTGTGCTAGAACTGGGCTGTGGAAAAGGTGAATACACCATTGCCTTGGCACGTAAAAACCCAAACATTAATTATATTGGTGTAGATATTAAAGGAGCGCGTTTTTGGCGTGGAGCCAAAATAGCTTTAGAGGAAAATTTAACCAACGTAGCTTTTTTAAGATCTCAAATTGAGCTCATCGACTTGCTTTTTAATAAGAGCGAGGTCTCTGAAATATGGATCACTTTTCCTGACCCTCAAATTAAATACACGCGCACCAAACACAGACTTACCAATACTGATTTCTTAAAAAAATACCAACATATTTTAAAACCCGAAGGTATCGTTCATTTAAAAACAGACAGTGAATTTATGCACGGTTACACTTTAGGTTTGCTTCACGGTGAAGACCATGAAATTATTTATGCGCACCATGATATTTATAAAAATTATCATGCACCCGAAGAAGTAACTTCTACACAAACCTTTTATGAAAGTCAGTATTTGGAAAAAGGGAAGCCTATTACTTATATTAAATTCAGACTTAGATATTAAAAAGCCCCGTAACCCCCGAATGGGAAACTTACAATTGTAAAAGTTATTTAAGCATCATAAATTTTAATATTTAACTTTTAATATTTTATATTTTTTTAAATCGATGGAAACTCCTGTTAATTTTTTCGGAAAAGTGCATGAAGTTGTAAAAAAAATTCCTTTTGGCAGGGTTACCAGTTATGGTGCAATAGCAAAATATTTGGGGGCCGCCAAATCGGCAAGAATGGTAGGTTGGGCCTTAAATGCTTCTCACAATAATACCGATATTCCAGCACATAGGGTTGTAAATAGAAATGGATTGTTAACAGGGAAATTTCATTTTGACGGCACCAATTTAATGCAGCAACTGCTGGAAAATGAAGGGATTGTTGTAAAGGAAAATCAAATTCAAAACTTCAACGATGTTTTTTGGGATCCCTTTAAGGAATTATTGTAGTGTTTTGTATTTGATATCAAGTCTCTAGATTATTTTTGTACGCACACTATAGAATATCATTAGGCTAACTCCAAATGTATCCCTCTTTTACACCTTCCTTTAAGATTTTACTTTAAAATTTAATTATTTTTTGTTTGCCCTTCGGGGCTTAGGGAGTTTTTGAAACTATGTAACTTTGTGAATTCATTTGAACTCTGTATCTTTGTTGTTTAGAATGATTTTATATAAACAACATGGCATATACAAAAAAAGATATCTCAAAAGCACTTGAAACCATTACCGCTCCTGGAGAAGGAACAAATTTAATTGAAAGCGGCTCGGTTAAAAATATTGTAACTTTTGAAAAAGAAGTTATTGTTGATGTAACTATTGGAAACCCAACGTTACAGGCAAAAAAGAAAATTGAAGTTGAAATTATGAAAGCAATACACCAACATGTGGATGTAAAAGCCGACGTAAAAGTAAACGTAACCACTATCGTTTCTGACAAACCAGTAGATAAATCTAAACCTAAAGTTCCAGGAATTCAAAATATTATTGCAGTTGCATCGGGAAAAGGTGGTGTAGGAAAATCTACCATTACCGCAAATATTGCTATTTCATTACAAAAAATGGGATTTAAAGTGGGTATTCTAGACGCCGATGTTTACGGGCCGTCTATTCACTTAATGTTTGATGTGGCTCGAGCAAAACCATTGTCGATTGAAATTAATGGCAGTTCGAAAATGCAGCCTGTTGAAAGCTACGGAGTAAAAATATTGTCTTTAGGTTTCTTTGTCGATGCCAATCAAGCCGTTATTTGGCGTGGTGCAATGGCGGGAAAAGCACTAAATCAATTAATTTTTGATGCACATTGGGGAGAACTCGATTTTTTATTGATTGATTTACCCCCTGGAACCGGCGACATTCACCTATCAATTGTACAGGCAGTTCCAGTAACTGGTGCGATTATTGTGAGCACACCGCAAAATATCGCTTTAGCCGATGCTAAAAAAGGCGTGGCGATGTTCCAACAAGAAAGTATCAATGTTCCTGTTTTAGGTATTGTTGAAAATATGAGCTATTTCACACCAGCCGAACTTCCTGATAATAAATACTATATTTTTGGGCAAGATGGCGCAAAAAACTTGGCAAAAGACATTAATGTTGCCTTTTTAGGGGAAATTCCTTTGGTACAAAGTATTCGAGAAGCGGGTGATGTCGGATATCCAGTGGCTCTTCAAGAGAATTCGCCTTTAGAAAGTGCTTTTTCAGAAATTACTAAAAACGCCTTGTCTCAATTGGTAAAAAGAAACAATGATTTACCACCAACAGAAATTGTTAGAATTACTACAATGAGCGGGTGCAGCACAAAAAAATAAAAAACTATGGAAGCGGAAGAACTTAAAATTATTGTTGAAAATGCGCTACAAGAAATCAGACCTTATTTACAGGCTGATGGCGGAAACATTACATTGGTTGATATACACGACAATATTGTTAGTGTTCAGCTTGAAGGCAATTGTTTGGGTTGCTCCGTAAACCAGATGACTTTAAAAAACGGAGTTGAAGCCACGATAAAAAGGCATGCTCCTCAAATTTCACAAGTGATTGAAGTGAATGGAACTGTTTTTTAGCTTTAAAAGACGAAATAAAAAAGAGCACATAAGGTGTTCTTTTTTATTTCATTAAAGATTCAAAAAAAAATCTAATTCTTAATGTATGCAAGCAGTTTGGACAGAATTATTAACACTTCTAAATCTCTTAATCAAGAGAAATCCTAAGTGAAAATATTCATGGTTAAAGTTGTAAGCTAAAATTTTGTACCTTTAATGCTCATGTTTCATTCCTTAACTAATAAAATTAGTTTGGATTGAAATTCATAAAAAAACTACCAGTCCTTTTTAAGGATTTATAACTAAAAAACTACTACTATGCCTAGATATTATTCATTAGGTAAAATTCCGCCAAAACGTCACACGACTTTTGAAAAACCTACCGGCGGATTGTATCAGGAAGAACTTTTTGGAACCGCAGGTTTTGCCGGAATGTCCTCATTAATCTATCATTTGAATCCACCCACCGTGGTTACGGAAATCAAAAAAGTGAAGGATGTTACGCCAAAAATTGCCATCGACAAAAACATGAAAGCGCTTAGTTTTAAAGGATTCTCCTTAAAGCCAGAAGCCGATTATCTGGAAAGCCGAAAAACAGTTTTTGTAAACAGCGATTTGCATATTGGCCTTGCCGCGCCAAAGGAATTTTCTTCAGCCTACTTTTATAAAAATGCTGATGCCGATGAAATGCTATTTGTACACCTTGGTTCTGGTACTTTAAAAACAATGTATGGAAATATCGCTTTTAAATATGGTGATTATGTGATTATTCCAAGAGGAACAGTGTATCAGATTGACTTCGACACACAGGAAAACCGATTGTTGTATGTTGAATCATTTAGCCCTATTGTAACACCAAAACGCTATCGAAATAATTTCGGCCAGTTATTGGAACATTCTCCATTTTGCGAGCGCGATTTTAAATTGCCGACCAATTTGAAAACCTATGATGAGAAAGGCAACTTTAAAATATTTATTAAAAAACAAGGCGTTTTGTGGGAATATAATTATAAAAACCATCCCTTTGATGCTGTTGGCTGGGACGGATTTAATTATCCTTATGCCTTCTCCATTCACGATTTTGAACCAATTACCGGCCGCATTCATATGCCGCCGCCAATTCATCAAACTTGGGAAGCATCAGGATTTGTGGTTTGCTCATTTGTGCCAAGAATGTACGATTACCATCCAAAATCGGTTCCGGCGCCTTACCACCACAGCAATATAGATTCCGAAGAAATATTGTATTATGTAGATGGCGATTTTATGAGCCGAAATAACATTGAAAAAGGGCAAATAACCTTGCATCCAGGTGGAATTCCACACGGCCCACATCCGGGAGCGATTGAAAGGAGTGTCGGGAAAAAATTCACAGAAGAATTGGCTGTGATGATTGACCCTTTTAAACCAGTGATGATTACCGAAGAAGCCATGAATTTGCAAGTGGATGACTATTATAAATCTTGGATAACCGAATAAATATTAAAAAAATGTCAAATCTAAAAGATAAACAAAATTTCAACTACGGATTGGAAAAGATATTTCCTGAAGCACAAGATTTTTTACCATTATTGGGAACAGATTATGTAGAAATGTATGTTGGAAATGCCAAACAGGCAGCACATTATTACAAAACAGCATTCGGTTTTCAATCGTTGGCTTATGCCGGATTGGAAACAGGGTTAACAGACAGAACAAGTTATGTTTTGGTTCAGGATAAAATTAAACTGGTACTAACCACGCCAATGCCAAACAAAAATAACCAGGAAATTTTCGACCATATAGAAAAACATGGTGATGGTGTAAAAGTTGTGGCCCTTTGGGTTGAAGATGCTACAAATGCTTGGAAAGAAACTACCAAAAGAGGGGCAAAATCGTATATGGAACCAACCAAAGAAAGCGATGAAAATGGGGAAGTTATTCGTTCCGGAATTCATACTTACGGTGATACGGTTCACATTTTTGTGGAACGAAAAAATTACAACGGTCTGTTTTTGCCAAAATTTATTAAATGGAACTCAAGCCATAATCCAACCGATGTTGGTTTAAGATATATTGACCATATGGTTGGTAATGTGGGCTGGAACGAAATGAATATTTGGTCAAAGTTTTACAATGAGGTTATGGGATTTGCCAACCTAATTACTTTTGACGACAAAGATATTTCAACTAAATATACGGCATTAATGAGCAAAGTGATGACCAACGGCAACGGACGCGTGAAATTTCCAATTAATGAACCCGCAGAAGGCGTAAAAAAATCACAAATTGAAGAATATTTAGACTTTTATAATGGCCCAGGCATTCAACATATTGCAGTTGCCACCAACAATATTTTAGAAACCGTAAAAGCATTGACAGAACGAGGCGTTGAGTTTTTGTATGTTCCAGGCTCATATTACGACACAGTATTAGACAGGGTTGGTGAAATTGATGAAGATTTGGCAGCATTAAAAGATCTTGGCATACTAGTTGACAGAGATGATGAAGGTTATTTATTGCAAATATTCACCAAACCAGTTACCGATAGACCAACACTCTTTTTTGAAATTATTCAGAGAAAAGGAGCGCAATCCTTCGGGAAAGGAAACTTTAAAGCATTGTTTGAATCAATTGAAGCTGAACAAGCACGAAGAGGAACTTTGTAATACTAATTATTAATAAAAGTTAAGAGCAAATGTGTGAGGCTTTTATTATTTTTGGCCTGATAATTGTAATTTTACAATTAGAATCCCTTATAAACTATTAAATGAAAAACATATTACATTTATTTATTTTTTTAATTGCATTTTCCTCAATTGGGCAATCCATTCAAAAAACAAATGGAAAATCGATAGAGCCTATTTCAAAAATTAAAAAATCATCTCAAGATTTCGCTTTCCAAAAAGGAGAATGGTTAAAATTTAAAATGAGCTACAGCAACTTTTTAAATGCAGGCTATTCAACAATGGAAGTAAGGGAAACTACAAATAACGATAAAGCGGCATTTCACATTCTTGGAAAAGGTAAATCAACTGGTATTGTAAGTCTGTTTTTTAATGTTAAAGATGATTATCAAACCTATATGTATAAAGAATCTTTATTGCCCTATCGGTTTATCAGAAAAATTGATGAAGGCGGCTATACCAAAGATGAAGAGATTTTGTTTAATCACGACAAAAATGAAGCTATCGTAAAAAACTATAAACACAATACTGTTGATAAACATCCAATTGGTGAAGATATTCAAGACCTTTTATCAGCATTATATTATATTAGAAATCAAAATTTATCCAATTTAAAAGCTGGGGATAAAATTGAGTTGAAAATGTTTATTGATCAAGAAATAACCAATTTTAAACTACATTTTCTAGGAAAAGATGTGGTGAAAACGAAATTTGGTAAAGTTAAAGCCTTAAAATTTAGGCCAATGGTGCAAGCTGGTCGTGTTTTTAAAGAACAAGAAAGTTTGACAATTTGGATTAGTGATGATGAAAATAAAATTCCACTGCTTATTAAAGCTTCGCTTGCCGTAGGTTCTTTGAGAGCAGATTTAGACCAATATAAAGGTTTAGCCCACCCTTTTAACATAATTTTTTGAAATTAAATTGTATTTTCGCAATTCATTTGTTGAATCAAATTAATTGTAAAAATAGCCTCTTTTGAAAAAATTATTTGCCCTATTATTCGTTGTTTTAAGTATTGCCTGTAAAAATGAAAAGCCTGAAGAACCTTTAATAATACCCGAAAAAATTGTTTACGAATTTGGTTATAGGTTAAACGATTATACAGTTATTCATGATACCCTTAAATCAGGAGAAAACTTTGGAGAAATATTGTCCAGAAATAAAATTGGTAGCTCAAAAATACATGAAATTGTAACCAAAATAAAGGATTCATTCAATATACGAAGTCTTAAAGCAGGAATTCCCTACACCATTCTGGCTACTCAAGATTCAACCCAACAAGCACAAGTATTTATTTATAGGCAATCAAAAATTAACTATACAATTATCGATTTTAAGGATTCAACAATTTTCGTAGTTAACGGAAAAAGACCTATTAAAACTAAAATTAAAACTGCATCAGGCTTAATTACCACGCACCTTTCGCATGCCATCAAAAGTCAAGGCTTAAGTCCGGATTTAACTTATAAAATGGCTGATGAGGTTTTTGCCTGGGCCATAGATTTTTCAAAACTTCAAAAAAATGATAAATTCCGATTATTATACGAACAGTTTTATATTGAAGACACTATCCCTGTTGGAGTTGGGAAAATAAAAGCCGCCTATTTTGAACATAATGACAAACCTTTTTATGCCTTTTATTACAAAACTGATTCAACCCAAAAAGCTTCAGAGTATTATGATGAAAATGCCAATATTTTACGTAGACAATTTTTAAAAATGCCTGTTAAATTCAGTAAAATATCATCAAGATACAATTTGAAAAGGCGTATTGCCTATTATGGAAACAAAATTAAGGCGCACAAAGGAACAGATTATGCCGCACCAATTGGAACGCCAATTGAAGCCACTGCAAATGGAACAGTTATAGAGTCAAGGTATGCCGGAGGAAATGGAAATTATGTTAAAATAAGACATAACGGCACTTACAGCACGCAATATTTGCATATGAGCAAACGCGCAGTAAAGGTTGGCGATTACGTAAAACAAGGACAAACTATTGGCTACATTGGAATGACAGGAAATACTGCCGGACCACATGTTTGCTATCGTTTTTGGAAAAACGGGGAGCAAGTTGATCCATTAAAGCAAAAATTTCCAAATTCCGAACCAATGGATAAAAATAAAATACCAGCTTACAAAAAATATATTGAGCCAATTAAAATACAGTTGGATTCCATAGAATATCCTCATAAAAATATTTTATTTTAATATCATAAAAGCACTAAATTTTCAGATGATGACCATGAAGAATATGAATCCAACAGAAACAAAAGCCTGGGAAGCACTTACTTCTCACTATAAAACCATAGAATCAATTCATTTAAAATCTTTGTTTGCAAATGATTTGGATCGAAAAAAGAAATTTACCATTAATTATAATGGCTTCGAATTTGATTATTCAAAAAACAGAATTACTGAAGAAACCCTGAAATATTTACTGGAATTGGCTCATGAAGTTGATTTAGAGGGCGCCATAAATGCCTATTTTTCTGGAGAAAAAATCAATAAAACCGAAAATAGGGCGGTATTGCACACAGCTTTAAGAAGTCAATCAAATGAACCAGTGATTCTTGAAGGAAAAAACATTATGATTGATGTAAAAGACACCTTAGATAAAATGGAATCTTTTACCAATAAAATAGTTTCTGGTGAATGGAAAGGTTACACAGATAAATCAATTACCGATGTGGTAAATATTGGCATTGGCGGATCAGATTTGGGACCGGATATGGTGGTTGAATCTTTAAAATATTACAAAAACCATTTAAATGTTCACTTTGTTTCAAATATTGATGGTGACCATGTTCAGGAAATAATTAAAACCTTAAATCCGGAAACTACCTTATTTGTAATTGTTTCAAAAACTTTTACTACACAAGAAACCCTTACCAATTCAACGACCATAAAAAAATGGTTTTTACAAACTGCTTCTGAAAGTGACGTTGCAAAACATTTTGTAGCTGTTTCCACAAACTTAAATGCTGCTAATACTTTTGGTATCGCCACAGAAAATATTTTCACCATGTGGAACTGGGTTGGTGGCCGATTTTCATTATGGAGCACAGTTGGTTTAACCATAAGTTTGGCTGTTGGTTTCCAAAATTTTAAAGAATTGTTAGTTGGCGCCTATGAAATGGATGAACATTTTAAAAATACGCCTTTCGAAAACAATGCCCCAGTAATTTTAAGCTTGATAGGTATTTGGTATACCAATTTTTTTAAAGCGGAAACCGAAGTTATTTTACCGTATACCCAGTACCTCAGCAAATTAGCGCCGTACCTTCAACAAGCCATTATGGAAAGCAATGGTAAAAGTGTAGACAGAAATGGAAAACGGGTAACTTACCAAACAGGAAATATTATTTGGGGAAGCACTGGCACAAACGCCCAACATGCCTTTATGCAATTATTGCATCAGGGAACAAAATTAATTCCAGCCGATTTTATAGGATTTAGAGAATCACTATACGGAAATACAGAACACCATACCAAATTAATGGCTAATTTCTTTGGGCAAACTCAGGCATTGGCAGAGGGAAAAACTAAAGAAGAAGCTCATTTAGATTTAAAAATACAAGGTAAAATGAGTGAAATAAAAACCTTGTTGCCTTATAAAGTTTTTGAGGGGAATAAACCAAGTACCACTATCTTAATAAATAAACTTACACCTAAAACTTTAGGAAGTTTAATTGCTTTTTATGAACACAAAATATTTGTTCAGGGAATTATTTGGAACATTTATAGTTTTGACCAATTTGGGGTTGAATTGGGAAAAGAATTGGCCAATAAATATCTTCAGAAATAATTGCTGTTTTAATTCAATTTCATTTAGTTTTAGCAAAAAAAAAATGTTTTAAGCGACTCTTATTTTTAATGAGTTCAGATATCACTTAATTTTTTAAACCTTTAAAAACAAATAGCTAATTTTCAATTAAATTAAGCTGTTTTTATCTTATAAAAGTTTATAATATTTTTAATTGTAACCAATAGCTAATCAGTCTTTTATAGGTTTCGTAAACGATTTTATAATAAATTCATGCCATTCTTAAAGCAACCCATGTCTTGATTTAACATCTGTTAATAAACTGTTAATATATAACTTTAAGAAAGTCAGTTTTAAAGGTGTTTTTTGCTATATTTATTTGTCTTAATTTTTTGTTAAAATTTAACAATTTATTAATGATTCATTTGGTAAAAATGACCATTTTTGCACAAATATTTAATTCTAAATTTAATTTAAATAATGAAAAAAATTAAAAATTTATTATTGGTAGTACTGTTAATTAGTTCTTCTGCCATTTTCGCTCAAACCAAACTTACAGGTAAGGTTGTAGATGAAACAAACCAACCATTACCGGGAGCTTCTTTAATTGTTAAAGGCACTAAAACAGGTACTTCTACTGATTTTGATGGAAATTTTACTCTTGAAACCTCGGCTTTGAGCGGTACCTTACAAGTCTCTTTTATTGGTTATGAAACAACATCAGTGTCATTTAAAGGGAGTGCAAATTTTAGCTCAATCGTATTAAGCCCATCAGCTGAAACTCTTTCTGAAATTGTAATTACGCAAGTTTCTTTTGCAATAGACAGAAAAACGCCAGTGGCAGTTTCCACTATTTCAGCAAGTCTTATTGAAAACAAATTAGGAACTCAAGAATTTCCTGAGATTTTAAAATCAACTCCGGGTATTTATGCCACAAAACAAGGTGGCGGTTATGGTGATTCGCGTGTAAATCTACGTGGTTTTGAATCAGCCAATATTGCTGTTATGATTAACGGTGTTCCTGTTAATGATATGGAATGGGGTGGTGTTTATTGGTCTAACTGGGCTGGCTTAAGCGATGTTACTCGTTCTATGCAAGTACAACGTGGCCTTGGTGCTTCAAAAATAGCGGCGCCTTCATTAGGGGGTTCTATTAATATTGTAACAAAATCTACAGACGCTAAAGAAGGAGGCACTATTTCCTATAGCCTTGGAAACGATGGTTACAACAAACAAGCTCTTTCTTATTCTACAGGCTTAACTGAAAAAAATTGGGCAGTTTCTGTATTGGCCGCTAAAACTTCTGGAGATGGATATATTCAGGGAACAGAATTTGAGGCTTATAACTATTTTGTCAATATTTCTAAAAAAATAAATGATTCCCATGAGTTGTCATTTACTGCGTTTGGTGCTCCACAATGGCATAACCAAAGAAATAATGCAGACAGATTATTAATTTCTGAATGGCAGAAACAACCAATGAAATACAAATACAATGCTAGTTATGGTTTTGATATGAATGGGCAACGGAAAGTTTCCTCCCTAAATGTGTATCACAAACCACAAATTTCTTTAAACCATTTATGGACAATTAGCGAAAAATCTAACCTGTCCACTGCGCTTTATGTTTCTATTGGAGACGGAAGCGGAACTAGCGGACAAGGGTACACCTCGGGAGATCGCTCAAATTGGTATGGCGCTTCAAATGGTGTGCCAAATACTGCTTTTCGTGACGCTGACGGAACTTTTGATTATGCCGGTATTTATGACTTAAACCAGGCCAGCGAAAATGGTTCATTAATGGTGATGTCTAAAAGCATTAACCAACATAAATGGTATGGGGCATTGTCAACGTATTCTACAAAAATTGGAAATGAAATTGATTTTTATGGTGGTTTAGATTTAAGATACTATAAAGGTGTTCATACCAATGAAATTACAGATCTTTATGGTGGTGCATTTTTCATTGATACTACCGATCGCCCATTACTTAGCAGTGATGCTTGGAAAACTAAAAAACTTGGCGTAGGTGATGTAGTTTATCGTGATTATGATGGTATTGTTTTTAGTCAGGGAGTATTTATGCAGGGTGAGTATAATAAAGGTGATTTAAGTTCATTTATATCTTTGTCTGGATCAAATACCAGCTACTCAAGAGTGGATCGTTTCTATTACGACAGTGATAAATCTGACTCAGAAACAATTTCCTTTTTAGGCTTTAGTGCAAAAGGTGGCGCTAACTATAACTTAGATGATAATCACAATGTATTTGTAAATCTTGGAACAATTTCTCGTGCTCCTTTCCTTTCTGGTGGAGCATTTATACAATCAACTATAAGCAATGTAACCAATCCAAATGCGATTAATGAAAAAGCATTTTCTTATGAATTCGGTTATGGATATAGATCTTCTTCTTTCTCTGCCAATTTGAATCTTTATTCAACCGAATGGAAAGACAAAACATTGGTACGTGCTGTTAATGCTAATAGTCCTGAAAGTTTAATAGTAAATATGGAAGGGGTAGATGCACTACATCAAGGTGTTGAATTAGATTTTAGATATAAACTAATAGAAAATTTAACTATTACAGGAATGGTTTCCATTGGGGATTGGAATTGGAAAAACGATGCTTCGGGCTATCTTTATAATCGTACTGGACAACCAACAGATAAAAACGGAAACATTGTAGAACTATTAAGCCCTGAACACGCAAAAATTGATATTAATATTGGAGGAATCCATGTTGGTAACTCAGCCCAAACAACAGCAGCTATAGGTTTGCAATATGAAATAGGAGGCTCATTTAACATTGGTGTTGATGGTAATTACTTTGGAAGAAATTATGCGAATTACAACATATCATCTGTTGGGTCTAGTTTAAATCCAACTACATACGCACAACCTTGGGAAATTCCAGATGCAACAACTTTTGATTTAAACTTAAGCTATAAGTTCAAAATTGGAAACTTCGATTCTCGTTTGTCTGCAAATGTTCAAAATGCATTAGATACAGAGTATATCGCTGATGCTACTGATGGTCCTGACCACGATTGGAAAACATCACCAGTATTTTATGGTTTCGGAAGAACCTTCTCAACCTCATTAAAAATTAAATTCTAAAAACTGAAACATGAAAAAATTATTATATTCATTGTTATCGGGTTTGGCCTTCGCTGCACTATTTAGTGCTTGTGAAGATGTAAATGATCAATTCGATGAACTTGATGCTCAAACCGAAATTATCAATTTAGCAAAGTATAACTATACATTAACTGATGCAGATTATAAAACTATTAGTGATGCTGCAGTAAAAGCTACAACTGATCCTGCTGAAAAAGCCTTAGCTCAAAGTATTAATACCAATAAATACTTTACTGCTTCTGCTCCAGCATCTAATTATGTGTCGTATTTACTAAAAACTAAATATCCTTATGGAGATGTAGGTTCTTCTGCTTTGATTACATATTCATTTAATGCAGGTGAACCAGCATACTTGAGTGATTACACAAGCGCTAGTCCTTACACATTAGTAACTGGTGATTATGCAGCAAGCGGAAGTAATATCTTGGGATTCTATCCAACTGTAAATGCAGCAACGTACTTACCAACTATTCTTGGAGCTAGAATTTCAGATCCAAATGACGGAAAAATAGCTTTGGTAAAATACAAACAATACACTGAAACGCCTGTTATTAATACTACCACTAATTATTTATTGGAAGAAAATTTTAATTATGGTGCAACGGATGGTGATCTAACTTCGCTAACTAGTAATTGGGCCATTCACTCTGGTTCCACACAAATTAGTTACAGTAACACTAGCTTATCAATGGCTGGTTACCCTTCTACTGGAGTTGGAGGTTCCGTATTAATTAATGAAGCAAATAGTGAAGATGTAAATAGAAATTTTACTCCTCAATTATCTGGTAAAGTTTATGCAAGCGCCTTAGTTAATTTTAACAACGTTGGGGCTGGAACCTATTTTCTTCACTTTATGGAGCAAGATGGTAGCTTTAATTTCGCATCAAGAGTTTCCGCCAAAGATAATGGTTCGGGTAAAATTTTATTTGGTGTTGGCGCTAGTTCCAGTATTACATACGGAACAACGCCTTTTGATTTAAACACCACATATTTATTGGTAACATCTTATGATATAGCAACTGCGACATCGAAATTATATGTTCTATCTACTGCACCTTCAACTGAACCAGAAACACCAGAAGCTACAAGTACTCACACCGCTTCTTTCTCTATTCAAAGAATAGGTATACGTCAAGGTGGTGGTGGTTTAACACTTAAATTAGATGGTTTACGGGTTACTAAAACTTGGAGTGACCTAATGATTAACAATGTTGTAGAAACAGTGGCGGGGGCATCTACTAATAAAGAAGTTTATTACAAATACTCTGGAAGTTCATGGACACCTGCACAAGGTATTTATGCTTTAAGCACTGAAGATTATGACTCAATGGGAACAGGGGCTGGTCAACCAGGTCAATTTGACAACTTTAGTAGTTCAATACCGCCAGAAAATTATATACCAACTTTATTGGCTAAACTATTTAATTACCCACAAAATGGGAATAAACAAATTGTTTCTTACAAATATTTTTCTGGAGGTACGCAAACGAGAGTTGATGAATACGTATTTGAAAATGGAAAATGGATTAAACCTTCATCTATTATTGAAAAAACCGAGCAATTTGTATTTTCTAATATAGGATGGGTATTTGATCCAACTATTAAAATGACAATGGTATCTTCAGATTATCAATTAATGGTTGATTATGTTTTAAACACTCCTTCAATTGCCATATTTGCACATCCTTTCTATAAAAATGAAGAGTATTATTATGGATTTGCCAGTAGATATGCTAATGTGAATTTTAGACTTAGCTATCGTAATCCATATTTTACCGGAACATATGTTCAACCTCCATCAATTGACCCTGAGTTAAATGCTCTAACTACAGATGCTGCTAAGGTTGCTTTGATGTATACTAGATTAAAAGAAGGAATGAATAAGTTCTTACAATTACGTTATCCTAATGCTGTTCCATTGGTTAGTGGGCTTGAGGTAAATTACCACGTAACTGTAAAAATTTATTATGCAAACGGTTTATCTTCAGGAGATGAATTACATACATATATATACAAATGTAAGGGTGCTGGTACTGGAAGTACACCCCCAACCTTTGAATTTATTTCAAGTAGTAAAATATAACATATTTTAAATAATTTACAAACGCTGTTTGGGTAATTCCGGACAGCGTTTTTTTTTGCTCCCTAAAAGACATGCCCTTGACTATGAAGGATAAATTAAAATAGTTTTTTATACCTTAAACAATAAATCTCTATCCCTTAAAAAAAACACATATTATGCTTTTCCTTTGCTAAAAAATTTATAAATGATTCCAAAAACGTATGTTTATATTTCATATCAATACCAAAACTATCTATAAAAATATCGCCTATTTTCTCTTTGTTCAATCTGTTCCTTTTAAAGTATATTGGCATCAGCCATTTTAATTTTAAAAATCAACAAACGACATTTTATAATACATTTAGCATTACAACAAAAATATATCCAACATTTCATAAACCTGCTTCCTTTAAATCTGTCACTAATCAAATTAGTCGAGCCTTAAAAAGCTCTTTTTAACAAAAATATTTTATAAATCATAAATTCAAGTAAGGAATATAGTTCTTGAAAAAATTGACAATAAGATAATTTCCATTTATTCATCATTCTTTTGAAGTTAAATGCAGCTGCG
>DATCTJ010000094.1:0-35283 GCA_036568005.1 Lutibacter sp. | reverse complement strand
ATGGCTTTAGGACACAATTTAAGAAAGAAAATTGCTTCTTAATGGCAATTTTTTATTCTTTTTTTAAAAATAAAAGTAATACCCAAAATTGAATGGAAATAAAAAACCGCCTCAAAATTTAATATTGAGACGGCTTCTTTTTTTATGCAAAAATGCTACATTTGCAACATGGCAAGAAAAAACAAGCAATTTATTTTTGAAAATATTGAAGTGGTAGATGCGGGAGCACAAGGCAAAACAATTGCCAAGGCGCCTGATGGGTGTGTTATATTTTTATCAAATGCAGTTCCGGGAGATATTGTTGATATTAAAACTGGCAAAAAAAGAAAAGCCTATTTTGAGGGCACAGCAATAAAATTTCATAAATATTCGGAAAAAAGAACACAACCCGTTTGCCAGCATTTTGAGTTTTGCGGCGGTTGTAAATGGCAGGACATGGCTTATGAACACCAATTGGCCTACAAAGAAAAGGAAGTCATCAATAATCTCAAACGTATAGGACATTTGGATTTGCCTGAACCAATACCCATATTAGGCTGCTCTAACATCTATTTTTACAGGAATAAAATGGAGTTTTCTTTTTCGAATAGCCGTTGGCTTACTTTGGAAGAAATAAATTCTGATAAAGAAATCGACAACAGAAATGCCTGTGGCTTCCATATTGCAGGGATGTGGGATAAAATCTTGGATATTGAAAAATGCCATTTACAGGAAGACCCTTCCAATCAAATTAGAAATTTTGTTAAAGATTTCGGAATAAAAAACGAAATTGAATTTTACAATCCGCGAGAACAATCGGGTCTTTTGCGCACTATCATGATACGTATTTCATCAACCGGTGAAATGATGGTGGTGATTCAATTTTTAAAAGAAGCTAAACAAAAAAGGGAGGCTTTATTGAATGCTTTAATTCAGGAATTTCCGCAAATTACCTCGCTTCAATTTGTAATCAATCCAAAAGGAAATGATACTTTATATGATCAAGATATTATTTTATTCAGCGGAAGGGATCATATTTTTGAAGAAATGGAAGGCCTTAAATTTAAAATTGGCGCAAAATCTTTTTATCAAACAAACTCTGCACAAGCCTACGAATTATATAAAATTACCCGTGATTTTGCCAATTTAACAGGAAATGAGCTTGTTTACGATTTTTATACGGGAACAGGAACCATTGCACAATTTGTTGCCAAAAATGCAAAAAAGGTAATTGGTGTGGAATCGGTTTCAGAAGCCATTGAAGATGCAAAACAAAATGCAAAATTAAACAATATAGATAATGTCGAATTTTTTGCCGGTGATATGAAAGATGTTTTTAACGACAGTTTTATCAAAAAGTACGGACAGCCAGATGTTGTAATTACCGATCCGCCACGCGACGGAATGCACAAAAATGTGGTGGAAAAATTGTTGGAAATATCTCCAAAACGCATTGTTTACGTAAGTTGCAATTCGGCAACACAAGCCCGCGACTTGTCGTTAATGAAAGAGCAATACAACATTATTAAAACCCAGGCAGTTGATATGTTTCCGCAAACCCATCATGTTGAAAATGTTGTGCTTTTGGAATTAAAATCGAATTAGTTATGAGAAAATATTTAATTTTGTTAGTCATCTTGAGTTTAACGCTTATAAATTGCGAAAAGGATGATATCTGTATTGAAACTACCACACCAAAATTGATCATTGTTTTTTACAACAATGACACCACTATTATAAAAAAAACCGTAAACTCCTTAACAGTTTCGGTTGATGACAAAGGGAATATTTATGAAAATAAATCGCTAGATTCCATCGCAATTCCATTAGATTTGACCCAAAATAACACTCTCTATAAATTTAAATCGGGCGCGATAATTGATTCCATTAATTTTACTTACGATAGAAAAGATGTGTTTGTTTCTAGATCTTGTGGCTATAAAACCATTTTTGAAAACTTGAAGATAGAAAGCAGAAGCGCAAATTGGATAAAAAATGATACTATTAAAAACACGACCATAGACAATGAAACAGCAGCACATCTTAGTATTTTTCATTAGTTTTTTAATTACGGCAACTATCAATGCCCAGCAAAAAACGGATACCATAAAAACAAAAGAAAGTTATGGTTTACGCATTGGCGTTGATTTGAGCAAACCTTTAATTTCTTTTTTAGAAGAGAATACGAAAGGATTGGAAGTGGTTGGGGATATGCGTATTTTAAGAAACTATTATGCCGCCGTTGAATTGGGTTATGAAGACAAGATTTCCAAGGAAGATTATATGAATTATACCACTAAAGGTTCTTATATAAAAGCTGGCGTTAACTATAATGCCTATAAAAACTGGATTGGGATGAGTAATGAAATTTATGTTGGAATACGCTATGGTTTTAGCATATTTGACCAAACTTTAAACAGTTATACACCAAACGTAAAAGGGACCTATTTTATTCCAACTGAAGTCTTGCCAAATACTGAATTTAATGATTTATCGGCACATTGGGCCGAATTGGTTTTTGGATTAAAAGCAGAAACGCTTAAAAATTTATACTTAGGATTTAGTTTTAGTTTCAAAAAAATGCTAAGTACCAAGGAACCTGAAAATTTTAAAAACCTCTACGTCCCAGGATTTAACCGTGTTTATTTAAACGATACCGGGTTTGGCATAAATTATACTTTAAGCTACCTTATCCCAATTGTGAAAAAAGAAAAGTAATTATTTGGTTTAGTATTACGGCAGAGGTGATTTTGAGAATCGTATAATGAGGAATAGAATTGTTAAAAATAATGACAAACAAGATAATTTCATTTTTTACTTTTGGCCTGTTTCTGATTTTGGCAGGCGCCGTTTCAACTATATTTAGTTGGTCACAAGCGAATTTAGTGATGGCCATCGGACTCGTTTTTGAACTTTTGGCGGCTTTGCTATTTGCTTGGAAAAAGATTAATAATAAATAATGTTTTCTTAATTTAGCCTTAATTTCTTGAAAATTTAAAATGAGTAAGAAAAAATTAAACAATTTAGAAGATTTGGGTGGATTCGTTTTTTCAACAAATGACAACTTTGAATTTGAAAAAGCGGAAGAACAAGTTTTGTTAGCCCCTAAAAAACAGTTTCTGGAAGCCAAATTCTCAAACAAAGGAAGAGGAGGAAAGACAGTTACCGTTATTACAGGCTTTGTGGGTGCGGAAGATGATTTGAAAAACCTGGGAAAATTGCTTAAAACAAAATGTGGGGTTGGCGGAAGCGTAAAGGACAATGAAATTATCATTCAGGGAAATTATAGAGATAAAATAATGGAAATCCTTAAAAAAGAAGGATATAATATAAAACGCGTAGGCGGATAAATTATGAATAAAATAGCAGCCTCAGAACTAATTCTGAACCCCGATGGAAGTGTATATCATTTAAATTTAAAACCCGAAAACATTGCCACAAACATTATTTTTGTTGGTGATCAAAATAGGGTACCAAAAATAGCCGCACATTTTGAAACTATTGAATTTGAAACGCAAAAAAGAGAATTCAGAACTGTTACTGGCACTTATAAAGGAACAAAGATTTCAGTAATATCAACAGGCATTGGTCCTGACAATATTGATATTGTCATGAATGAGCTTGATGCTTTGGTGAATATCGACCTAAAAACTCGAACTATAAAAAAAAACCACACCAAATTAAATATTGTTAGAATCGGTACTTCTGGTTCTTTGCAAAGTGATATTCCTGTGGATAGTTTTGTGTTGGCAAAGTATGGATTGGGCTTTGATGGGCTGATTCATTCATACGATTGTGAGCATATTTTAGAAGCTGAAATGGAAAATGCTTTTATAAAACACACCAATTGGAATCCAAGAAAACCAAGGCCTTATCTCGTAAAGGGAAGCGAATTATTGATACAAAAGTTGAAAAGCGATAAAGTTTTTATTGGTGTTACCGCAACTGCAGGGGGGTTTTACGGCCCACAAGGACGCGTGCTTCGATTGGCGATTCAAGACCCTTCATTAAACAGTAAAATTGACAATTTTGAATTTGATGGTTATAAAGTGACGAACCTTGAAATGGAAACTTCAGCCATCTATGGTTTGGCTAAGTTATTGGGCCATGAAGGCTGTTCCATGAATGCCATTATCGCCAACAGAGCAAATGGTACTTTTAGTGAAGACCCTTACAAAGCTGTTGAAAAATTAATTGTTTATACCTTAAACAAATTAATATCATGAAATAATTGTTATATTTCAACGTTTTAAAATTATTAATACCATACAACAGATCAAACGAGCCATAACAAATTATGATACAGGAAGAAATGATTAATGGCGAACCTGCCGATAGGCAGGTAGCAGCTGTACTAATAAAAGATAAAATATAAACAGATGACACGCCTACAACAAAATAATATTATACAAAAAAGAAAGATGCTAGGCGTTCCATTTGACAAATAAAAAACAATAAAAAATTACAAATGAAACGAGCATAACAAATTTTTGATACATAAAGGAATAATTAATGGCGATCAGCAGCTGTTACCAACAAAAAATCATAATTTAAACAGATGAAAAAAATAGCTTTATATACATTAGGAATTGCATTTTCAGTACTATTGTTTAGCTCCTGCAAAGCTTCTAGAAAAGGTTGTGGATTAACAAGTGATGCAAATAAAACAGAACAGTTAACATCAATTAAGGCTATTGTTAAGGCTGAAGTTTAATGGTAGTATCTTAATATTTTAGAAGAAAAAAATCTGCTTTTAAGTGGGTTTTTCTTTTTATAAGCCATAGTGAAATGAATAAATATTTGTAATACTTTCATTTTCCTTTAAAGTATGTATCTTTGCAGCAGTTTAAAAAAATTAAGAAAATGGATAACGGATTATACGCAAAATTTAACACCTCAAAGGGTGAAATACTGGTGAATTTAGAATTTGAGAAAACACCAGGAACAGTTGGTAACTTTGTCGCTTTGGCTGAAGGTAATTTGGAAAATAATTCAAAACCTCAAGGAACGCCTTATTATAATGGATTAAAATTTCATAGGGTAATATCGGATTTTATGATTCAAGGAGGTTGTCCTTTAGGAACAGGAACAGGTTCTCCAGGTTACAGCTTTGCTGATGAATTTCATCCAGATTTAAAACATGACAAACCAGGAATTTTATCCATGGCAAATTCTGGTCCTGCTTCAAACGGAAGTCAGTTTTTTATTACGCATGTTCCAACACCTTGGTTAGACAATAAACACACCGTTTTTGGTAAAGTTGTTGAAGGACAAGAAGTTGTGGATTTAATTAAGCAAAATGACTTATTGGTATCACTTGAAATCTTAAGAGTTGGTGAAGCTGCAGTAAAATTTAATGCGGTAGAAGCTTTTAGAACTTTTGAAGGTTCAAGATTAAAAAGAGAAGAAGAAGCTAAAAAAGCAATGGCAGCTCAAATGGAGAAGATAGCTGCAGGCTATGATGAAACACCAAGTGGTTTGCGCTATAAAATTTTACAAGAAGGTTCTGGTAAAAAAGCAAGCCAAGGGAGTGTGGTTTCTGTGCATTATAAAGGCCAGTTATTAGACGGAACTGTTTTTGATTCCTCGTATCCACGCAAACAACCAATTGAATTTGAATTGGGGGTTGGACAAGTTATTTCTGGCTGGGATGAGGGAATTCAATTATTAAAAGTAGGGGATAAAGCACGTTTTGTGATTCCTTCTGAATTGGCTTATGGAAGCCGGGGCGCCGGTGGCGTTATTCCTCCAGATGCCACTTTAATTTTTGATGTGGAGTTGATGAACATTTCATAAAAATATTATATATAAAAATTCTAAAAGCATTGATTTATTTTCAATGCTTTTTTTTTAGTATTTTTGGAAGTATAATATTCGAAAATCTATATTATTCAGCAAGTTAATTTAAATTACAGCAATGAAATTTAACTATTTTTTCTTTTTCTTAATAATGATACTTTATTCTGGATGCTCAAATAATTCTAATAATCCTGAATTTATAAAAAGAGTAAATGGTAGGTATTTGTACAATTCTGATGAAGTGATTCAGGTTTATTTTGAAAAAGATGAAATGTTTTTGGAATGGCGCGGAGCAAAGGAGATAAAACCTTTAAAAGTTGATGATACTACTTTTTTTGTAAAAGAGATGAATGAAAAAATTCAGTTTATAACAAATCCGGCAAATCAAAAACAATATATGGTGTTGGTTCCAAAAGAAGAAAATGTACAAATTGTCTATAATTTTATGAAACTGAAGAAAGGTGAAAAAGTGCCAAGTGAATATTTGGAAAACAAGGATTTTGATAAGGCCTTGGAAGGCTATTTGGCTATCAAGAAGAAAGACTCTTTAGACAGTTCAATCGATGAAAAATATCTGAATTCTTTAGGCTATAAAACATTGAGAGAGAAGAACTTTGAGCTAGCTACTGCGATTTTTAAGATAAATGTTGCCTTATACCCAAAAAGCTCCAATGTATATGATAGTTTGGGTGAAGCCTATATGAAAAGTGGAGATACTGTAAAAGCGATTGAAAATTATAAAATATCTTTAATATTTGATTCTGGAAATTTAAGAGCAAAGAATCAACTTAGAAAATTGGAGAAAAAGGAATAAATTGTACTATTGAAATTGAACATTTCGGTAAAGAAACTTTAATTATGAAAACATTAAATCAATGGTTTGATGCCTATGCAGTAAGCCATCAAAACAAAATAAATCAAACAATTCATTTAATTGGTGTTCCCGCTATATTTTTTAGTATTGTTGGAATGTTAATGAGCATTCCTTCAACGTTTATTTTTCATAATTTTAACATCAACAATCCGTTTTTGGAGAATTGGGCAACACCAATATTAGTTTTATTACTTATTTTTTATATCCGTTTGTCTTTTTCAACTTTTGTAAGAATGTTAACATTTTCAATTTTGTGTTTGATGGGAAATTATTTTTTGACCGAGGTTAGTCCATTATTTTACAGCTCCTTAGCTATTTTTGTAATTGCTTGGATTGGACAGTTTTACGGACATATATTGGAAGGAAAAAAACCGTCGTTTTTTAAAGATTTACAATTTTTGTTGATTGGGCCACCTTGGGTATTTGAAAAAATTTTAAGAAAAAAATAGCACCAATTTATTATGAAAAGGATTTCAGCACTAATAGTGATAATATTTTTTAATTTTTTATCAGCCCAAGAGGCTGAGTATGAAATTTTGAATGCTTCAATAAACACTAAATTTGCTGAATTTGGAGTCACTTATTCGGGCAATAATTCCGTAATATTTGCTTCTTCAAAAAATGATGATAGCGGCAGGCGAATTAATAATCGCCAACTTTCATTAGAATTGTATCATGGTTTAATTACTGAAAATGGCGATATTATTCAAACGGATAAATTTTCTTCTGAAATAAATAACAAATATTTTGAATCAGATATTTCGTTTACGCCCAATTTCAAAACCATATATTTTATATGGAATAATTTTTACAGCGCGTTAAAATTGAAAGATTCCGCAAAATGGAAAACATTGTATATGTTCAAAGCTTCCATTAATAATAATTTCGAAATTTCAGATGTAACTCCGATGCCGTTTAACAGCAAGGAGTATTCTGTTCGAAGTCCAGCCGTGAGTAAAGATGGGAAAAAACTTTATTTTTTATCAGATATGCCAGGTGGTTTTGGCGAACTTGATGTTTATGTTGTAGATATTAACAATAATGGGAGTTATGGGACTCCAAAAAATTTAGGTCCTACCATAAATACAAAAAAAACTGAATTATTTCCGTATATAGACGAAAATAACACCCTTTATTTTTCTTCAAACGGTCATAAAGGAAAAGGCGGCTTGGATATTTTTAAAAGTGAGTTTAAAAACGGCCATTTTGAACAGGCGATAAATTTACCTGCACCTTTTAACAGTAAATACGACGATTTTGCTTTTGTTATAGACAATGCTTCAAATTCGGGCTATTTTACTTCAAATCGAGATGGAGGCAAAGGCGGCGTTGATATTTATGCGTTTAAAGAAAAATGTTTACAAACCATGGCCATTTTAACTTTAAATAAATTTAACGAACATCCTTTGGAAAAAGTTTCTTTTTCCTTATTTCAAAATAAACAGTTGGTTGAAAAACAAACAATCAGCAAAGGTTCAAGCTATAAATTTAGGGTAAACTGCAAGGAAAGCTACAAAATTATTGCGGAAAAGGAGAATTTCGAGATTTCGGAATTAAGTTTCACAACTGACGATAAGTTCAATATTGAAACCACCAAAATACTAAAATTAACGCCGATTGAATGCAAGCAATTATTGAGCGGAACTATTTCTGACAGCAAAACAAATTTGCCATTGGATCAAGTGACTGTTTCTTTATTTCAGAATAATCAATTGGTTGAAAAACAAATCATCAGTAAAGGTTTGGATTTTAAATTCAATATTGATTGTAAACAAACCTATAAAATTATTGCCGAAAAGGAGAGTTATGTGACTGCGGAATTGGCTGTAACATCCAACGATAAAAACAAAACAGAAACCACCAAAATACTAAAATTAACGCCGATTGAATGCAAGCAATTATTGAGCGGAACTATTTCTGACAGCAAAACAAATTTGCCATTGGATCAAGTGACTGTTTCCTTATTTCAAAATAATCAGTTGGTCGAAAAACAAATCATCAGTAAAGGTTTGGATTTTAAATTCAATATTGATTGTAAACAATCCTATAAAATTATTGCCGAAAAGGAGAATTATGTGACTGCGGAATTGGCTGTAACATCCAACGATAAAAACAAAACAGAAACCAGCAAAATACTAAAATTAACGCCGATTGAATGCATTCAATTGTTGAGTGGAACGGTTGTGGATGAAGAAACTAATTTGCCGCTATCGAACGCTACGGTAAGCATTTACAACAGAAATGAATTGCTTGAAAGAATAAGTTTAGATGCCAATGCAGTCTTTAATTATAAAATAGGTTGTGGCTTACAATATAGGTTTATAGCATCATTAAAAAATTACCATGATGCCATTTCTTTGGTAAATACTTCAGACAAACGCGATGAAGCTTTAAATATAATACTGGCAATGGAATCATCCGTAGAATTTGTCGAAGTTGGTGAGCACAAAATGATTAAAACCAAAACCATTAATTTTGACTTGAATCAATCATCAATCAGGTTAGATGCCGCCATTGAACTAAATAAAGTAATTGCTGTTTTGAGGAAATATCCAAACCTTAAAATTGAAATAAAATCGCATACCGACAGCAGGGCTTCAGCCGATTATAATATGAAACTGACCAATGACAGGGCGAAAAAGGTGATTGATTATATTATTTCAAATGGCATAGATTTTAGCCGGGTGACGGGCAAGGGCTATGGAGAAACACAATTATTAAATAACTGCGCTAAAGGCGTGAAATGCAGTGAAGCAGAGCATCAATTAAATAGGAGAACTGAATTTATCATTACCGACGAATAAATATGAATAATCCACAAATTACCTTTGATGATTTCAATAAAGTTGATATAAGAATAGGAACTATTATTGAAGTGAATGATTTTCCGAAGGCGAAAAAACCAGCATATCAATTAACAATAGATTTTGGGGACTTGGGAATTAAAAAATCGAGTGCCCAAATTACGCAGTTATATACCAAAGAAGATTTGCTGCATAAGCAAATATTGGCCGTCGTAAATTTTAAGCAGAAGCAAATTGCCAATTTTATCAGCGAATGTTTGGTCTTGGGTGCTGAAAATAAAAACAACGAAATTGTGTTGTTACAAGCGTCTAAGCCAGCAGTTAAAAACGGAGAGCAGGTAGGTTAATCTTTTGCAAAAAAAATCGGGTACATGTTTAATCAAATATGTACCCGATTTCATTTATATTGATAAATATATTACATATTTTTAAGTTCGTTAACCAATTCAGTTAAAGCACTTTTAGCATCACCAAAAAGCATAGAAGTTTTTTGGTTGAAGAACAATTCATTTTCAATTCCGGCATAACCTGCATTCATACTACGTTTGTTAACGATGATGTGTTTTGCATTCTCCACATCCAGAATTGGCATTCCGTATATCGGACTTGAAGGATCATTGTGCGCAGCTGGATTTACAACGTCATTTGCACCAACAACCAAAACAACATCGGTATTAGGGAATTGAGGGTTTATATTATCCATTTCAATTAATTTATCATAAGAAACGTTGCTTTCTGCCAAAAGCACATTCATATGTCCTGGCATACGTCCCGCAACAGGATGAATTGCATAAGACACATCAACACCTTTTTTAGTCAATAACTCCTCTAATTCATGAATTACGTGCTGTGCTTGTGCCACTGCCAAACCATAACCTGGTACAATGACTACTTTACTTGCGTAATTTAACAAAATAGCAGAGTCACTCGCAGTGGTTTTTTTGATAGATCCGCCAGTTTTTCCAACAGCTGCAATAGCTGTGTCACCACCAAAGGCACCAAAAATAACATTTGAAAGAGACCTGTTCATTGCTTTACACATAACAAAGGTTAGGATCAATCCGGCCGAACCAACTAAAATACCGCCAACCATCATCACCATATTTCCATATAAAACACCTGTTATTGCTGCTGCAATACCTGTTAAGGAGTTTAATAATGAAATTACCACCGGCATATCTGCACCACCAATTGGAATTACGAATAAAACACCATAAACCAAAGAAGCAGCAAGCAAAAGGTAAATTAACATTAAATTGGTTGAATCGTACATTACAATGTATGCTCCAAATGCAATAAGCGCCAATATAATTAAATTATTAATCAAGTTATATTTTGGTAGTCTTATGTCTTTCATAGAGCCATTTAATTTAGCCCAAGCAATTAAACTTCCTGTAAATGTGATACTACCAATAATAATAGCCGCAATGATGGTGGATGTTTGCGTGGCATCTTCTGAATTGTTGCCAAATTCAACCAATCCAATTAATAGTGCGCTACCACCCCCAAAACCATTAAATAATGATACCAGTTCCGGCATTTTTGTCATTGCCACTTTCATGGCTATTAAATAACCAAGGATAGATCCAATTAAAAGTGCGATACCAATTAAAATATAATTAATTGTTGGAACTTCAAAATCGTGTAAAAATATGGTTGCAACAATGGCCAGACTCATACCAACACCAGAAATTACATTTCCTTTTTTTGCAGTTTCTGGATGTCCCAACATTTTTAAACCAATAACAAAAGCTATGGTTGTAAATAAATAGATAATACTTAAAGTGATATTCATTATTTTTTCTTTTTAAACATTTGTAACATACGGTCGGTTACAGCAAAACCACCAACCACGTTTATAATTCCCAATATTACTGCAACAAACCCCAATCCCAACGACAAGTAATCATCTGGTCTGGCTTGCAGCATCACCAATAATGCCCCAACAATTACAACGCCACTTAAGGCATTTGCGCCAGACATTAAAGGCGTATGAAGTACCGAAGGAACATTTTTAATTAATTCTACACCAATAAATATCGCTAAAATTAGGATATATAATAATTGAAGATTATTGCTAATAAATTTTACTAATTCATTCATGATTTATATAATTTTTTTAGTTTTTTCTAATTTTCCCTTCCTGCACAATTAAAGTGCCATCGGTAATTTCCTCTTCTAATTCCCACTTAAATTGATTATTTTCAGTTAAATGTATTAAGAAATTATACATGTTTTTGGCATAAAGTTCACTGGCATTTGTTGAAACGCTTACAGGAGCCATAGTAGATCCAATAATTTTCACACCGTGTTTTACCACTGTTGTGTCCATTTCACTGATCTCAACATTACCGCCTTGTGCAGCAGCCAAATCAATAATCACTGCACCATTTTTCATTTGCTTTACCTGATCTTCAGTAATCAAAACAGGTGCTTTTCTTCCTGGAACCATAGCTGTGGTAATTACCAAATCGGCTTCAAATAAAGATTTGTTAACAGCCTCTTTTTGTCTGCGAGCATAATCTTCAGAAGCTTCTTTAGCATAACCGCCTTCAGATTGCTCCCCGGTATTGTCTACCGAAATAAATTTTGCACCTAATGATTCTGCTTGTTCTTTTGTTTCCATTCTAATGTCTGTAGCCATTACCACAGCACCCAAACGTTTTGCGGTTGCAATTGCCTGTAAACCTGCAACGCCAACCCCGTAAATTAATACTTTTGAAGGAATGATTGTTCCTGCAGCAGTCATCATTAACGGAAATATTCTAGTAATTTCGTTAGCGCCTACAATTACTGCCTTATAGCCCGCTAAGTTACTTTGTGAACTTAAAACATCCATATCCTGCGCTTTCGAAATACGTGGCATGGCATCCATAGAGAATGCGGTTGCACCTGTTTCTGCGATTGCTTTAATCAATTCAGGATTTGACAAGTAGTACAATTGGCTCATCAAAATTTGGCCTTTTTGAACCGATTTTAAATCTTCTTCCGTAAAAGGATTGATTTTTATCAGTACAGTGGATTCCTTAAAAATATCAATTCTATTTTTAATGGAGGCGCCAACCGAATCATAATCTGAATCTTTAAATGACGAAGCAATTCCTGCATTTTCTTCAACCAAAAGCTCAAACCCTTTTTCAACGAGTAGTTTGGCAATATTTGGTGAAATCGCTACCCGATTTTCTCCTTTTTGTGTTTCTTTTAAAACGCCTATTTTCATGTATTTAAGGTTTTATTGTGTATAAAATTATATGGAATAGTAAATTATTCATTTGAAAAAAAATGGAAAGTTCATTAAAAAAAGAAAACCAGCCAAAAAGCCAGTCTTATTCCCATTAAATTCGACTCTCGTCTTAAGCATTGAAAAATTCATACAAATTACAATAACAACGCTATAAAAATAACTTGGCGCTGATTGAAATTTTATCATTTTTTTTGCTTTTAAATTTGGGTGCAAAGATAATGAAATATTCAATTATATAATTCGATAGCAAACATAAATTTAGTGAATTTTCCGTTTTTTTGAATTTATAATGATTATTATCACTTAATTAGGTTGTTTTTTGAAAAAATAAGCTAAATATTTTTTCTGGAAACTAACATTAAAGCCAGCTTAAAAATTTCACCCCCTATTATTTTATTGTTACTTGAGAGAGAAAGTTATAATATCTAACAATCATTCAATTATGATTACCTAATTTTACGCAATATTGATGGTTTAAAATTTTTTAAATAATACGTATTGCACATTAAAGTCACTTTTTTAGGTACGGGAACCTCTCAAGGAATTCCGGTTATTGCAAGCAAACATCCAGTATGTTTATCGACTGATGAGCGCGACAAGCGCCTTCGTGTTTCTATTTTGGTTGAATGGGAAAACTTTACCTATGTGGTTGATTGCGGCCCAGATTTTAGGCAGCAGATGTTGCGCGCCAATGTTACAAAAATTAATGGTGTTTTATTTACGCACATCCACTCTGACCATACGGCCGGATTGGATGATTTGCGACCTTTCAGCGCACAACTTGGGGCGGTGCCTGTTTATGCAAAAAAGGATGTTTTAGCCAATTTGGCCAGGCGATTTGATTATATTTTTAATGAGGAAGATAAATACATTGGTGCACCGAGTGTACAGCAACATGAGATTAAAAACAAGCCCTTTTTTATACAAAATTTAAAAGTGATTCCTATTGATGTTACTCACGGAAATCTTCAAATATTCGGTTTTAGATTTCACAACATCGCTTATTTAATTGATGTTAAAGCCATTTCAGAAGCAGAAAAATTAAAATTGCAAAACTTGGATGTTCTTATCATCAATGCACTCCGACTTGAAACCCATCCCACACATTTGAGTTTGACCGAAGCCGTGGCCTTAAGCCAGGAATTAAAAGCGAAAAAAACATATTTTACACATATTAGCATTCGTTTAGGATTTCATGCTGAAGTTGAAAAAATACTTCCTGAAAATATGTTTTTAGCTTATGATGGGTTGGTAATACAAACATAATTTCCCCATGCAAGTTTAAAATTAGTTGCTATTATAAGTTTCTAAAGCATAATCTAGCGCATCTTTAAAAGTGTCAAATATTTGATCAGGATTGATGATATCAATAATTTCACTTTTTTTAAATTCATCATAAACAGGTTTCCTAACCCCTGATAATATGATTGTTACCTTTGATGATTCTTGCAATATTTTCAAAACCTCCAAGAAATTATGAATTGCCGTGGCATCTACAAATGGCACATGGCGCATACGTATAATGAGAATTTTACTTGACAAGCCCAATACTTTAATTACTTCGGCATATTGTTTGGCTGATGCAAAAAACATAGGGCCACTTATTTCATAAACAGAAAGATCTTTTGGTAAATCTGAGTAATCGGCTATTAAATCAGTGTCAATTTCATCGGATAAATCGGTGCCGAGTTTAGACATTC
Source organism: Lutibacter sp. (assembly GCA_036568005.1). Classification (GTDB taxonomy): domain Bacteria; phylum Bacteroidota; class Bacteroidia; order Flavobacteriales; family Flavobacteriaceae; genus Lutibacter. The sequence goes on along the minus strand of DATCTJ010000094.1, from coordinate 20,883 downwards.
TTCTCATAAATAATAATGCGGACAAAACAATACCTATTTGAATTGCAACCGTTAAATCCACAAATATTGTAAGTAAAAATGTAGAGAACAGAATAATAACATCAAATGAAGAGCTGTGCAATATCGACACAAAGGAACGCCATTCACTCATATTGTATGCAACTATAATTAACACTCCGGCCAAAACCGACATTGGAATTAATTTTGCCCACTGGCCAAAAAATAACATAATTAGTAATAAGGTGATGGAATGTATAATACCGGCCACAGGAGTTCTTCCTCCATTTTTTACGTTTGTGGCAGTTCGGGCAATTGCGCCAGTTGCAGGGATGCCTCCAAAAAATGGGGTCACTATGTTTGCAATTCCTTGAGCTATTAATTCGGTATTGGAACGGTGATTTCCGCCAATCATTCCATCAGCAACAACAGCAGAAAGCAACGATTCTATTGCTCCTAACAAGGCTATAGTTAATGCCGGCTGTAAATACATGGAAAGGTTATCAAACTGAAAATTGGGAATTACAAAATCAAATTTTGCAGGAATATCACCAAAAAATGATTCGATTGTGGTAATAGGTAAATCAAATAATTGAGCGATGGTTGTCATTCCAATAATGGCGATAAAAGATCCAGGTACTTTTGTTTTTAACTTACTGAAAAGTAATATAATCCCTATGGTAATTAAAGAAACCGCAAGTGCATAATAGTTAATTTTGTCAATGTGAATATAAAACATTTTCCATTTATCAATAAAATCGGAGGGAACTTTTACAATGTCTAAACCAAGCGCATCTCTAACTTGGGTAGAAAAAATAACTACTGCTATACCACTTGTAAACCCAACCACCAATGAATGAGGAAAATATTTCAATAAAGAGCCGAGTTTTAACAATCCGAAAGCAACCAACATAAGGCCCGCCATCACCGATGAAATAATAAGGCCATCTATGCCGTATTTTTCAATAATGCCATATAAAATAATAATAAAGGCACCGGTTGGACCACCGATTTGAACGCGGCTACCGCCCAATAGTGAAATTAAAAAACCAGCTATAATAGCAGTGATAAGTCCTTTTTCAGGAGAAACACCAGAAGCAACTGCAAAAGCAATAGCAAGAGGTAAAGCAACAATTCCGACTACAACTCCAGCAAAAAGATCTGATGTGAGTTGTTTTTTTGTAAACCCGGTTTTTAATAAGCTAAAAAACTTCGGTTTAAAAATTTTTTCCATTTTATGATTTGAATGAGGTAGTTATAATGTACAAAATTATAAATATTTCTAGTTTAAGGTGTTTTTTTCAACAAATAATCCTGTAGCTTATTTGTTTAAAAATGTGATTCCAATTGAAACTATAAAAAGTGAACTTTTAATTTTGGGTTTATGGAAAAAAAAATTGTTAAAATTCTATTTTAGCACCTTTTCAATTTTAATCAGGATTTCTTCGGAGAATTCCAAATTATCCAATGCTTTTAAGCTGTCTAGTAACTGTTCAGTTCTGCTGGCGCCTACCAAAACTGAGGTGATTCGTTGGTCTTTTAACAACCAGGCAATCGCCATTTGTGCCAAACTTTGCCCTCTTGATTTAGCAATTTCATTTAATTGTGTCACTTTTGAAATCAGCTTAGCATCAATTTGGTCGGTTTTTAAATAACGTCCATCTTTTATAGCTCTTGAATCTTCAGGAAAACCTTCCAAATATTTATCGGTTAAAATTCCCTGTTGCAGTGGTGAAAATGCGATGGCACCAACACCTTCCTTTTCCAACACGCCCAAAAGTCCGTTTTCAACCCACCGGTCCATCATATTGTATTTGGGCTGATGAATTAAACAAGGCGTTCCAAGTTTTTTTAAAATTTTAGTTGCTTTTAAAGTTTCTTCTGCGTTATATTGGGAAATTCCAATATAAAGTGCTTTTCCCTGCCGAACAATATGATCTAACGCAGCCATAGTTTCTTCCATCGGTGTTTTTGGGTCTGGTCTATGGTGGTAAAAAATATCTACATAGTCACGCCCCATTCTTTGTAAACTTTGGTCCAAGCTTGAAATTAAATATTTTCTGGAGCCGAAATTTCCATAAGGTCCTGGCCACATATCCCATCCAGCCTTGGTAGAAATAATTAATTCATCTCTGTAAGATTTGAAATTATTTTTAAGGATAGCCCCAAAAGTGGATTCTGCAGCGCCGTAGGGCGGACCGTAATTATTGGCCAAGTCGAAGTGTGTTATTCCGTTGTCAAAAGCACATTTTAGTAAATTTTGGGCATTTTTAAAGTCATCTGTAAATCCGAAATTATGCCACAAACCCAATGAAATTTCAGGAAGCAACAAGCCACTTTTTCCGCAGCGCCTGTAATTCATTTTTTCATATCTAGTTTCTTTTGCTTGATAACTTTTTTTTCTAGAAACACCAAATATTTTGCTCATTTCAGTTTATTTAAAGGGTATAATAATTTTGATGAAGTTAATCAAATTTAACCGTTTCAGGAAAAATTAAATCTGCTCAAAAAATCTATCGATTTTATGATTTTAAATAAATTGCTTCTCTCCGCAATGACAGCAATGGCAAAAAGTAAATACCACCTTTTCGGCGGTTTTTACTGTACGGAATTGGAAGCTGTATGCAGTGAAATTGTATTTTAAATGATAAGATCCTGAAACAAGCCTGTCTGCCGACAGGCAGGTTCAGGATAAACGGAATACTGCTGGAGATGTGGCTTTATTTACACTCTTAGAAAGGAATCTTAAATTTTATCTAATTGTGATTTTTAAAATCAGTCTATTTTTTACTGACGATTTATAATTCAAAAGTTATTGACTTATAATGCTTTGGCTTTTTCCATTTTTCCACAAATTCATCAGCAGGATACAGCCATTTATTTTTACCTAGTTCTTTTGGTTTTCTTGTTGAAGAATTCATATCAATTATAGCTGCCTCACTATTACTATTTGTTAATATTTTCTTTTTATTTAAAATGTACATTTTCAAATTAATTTGGACTTTTTCCAAGAGCGTATTCTGGCAATTATTTCAAATATATGAAATATTTTTATTAGGTATTTTTTTAAATTTCTCAAATTCAATTTATCCAATGTTACTATCAATGGTACTATTTTTTCTTCAAATCTAAAATACAAATGAGGACGCTGTATTTAAATGATATAATTAAATTCATAAGATCCTGAAACAAGCCTGTCTGCCGACAGGCAGGTTCAGGATAAACGGAATACTGCTGGAGATGGATATTTTAATTTAAGGGTATCCTACAGCTAAAATAATATCGAGGTTAAAATATTCTATGGACCGTGTAACTTTTCTTTTACCTTCTTCTTGAACAGTTGCATTTTTTGCAACAGTTGCATAATATGTTAATTCTTCTTCTTTGAAAATATTTTTGATATGACGTGAGATTACGGATAATTTTATCTGCATTTAATTATTAATTGTTCATTGAAACTAAAAAATAGAAAAAGCAATGTTAATGAAAATGAGAATTTTCATTAACAATAAAAATCTAAAATTACTTCAAACCATCCACAGATACATTCATTGTACCGCTCACTTTTATGAAAGCAATAATGGCCTTATCAGTCAGTTGAATTTTTTGGAATTGTATATCTTCCATTTTTCCGTTGACAAAAACGCCCGGCATTGGCGAATAATTTTTCAAATAAGTCATCATATTTTGTTTTCCTTCTTCTAAATTTGAAACAATGGAATAGCGACAACTTTCCTGAATTTTTCTTAAAACCATTCCTTGTGCAAGCCAATTGGCGGTGCGCATTAATTTATTTTTGGTATCTAAGGCATAATCCAATCTGTCAAAATAAACTTCTTTAGTTTGCTCGTTATACTGAGGATATCCCATTAAATAAATCGTTCCGTTTACCGATCCCAACAAATCCAATGCAATTACCATTTTGTCATTTTTGTGCCAAAGATCTACTTTTTGCACTTTCACTTTTTTATTGCCTGAACCAAATTCTTGTCCTTTAAAATTCTTGGTCATTATTTTAGATGCTTCTGCAAAAGTGGAAACCGCAGCAATATTTGCCGTGATTTGGTTCGGTATTTTTGTAACTGGTTTTAAGATAATTTTCGATGCATCAAATTTTGATTCCGGTTGTTTTCCAATCAAAGTGGTCATCGTGCATTTCATTCCCATTTCCATCAAAAAAGTATCATTTTTGAGTATGGCATTGGTTGCATAAATTTCTATGGGCACAATTCGCAGCCAACTTTCATAAGCCTCGCTCATTTGAAATGGTGTACAAATTTTTTCTAAAGCTTCTAAAACGTTGGGCTTGAAATCCATCGATTTTTCGATAGCTGCGTCAATTTTCTTTTCGATTTTTGACTTAAATAATTTAACCGCCGGATTGATTAGATAAGTAACCGGTACATTTTTTCCGAAGGCAACCATCGTGGGACTTTCATTCCAATCCAAGGATTTTAGTTCTGTTTTGGTACTCAGTTTCCAATTAGTCAAAGCCACGTCACTTACCAATGTTACAACTCCGTTAAGATTGAATTCCTGGGTATTATATAATTCCACGCCCAAAGTTTTTGTGCCAATTCTATATTTTACCAATGCTTTTAAAGGCAATACCGTTTTGATTTTTTCGCCCTTACTTTGCTTGTCATTTTCAATGGTTATTGGTGCCAATTTCCAAATTTTCATTTCGATATCGTCATCTTCAATGTTGTTGTCTTCATAAATCAAACCATTTAAAGCGTTGTTGGTTTGATTTTCTACGTCTTTTAATTTTACACTAATGGGCAAATTGATAAACGAAACCGAATTTTCATAAACTAACGGATTGGCATTGTCAGGTTCTGGTTTTAGTGCCGCTATTGTATTGGTGGTGCTACAACTGGAAATCGATAAAAATAATAGAAAAGCAACTAGAACGGGAAAGAATTTCTGCATTTTGTTTAAGTTTGAATGCGCAAAATTAGTAAAACAAATATATTTTAAGTCTTAGCCTATAACATATTTTTATAAATTTGGTATCTAAACCTTACGGATTTCTGTAAGGTTTAACATTTTTCTATCCTTTTTCAAATACCAGTACAAAAAGTCGCACTATAAAAGGTGTGACTTTTTTTTGACCTGCAAACATTAAAGGTGTGTTTTGTTAAAATTATAAGCAATCATCGAAGGTGTATTTACTTAATTTTGTAACATGAAATACACAAAATATTTTGGATTGATGACCAAAGAGCAGGGGAGGTTGAATTTACCCACTATGCAATTTCAAAGGCTTATGAATATCGTTCATTTGGAAGGGGTACTATTTGGTTTGCGCAAAGCCAAAGAAGCCAATAAAGATATGCAGGCCTATCATAAATATGATATTTTGATTTTTAATGAAGTTCTGAAACTTACTGAATTGACCGGAAATCTTACTCCTGATTTACTTCTAAAGGAAATGGTACAATTTGAGGATTGAAAATCTTAATTTGTAACGTTATTTTACATTTTAAGTTCTGCGTATTCAAAAGGTTCAGAAACTGCTGCAACATTTCCGATATATTCCTTTCCCCTTAATCGTCTGACTGTGTAGGCATCCAGCTCTTCGTCTGGATATTCTCGAATTAATTCCTGAATGGATTTTATATCCAATTCGTCTTTGATTGGATTGAGCCATTTTTCTTCCAGTTCCTGCGGCAAGATTACCGGCATTCTTGGATCCTCCAATTTTGGATTGTTATGGATCTTGGCCAGCATTTTATTTCCTTTGGTAGTTACTATGGAAAAAGTGTTTAGGACCTCCCCGGTTTCTTCGTCCGTCCATTCACTCCAAAGTCCGGCTAATGGCAAAGGTTTGTCGTTTTTTTGATGAATATAGAATGGAAAGGTTTTTCCGTTAAGATGGTGGTGCTCGTAAAAGCCGTTGACATAAATAATGCAGCGGTTGTGTTTGGCTGATTCCCTGAATGAAGGTTTTTCAAAAATAGTTTCCCCTCTCGCATTCAACGTTTTATTCCATAATTCTTTTAGCTGTTCTTTGTCTTTTACCCAATGTGGCACCAAACCCCAAGTTGAAACTTCAGGAACCCATGGAGATCTTTCCGTATAAATTAATAATTTTGGATGGTTGAAACCTGTAGTGTGGTAAATAGGCAAGTCGGTTAAAGGAGCCAGCTTTTCCTTAATTTCTGAAATGGCCTGCAAATCTCCTTTGCGATTGGCGCGACTTAATTGGGCTTCCAAATTTGTTTTGATATCGTAGCACATAATAAAAAGGTTAGTACTATTAAATATAAGAAATTAAGCTCGATAATTTTATGGCGGAGGTGGTTTTTTGATAATTATATTGAAATATCGGTTCAAATTGTGCCAGTTATAACGGTTCAAATTGTGCCACTTTTGAAAGATCAAGTATAAACTACTTTGTCGCAAAAAATAAGCGATATGGTTTTCCTCCGTTGTAGTTTCTTTTCCACCATTCCGCATAATATAATGTAGCATCTCTAGCATCCACAAAAATTAGTTTTGTGAATTTTAACTCATTTACAAGTTTATTGTATTCCACATCATTCAGCATATATTTCCAGAGGGGTTAAATGCTGTTATTTATCTAAATTTATTAGAGGTTTTAGATTTTTATTGTTATTCCAAATTTCTCCTGCTTTTATTAAAGAAATCTCCAGTCCAGAAATTGAATCTTTTTTAAAAGGCAATAGTATAAACCAAATATCATTGCTTTCACATTCTCCAAATGATTTAATCCCAATTGCTCTGGATTTATGATTTTTTGGATTTAAATTATATTTTTCAATTATTTCTTCAATTCCTAAAATAGCACCTCCATTTGAAAGTTCTATTCGATAATTTTCAGCAATTTTACATTGTGAGTTTTTACTAAAAACATATCGATTAAATCTTTTTTTGAATGACTGTTTTTCAGCTTTTCCTATATAGATAGGTTCGTTCTTGTGTCCCCAAATATAAACTCCATTTTCATTAAAAATTTTAAGTGATGTCTTGACTTTATCAATATTTGTCCACTTTATTCTTTGATTATCATATTCCTCTCCTTCCCAAAACCCTTTGGAAAAACTTGAAGTTAATAGCGTATCATATGCTATTTCTATTGTTTGAATAAATTTTAAATAATCTTTTTCCATTTCTTTAATTGCATTCAACGGGATGCTTTATTTAGCACTATAAAAATAATGCTGATTAACTTTACTAAGAAACAAGATGAAACCTAAAATCGGTTAAATAATTTATGCTACAATCATTGCATTTAAATTTATTTTTTCAATAATGCTTATTACTTTGTGAGCGTCACCATCATCAAAAATACCCATTAACCCTTGGTCATTCATATCTGTAAATGGTGGTTCAAATAACATACTAGGTTCTATAGTGCCATTCTTTGTGAGATAGGTAATGATGTTTTGTATAAAGGTCATTTGGTCTGCTCTTAAATTACCTGTCTGTAAAAAATCAGCAAATGCAGTTTGTGCAGCTTTTACATCCAATCCAATAATACTTCTAATAAAAACGCCTAAAGGTTCTTCGCCAAATTCCTTTACAAAATCTTCTTTAGTGCCACGCTCATCAGCATCAAAAAGGATGTCTTCTAACAATTTTAATTCTTTTGCAGTTATAGGGGAGTTGGTCGCCAATTTTGAAATAGTTAACTGGTGTTTATTTTCTCTAATAAAACTTTCTACTCTTCTTCTGTAGGATTTACCATAATTTGAAGCCAGTGTAGGTTCATTGGCACTCATTATAATTTCTGAATCTTCGATATCAGTGTACACAATTATTCTTCCTGAAACTTCTAGATATTGTATTAACTCTCTTAACTCTTCTCTAACGCTATCTAATTTTTTTTGCGAAATGCCTTTGTAGAAATCTTGTTTTTTGATGCTTTCAATAAGTGGTTTAGAGCGTAATACTACAGGTATGGTGTATTTTTGACTTAAGCCTTCTGCAATGTCTATTAATGTTTCTTCATACTTCTTTTTAGTTCCAGACATCATTAATGTAGCCTGTTGTAGTTTCAACATCATTAAATCAAAACGTCTGGCCATTTCATTGATAGTTTCTGGAATAGGCAGTTCAGACAGGTTTTCTTCTATAATGTGCACATCGTTACTGTCTATGTTGTTCCAACGTGCTCTGTTTTTAAATTCATCAACATATCTTAAGTTCATTGCTACCTGAAATCTAGATTTGTCTAAATTATCAACTGCCTTGTGTAAAATATCTCTTAGCGTGTTTGATAATTCAACATCATCTGCTTCATCCGTTTCAATAAGCAATCTGCTTAAATGCAATCGTGTTTCAAAAATTTGCTGTGTAATAGGCTTCCCAAGAAGTATTTCCTTCCCTTGCTTTTGTACTTCAAAAAACTCAAAATTTCCGCAAACATCAAATATTAAAAAATGGTCTTTTGGCATATCTGGTCCAAAAACATCTTCACACAATCGTGTGCCTCTACCTATCATCTGCCAAAATTTAGCATACGAACGAACAACTTTAAAAAATACTAAATTCAACAATCTAACTGCATCAATGCCAGTATCCAACATATCAACGGATACCGCAATTTGAGGGTTGTTTTCTTTGTATTTATCACAAAAGGCATCAATTAAACTTTGGGCGTGAGATACTTCATTGTGAATCATTGCAATAAAACCAGCAGGTAAATGTGGATACCTATCTGTAAAACAATCTACAATGAACTTGGCGTGTTTTTGATTGACAGCAAAAATGATGGTTCTGCCTAATTTATCACCACCTTCAATTTTTAGTCCGTTTTGCAATAGAGCATCTAAGACCTTATTTACGGTATCTTTATTGAATAACCACTTATTCATTGCATTCGCTCTTATTTCCTCTGGAAATAGCCCTGTGGTTTTATCTTCAAACGTTTCTTCGTATTTCTCCTTGTCTTTATCTGATAACTCCTTGTACTTAATACCATCTCTTAAAAAGTTGGTAGAAATGTCTATATTTTTATAGGGATTTAAGTATAATGGAACAGCCTGATGTAATTCGTATAAAAATGTTGGATCATCATTACTGCAACCGAAAAGTTCAAAAGTATTGTGGTCTATACCATCTTTAGGTGTTGCAGTTAAACCAACTATGGCAGCATCAAAATAATCAAAAATAGCTTTGTATCTGTTGTAAATGGAACGATGTGCTTCATCAACTATAATTAAATCAAAATGACCTACACCATAAAAACGTTCATCAAAATTGCGAACATTGTCTATTTTGTTCATCATACTAGGGTAGGTACTAAATACCAATCTGGTAATATCGTTTTCTTTCTCTTGTGTTAAATCAATAGAAGATAAATCAGGGAGGTGTTCACCAAAACTATTTTTAGCCTGGCGCACCAGTGCATTTCTATCAGCCAAAAACAGCACTCTTTTAACCCAATTATTTTTGAAGAGTACATCAACCAATGCAGCAGCAGTTCTTGTTTTTCCACTACCTGTTGCCATTACCAATAAGGCTCTTCTTTTACTGCCACAAATACCATTTGCACCATCTGTTACAAATGTTTCTGCAACACGATTGATGGCTTCAAACTGGTACGGTCTGTTTACAATGGTGGTATTAATGCTTGCTTTACGCAAATCTTTTATGGTAGTCCTTCTTTGAATTAACCATTGTAATTCTTCTTTGGTATAAAAACCATAAACTCTGCGTGGCGCACTGTAAAACGTATCTTCCCAAATCTTGGTTTCGTACCCATTGGTGTAAAAAATTACAGGTCGTTGGTGGTGCATTTGTTCTAAACAATTGGCGTATAAAAATGCCTGATGTTTTCCAATTTCAATATCTTTTGTGGTGCGTTTGGCTTCAATAAGTGCCAAAGGCTTCCCATTATCATCCCAAAGTACATAATCTACAAAACCATTTCCTTTTGGATTGTCTGCATTTTTTGGCATACCAATAACTGGATATTCCAAGTCTCTTCCTTGAGAAAGATTGTTCCAACCTGCTTCTTTTAAATCTACATCAATAAGATGCTTTCTGGTTTGTGCCTCTGTAAATTCAGTAGCTATAGGTTTTAAGCGTTCTTTCTTTTGCTTTTGAAGTTTGGTTTTTGCCTGTTGTGTTTGCTGTTTAAAGGCTTCTAAAGAGGCTTCACTTTGTGTTGCTTTCTCTAAAATAGCTTCTTTTTCCTTTTCTAGTTTGGCAATTTTATCTACTAATTGTTGTTGTGCTTTTTCTTGTTCCTGTTGAAGCTCTTTTAACTGACGTTGTTTTTCACCTAATTTTGGAATCAGCTGCTCATTAAATTTACCAGGTAATTCAGGTAGCTGATTGCTGTAATTTTGAGCAAACCATTTAGTGAAATCGTACATATAGCGAATGCTTATTAAAGCATCTTTACTATTTATACGTTGCCCATAATGTGCTGCATTGTTTCCTGTTTTTCTAACAATGTGTAAGCCTACACGTAATTGATAAGGAATGATATTTTTAATTTCTTCCGCATTCATTAAATTAATGAGTTCTGTATTGAATGGTTTTTCAATATGTTCCAAATTATACATTGCATACATACTTTCCTCTAAAACCAAGCGACAATAACTAGCAGCTGAAACAGGCTCTAAATAAACACGTTGTTCTGCTGTTTTTAGTTTGGAGTAGATTGATAACCACTCTTGCTGAAGAAATTTAAAGTTGCTCATTTACAGATCTTTTTTATAAAAGTGAGTGAATATAATTTGCAGTATCAAATAAGGCAACTTTTCTTAAACTTTCTAAAACCTCAAAATCATCCATATTTGGATTTTTTCTATTTAACACCATTTCTTTATAAGCTTTGATGGCTAATGCTGGATTTAAGTCTATGATGTCTGTTAAAAAATCGTCTGCACTTTTGGCTTTTAGCCCAAAAGAATTTAAATATTTTTCAGGAAAATCTTTAATATTATTAGTTACAATTACATCAGCATTCGATTTTATGGCAGCAGCTAAAACGTGTATGCCGTTTTCATCAGGCAAAGTTAGGGTTGCCAGCAAACTTTCATAATTAAAAACTAATGCGTCTGGAAAAGCAGTGTTGGCTCTTTGCACTCTTTTTTCTGCTTCATCATTTGTTATCCCTTTTCTAATCATTACCTCTTTCCATTCTTTAAAAATAGTAATACTCCATTTAGGGGTGTACAATTCGTAAAAGGCAAACCAAAACAGCAAGTCGCGAATGACAATAGGATATATGACATTCGTATCTAAAACAGCCTTGAATTTTACGCTATGAATCATATAAACCTAATTCTTCGTCTTGGTTCATTATATCTATAATATGCTTTTTCTGTTCTTCTTTCATTTTTTGTTTAAACTTTACAACATCTTCAAACATAATTCTACGATGCTTGCCTACTTTTACAAAATCTATTACCCCTTCTTCTAACAGTTTTACTAAATGAGGACGCGAACAGCCCAAAATTTCAGCCGCTTTTTGCGTGGTTACTTCTGTAGCAATTGGCACTATTGAAATGGGCTTACCTTCGCTCATTGCTTTTAAAATATCTCCTAAAAGTTGTAAGGCACGAGAAGGAATTACAATTTTATCATGTGTTTCTTCAATTTCTATTTCAGTTTCTGCTTCTTTGATATGTGTTAAAGCAGCTACTAAAGCCGCATAAGACTTAATAGCTACTTTTTGCTCTTTTTTTGAAGGCTTACTAATTTGATCTATTGTTTGCATAATCATTTTGTTTTAGACTGCAAATATACAAAATAAACGAAATAAACGAAATAAACGAAATAATATTTAACATTGCGTATGCCATTTATTTAAACAACTCCCCTTTACCTTGCCTACCGGCAGGCAGGAATGCCTTTTGTAATAGGCTGTTAAACAATGTTTCTGATTTTTCTAAGCCTTTTTGTGCTATGGTTTTTTGTTCTTCTATTAAAGCAACTCGCTCTGCAAATTGGTTTTGTAATTCGATTGGAGGGTTTATAATAGGGAAATTTTCAATGTGGTCTTTATTCAGCTGTCTTTTATCAATTCCACCTACACAAACACTTCTAATATGACCTCTATATTCTTTTGTAGTTAGTATATGCAAAACAAATTCATTGATGATGCCTTTTTTAAGTCTTATCAAATAAACGTGACCATTAACATTAGCTTTATCATCTTCACCTAAATACATTGCTGCTCTACCAAGACTGCTGTTTTCTGTGTTTATTCTGCCTGTCTTCGTCATTAAAATATCTCTATGATTCAAGCTACTTTTCATCATTTTGTCGTGAGTAGGTTGGTCTATAAAAGCTATATCCTCATATACTAATCTATTTTTCCATACATTTTGACTTCTAAAAAATGTAATTCCTTCTTCAACATAAACTTCACTTCCTCCTTTTGGAGTATTACCACTATGAATTTTAGTTGAAATTTCCTTTAATTTTTTAACATTCCAACCTTTAGGATTACTCACAGGATCTCCAAACATATTCAAGAACAGTGCTTGTGTGAGTTCATCGTATTTTGCAACAAGTGCTTTGTTATTTTGCCTTAATGCATCAGCAGCATCTAATATGTTGGCAATTTTTTGTTGTTGGGGTAATGGAGGTAAATAAATTTCAAGATTATCAAAGTGTTCAGTTTTAAGATTATTAATATTTGCTCCTTCTGCTAACTGACTAATTGTGTTTTTGTAATGTGGAGTTTCAAAGTAAAACTTGAAATAATTTTCATTAACTATTTCCTTATTTGGTCTTAAAACTTTACAAAATGCGCCAAAACCTGCATTCATATCCTGTAAAATCATTGCTGCTTTACCAACAATAGATTTACTGCCGCTTGAAGCTGCAATTAAAATATCGCCTTGTTTTAATAATTGTACATTCTTTATGCCCTCTTTTGGTATATAAACAAAGTCATTATAAGTTATTCTTGAATTTTGAATATTACCAGCTCTTAAAATAGGAACCAATCCTTCTAAGTGTTTTAATGAAGCATCACTTTTACTATATGAAACACCTCTAATTTGTTTCATTAATTTACTTAATGCATAATTCATTTCAACAACTGTTCTAAGATTAGCAATTTGGCTTTATTCTCTTCCTGAAGCGTTTTAATATCTTGTATAATTACTGAAGGTTTTTCATAAATAACTTCTTCATAAACCACTTCTTTGTAGCGATTGATAGACAAATCCCAGTCATTCGCTTTAATATCAGCAAAAGGCACTAAAAAGCTTTTATCTGTGCGTTTGCGTTCATATTCAGCAGATTGGCTCGTACCTCGCAATGAGGTATAACGAGCAACAATATCAGGGATGTCGTTATCTTTGGTTTCAGCACGTTTGTCATCTAAGGTAAAACCATCGGCTTCCATATTGTAAAACCACACCTTATCTGTACCACCTGTACCAGTTTTTGTAAAAAACAATACAGCAGTACTTACTCCTGCATATGGTTTAAACACCCCACTTGGCATAGAAATCACCGCATCTAGTTTGTGGTTTTCTATAATTTCTTGTCGTATTTGTTTGTGTGCATTAGAACTTCCAAATAACACACCATCAGGCACAATTACAGCACATCTACCACCTGTTTTTAACATTCGTAACATTAAGCCCAAAAATAGTAATTCTGTTTTTTTAGACTTTACGGTTTTCAGTATAGATGTTTCTACGCTATCATAGTCTAAACTACCTTTAAAAGGTGGATTGGCTAATATTAATGAAAACCTGTCTCTAACATCACCATTGCCTTCACTTAAAGCATCTTTACCAATTAGGTTAGGGTTTTCTATTCCGTGTAATTGTAAATTCATTGCACCAATACGCAACATGGTATTGTCAAACTCAATACCCGTAAACATATCGCTATTATAGTGTTCTCTAAACGATTTTTCGTGAAACCAATCGGGGTGGTTTTGGTGGATATATTCCCCTGCAGATACTAAAAACCCTGCTGTACCTGCTGCTGGGTCACAAATGGTATCTTCTTTTTTAGGTTCTACCATATCAACCATCATTCTAATAATGTGTCGTGGTGTTCTAAATTGTCCGTTGGTTCCTGCTGTGGCAATTTTGGAAAGTAGGTATTCGTACACATCACCTTTGGTGTCTCTATCTTCCATTTTTATTTTATCAATCATCTGCACCACCAAATCCAATAGTCTTGGGGTAGGTATCATAAAAGTGGCTCCTTTCATATATTGTGCAAACACACCTAAATCGCTACCTACACTTTTCATATGGTCAAATACAGAAATACCACCAACACTTGCTCTTGTAAACAAGTCGAACATTGCTTGTGGCTCTTTGTTTTTGAAGGAGTTCCAACGCAATTCTTGCTGTTCTTCTGTAAAGATTATATTGCTAACAGGTTTTTTAATCATTGCTGCTTTTTTCTCTTCCAGCAACTGTGTTTCATCTAATCTTCTTATAAAAAGCAAGTAGGTAAACTGCTCAATTACTGTAAGTGGGTTAGATACGCCACCAGTCCAAAAGGACTCCCAAATTTTATCTACTTGTGATTTTAATTCTCCTGTGATCATATTATTTATTTAATTATAATGTTCGGTTATCTTATTAATTTTAAATTATTCTATTTTGAAATCAAACAAAAACTATTTTCTTCAACCTCCTTTGTATCTCTAGCCAATCCTTTTTGATTGAATGAAATATGATTTTTATACTTCACCGTTTATTCTGGATATTTTTTAGCTATTGATAATTCGTTGCTTTGAACTGAAGAATTTACTTTAAAAGTTTTTTCATCGTTAGTTAAACTTCTTCTTACTCTTCCTTCTAAATTTGAAGGGTTTGCTTTCAAGTTTCTTGACAGTCTCATTCTTTTCACTTCTTCAAATATCATGTTAAAAGATACAAAATTATTAACTGCTTTAAGGTTTATAAGAGCTTGATATGTCTGTTCTGTCTCTGGATAATTAGCCATGATTTATTTTTTAAGGTTATCAAACTTTTCTTTCATTGTTGGATTGCCTTGCGTTAGTTTTTTTATGGTTAAATCTTCGGCTTTGTTATTCGCCAAACGCAAATTATTTACCGAAGATAATAAAGCGTCTTTGGTTTTTTGCAGGTGATCCATTGTTTTATCAATCTCTTTTATTGCTTCACCAAACTGGCGACTTGCTAAATCGTAGTTTCTAGCAAACCCTGTTTTAAAATCTTCTATTTTTTCTTCAAAATTAGTGATATCTACATTCTGATTTCTCACAATGCTTAGCTCTGCTTTGTATTGTAGTGATTTCATACCAGCATTTCTTAACAACGTAATAATTGGTATAAAAAACTGTGGACGAATTACATACATTTTATCGTATTTGTAAGATACATCTACAATACCGGTATTGTAAAACTCATTGTCAGCTTCTAATAAAGAAACTAACACCGCATATTCACATCCTTTATCTCTTCGGTCTTTATCTAATTTGGCAAAAAAATCTTCATTTTTCTTTTTGGTAGCCGTTTGGTCATTTTCATTTTTCATTTCAAACATAATTGAAATGATTTCATTGTTGTTTACATCATTTTCTTTATAAATATAATCGCCTTTAGTGCCATTAGAAGCGTCATTGTCTTTTTCGAAATAGGCATTTTGAAAAGCGGTAGCTCTTAGCTTGTTAAATTCTGTTTCACAATGCTGCTCTAGGGTTTCCCCAATCATTTTTGTAGATAGTTTCTGCTTGTAATCTTTTAAACGTTCTATTTCTTCATCTTTGAGTTTTAAATCTTTTGCTACATGGTCTAATTCTCTTCTAAAATCTTCTTTTAAAGATTTTTCTAGGTTCACTTTTTCAGCTTCTTTGAGTTTTATATCATTTTCAAGTTGATTTTTCTCTTTTTCAATCTGATTAACAGCAGTTTGTAAAGCTATCTTCTTTTCATTTTCAGCTTGTAGTAATTTAGATTCTAAATCCTTGATTGCATTATCTTTTTTAGAAACCTCATCCATCAATTGTTCTTTACTAATAAATTTTAATTGGCTGATCTCTTGATCTTTCTTATTCAGTAAATCTTGAAACGAGTTTTTTATTTTTGATTCTGTAAGCTCTATTGCTGCTTGTTTTTCTTTTTCAGCAGACCGTAAGCGATTATTTAATTCTTCTTGAAATTCTTGGTCTCTAACTTGTTTTACAATATCAGTATATACACTATCATCTACTTTAAATACTTCTTTACAATTCGGACATTTTACGGTGGTGTTTTTGTTCATAGCTTTTAGTTTTAATGATTATAGTGTAAATATAAAGTTAAGGTGTGCAATGTAATTGCGTAGTTATTTTATATAATAATTTAATACCTCTTCGGCTTGGTTAATTAATTCTTTTTTTACTATTTCTGGCTCTATAACTTCAACGTCGCTTCCAAAGGATAGTAATAATTGGTACAATTCTCTGTTAGGTATTACTTCTATTGAAATGGTTCTGTTTTCCAAATCACTTTTATCCAATTTTTGAGTAGCACCCTGAATTGGTTTTGTTAATACATAATTAATTCTTTTTTCGTTAAAGCGCAGTTTTATTTTGATAGCTTCGGCTTCAGGATTTTTTGAAACTCCTATAATTTCATCAAAATAATCGCCCCAGGAGATATTATCTGAAATGATGTTTTCAGTTGCTTCTTCTATGCCAATAATTCTGTCTAATGGTAAATTTGTTATGCCTGTATAATTTTCACCTTCTTCAAATCCAAATAAAAACCATCGACTGTTATATTGTTTTAAATGGTATGGATGAATTTTACGCATATAACTTTCAGATTGATCATAGGTTTTATATTCAATATTTAAAACCTTTTTCTTTAGTAATTGATTGTACAAAACACCCACCAAAGATTGTCCTGTGTAATCTCTATTTGATTGATAACTAATTAAGTTATCGTAATCATCGTGCACTAAATTAAATGCAGTTTCTATTCTTGGAAATAGTTCATCTAACCAATCAAAATCTTGCCTGTTCCTATACCTTGAAAGTAGCGCTAGTGTTTCTGTCAATTGTTCTTGGTCTGTTTTACTCAACAACTGATTTCCTAAAGTATATTCTTGATTTGAATACCGGAATGCTTTTTTGTGACCATCTGCTAGTCCTTTTTGAAAAACAGGATGTTTCTCGAAATCAACTTTATTGCCTAAATCGGCTTCTATAGTTTCTAGAATATATTTGATGTCGTTCTGAATTGTTCTTCTAGAAACAGTAGCATCTAATTTTTTAGTGATTATTTCGATTAATTTATCGAGTGTATAAATACCTGTTATGCTAGAGAAACATTCATCTAGAATCGTAATCCGTTTTTGAAAATTTTTGTTTGCAGGCATTTATTTCATAGTTTTTTTAGCAATTTCAATACTTTCTATAAAAAGATTTTTACTCTTAAAAATCCTTAAACTTTGATAGTTATCAAAAGACCTTAAAAGTAGCAAAAATATATTGAGTATTAAATAGAAATGTTAAAACTTGTAAACTTTGATAGGATTGGTTTTTAGGTGTAGAATGAAATCAATTTACAGTTAGATCACACTTTTAAAGGTTAACAGTTTTGCTTTTGTGTTGGATTGAAAATTATCCTGCAAATCTATTTATATAGCAGGATGCTCAAGCCTTCAATAAGTTTTCTTTAAGCTACTATAGCATCGGCTCTTTTTTAAACAAAAATTAGATTTTTATTTGACAGTACCTTCTCATCATCGAAACGATAGGCCACTAAATTTCCTTTTTTTGCAACACTATAATCGAGGCAGCAGATATTGTCTTTCTGGATGGCTGGTTTTCCGTTTAACCAATAATGGCCAAAAAACACAGGTTTCTCATTTTGTGGATAATAATCGGTGTTGGAAAGTTTGGTTAGCTCAATAGGGGAGCGGGGTAAACTTTCAAGGGGATGAATGCTTAACTCATAGTAATTTGATTTTGAAGGATCTTCCCACCATTTTATTCTTAAATTTTCTCTGAGAAAACCATCTTTATCTTTGAATTTTTGTCCGTTTGGCATAGGCACCTCTTTTCCTGATAAAGTATCTTCAATTGCAATGTTAAATGGAATGCCATTTTTTACAGAATTTATGATTGCTTCATCGGTTAAGCGGTCATTTTTTAGATGTAATTTTAGTTCATCCATCGTACTTTCAATCCAGGAAGCGTGCACTGCCCTAAAATGATCAGTTTCATAAAACAGCGGTAATGTTTTGAACCAATCGATATAACTATCATATTCATCCTGTTTGTTTTTAAACTCTTTTAAGGTTTTATAATGCTGTAGGATGTTTTTAATGGAGTGGTTTCGCAAATGTCCTCCTTCGCTTTCCTGATAATGAAAACAGATGGCATTGTACTCGTGATTTCCCATGATTGCTATGGCATTTTCACTTTCTACCATCGCTTTAACAATTTTTAGTGTTTTTCTTATTTTTGGACCACGATCTATATAATCACCCACAAAAAGCACTTTTCTTTCCGGGTGACTGTATACTTTGTTCTTTTTGGTGTATCCCATTTTTTTTAATAATGCTTCCAATTCATCGGCGTGGCCGTGAATGTCACCTATAAAATCTATCATTTTTTTATATTTTTTATATTTTGTATTGTTTAAAGATATTAATCATTTATTGGTTTCTTACATTTTGAAAAAGTCGAAGAGAACCCTTAGAAAGGTCCGTTTTTTGTTTCTAAGCGGGTCTCAGTGATTCGAAAATCACAAAAACCAACAAATATATGTTATTGGTTATTTGAATAATTTTTTCCTTTGTAAGGGCTCATTGTTTTTAGCACCTTCGCCTGTAAAAGCAGGTTGCCACCTCACTGAAGAGGTTCTTAATGACAGTAGTCAATTTACGAAATAATGATGAATTACACTAGGTTTTTGTGAATTATTTCAATGGAAGTGGTGTTTTAAGTTACTGACAGTGAGTTGTTAAGGTTATTTTATTTGTTTTATTAATGCCATTGATTTGAATAGGGCGCGTTTTTCTTAATGAATCTCATTCTTTATTGAATCAATGAATTGCTGAAGTTCTTTATTTGAGGCTCCGTAACTAACAATTTTAGTGTCTAAAGGTGTATTGGAGAATTTCTTAATTGAATTTTCGATTGCATTAAAAATCCATTCTTTCTCATTGCCAAATGCACCACCACCAATTAAAGTAAGAAAAACTTTATTATTTTTTGTTCTTTCATAATTTCTTAATGCAACATAAAAAGTTGCTTCGTATGTTGCTTCAAGAATCATTTTTGCAAAATCACTCCACAATTCTTTTTCAATATTGGAATATGCCACTGGTAAAGCAGCGCAATAAACATGAGTTATTAAGTTTCTTTGTTTGCTTATTGTAACTTCAGAATCCCACTGAACTCCTATTCTAAGTTTTCCTTTTAAATATTCATAATCATTCTCAGATAGCGTTTTAATTTGGTTGCTTATATTTTTGAGTCCTTCTCTATTTGCAAGTGCATAGCCATTTTTCATTTCCCAAAAATTATACTTATCATTCTTAAGTTCTATCCCAATTTCATGTAAACAATCAATTTGTTTTGTTGATGTTTGTCCAACCTGTCCATTTACACATGCAAAGTAGTTTCGGTAAATTGTTCCTGCTCCACAGGCAATTGCACAGGCAGGTCCCTGCGTTGCATCGTCTTCATATATTCCAACACCATCTTCAGGCGTTCTATTTGGACTATGCATTTCTAAAAGATTGAATTGAGATGCCACTTGAATTACTGAGTTATTATTAGAAACATCTTTATGGAATGTCTGAATGTTGCCAACTACTTCTGACACCTTAATTTGAGAATGATATTTTGCAATTATATTTGATTGACCTCTTAATTCTTCCAAAGAAGGTGTTTCAAGTTTGCCAAAAATAAACTCACGATTATTGATTTTAGAAATGAATCTATTGCCAATAATTTCAATATTTTCTCTAACTTGTTCAGGGCTATTTTCTTTAAATCCTACTAATTTTTCAAACCACATTAGAACAAATTTAGCTATTTTATACAATTTTATTACTGGGAATATTTAGCAATTTTTCACAAGTATTATCTTCAAATATACTATTTTTTAAGATTTAAAAAGCAATTGAAGCTTATTTATAATAGTAGCTGTTAAAAAATTATTTATTGGGTTTGCCATAAAGATGTAGGTATTTAAAAAAAAAATGTGTAAATTTATTATTAGCTTTAAAATAATTAAAAATAAAGTGATTTTATAAAATTAAATATATTATATTTGATACGTAGGTCTTTAAAAGGGCCTAAAATTTTTAAGCTGCTACTTTTATCTTTATTAGTGCAGTTTTAATAAGCTTTAAAATTATTTTCATAAGATTTTATGTGCAAGCTTATTTTTTTATGAGTTTTGTTATTTTAAATTTTGGACTTAAAGAATTCGCTTTTGGAAAGTCTACTTAAAAAATTAAAGTAGTTGAACTCATTTCATAGCAATTTTTCCCACCTCATTTATCGTTATTTTTGAGGTGGGTTTTTTATATCCTCTTGTCAATTTTAATCAAATAGCACTACAAAACATCTACTCACTTATTTTTTTGGTGTTTGTGGATACCTTTTAATACTTTTCAATTGCCTTGATATAAAACCATTCCACACCCTTTTGATAAAAAGGCCAAAAATCAAATAAACACGAAATAAAAATTGTGATAATTATTGTCAGCTGTCATAAACAAGGCTAAAACTTAAAAGATAAATCATTATTTTCCGGTTAAATTTTTAAAAACAATCAGGCCACCCCGATGGGGCTTAAATAATCGAAATTTTTCATCTGTTTATGATTTATTATTTTAAGTGCTGATTATCAATATTTTAATTTTTATTATTTATTTTTTAGCCAATAAAAAGCTACCCCTAAAAATAAGGGTTTTTGTAATTTTAATATTTTAGTTGCTCAACGCTAA
>DATCTJ010000093.1:0-84620 GCA_036568005.1 Lutibacter sp. | reverse complement strand
AAGTAACTTTAGCGATATAAGAGTCGCTTTACTAAATTTTAACTAGTGACAAATTGCCTAAGTGCAACTATAAAATTCAATGTAACACTAATTATACTGAAAAATAAAAGGCCGCCTAAATAATTTTTAGACGACCTCTTTACTCATAATTGTGAACTAAGAAAGTTTTATCCAAACTTTGGATAGCTTTCAGTTTGAAATTTAAAATTTATCCCAAAACAATTTAGTGGTTAATTTATCTCCGCCTACTGCAGAAGCAGCAGCAGTATAATTTGCACCATTCTTTGTTTGTTCTCCAATAGGATAAGTATATCTAACAGGTACTTTTCCGCCAGAATCTGCAACAGCTCCAGGAGGTGCAGTTAGAACTGGAAAATCTAACCTTCTATACTCAGCCCATGCTTCATAACCTTGGTTATATAAAGCAATCCATTTTTGAGTACCTATTTTTTGTTTCCAAGTACCGGTAGCCGTTGCATAAGCAACTGATGGTTGCAATAAATAAGTTGCAGCACCAGAAACGCCATAGTAATCAAATGAAGCTGTGATTGCTTCGTTGTAATGTGCAGCAGCAGCAGCAGGAGTTCCAACTATAGACCGTTCTGCAGCTTCAGCCAAGAAAAACTTAACACTTGAATAATCCATGTGAATTTGTGGTAAATCTGGCTCATGAAATATTTCTCCTAAAATAGAATTTGCATTGTATTTACTATTACTTGTTGCATAAACGCCACCTTTATAAATTCCTTCATAAAGTTGAAAATAAACAGCACGCCTTGGGTCATTTAAATCATTCATAGCATCCACTAAGGTATTTGCCGCAACATAATCCTTTCTGCCACTTTGTACTAAATCTTCCCACATTTTATTTGTGTTTGGTGTAGTATTTAAATATTGAAATACTGCATTATCAGCATTAGAAGTAAACACACCACTTAATACAGCTGATTTAACTGCATCTGCTCCTACAATTGGGTCAGTATCATAAATTCTTAAACCCATTCTTAATTTTAAAGAGTTGGCGAATTTTTTCCATTTAACCATATCGCCGGCGTAAATGATATCTGCACTTCCAAAGCTATCGTCATCAGCCATGCTATTAATTGCAGCCGATAAGCGAAGAATCAAGTCTTTATAAACTGTTTTTCCGTCATCATATTTAGGAATAACATTAGTTATGTCTAAAGCCTCAGTATAAGGAACATCTCCAAAGGTTTCAACCAAAAGAGAATATGCATATACATTCATCACTTCTAAAATGGCATTTTGATTTTTTTGAACTTGAGTTCCACCAATTCCTAAAGGAGCTGGCGCTGCTTTCGTAACCATTTTAGCGCTTTCGTCCAAATCCTTTAACACATCTCTATAGATGTTAGCCCAAAGACCATCTGGAACTTTTCTGTTGGTAATGTTATACCAAGCTTCATCATGGTAAGTGGTTGTGCTCACATGTTGCACCCATTGTCTTAAATTATTTCTGTTTACGTTAAGATTTGACATTAAATCAGTCATATTCTTTTGTGCACTTGTTAAGAATGGAGCAGCTTCAGCTTCTGCAGCATGCTTCGTATCTACATTTAAATCCTCTAAATTATCTGTGCAAGAAAGCACAAAAAGTAAGGATAGTATTAATATTGCTATTTTTTTCATAATATATAATTATTAAAATTGAAGTTTTACATTGAACCCTAAGTCGCGTGTAGTAGGCATCACCCCACTTTGGAAACCTTGTAAATTACCAGAACTTAACCCAGCTTCCGGATCAGCATAAGGAATATTTTTAGAAATAATCCAAAGATTAGAACCAATAACGCTCAACTGCATTGAGTTAATGAAAGTATTTTCTAATACTTTTGAAGGTAATGTGTAAGAAAAGGCAACTTCTCTTAATTTCACATAAGAAGCATCATAAATATGTAAAGCATTAGGGGCTTTAGAATATCCAAGCGCGTGGTTATAGGCAGACATACTTGTATAAGTAGTATTTGGAGTTCCATCAGGTTTTACACCAGATAATAAAATACCTCCACCATCAGCTACTGCATCACGTTTTGGATTGCCTTTATCATTTAAACCAGCAGTTATGTCATACAAACCAGTTGCATAACCGTACCAGGTATCTAATGAGAATATATCACCTCCGTGTTGAATATCAATTAAGAAACTTAAGTTAAAGTTTTTGTAGCTGAATTTATTGTTGATACCGGCATTCCAATCAGGAAGCATATTACCAATAACATTATCTGTTTTGGTATTTTTTTGATATGCTCCATTAGTTTGATTGATTATTCGTTTTCCATTTTCATGGTATACGAAATCGGTACCCATCCAAGTGCCATAAGGTTGTCCAATAGTAGCGTTTAAAGTAACACCGCCTTGGAATGATCCTAATGGTAAATTTTTAACTTCTTCAAATAAAGAGATTACTTTACTGTCGTTTTTTGACCAGTTTACATTGATATCCCATTTAAAATCTTCTGTTTTATAAGGAGTGGCGAATAAAGATACCTCAACACCTTTGTTTTCAATTTCACCCGCATTTACATATTTATAGCTATAACCTGTTGAAGTGGAAACTTCAACTGGCATAATTTGATCTTCTGTGTTTGTTTTGTATAAAGATAAATCAAATCCTAATCTTCTGTTTAAGAAATACATTTCAACCCCTGCCTCAATACTTGTGGTACTTTCCGGTTTTAAATCTGGATTTCTTTTTGTACTGTTAACGGAGTAAATGATTTCTTTACCAAATGGATCTGGTTTGGTTAAATTATCAATTAATTGGCTAAAACCTGCACTGTTACCTACTTCTGCATAGTTTAAACGCAATTTACCAAATGACAACCAATCTGCTTCAACAACTTCAGAGAATATAAAACTTGTTGCAACCGATGGGTAGAAATACTCGCTGTTGTCTTTAGGTAAAGTAGAAGAATGATCTTGTCTTCCTGTAACATCAACATAGAATGTTTTGTCGAAACCAAATGATAACATTCCATAAATACCATCAACACCAATTTTTTCATCGCTTTCTGAAGGTGCTGAAGGTGTATTTATAGAGTTAGAGAGTGCAAACAAACGGTCTACAATTATACCTCCATTAGTTTCTGCATAAATTGAATTAAAATTAGTTCTTCTTATGTTAGTACCAATTACACCGTTAAGATTTATTTTTTCAGTTAAATCTTTGTTGAAGTTCAACATTAAATCATAGTTAAACTCTGAATAGTCTACATTATAACGAGAATATTTAGCTATAGGGTTACTACCTTTGTTGATTCTTTCTTCTTGGATGTATGAATAAGTGTCCACAGAAATTTTTCCATCTACATTTAACCAATCAGTTATTGCATAGTTCATTCCCATATTCCCAAAGAAACGATTTCTTCCATCTGTTTCGTAATTTTCATAACGAGTATAATATGGATTATCCCAGAAAATAGGAGCAAGATCATCATAATAACCTGGATTCCAAGTTACATTTCTGCGGGTTTTAAAATACACATCTTTTTGTTCTTTTATATCTACGTTGGTTTGCCACCATTGTCTAAATGAGGTTAGAAGGTTATCACTGTATCCTGTATCATTACGACCTTTAACGTCCGTTCTAACATAGTTTGCACTACCAGAAACGGTTAGTTTATCATTTATTTTAGATGTTGCATTTAATGCAAATGTATTCCTTCTCATTTCACTGTTAGGCATTATACCATTTTGTAAGAAATTGGTGGCCGAAAAACGATAAGTAGAATTGTCAGAGCTCCCTGCAACAGAAATGTTATTATTGTAGGTGTAAGAAGTTTCAAAAAATTCTGTTGGATCGTTGGCTCCTGCAACCCAAGGGCGTTTTTGCAAATAATAAGGAGAATCTGGATCTAAGGAATTCCAATGATACACCATTGTGTTTGGATCAAATCTGGCACCATAAGAAGCATCTTCATATAAAGGCACAACATTATCTATTATACCATCTCCATCAACATCTTCTCGGTCAAAATCTAGATCTCCATCAGGGCCGTACCAGCCTTGTCCATACCCAGAACCATATTCTTTTTGATATTTAACAAAAGTATCTTTGTCAATGGTACCAATGGTTATACCAGAATTAATCGTAACTTCAACTTTGTTGTTTTTAGTTCCTTTTTTAGTAGTGATAATGATTGCACCATTAGCTGCTCTAGAACCGTATAATGCAGTTGCAGCAGCTCCTTTTAATACGTTGATAGATTCAACATCATCAGAGTTGATATCGGAAGCAAAGTTTCCATAGTCATAACCAGCACTTGCTGTTTTTTGAGAAGATGCATTTAAGTTAGCATTGCTCATTGGAATACCATCAACTACAAATAAAGCTTGGTTATCTCCTGTTAATGATGTGTTACCACGAATTACTACGTTAGTAGAACCACCCATGTTGGTATTTCTTTTAATCTGTACCCCTGCAACTTTACCTGATAAGGCATTTGTCAAGTTATCAGATTTAACCGTTGAAACATCTTCACCTCCAACACTTTGGGATGCGTATCCAAGAGATTTCTTCTCTCTGGAAATACCTAAGGCTGTTACCACAACCTCGTCTAAAGCTTCAGCATCTTCTTGCATCACAATATTGATGCTACTTGATACTCCTACAGTTTGATCAACAGTTTTCATACCAATAAAGCTAAATTGAAGCACGGCTCCGGTGGTAGCTTTAATAGAATAATTCCCATCAAAATCAGTTTGTGTACCTGTTTTGGTACCTTTAATAATAACTGTTACACCAGGTAATGGTCCACTTGCGTCGGAAACCTTCCCTGTAACAGTTTTTTCTTGGGCAAAGGATATTTGCACCATCAACGCCAGTAAAAGCGTTAAAAAACCATTTAACTTTGTTTTCATTATATAATTATTTGAATTAATTAGGTCAAAAATCTTAAAAAATTGTTAATAAACCAAACTTTTTGGTGTTAAAATCTCAAATTGGGCTAAGTTTTCTTCATCTTAGTTAGCAAGTCTCCATGTAAAATTGTGAATTTCGTTTGGTATATGGAAATAAATTACGAATAATTCAATAAATCATGGCTTTATATTGAGGCAATTTCTCTGTAAATCTGCTGTTTTTACTCAGGAATTAGACCTAAATGTATGTTGAAAAAAACACTAAGCGATTAAGCAGGTAAAATTTCTTAAAAAAAGGTGTTTTTGTCCAATGATAATAAATAGGTATAAAAATATTATTTTACACCTATTATATATATGGTTAATTTAATTGAAAAAAAATAAATAAATTCATATTTGATTAAAAAGAAAATAATTGTACATTTGCAAACTCTTTGAAAAGAGCATAATATATTTAAAAGTAATTTATAACAAAATTTTAGTATGCCAACAATTTCGCAATTAGTACGAAAAGGAAGAACCAAAATAACTAAGAAGAGTAAATCGGCTGCTTTAGATTCATGTCCTCAACGAAGAGGAGTGTGTACACGTGTTTATACTACAACACCAAAAAAACCAAACTCAGCAATGCGTAAAGTAGCAAGGGTTAGGTTAACAAACGGTAATGAGGTGAACGCTTACATTCCCGGAGAAGGACATAATTTACAAGAGCACTCGATAGTATTAGTTAGAGGTGGAAGGGTTAAAGATTTGCCAGGAGTTAGGTATCATATTGTACGTGGTGCATTAGATACTGCAGGTGTTGACGGTAGAACGCAACGTCGCTCTAAATATGGTACAAAAGCCCCAAAAAAGTAATTTAAAAACTTTAATGTAAAGACATGAGAAAAAGAGCAGCGAAAAAAAGAGTGCTTTTACCAGATCCAAAATTTAACGATCAGTTGGTAACGCGTTTTGTGAATAACCTAATGTGGGACGGTAAAAAATCTACGGCTTTCAAAGTATTTTACGATGCATTGGACATTGTAGAAACAAAAAAACAAGATCAAGAGAAATCATCATTAGAAATTTGGAAGGATGCGTTAAGCAATGTAATGCCACAAGTTGAGGTGCGTAGCCGCAGGGTAGGTGGAGCAACTTTTCAAATTCCACAGCAAATTAGACCAGACCGTAAGGTGTCTATCGCTATAAAATGGTTGATTTTATATGCAAGAAAACGTAATGAAAAATCAATGGCCCAACGTTTGGCCGGTGAGGTTTTAGCTGCTGCAAAAGAAGAAGGCGCTGCAGTTAAGAAAAGAGTGGATGTTCATAAAATGGCTGATGCTAACAAGGCATTCTCTCACCTTAGATTTTAATAATAAACAATGGCAAGAGATTTAAAATATACAAGAAATATTGGAATTGCAGCGCATATTGATGCAGGTAAAACTACTACAACAGAGCGAATTCTTTATTATACAGGGGTAAACCATAAATTAGGTGAAACCCACGAAGGTTCTGCAACAATGGACTGGATGGAACAAGAGCAGGAAAGAGGGATAACAATTACTTCTGCTGCAACAACTTGTGAATGGAAATTTCCAACTGAGAACGGAGTACCAACTGCTGATGCAAAGAGTTACCACTTTAATATTATTGACACTCCCGGTCACGTTGATTTTACTGTAGAAGTAAATCGTTCATTAAGAGTTTTGGACGGATTGGTTTTCTTATTTAGTGCAGTTGATGGTGTTGAACCTCAATCTGAAACTAACTGGAGATTGGCTGATAATTACAAAGTGCCAAGAATTGGTTTCGTTAATAAAATGGACCGTCAAGGAGCAAACTTTTTAAGTGTTTGTCAACAAGTAAGAGAAATGCTAGGCTCTAATGCAGTGCCTATCGTTATCAATATTGGTGATGAAGATAACTTTAGAGGAATTGTGGATTTGATAAAAAATCGTGCGATTATTTTTCACGATGAAACAATGGGATCTACATTTGATATAGTTGAAATACCTGAAGAATTAAAAGAAGAAGCTCGCGAATTACGTGGTAAATTGATTGAAGAAGTTGCCGCTTATGACGAAAATCTTTTAGAAAAATATATGGAAGATGAAGATTCAATTACGGAGGATGAGGTGCATGCTGCGCTTCGTGCTGCTGTAATGGATATGTCTATTATTCCAATGGTTTGTGGTTCTTCATTTAAAAATAGAGGAGTACAGTTTTTGTTAGACGCTGTTTGTAGGTATCTACCTGCACCACTTGACAAAGAAGGTGTTACTGGGATAAACCCAAATTCAGGAAAAGAGGAGTTGCGTAGGCCTAGTGTAAAAGAACCATTTGCGGCGCTTGCATTTAAAATTGCAACCGATCCTTTTGTTGGTCGTTTGGCATTTTTTAGAGCATATTCAGGGCGTTTAGATGCAGGTTCTTACATACTAAATAGTCGTTCTGGTAAAAAAGAACGTATTTCACGTATTTATCAAATGCATTCTAATAAACAAAATGCAATTGATTTTATAGAAGCTGGAGATATAGGTGCTGGTGTTGGGTTTAAAGACATCAAGACTGGAGATACCATGTGTGATGAAAAGTTTCCAATTGTTTTGGAGTCGATGAATTTCCCAGATCCAGTTATCGGTATTGCCGTTGAGCCTAAAACAAAAGCAGATGTTGATAAATTAGGAATGGCTTTAAGTAAGTTAGCTGAAGAAGATCCTACTTTTACTGTAAAAACTGATGAAGCTTCTGGTCAAACAATTATTTCTGGTATGGGTGAATTACACTTAGAAATTATTGTTGATCGTTTAAAGCGTGAGTTTAAAGTTGAAGTAAACGAAGGTCAACCACAGGTTGAATATAAAGAAGCTATTACAGCAAAAGCAGATCATCGTGAAGTTTATAAGAAACAATCTGGTGGACGTGGTAAATTTGCTGACATTAAATTCATCATGGAACCTGCCGAGGCTGGTGTAACAGGATTGGTATTTGTTAACGATGTAAAAGGCGGTAACGTACCAAAAGAATTTATTCCTTCTGTTGAAAAAGGCTTTAAAATGGCTATGAAAAATGGTCCTTTAGCAGGATACGAAATGGATAGCATGAAGATTACATTATATGACGGCTCCTTCCACGCAGTGGATTCAGATGCTTTGTCATTCGAATTGGCTGCAAAAATGGGATATAAAGTTGCCGCAAAAGCTGCAAAAGCTGTTATTCTAGAGCCAATTATGAAAATTGATGTAGTTACTCCAGAAATAAACATGGGGGATATTGTTGGTGATTTAAACAGAAGAAGAGGCCAAGTGAATGCAATGGACGATAGAGCTGGTGCAAAAGTGGTAAAAGCGACAGTGCCATTATCAGAAATGTTTGGCTATGTAACCACCTTAAGAACCTTATCATCTGGTAGAGCAACGTCGTCAATGGAGTTTTCACACTATGCTGAAATACCAAGCAGCATTGCAGAAGAAGTAATAGCAAAAGCTAAAGGATAATCTCTAAATTATTAAACGATGAGTCAAAAAATTAGAATAAAATTAAAATCATACGATTACAATTTGGTAGATAAATCTGCTGAGAAAATCGTAAAAACGGTAAAAAGTACTGGCGCTGTTGTAAACGGACCAATTCCATTACCTACACATAAAAAGATTTTTACAGTATTGCGTTCTCCGCACGTAAATAAAAAAGCTAGAGAGCAATTTCAATTGAGTTCTTATAAAAGATTGTTAGACATTTATAGTTCTTCATCAAAAACCATTGATGCTCTAATGAAGTTAGAATTGCCAAGTGGCGTTGAAGTGGAAATTAAGGTTTAATTTCAAAGGTTGCTGAGCATTGCCGAAGCAAAAATGTTGCTGAGCGTAGTCGAAGCAAGACATGTCCGGAGCGGTTGACGAAGGAAAAACGAAAAAAATACATCAGGGTTGAAGTATTTTGACCCTGTTTTTTTGAATAAAAATAGAATAATAATTAATAATTAAATTAGAATGTCTGGGTTAATAGGTAGAAAAATCGGAATGACCAGCTTATTCGACGAAAACGGGAAAAACATTCCTTGTACAGTAATCGAAGCAGGTCCATGCGTAGTCACCCAAGTCAGAACCTTAGAGGTAGACGGGTACAAAGCCCTTCAACTTGGTTTCGATGACAAAACGGCAAAAAGCTCGAATAAAGCTTTAGATGGTCACTTTAAAAAAGCTGGCACAATTGCTAAGAAGAAAGTCATTGAATTTCAAGAGTTTGAAGATGTGCACAAATTAGGAGATCAACTAACAGTTGACCTTTTTGTAGAAGGAGAATTTGTTGATGTTTCAGCAACTTCTAAAGGTAAAGGTTTTCAAGGTGTTGTTAAACGTCACGGTTTTGCTGGGGTTGGACAAGCAACACATGGTCAACATAACCGATTAAGAGCACCTGGTTCTATTGGTGCAGCATCCTATCCAGCTAGAGTATTCAAAGGAATGCGCATGGCAGGAAGAATGGGAGGAAATAAAGTTACAGTTCAAAATTTAAGAGTTTTAAAAGTAATTCCTGAAAAGAATTTACTTGTGGTTAAAGGATGTGTTCCTGGTCATAAAAACGCTTATGTAATTATTCAGAAATAATGGAAGTATCAGTTTTAGACATACAAGGAAAAGATACAGGTAGAAAAGTGGAACTTTCTGATGCTGTATATGGAATTGAGCCAAATAATCACGCGGTATATTTAGATGTAAAGCAATTTTTGGCCAATAAAAGACAAGGAACCCACAAAGCTAAAGAAAGAGCCGAAATATCTGGAAGTACTCGTAAAATTAAAAAACAAAAAGGTACTGGTACAGCTCGTGCAGGTAGTATAAAATCTCCTGTTTTTAGAGGTGGTGGGCGTGTTTTTGGACCAAGACCGAAAGATTATTCATTCAAATTGAATAAAAACTTAAAAAAATTAGCTCGTAAATCGGCATTAAGTATTCAAGCCAAAGAGAACAATATTATCGTTGTAGAAGACTTTAATTTTGAAACTCCAAGAACCAAAAGTTTTACTGCTGTTTTAGCAGCCTTAGGCATTGAAAACAAAAAATGTTTATTTGTGTTGGCTGAGTCAAATAATAATGTATATTTGTCATCGCGTAATTTAAAAAGATCAAAAACCGTAATTAACTCAGGTTTAAGCACTTACGAATTATTAAATGCAAATAAAGTAGTCCTTTCAGAAAGTTCTTTAGAAGGGATTGAAATTAATCTAAGTAAATAGGTAGCAGATATGAATATTTTAATTAAACCTATTATAACAGAAAAGGCGACAAGTCAAAGTGAATTATTAAACAGATACGCATTTGTTGTAAATAAAAAAGCTAACAAACTTGAAATTAAAAATGCTGTTGAAAAAGCATACAGCGTTGCAATTGCAAGTGTAAAAACAATGAACTACCCTGTTAAGCGTAATACTAAATTCACAAAAAGTGGAATGGTACAAGCAAAAGCCGGAGCTTATAAAAAAGCAATAGTTCAGTTAGTGGATGGAGAAACTATTGATTTTTACAGCAATATCTAAGAAACATAAAAAATGTCAGTTAGAAAATTAAAACCAATAACACCAGGTCAGCGTTTTAGAGTAGTAAATGGGTTCGACGCCATTACTACTGATAAGCCGGAAAAAAGCTTAACAGCACCGAATAAAAGATCTGGAGGTCGAAACAACAATGGAAAAATGACCATGCGCTATATAGGTGGAGGTCATAAAAAGCAATACCGTATTATAGATTTTAAAAGAAATAAAAATGGTATTCCTGCAATTGTAAAAACTATTGAGTATGATCCAAACAGAACAGCTTTTATAGCATTGTTGTTTTATGCAGATGGAGAAAAGAGATATATCATTGCTCCAAATGGTTTAAAAGTTGGTCAAAAAGTAATTTCTGGTGAGGGAGCAACTCCTGATGTTGGAAATACATTATTATTGAGCAAAATTCCATTAGGAACTACAATTTCTTGTATAGAATTACATCCTGGCCAAGGAGCTGTTTTAGCTCGTAGCGCAGGTGCTTTTGCACAATTAATGGCAAGAGAAGGAAAATATGCAACTGTAAAAATGCCTTCAGGTGAAACAAGATTGATTCTTTTAACTTGTATGGCTACTATAGGTGCAGTATCAAATAGTGACCATCAATTATTGGTTTCTGGTAAAGCTGGTAGATCTCGTTGGTTAGGAAGAAGACCAAGAACAAGGCCAGTGGTGATGAACCCTGTCGATCACCCAATGGGTGGTGGTGAAGGTAAAGCCTCAGGAGGGCATCCTAGATCTAGAAATGGAATACCTGCAAAAGGTTATAAAACCAGATCTAGAACCAAAGCGAGTAATAAATATATTTTAGAACGTAGAAAAAAATAATTGATATATGGCACGTTCATTAAAAAAAGGACCTTACGTTTTTCGTAAATTAGAAAAGAAAGTTCAAGGAAACTTGGAGTCAGGGAGTAAATCAGTAATCAAAACTTGGTCAAGAGCCTCAACGATTACACCGGAATTTGTAGGGCAAACTATTGCTGTACACAACGGTCGTCAGTTCGTTCCAGTTTATGTAACTGAAAATATGGTAGGTCATAAATTAGGAGAGTTTTCGCCAACACGTTCTTACAGAGGGCATGGTGGAGCAAAAAACAAAGGTAAAAAATAGTAGGTATCATGGGAGTTCGAAAAAAAATAAGAGCACAGCAGATAAAAGATGAGAAGAAGCAATTAGGTTTTGCTAAGCTTACAGGTTGTCCTACATCACCAAGAAAAATGCGTTTAGTTGCGGATTTAGTTAGAGGTGTTGAAGTTGAAAAAGCACTTCAAATTTTGAAATTCAATTCGAAAGAAGCATCAATAAATCTTGAAAAATTATTATCAAGCGCTATTTCAAATTGGCAAGCCAAAAATGAAACAGTAAGTATTGAAGATGCAGGTCTTTTCGTTAAGGAAATATTTGTTGACAGCGCAGGAATGTTAAAAAGATTAAGACCGGCACCTCAAGGTCGTGCACATCGTATTAGAAAACGTTCTAATCACGTAACATTAGTCTTAGGAAGTAAAAATGTAAGCAATCAATCATAAGTATAAATGGGACAAAAAACAAATCCAATAGGAAATCGTTTAGGAATTATCAGAGGATGGGATTCTAACTGGTATGGAGGTAGAGACTACGGAGATAAAATTGCTGAAGATGATAAGATAAGAAAGTATGTAAATGCTCGATTATCTAAAGCAAGTGTTTCAACAGTAATTATTGAGCGTACACTTAAACTTGTAACCGTTACTATCACTACTGCAAGGCCAGGTATTATTATCGGGAAAGGCGGACAAGAGGTAGACAAGTTAAAAGAAGAGCTTAAAAAGATTACTGGGAAAGATTTTCAAATCAATATTTTTGAAATTAAACGTCCAGAATTAGATGCTCGTTTGGTAGGCTCAAGTATAGCCCGTCAAATTGAGAACAGAATTTCATACCGTAGAGCAATAAAAATGGCGATTGCTGCTACTATGCGTATGAATGCCGAAGGAATTAAAGTTCAGATATCGGGTCGTTTAAATGGTGCTGAAATGGCACGTTCAGAAAATTATAAAGAAGGAAGAATTCCTCTTTCTACCTTTAGAGCTGATATTGATTACGCACTTGTTGAAGCACATACTACCTACGGCCGATTGGGTGTAAAAGTATGGATAATGAAAGGCGAAGTTTATGGTAAAAGAGAATTATCTCCACTAGTTGGATTGTCTAAAAAATCAACAGGCAAACCAGAAAGAGGTGATGGCTCTAAAAAATCACAACCTCGTAGAAGAAAATAAATTTTTAAAATTTAGAAGGTAAAATGTTACAGCCAAAGAGAGTAAAATATCGTAAAGTACAGAAGGGCAAGGGAAATATGAGCGGGAATTCACAAAGAGGGCATGAACTTTCAAATGGAATGTTCGGAATCAAATCTTTGGAGCAAACCTTTCTTACATCACGTCAAATTGAAGCAGCTCGTATTGCAGCAACACGTCATATGAAAAGAGAAGGTCAATTATGGATTAAAGTATTTCCAGATAAACCAATTACCAAAAAACCATTAGAAGTACGTATGGGTAAAGGTAAAGGTGCTCCGGAATATTTTGTTTGTGTAATTAAACCAGGTAGAATTATGTTTGAAGTAGGAGGAGTACCAATAAATGTTGCTAAAGAAGCTTTACGTTTAGCGGCTCAAAAACTTCCTGTGAAAACAAAGTTTATGGTGGCTAGAGATTTTGATAACGCATAATAACCGATTAGAAAAAATGAAACAATCAGAAATTATAAAATTATCAACTGACGAGTTACAAGAGAGACTTGAAAGTTCAAAGAAGAGTTATATAGATCTAAAAATGGCTCACGCAATTACACCATTGGAAGTTCCAATGCAATTGAGAGCAATTAGAAGAGATGTGGCACGTTTGGCTACAGAGTTAACTAAAAGAGAATTACAATCATTGTAGTCAGAAGTAAAGATGGAAAAAAGAAATCTTAGAAAAGAGAGAATAGGTGTAGTTTCAAGTAACAAAATGGAGAAATCTATTGTTGTGGCTGAAGTTAAAAAAGTGAAACACCCTATGTACGGAAAATTCGTGTTAAGCACTAAAAAATATGTGGCTCACGATGAGAAAAATGATTGCAATATTGGAGATACTGTTAAAATAATGGAAACTCGCCCAATGAGTAAATCAAAACGTTGGAGGTTAGTAGAAATCCTAGAAAGAGCTAAATAATTATGTTACAGACAGAATCAAGATTAAAAGTTGCAGATAATACTGGAGCAAAAGAAGTTTTAGTTATCCGTGTTTTAGGAGGGACCAGAAAACGATATGCATCTATTGGTGATAAAATTGTTGTTTCTATTAAAGACGCTACTCCAAATGGATCAGTAAAAAAAGGTCAAGTTGCAAAAGCGGTAGTTGTTAGAACGAAGAAAGAAGTTAGAAGAAAAGACGGGTCATATATTAGATTCGACGACAATGCTTGCGTATTGTTAGACGCTGCAGAACAAATGAAAGGGACACGTGTTTTTGGTCCCGTTGCAAGAGAACTTCGTGAAAAACAATTTATGAAAATCGTATCATTAGCACCTGAAGTGCTTTAATAAACTTATAAGATTATGAAGTTAAAGATAAAATCAGGAGATACTGTTCAAGTTACGGCAGGTGATCATAGAGGTGAAGAAGGGAAAATTATTAAAATATTCCCAGTAAAATACAGAGCAATTGTTGAAGGTGTCAATATGATATCTAAACATGCAAAACCTAGCGCACAAAATCCACAAGGAGGTATTGTGAGAAAAGAAGCTTCAATACATATTTCTAATTTAATGTTATTAGAGAATGGAAAAGTAACCAAAGTTGGTTATAGAACTGAAGGAGATAAAAAAGTTAGGTTTTCAAAAAAATCTGATAAAGCAATTTAGTGATGGCAAATAATACACCAAGACTTAAAGAAGAGTACAACAGTAGAGTAATTGAAGCTCTAACTGCTGAATTCGGTTATAAAAATGTAATGCAAGTTCCTAAATTACAAAAAATTGTAATTAATAAAGGAGTTGGTGCTGCAGTAGCCGATAAGAAATTAATTGATTATGCAGTTGAGGAATTGGCCAAAATTTCTGGTCAAAAAGCATTGGCTACTATTTCTAAAAAGGATATCGCATTTTTTAAATTACGTAAAGGGATGCCAATTGGGGCTAAAGTAACTCTTAGAGGTAATAAAATGTTTGAATTTTTAGATAGATTGGTTACAACAGCCTTACCTCGTGTAAGAGATTTTAGCGGAATTAAAGCCACTGGTTTTGATGGTAGAGGAAATTACAATTTAGGTATTACTGAACAAATCATTTTCCCTGAAATTGATATTGATAAAGTTAATAAAATTAGCGGAATGGATATTACCTTTGTAACATCTGCTCCAACTGATAAAGAAGCAAAATCATTATTAACTGAACTAGGTTTACCGTTTAAAAAGAATTAGGATATGGCAAAAGAATCGATGAAAGCCCGTGAGGTTAAAAGAAGAAAGATAGTTGCTAAGTATGCCGAAAAACGCAAAGCTTTAAAAGAAGCTGGTGATTATGAAGCATTACAAAAACTGCCAAAAAATGCATCTCCAGTGCGTTTACACAATCGTTGTAAACTAACAGGAAGACCAAAGGGGTATATCAGACAATTTGGATTGTCACGGGTAACATTCCGTGAAATGGCAAACCAAGGTTTGATTCCAGGTGTTAGAAAAGCAAGTTGGTAAAATTATAAATTGGTTTTAGGTTCAATAAAAGTATTGAAAACCAAAGCCGCAAAATTAATAAAAATGATTACAGATCCAATCGCAGATTTTCTAACCAGAGTTAGAAATGCAATTATGGCAGGCCATAGAGTTGTTGAAATTCCAGCTTCGAAAATTAAAAAAGAAATAACTAAGATTCTATTTGATCAAGGTTATATCTTAAGCTATAAGTTTGAGGACAATAATGTTCAAGGAACTATTAAAATAGCGTTGAAGTATGATAAAGCTACTAAAGCTTCCGTGATAAAAAAGTTACAACGTGTAAGTACTCCAGGGGTACGTAGATATGTTGGAGCAGATGAAATACCCCGTGTATTAAACGGATTAGGTATTGCAATAGTATCTACATCAAAAGGTGTAATGACCGGTAAAAATGCCCGTTTAGAGCATGTAGGTGGGGAAGTTTTATGTTTCGTATATTAATAAAGAACTAAACAAAGATGTCAAGAATAGGAAAGAATCCGATTACCTTACCAGAAGGAGTTACATTTGAAGTTAAAGACGATGTAATTACAGTGAAAGGAAAATTAGGAACATTAACACAGAAACTTACTGATAATATTTCAGTTGTACTTGAAGATGGTATTATCACTTTTGATCGTCCGTCTGAAAGTAAAATCCATAAAGCAAAACATGGTTTATACCGATCTTTAATCAATAATATGATTGAAGGTGTTTCAAAAGGATGGACTAAACAATTGGAACTTGTTGGTGTAGGATATAGAGCAAGTAACCAAGGGCAGGTATTAGACCTTGCATTAGGTTTTTCTCACAATATAGTTTTAGAAGTGACTCCAGAAGTTACAGTTGAGACAATTTCAGAAAAAGGAAAGAACTCAATTATAAAATTAACATCATTTGATAAACAACTTGTAGGTGCAGTTGCTGCAAAGATTCGTTCAATGCGTAAACCTGAGCCTTACAAAGGAAAAGGAGTTAAGTTTGTAGGAGAAGAATTAAGAAAAAAAGCAGGTAAATCTGCATAATAATTAGAATATTATGGCATTATCAAAGCTTGAAAGAAGGGTAAGAATTAAGCATAGAATCAGAAAAATTTTAGTTGGCACAACTGCTAGACCTAGATTATCAGTGTTTAGAAGCAACAAAGAAATTTATGCTCAATTAATAGATGATACATTAGGCACCACTTTAGTGTCAGTTTCATCAAGAGATAAAGAAATTGAATCTACAGGAACCAAAACAGACATTGCAAAATTAGTAGGTAAAAGGATTGCCGAAAAAGCTATAGGTGTTGGAGTTGAGACTGTTGCATTTGACAGAAACGGGTTTTTGTATCACGGTAGGGTTAAAGCCTTAGCAGACGCTGCAAGAGAAGCAGGTTTAAAATTTTAGTAAATTATGTATCAAAATTACAATAACGTAGAAAGGGTTAAACCTAGTGGGTTAGAACTAAAAGATCATTTAGTTGGTGTTAATAGAGTTACGAAAGTAACAAAAGGGGGAAGAGCATTTGGTTTTTCTGCTATCGTAGTAGTTGGAGACGGAAATGGTGTGGTTGGACACGGATTGGGTAAATCTAAAGATGTAGCTTCAGCAATTGCAAAAGCAATTGAAGACGCAAAGAAAAATTTAATTAGAATTCCAATTTTGAAACAAACATTACCTCACGAACAAAAAGGTAAGTATGGCGGAGCTAGGGTATTTTTAATGCCGGCGACACATGGTACTGGAGTTATTGCGGGCGGTGCGGTACGTGCGGTCCTTGAATCTCTTGGTGTGCGCGATGTACTTTCAAAATCACAAGGTTCATCGAATGCTCATAATGTTGTGAAAGCTACATTTGACGCATTATTACAACTTCGTAGCGCCAGTATGATTGCCAAAGAAAGAGGAATTTCTTTGGAAAAAGTATTTAACGGATAAAACAAGAAGCACGATGGCAAAAATTAAAGTAACGCAAGTTAAAAGTAAAATTAGACGTCCCCAAGGACAAAAAAGAACCCTTGAGGCACTTGGTTTGAAAAAGATGAATCAGGTAGTGGAACATGATGCTAGCCCGGCAATTCTTGGAATGGTACATAAAGTTAAACACTTAGTTTCTGTTGAAGAAATTAAATAATATCTTATAAAGTGATGACATTAAATAACTTAAAACCGGCTGAAGGGTCAGTTAAAAATCAAGGTAAACGTATTGGTAGAGGCCAAGGTTCTGGTAAAGGAGGTACAGCTACCAGAGGTCACAAAGGTGCCAAATCTCGTTCAGGATATTCTAGAAAAGTTGGTTTCGAAGGTGGTCAAATGCCTTTGCAACGACGTGTTCCTAAATTTGGTTTCAATAATATAAATCGCAAGGAATATGTAGGTGTAAACTTACACAAGTTGCAAGAATTGGTTGATAATAATAAAATCACTGATACTGTAACAATGGATGTTTTAGTTGAAAATCGTTTGGCCCGTAAGAATGACCTAGTAAAAATATTGGGAAATGGTGAATTAAAAGCGAAATTAAATGTAACAGTTCATAAATTTACTGCCACTGCAAAAGCTGCAATTGAAAACGCTGGGGGTACAGTAGAAACGTTATAACAAGACAATACATGAAAAAGTTTATTCAAACCATTAGAGACATCTGGACAATAGAGGAACTTAGAACTAAGATTCTATTGACACTTGGATTTATGGCTATTTATCGTTTTGCAGCTCAAGTGCCACTTCCAGGTATTGATATTAATGTTGCACAAGCAGCACTACAAAATCAAACAAGTGGTGGTGGAATTTTAGGTTTACTAGATATGTTTACAGGAGGGGCTTTCGCAAGAGCTTCCATTGTAGCATTGGGTATTATGCCGTATATTTCTGCTTCCATTGTAGTTCAATTAATGGGAATTGCGGTTCCTTATTTACAGAAATTACAAAAAGATGGTGAAAGTGGAAGAAAAAAAATAAATCAGATTACGCGTTGGTTAACAATTGCAATCACCATGGTTCAAGGACCGGCATACATTACAAATATTTATCAATTAATTCCGTCATCTGCTTTCTTTATTAGTGGCAGTATGTTCTGGCTAACATCTATGGTTGTTTTAACAGCGGGTACTATTTTTGCAATGTGGCTTGGTGAAAAAATAACTGATAAAGGAATTGGTAATGGTATTTCATTATTAATTATGATTGGTATTATTGCTCGTTTTCCTGAATCATTCATACAAGAAGTTGTTTCTAGAGTTACGGCTTCAAATGGAGGTTTGATTATGATTTTGATTGAAGTGATTATTTGGTTATTGGTTATCCTTGTATGTGTTTATTTAGTTACAGCAGTTCGCAGAATCGCTGTTCAGTACGCTAGGAAAACTGTTGCCGGAAACATAAAAAATGTTTCTGGAGCAAGAGATTATATCCCTTTAAAATTGAATGCATCTGGCGTTATGCCAATTATCTTTGCGCAAGCAATTATGTTTGCACCCGCCTTGTTGGCAAGTTCAGATAATGAAACTGTAAAATCAATCGGAATCTCTTTTTCAGATATGTTTGGTTTTTGGTATAATATGTTGTTTGCCTTATTAATCATCGTGTTTAGTTTTTTCTATACAGCAATTACTATCCCTACCAATAAAATGGCAGATGATTTAAAACGAAGCGGAGGATTTATCCCTGGTATCAGACCAGGAAAAGATACTGCTGACTTGTTGGATAGAATTCTATCTTTAATAACATTCCCTGGATCTGTATTTTTAGCTTTAGTGGCAATATTGCCTGCGATAGTTGTAAAATTTGGATTAACACAATCTTGGGCATTGTTTTATGGAGGAACATCTTTACTAATTATGGTTGGTGTTGCAATAGATACCATACAACAAATTAATTCTCATTTATTAAACCGTCATTATGATGGCTTAATGAAAAAGGGAACTAAAAGAAAATCGATAGCATAATGGCAAAACAACCAGCAATACAACAAGATGGGACTATTACAGAAGCTTTGTCTAATGCAATGTTTCATGTAGAGTTGGAGAATGGACATGTTGTCACGGCCCATATATCAGGTAAAATGAGAATGCATTATATAAAAATATTACCTGGAGATAAAGTTAAACTGGAAATGAGTCCATACGATTTAACAAAAGCAAGAATTACTTACAGATATTAAAGTATTAACGATGAAAGTTAGAACATCAGTAAAAAAGAGAAGTGCCGAGTGCAAGATTGTGCGTAGAAAAGGCAGATTATATGTAATCAATAAAAAGAATCCTAGATTTAAACAAAGACAAGGATAATTATGGCAAGAATAGCAGGTATTGATATTCCAAAAAATAAAAGAGGTGTTGTTGCCTTAACCTATATTTTTGGAATTGGAAGCAGCAGGGCTAAAGAAATTTTAGCTAATGCAAAAGTTGATGAAAGCACGAAAGTTCAAGATTGGACAGATGACGAAATTCACGGAATCAGAGAGCAGGTGGGAACCTACAATATTGAAGGTGAATTGCGTTCAGAAATTCAAATACACATTAAGCGATTAATGGATATTGGATGTTATAGAGGAATTCGTCATAGATCTGGATTACCTTTGAGAGGGCAAAGAACTAAAAATAATTCTAGAACTCGTAAAGGAAAAAGAAAAACTGTAGCTAACAAGAAAAAAGCAACTAAATAATAACTAGAAGATTATGGCGAAAAAAACAAGTACAAAAAAACGCAAAGTTATTGTTGAGGCAGTTGGTCAAGCACATATCACAGCTTCATTTAACAACATTATTATATCCCTTACCAATAAAAAAGGTGATGTTATTTCTTGGTCATCCGCTGGGAAAATGGGATTCAGAGGTTCTAAAAAGAACACGCCTTATGCTGCACAATTGGCAGCTGAAGATTGTGGAAAAGTAGCCCATGAAGCTGGAATGAGAAAAGTGAAAGTGTATGTTAAAGGACCTGGTAACGGAAGAGAATCTGCAATTAGATCAATTCACAATTTGGGAATTGAAGTTTCAGAAATAATTGATGTTACGCCATTGCCACACAATGGTTGCAGACCACCGAAAAGAAGAAGAGTATAATTAAATTAAATTTTAACAGATAGGATTTTGTAAGATTATCGAAGGATTAGCCTTAATTCATAATCCCTATCATCTAATAAATAAAAATGGCAAGATATACAGGACCAAAAACTAAAATTGCCCGTAAATTCGGAGAAGCAATTTTTGGAGAGGACAAATCTTTTGAAAAAAGAAACTTCCCTCCAGGACAACACGGCGCTAACCGTCGTAGAGGAAAAAAATCTGAATACGCAATTCAGTTGTTTGAAAAACAAAAAGCAAAATATACTTATGGTATTTTAGAAAGACAATTTTCTAACTTGTTTAAAAAAGCATCTAGTAATAGAGGTATTACTGGTGAAATTTTATTACAACTTTGTGAATGTCGTTTAGATAACGTAGTTTACAGATTGGGTATTGCACCTAGTCGTAGTGCTGCACGCCAATTGGTGTCTCACCGTCATATTACTGTAAATGGTGAGTTGGTGAATATACCTTCTTATTCGTTAGTTGCCGGCGATATTGTTGCTGTAAGAGAAAAATCAAAATCATTGTTAGCGATTGAAAATTCTTTGGCTAATAGAAGTGATGTTTACGAATGGCTTTCATGGAATTCAGAAACTAAACAAGGAACTTTTGTTACTGTTCCTGAAAGAATACAAATTCCAGAAAATATCCAAGAACAATTAATCGTAGAGTTATACTCTAAATAATTTTAAAGACACCAATTCAATTATGGCAATTTTAAATTTTCAGAAGCCCGATAAAGTAATTATGATTGATTCTACCGATTTTAACGGTAGATTTGAATTCAGACCGTTAGAACAAGGTTTTGGTTTAACAGTTGGGAATGCTTTAAGAAGAGTATTGTTGTCTTCATTAGAGGGTTTTGCAATAACATCTCTTCGTATCGAAGGTATTGAACACGAATTTTCAACAATTAAGGGTGTTGTTGAAGATGTAACAGAAATTATTTTGAACTTAAAACAAGTTCGTTTTAAGAAACAAATTGAAGATTCTGATAGAGAAACAGTAAACATCTCAATTTCTAAACATGAGCAGTTAACTGCTGGTGACTTACAAAAATACATTTCAGGTTTTCAAGTTTTAAATCATGATTTGGTAATTTGTAATATGGAGAAATCTGTTTCATTAGATTTTGAAATTACCATTGAGAAAGGAAGAGGCTTTGTACCTGCAGAAGACAATAAAAAATCTGGCGTTGCATTGGGAACCATTTTTACAGATTCAATTTTTACACCAATAAAAAATGTAAAATATGCTGTTGAAGATTTTCGTGTTGAGCAAAAAACAGATTATGAAAAGTTAATTTTTGATATTGCTACCGACGGTTCAATTTCTCCTAAAGATGCATTAACAGAAGCTGCAAAAATATTGATTCACCATTTTATGCTATTCTCTGATGAGCGTATCACTTTAGAAGCTGATGAAATAGCACAAACTGAAACTTATGATGAAGAATCTTTACATATGCGCCAGTTGCTAAAAACAAAATTAGTGGATTTGGATTTATCCGTACGTGCACTTAATTGTTTAAAAGCGGCAGAGGTTGACACCTTGGGAGATTTGGTATCATTCAATAAAAACGATTTAATGAAGTTCCGTAATTTCGGAAAAAAATCTTTAACAGAATTAGATGAATTGGTTCATCTAAAAGGTTTAAGTTTTGGGATGGATTTAAGCAAATACAAATTAGATAAAGATTAATTTAAAACCTCGGTTTTAAATAAGATAAGATAAGAGATGAGACACGGAAAGAAATTTAATCACTTAGGCAGAAAAACAGCACATAGAAAATCTATGTTCGCTAATATGGCTTGCTCTTTAATTGAGCACAAACGTATAAACACCACTGTAGCAAAAGCGAAAGCGCTACGCCAATTTGTGGAGCCTTTAATCACAAAATCAAAAGAGGATACTACACACAATCGTAGAGTTGTATTTAGCTATTTGAGAAATAAATTTATGGTTACAGAACTGTTTAAAGAAGTTTCTGTAAAAGTTGCTGACAGACCAGGAGGATATGTTCGTATTATTAAATTAGGAAATCGTCAAGGTGATAATGCACCTATGGCAATGATTGAATTGGTTGATTACAATCCAAATTACAATCCGAATAAT
The DNA here is from genome assembly GCA_036568005.1 of Lutibacter sp. Taxonomy (GTDB): domain Bacteria; phylum Bacteroidota; class Bacteroidia; order Flavobacteriales; family Flavobacteriaceae; genus Lutibacter. The sequence continues at coordinate 62,308 of DATCTJ010000093.1, read as the reverse complement.
AAGGCTAAAAAGAAAACCACTCGAAGAGGAAAAACTAAAAAAGTGGAAGAAACTGTTGAAGTTAAAACTGAAACTAAAGAAACGAAATAATGGTAAGCCATTAATCATATTAAAAGGATAAATTATTTATAGTTTATCCTTTTTTTTATATTTAAATTTGACCCGACTAAAAACAAGGTAACACATACGAATGAAATATACACAAAGAAAAAAGGCAATTTTACTTTTGGCAGATGGAACAATTTTCGAAGGAAAATCAATAGGAATAGATGGTACAGCATTTGGAGAAATTTGTTATAATACTGGAATGACAGGCTATCAGGAAATATTTACAGATCCGTCTTATTTTGGTCAGTTAATGCTGGCGACAAGTGCGCATATTGGAAATTATGGAGTTAATGAGGAGGAAATAGAATCTGATTCCATAAAAATATCCGGGCTTATATGTAAGAATTTCAGCTTTAATTATTCAAGAGTAAACGCTCAAGAATCCTTGGAAAATTATTTTGAAAAGCAAAATTTAATGGCTATTTCTGATGTCGACACCAGAGCAGTCGTTCGTTATATTAGAGATAAGGGGGCTATGAATGCCATTATTTCAACTGAGACTGATATAGAGGCACTAAAAGAAAAATTAAATGCTGTTCCTGACATGAAAGGATTGGAATTGGCCTCTAAAGTTTCAACTAAAGAGCCTTATTTTTTTGGCGACCAAAATGCAAGGTATAGAATTTCAGCCCTTGATTTAGGAATAAAAAAGAATATTCTAAGAAATTTAGCAAAAAGGGATTGCTATATAAAAGTATTTCCATTTAATGCAACTTTTGATGAAATGAATTCATTTCAGCCAGACGGTTTTTTCTTGTCAAACGGACCTGGCGATCCTGAGCCTTTGGTTGGCGCTCAACAAGTGGCTAAGGCAATTATCAATCAAAATTCACCATTGTTTGGTATTTGTTTGGGTCATCAAGTAATTGCTTTAACTTATGGAATCAGTACATATAAAATGCACACAGGACATCGCGGAATAAATCACCCTGTGAAAAATATTATTTCAGGAAAAGGAGAAATAACTTCGCAAAATCATGGTTTTGTTGTGAATAAAGAAGAAGTAGAAAATCACCCTGAGTTTGAAATCACCCATGTTCATTTAAATGATGATACCCTGGCGGGTATGAGAATGAAAAATAAAAAATGTTTTTCAGTACAATTTCATCCAGAGGCTAGCCCGGGACCAAACGATTCATCTTATTTATTTGACCAATTTATAGAAAATATTAAAGCATCAAAATCATAAAATAAAAGAACTTTTAGTCACTACTTGAAAGGTTTTTTTTATACAAACAAAACGAAAACGTTATCGTATTAAACAGGTTAATTTACTTTAAATTTGACCTGAAAAATCGTACCTTGCAGTAAGAAAAATAATTTTAAAATTTAATAAAATGAGTATAATTTTAGGAGTTCATGCACGACAGATATTTGATTCGCGTGGTAATCCAACTGTAGAAGTTGATGTAATAACTGAAAATGGAATTTTAGGAAGGGCTGCGGTACCTTCTGGTGCTTCAACTGGAGAACATGAAGCTGTTGAATTGCGCGATGGTGGTAAAGATTATATGGGAAAAGGCGTACTTACAGCCGTGAAAAATGTAAATGAAATATTAGCGGAAGAAATTATTGGCATGTCGGTATTTGAACAAAACCTGATTGATGCAGCGATGATTCAGTTAGATGGCACAAAAAACAAATCTAAAATAGGTGCCAATGCCATTTTGGGTGTTTCATTGGCCGTTGCAAAAGCGGCTGCTAATGAATTGGGAATGCCTTTGTATCGCTATGTTGGAGGTGTTAGTGCAAATACTTTACCAGTTCCTATGATGAATATTATTAATGGCGGTTCACATTCTGATGCACCTATTGCGTTTCAAGAATTTATGATTGTGCCAATAAAAGCAAATAATTTTTCTGAGGCATTTAAAATGGGTACTGAAATATTCCATAACCTTAAAAAAATACTTCACGATAGAGGTTTAAGTACCGCAGTTGGTGATGAAGGTGGTTTTGCACCAACTTTTGAAGGAACTGAAGATGCTATTGAAACTGTGTTAGAGGCGATTGAAATTGCGGGATACAAAGCAGGAGAAGAGGTGAAATTAGCATTGGATTGCGCAGCAGCAGAGTTTTATGTTAATGGGAAATATGACTATACTAAGTTTGAAGGAGATAAAGGCATTATAAGAACATCTGAACAACAAGCTGATTATTTAGCTGAACTGGCTTCTAAATATCCAATTATTTCTATTGAAGACGGTATGGATGAGAATGACTGGGAAGGATGGAAATATTTAACCGATAAAATTGGAGATAAAGTTCAATTGGTTGGAGATGATTTATTTGTTACAAATGTAGAAAGATTGTCAAGGGGAATTGAAAACGGAATCGCCAATTCAATTTTGATTAAAGTAAATCAAATTGGCACCTTAACCGAAACAATTGCTGCGGTAAATATGGCGCACAATGCAGGTTATACTTCTGTAATGTCACACCGATCAGGAGAAACTGAAGACAATACCATTGCGGATTTGGCAGTTGCTCTAAATACTGGCCAAATTAAAACTGGGTCAGCTTCTCGTTCAGATAGAATGGCAAAATACAACCAATTGTTAAGAATAGAAGAAGAATTAGGCAACACTGCTTATTATCCACAAGAAAAAGCATTTAAAATTTAAGAATATTATTTTTTTAACAAAAAGGCCGATAATTCTCTCGGCTTCTTTTGTTATAAGTAACAATGTATATGTTTTTAATAAAACATTGATTTAAATCATATAAAATTCTTATAAAATTCATTAAGTTCGTGATAATTTAACAACAAATAATTTAATAATATTAATATATCTACATTAGTGATGTCAAATAAAGCGATTTTAGAATTAAACGGCAAGAAATATGAATTTCCAGTTTATACAGGAACTGAAAATGAAGTTGCCATGGATATTTCAACATTAAGGTCTGTAACCGGAGGTTTAATAACCCTAGACACAGGATATAAGAACACGGGCTCATGCTCCAGTAAAATAACTTTTTTAGATGGAGAAAAAGGGATTCTAAGACATAGAGGGTATTCCATAGAAGATCTGACTAAAAAAGCTTGTTTTTTGGAGGTAGCTTATTTAATAATATTTGGTGAACTTCCAACGAATGAAGAATTTGAACAATTTAAAATTGATATCAAAAAAAATTCAATGGTAAATGAAGAAATGAAAGATATCGTTGAAGGTTTTCCAAAATCAACTCACCCGATGGGGATGTTATCAAGTTTAACAAGTGCGCTTACAGCCTTTAATCCTGGTGTTGTAAATGTAAATTCAAAAGAATTGATGTACAGAGCGGTTACTAAAATATTGGGTAAATTTCCTGTATTAGCTACTTGGGCACATAGAAGAAATCACGGATTGCCATTAAACTATTCTGACAATTCATTGGACTATATATCAAATATCATGCAATTGATGTTTAAATTGCCGACAGAACAATATGTAATTAATCCTATCGCCGTTAGAGCACTTGATGAATTATTAATTTTGCATGAAGATCATGAGCAAAACTGTTCAACATCAACCGTACGTATGGTTGGGTCTTCTGGAGCAGGTTTGTTCGCATCTGTTTCTGCAGGAGTTTCTGCATTATGGGGGCATCTTCATGGTGGTGCCAACCAAGCTGTTTTGGAAATGTTGGAAGAAATACAAAAGGATGGAGGGGATGTTGAAAAATTTATCAATAGGGCAAAAGATAAGGATGACCCTTTCCGATTAATGGGATTTGGCCATAGGGTTTATAAAAACTTTGATCCAAGAGCCCGAATTATTAAAAAAGCCGCGGATGAATTGTTTGCAGATCTTAATTTAACCGACCCTGTTTTAAAAATTGCAAAACACTTGGAGGAAGTTGCACTTAAAGACCCATATTTTGCAGAACGTAAATTATATCCAAATGTTGATTTCTATTCAGGAATTATATACAGAGCTTTAGGTATTCCAGTAGAAATGTTTACCGTGATGTTTGCAGTTGGCCGTTTGCCAGGATGGATTGCACAATGGAAAGAAATGCGTGAAAATGGAGAGCCAATTGGTCGTCCGCGTCAATTATACATTGGTGAGCCATTACGTCCATTTAAAGAATTTAAAGATAGATAATTTTAAATTTTTATAAATTTATAAAAAAACCTCATTTTAAGTTATGAGGTTTCTTTATTTTTACGGTTAAATTTAGAATTATGATAAAACTGAATGTTCATAATGAAACTTCTCGACTTAGAGCTGTGGTTTTGGGTACTGCAGTCAGCAATGGCCCTACACCAAAAGTTGAGGAGGCATATGATCCTAAATCATTAGAACACATCAAAGCAGGAACCTATCCACTAGAAAAGGATATGGTTCTTGAAATGGAAGCCTTTAACAAGATTTTTGAGAAATATCATGTAAAAGTATACAGACCAAAATTGTTTGAAAATTACAATCAAATATTTACACGTGATATTGCATTCGTTATTGATGATAAGCTGTTTAAGTCGAATATTTTACCCGATAGGGAAAAGGAAATAGAAGCCATTCAATATGTGCTTGACGAAATTAATCCCAATCATATTATTGAAGCTTCTGATGATGTTCATTTTGAAGGAGGTGATGTGATGCTTTGGAATGAGCATATTTTTATTGGCACTTATAAAGGTGACGACTATAAAAATTATATTACAGCTAGAACCAATATGAAAGGCGTTAATTTTATTAAAAATTTATTTCCCAATAAAATTGTAAAGGAATTTGATTTGGTGAAATCAAATACAAACGCAAAAGAAAATGCGCTTCATTTAGATTGTTGCTTTCAGCCGGTTGGAAAAAATAAAGCCATCATACATAAAGAAGGTTTTAGAGACGAAAATGATTATAATTATCTGGTAAATTTATTTGGAAAAGAAAATATGTTTCACATTACAAAAGATGAAATGTACCAAATGTTTTCCAATATTTTTTCAATATCGGAGGAAGTGGTAGTTTCAGAAAAAAACTTTACACGACTTAATAATTGGTTGCGAGAACAAGGTTTTACGGTTGAAGAAATACCATACGCAGAAATATCAAAACAAGAAGGTTTGTTAAGATGCACAACATTGCCTTTAATAAGAGATTAATTTTATGAAACGAGCATGTTGAAAAATTTATCACTTAAGATAAAGACAAATAGCGAACAGCATGTGACCTTTAAAAAATAATAATATAGACACATGAAACAAATAACAAATACAATTTTAATGATTCGCCCAGTTTCATTTAGAATGAATGAACAAACGGCTGTAAATAACTATTATCAAAAAGTCTTGGAAAATTTAACGCCCGAAACAGTACAATTTAAAGCGTTGCAAGAATTTGATGATTTTGTTGAAAAATTAAAAGCGATTGGCGTAAATGTGATTGTGGTTAATGACACAAAAGATACCGATACGCCAGATTCAATTTTCCCAAACAATTGGATTTCTTTTCACGAAAATGGTGATGTTGCTTTATACCCGATGTTTGCTGAAAATAGACGCTTGGAAAGAAGAGAGGATATTTTGGATACGATGGAAGAACTAGGGTATCAAATTAACAATGTGGTGGATTATACCTCTGCGGAAGAAGAAAAAATTTACTTAGAAGGAACAGGAAGTTTGTTATTAGACAGGAAGAACGGAAAAGCATATTGTGCATTATCGCCAAGAGCTGATGAAGATTTACTGATAGAATTCTGTGAAGATTTTGAATTTACCCCTGTTTCTTTTGTCGCAAACCAAACATTGAATGATAAGAGAGTACCAATTTATCATACCAACGTAATTATGTGTTTGGGTGAAAAATTTTCAGTAATTTGCTTAGATAGTATTGATGACAAAAAGGAACGCAAAGAGGTTATAAAACATTTGAAGGAAGATAAAAAGGAAATTATTGCTATTACAGAAGAACAAGTTAATAGTTTTGCTGGCAATATGTTACAGGTTTTGGGAAAAAATAATGAGCCTTATATAATCATGTCAAACTCGGCCTTTGAAAGTTTAAATAAACAGCAAATTAACCAACTTGAAAAACACGGTAAATTTCTTTACAGTTCATTGGATACCATTGAAGCTTGTGGAGGAGGAAGTGCGCGCTGCATGATGGCTGAAGTTTTTTTACCTAAAAACGAATAAAATAAATTTAAAAGATAAAACGTTAAAATGCTTTCAAAAAAAACAAAATATGGACTTAAAGCCTTGAGCTATCTTGCCAGACAAGAGGCGAATGTTCCCATATTAATTTCAGATATTTCCGAGTCGGAGACTATCTCAAAAAAGTTTTTGGAAAGTATTTTATTAATATTGAAAAAGAGCGGAATTCTTTCTTCCAAAAAGGGAAAAGGAGGTGGCTATTATTTGGTTAAAAATCCAAGTGAAATAAAGATTTCAACTATAATTCGATTACTCGAAGGGCCAATTGCTATGCTCCCTTGTGTGAGTTTAAATTATTATGAGAAATGTGATGATTGCAAGAGTGAAGAACGTTGCAGCTTAAATATTTTAATGGCAGAAGTGCGCGACAGCACATTAAAAATACTTGAAAATAAGACCTTGGCTAATTTTCATTGCGGGACAGACGATTAATCGAAATGAAGTTTATACATAAAAAAGACTGGCTTTTAAGCCAGTCTTTTTTATTAAATTATGCTTTTACTAAAACTGGAATTTTAATATTGAACAATGCTGTTTTTAAAGTTTCTAATTCGCTTAACAAAACTTCTTTGTTCGACTCAAAATAAATTCTTGATTCTGAAAATAATTGTTGGTAATATTCAATACCATCATTCAAGTTGTTTTGAAAAGATGTCAAATATTTTTGTTGTTTTGCATTAAAAGAGTCGCTTATCTCATCAACTTTATTGGAAAAATAATCAACGTACATCGCTAGTTCTTTTATGAACATATGCGGACGATTTTTTGTTTCAATTACATTTGCTCTTCCATAAATATGTGCTACCATTTCTTTTAAAGTAAGGTCTTTTGTGAAATAAGCCATATTTGGGCCTGGACAAATTGCAACACCTTGTTTTTCACCTTTTCTTTCAATACCATAGCTAAAGAAAGCAGCATTTGCCAATCCTTCGCACAAACAAGCTTTTTCTGTAATTTTATTCGCTTTCTCAGCAAACTCGCTTGAGCTTAAGTTTTCAAGCTTCAGCTCATTCAATTTTAGGGTCTGGTATTTTTTTGAAGCGGTGCAAATTACTTTTTCGGTGAATTCTGTATTTGAGGATAGAAATTTTTTGGCACAAGCACTACCAGCTTTGCCAGCGGCAATTCTTTCGTTTTTGATAATCTCATTGGTATTTCCCCTTAAACTGTTAAAAGGAACTCCCAATGGAGAAATGTCACTTAAAAACAAATCTTTTTCAGAGGCAGCCCTCAAGGCTTGTCTGGTCACGTCATCAACTGTGGTTACTTCGGGAACCAATAAAAATGGAGACCCCCAACCAACAGAATCAATATTATAATTATCCATTAAGAACTCATGTTCTTCATGGTTTCCAACACCTCCCTGTACTGTAATATCCAAACTTAATGGCCCTGTTGGAATGTGTTTTTCTTTACTTTTTAAGGCTTCAACTAAAATACCGTGAATTTCATCAATTAAAGCAGTTTTATTCATTTTAAATTCCTCTAAAATAGGACCTAATAAATAACCGTCGGATGCAAAAGCATGACCGCCGCAATTTAAACCAGATTCTATTCTGTATTCAGAAACCCAAAGTCCTTTTTTGGCTAAAAATTTCCCTTGAATAATTGCCGACCTGTAGTCGCTAACTTTTAAAATAATTTTCTTTTTTAAGTGATTGTTTTCATTTGGGAAAAAATCATTGAAATTTTCAAAATAGCTGTACAATCTCGGATTCATTCCTGCTGAAAGCACCACTGATGATTCCAAAGTACTGTTTGCAAAACCTCTTAATGCTGCATGCGCGTCGTTAAATTCAATTGGCAATAATTCTTTTTTGCTATAGTTGGGTTTGTCCAACTTGGTCATAATGTTCACATCAATACTCCCAGGTTTTAGGTTGTTTTGAATCCAATTGCTTAAATCTTCTTTTACCGTATTGTGTTGGATGCTTTGAATGAAATTTTGTTTTAGTTCAGAAAAATCAGGAAGCATTTCCATATATTTTTCAAACTCATTATTTTTTTGTTCGAAACTCTTTTTAAGATTTTCAAATTTCTGTTTTACAATAATATCTACTGTATTCAAATAGGAAGTAATTCTTTTAGCTCTATAGTCCTCAACTTTTGTTGAAATTTCTTGATATGGAACTTTAAATTTTCCTGAGTAATATTCATTCATTTTTTCAATGATGATGTCATCTACAATTGAAATGACCGAAGAAATCCCATATTTTGCTATTTTAATAGGAGTGTCTATTGTAAAAGCAATCCCCATTACTGGTACATGAAATGAATGTGGGTTGTTTTTTTGTCGCATACTTTTTAGTCTTAAATTATTTTTTACAAATAATTATTATTTTTGGGTACAAATGTAGGCAACTGCAAGCTATAATCTGTTAAATGTATTGTAAATAGTATTTATTTTTTGTCAAATTTAGCCTAATAGCATTGGTTTATTGTGAAAATTTTTCGATAAAAAACCAGACTTTCCCTATGTAGCACGCGATTTTATAACAAAAAAACCGACTCATATTCAACGAGTCGGTCTTAATTTTAATCGGTATAATTGTACTTAGTTTCCAGAAACACTTCCGCCGGATGAGGTTTCTTTATCTATAGCTTCAGGACTTCCATTATAATCAATATCGGCGCCACTGCTGGCTTTTGCCATTAATTTGCCCGTTACATTCACATTTATGTTGGCGCCGCTGCTTGCCTGTACTTTGGCATCTACGGTTTTAAGCTCTCGTGCATTTATGGTACTTCCGCTACTTGAATTTGCAGTGAATGTATTGCATTTTCCATATAGTTTAATACTTGATCCACTTGACGATTCGCTTATAACATCGTTGGCATTAACCCGAATTTTAATCGTGCTTCCACTACTTGAATCAAGTTCCAACGATGCTGATTGTAATGTGTTTTCAGAATTTACCGATGCACCGCTCGAAGCTTTTATTTTTAATATAGTTTCGGTTGTTAAATAGACATTTCGTGCTTTTGCCTGATTCACATTTTTTTCAAAATAAATGTTTAGTTCATTGCTTTTTACTTCTGTAATCAATAAATCCATAATGTTCTCATCAGCCTCAACGTTTATATTTGTTGGTTTTCCTTGAGTAATGAATAAGTTAATTCCTTGTTGTACGGTAATTATTTCAAAATCAGATCTAATTTCACGGTCTTCAGAAACCACGTTTCTGTTTCCTTTTACGCCAATAACTCCATCAAAATTGCATGAGGAAGTGGTAAAAAGCAACGCGAGATAAATTGAGATTAAAATAGTAATTCTTATTAAAGTTTTCATTGCCTGGTTATTTTATATAAAAGTATTTTAAAATAATTCTATGTGCTATTTTATTAAGTTGATTTGTTGAATTTTATGGCTGAATTGTAATTATTCAATTTTAACACCCTTTTCATCAATCTTTACTTTTGCGTCTTTGCCGCCATCATTCACATTTATCTCAACGCCATTTTCATCAATATTTAATTTGAAATTTCCCTTTTTATTTTTATAGCCGTCACCAAATATACTTGAATCGCAGTCTAGACATTCCAACCCATTTTCTGTCATTTTAAAATAATGTTTTGGCATATCACCATCATAAATATTTTGAACATTGTCTACATCATTCAAATAGGTTTGTGTTGATCTATCTAAATACACAACCGAATTAACAGGCAAGTAAACAGTAATGTCAATTAACTGGTCTTTGAATTTATTTTTTAAATCAGATAAAAAGTAACCATTTAATAATAAATTTTTCTCAGTTAAATTGAATTTATATTCAATAGATTCCGCATCTTTATTAGCAGTTAAACGATTTTTGCCGTCAGATTCTTTTCTAATTTTCACATAAGCAGTTGCTTTATCGGTCGATTTAATATCAACATTAACTCTGGTTGTATATAATTTCTCCACGTTATTGTCAAATACCGTTTCGTAATTATTTCTTCTACGCAATTCTTTTTCATTTGACAAATTGTCATTTCCAATCAATTTTATAGTTAATGTATCTATGGCGGTTATCGGCAACTCCTCCGTATGATTGTGAACGCCATCATAAGCATTTTGTGTTGCAAAATTAATTCCGGCAAAACTTAATCCGAGTATTGCGATAATCCACACACCTAAGAGTGAGAGTTTTGTTGTGGTGCTAAATGATTTGACATTACTCGAAAGAATTTTTAAACCTAGCATAAATAATACAACAAACGGAATTGCGATCGCTATGAATCCGAAAACCACTAAGAGCCACATTGGTAATATGGCATCAAAAAAGAATGGAGGATAATCCATAAAATCTCCATCAAATCCCAATATTTCAATACTACCTACAGAAAAGGCCGCAATTATTAAGCCTATTAAAGTGGCGGAAGCAATAAATATTAAAATGGCTCCAATAAACTTTCCAAAGATTTTGAGTATGGCCAGAATAATTTTTCCGATAGTGTCTATCACTTCTTGAATGCCTGATCTTGTTTTGTTTTTGAATTCCGAGCTTCTTACAGTATTGCTAACTTCATTTACACCACTTTTTACCCTTGATGAAACATCTTGAAATTCTTCTCTAATTTTGCGTTCAATATTGCTGATATTTACTGGTTCACCTTTCATTTGTAATTTTTCGGCTGTAGTTTCAGCTTGCGGAATTAAGATCCATAATAAAATATAGATTAAAAATCCAGTTCCAAAAAAGAAAAATAATATCAGCCACAACAAGCGCATCCAAATAACATCCATGCCAAAGTAATGTGCCAATCCAGAACAAACGCCTCCTAAAAATTTATCTTCGCTGTCTCTAAACAATTTTTTTGGCGCTGTTTTTGGACTGTATTTTGGCTCATCCTCAAAAATTTCTTCATCAACTGAATAATCTTCAGGTCTTCCCATTATTTTGGTGATTTCATCAATATCGTTTTCATTAATGACCATTCGGTCATTGGTAATTCTTTCAGAAAGCAATTCTCCTATTCGAAGTTCAATATCATTTAATATTTCGTCTCTTCCTTGTGGGTCGTCGCTTAAAGATCGTCTAATGGCATCTAAATAAAGTTTTAGTTTCTGATAGGCTAGTTCATCAATATGAAAAAAGATACCTCCTAAATTTATGTTTATCGTCTTATTCATTTTTCGTTGATTTATTTTTTGGTTACTAAGTTTACTGCTTCTACAAGTTCACTCCAAGTAGTGTCTAATTCGTTTAAAAATAATTTGCCAGTTTCGGTAAGGGCATAATATTTTCTTGGGGGACCAGAGGTTGATTCTTCCCATCGGTAGCTGAGCAAACCAACATTTTTTAACCGGGTTAATAAAGGGTAAACGGTTCCTTCAACAACCAATAATTTGGCGTCTTTCAACTCCAATAAAATTTCAGAAGTGTATGCATCACCATGTTGTAATATAGATAAGATGCAATATTCTAAAACTCCTTTTCGCATTTGTGCTTTTGTGTTTTCTATCTTCATAAGTTGAGATTTAATATGCTATTTAATAAATTCAATGGTAAAAGGATAATCGTAATATTCCCCATTGGTTGCTTTTATGCTGGCCGAAATGATTGTAGCAATAATCAAAATTACTGCCGGAATAAAACCTAATATAACAGCAATCAATCCCAATCCCAAGGTAAAAATTGTAAGCGGTATCATTATCAATGCCAATAAAAATGCATATAGCACTAAGCTCAATTGAAAGTTTACAGCTGCTTTTCCGTGAGTGTCAATATAAGTGCTTTCGTTTTTTTTGGCCAACCATAATACGAATGGCACAATAATATTTCCAAATGGAAAGATCCATCCTGCGAAACCGCTCAAATGGGTAATTGAACTATATGTTTTGTCATTTTGAGTAATCATAATTAGATGATTTAAAATTTGTTAGACAAATGTATGATTTTTATATAGTATTATGCAAAGCATAGTACCTAATTTTAACAAAAAATTAACAATTGCTTTTTTTTATAAAGATCATTTGCTTAATAAATCACTTATTGGTGCGATTAATTATATATTCGGTATGATTAATTGTGTATTTGGTACGATTATTTGCATATTTGGTATAATTACTTTGTGTATTTGGTATATATATTTGTATATTTGGTATGATTATACATATATTTAGTATAATTTAGTCTTTGGAATAAATTAAATTGCTAATAAAATGGAAACAATTAATAAACTAAGCGAAAGTAACTTAGGTAATTTCCCCAAGAATAATGAGGAATTGCTAATACGTTTAAGCGAAAAGGAAAAACTTATTGATTCGCTTAGGGAAATTGAAAGTAAATATCATGACTTAGTTAATAACTCTATAGATGGAATTTATAAAAGTACTGAAGAAGGTAAATTTATTGAGGTAAATGATTCGTTGGCCGAAATGTTAGGCTATGATTCTAAAGAGGAATTATTAAATATTGATATTAAAACCCAACTTTATTTTGACGTATCTGAAAGGGATCAATTATTAAGCAATGAGCAGAGAACTTATAAAAAAAGCGATATATACAGACTTCGTAAAAAGGATGGTTCCGAAATTTGGGTGGAAGACCATGGAAGAAACATGTTCGACAGTAATGGGAATATTCTTTATTATGAAGGAATACTGAGAGATGTTTCAGAAAAAAAGAAATATGATGATGTACTCGATGTGTTGCTTAAAATTTCTAAAAAAGGCTATGTTACTTCCAGTTTAAGGGAATTTGCAGCTTATATTCAAATGGAGCTTGGGAGGCTTATTGATACCAGTAACTTTTATATTGCGTTTATTAACAAGGAAAAACAAACCATAAATATTCCTTTTATTTCAGGAGAAGAATCTGAAGAAGAATTTCCTGCCGAAAAATCGATGACGGCGCATTTGATAAACACCAATAAGCCAATATTAATTTATTCAAAAGATATTGACCTTTTAATAAAAAAAGATATCGTTAAACAAATAGGTCCAATGTCAAAAGTATGGCTGGGAGTTCCTTTACGTGTTAATGATGTAGCCATCGGTGCCATTGTTGTTCAAAGTTACGACAATGAAAATGCATTTATACAAAGTGATATTGAATTGTTGGAGTTTGTGGAATCACATATCAGCTTGGCCATACAACGGAAAAAAATTCACCAGGAAACGCTTATATCAAAACAAATTTTAAGAAATGTGCTCGACAATATTCCAATTAATGTTTTTTGGAAAGATACTGACTCTAATTTTTTAGGCGTAAATGCTATTACTTTGAAGGAAATGGAACTGGAAAACGAAAGTGATGTTATCGGCAAATCGGATTTTGATTTTTACGACAAAAAGGATGCTGAAAAATATAGGGCAGACGAAGTGGCTATTATGTTAAATGGCAAACCAAAATTAAATTATGAGGAAGGTCATATAAGAAAAGGTAAAAAGAGGTACTATGTATCAAATAAATTGCCAATTTTTGATGAAAATAAAAATGTAATCGGCATTGTAGGAACTTCTGAAGATATTACAGAAAGAAAACGAACTCATATGGAGTTGGAAAAATTGTCTGGGGAATTAAAGATTCAAAATGACTCAAAAAATAAATTTTTTTCCATTATTTCTCATGATTTAATTAACCCAATTTCAGGCATCATAGGGTTTTCAGAGTTGCTAAAAGAAAGTTATTCGGATTTAGATTCTGAAAAAATTAAAAAATATGCTACCATTATTAATAAATCAGCCAATTATACGCTGTCTTTGCTTCATGATTTGTTGGAATGGTCAAGGGTCCAGGTTGGAAGTATTGCACCCAATAAAGAAATTTTCAAATTAAGTGATTTAGTGGCACATAATATTGCAGGAGTAAGCTCTCTTGCGTTTTCAAAAAATATTAATTTAAGCTCAAAATTTCATCAGAAATCAAATGTTTATGCCGATAAAAAAATGATTTCTACAATTTCAAGAAATTTAATGTCGAATGCCATTAAATTTACCCCAAAAGGCGGAACGATTACAATTTCTTCAAAAGAAATTATGTTGGATAACAAGAAAATGATAGAAACTACAATTGCCGATACGGGAATTGGAATGAGTGAGGAAAAGGTAAGGAATCTTTTTAAAATTGAGCATAATTATAGATCTTCCGGAACTGATAATGAAGCCGGAACAGGTTTGGGTTTGGTGCTTTGTAAAGAATTTATTGAAAAAAATAATGGTACTATTAAAGTGATTAGCAAAGAAAATGTTGGCAGCAGTTTTATCTTTACTTTGGAAGCATCATCCTAATCAAGAAACTTACAGATTTAAAATATAAATCGGTCTTTTTTTTATAAATTGCCGAAAATTAAATTTTATGAGTGTTACTGTAAAACAAATGAATCGTTTTCTGATTTTTAAATTACCATCAGCTTTTTTATGTGGAGTACGGGTGAAAAAACTCGATGATTCAAAAACAATTGTTACCGTAACACATCGATGGATCAACCAAAATCCGTTTAATTCCATGTATTTTGCAGTACAGTCCATGGCTGCCGAACTCACTACAGGTGCTTTAGTTATTAAAAAAATAAAAGAAAGCGGGAAACAAATCTCCATGTTGGTAACCAATCATAACGGATCTTTTACAAAAAAAGCGGTTGGAAAAATAACTTTTACTTGTATCGATGGCCATTTGCTTGATGAAGCGCTAAAAAGAACCATTGAAACGGGTGAAGGGCAAACTATTTTATTGAAATCGGTTGGAATAAATGAAAATAACGAACAAGTTTCCGCCTATGAATTTGAATGGAGCGTCAAGTTAAAATCGAAGAAATAAAAAAACAGCAATATTTTTTAAAGTATTACCAGATTGTTTAAGAACTTGGTTTAACTGTAAATCTCACAAATCATTACATTTTTAAATTTGCGTCCCTTGCAAAAATCTTAGCGTTCCTAGCGGTTAAAATAGCGTACTTTTTAGTCAATGAAGTTTTCTGTTTAAACCTCTAATGATTCCAATTCTTTATAATTTCTATTTAATTTTTTCAGCAAAATACCATAAATTATTCGGTAATAGAGCCATATAAGACCGCACATTGCCAATAAAACGAGGATTTGAACCACAATCATAACCATCAAAAATTTATCATTATCCAAAGTGGTGTTTTTAGGCATTATATTTTCAATTAAAATATCGGGATGGGAAAACATAACAGCATTCAATATAATTGTTAACAATATGTATAAAATGATATTGATATACACATAGTAATTAACCGTTTTACGGGTTTTTAAAATATTTTTCATCAGCAAACCAGTATTGTCAACTACCGAAATTGTTTTATAATTTTTATAAAACAGATAAATAAAGATAATTACCACGATATAGTATAAAATCTGGGTAACAAACAAAAATGTTTTTAGATTAAATTTTTCATAAATCGCAAAAGTACTTTCAGGTATACAAATGCTTATTAAACCCCAAAACAAAAATTCGGCAACGCAAATAATGAAAATCCACTTCACAATTGAAGAGGATTTTCTTTGAATCAACTTATAAATTTCGTTATAAGTTAATTTTGGAAAATCAGCTCCCTGCTTTTTCCAATCCTTTTTTAAGAATTCTAATTCATCCATTATTTAAGGATTTAATATTGTTTTTAAACGCGTTTTAATTCTGTTCATCCGCACACGTGCGTTTACTTCCGAAATACCCATGGTTTCGGCTATTTCTTTATAATTTACATCTTCCAAATACAAAAAAATCAGCGCTTTGTCAATATCATTTAATTGATGAATCGCATTGTACATCAATTTCAATTGCTCTTCCTCTGTATCATCGTAACTTGTCGATTCAATTTTGTATAAAACCGAGTCAAAATCCTGTGTAACAACACTTCGCTTCGACTTCCGGTATAGCGTTATTGCGGTATTTAAACCAATTCTGTACATCCATGTGCTTAATTTAGATTCTCCCCTAAATTTGGGATAAGCCCTCCAAAGCTGAATGGCAATCTCCTGAAATAAATCGTTGTGTGCGTCCTGATTAGAAGTGTATATTCTGCATACCTTATGAATAATGTTCTGATTTTGCTCAAATTCCACTATAAATTTATGCTCAAGTTCTTTAGTCACAAGTTCTAATTATTTAGCAATTAATAAGTGTGTGTTTATTGTAATTTGTTACAAGTTTACGCAACAAATAAAGAATAAACCAGTAAAATTAATATTTTAGGACTGCACGCCTTTTTTTTGGTGGGCCTGCCTGCCTTTTTGGTAGGCGTTTCCCCCCGCCAACTGGCGGGGGTCGGGCTTTTCGTTACAATCTTTTTTTTTTCGCCGATAGGCGAATCAAAAAAGGATTTTCACTACAATCCCTAACACAAATAGAATTACGTCCCGATATCGGGATTAAGATTTACGATTTTAGAAGAAGAAATCTTTAGATTCTGGATTTGGTTTTTAATATTTTACTTGCTTTTTATAATAGAATATGCAAGATGATTATGAAATTAGAATTTAAAAGACTTAAAATTTTTTTGCGCGATTTGCGGTTTTTATTTGCGTGCTTTGCGGTTAATAAATTTTTGGTTCTGCGTTTTTTTATAATTTTTTCTTACTTTTTATCATAGAATATGCACGCAAAATTAAGAATTACGATTATTGAGTTATGATTTTTGATGATTATTGTGTATTATGGACTTAAGACTTTTTTCTATTCCAAACCCCTACCTCGGCAGGTAAACTTTCCGTCCCGATAGATTCGGGAGAAAGGGAATTTAATCGAACATTTAAAATCCTTTAACTGTTTTTCTGTTACAATAATAGTTTCCCCTTCGGGGGCTAGGGGGCAATCCTTCGGGGGCTAGGGGGCTTTTTTAATGTCTTTAATAAATCTCTCCAATTCCTTGCCGTATTTAGAAGCTTTTACTTCTTTAGAAAGAGAATTGTTAATAGTGTCCAACAATCTGATATTGGCATCAAACAATTCGGTTAATGCTAAGTATGGCGCAACTTCATGGGTTGCGTTTACAACTGCAAAGTTGGTCGTGTAATAATATTTTCGCTTGATTAGACTTTTCTCTTCTTTTTCAAGTTTTGAGACTAGGGCGGTATCGTTAATTTTATTGGCATTAAACTTTTCAACTAGCAAGTCTAATTTTTTATCGTTAAACTTTTGTGCCATTACTTTATGTTCTGTTAATAAATCTTGGTTAACCGAACCTGTAATTTTTGCGGAAGTCGCAAACTTCTCTAATTTGGCCTGTATGGTAATTTCACCTTCCTCACCAAAAAATGAAATTCTTTCGCCTGCTATTTTATCCAAAGTTAAAAAATATAATTCTGGACTTTCAACATCGTCACTAAGCAAAATATTTGTGTTTCCGTCTAATTTAATGGAATCAACAGAAACAAGCGCAGTATCCTTTACTTTCTGTAAATACAGCGTTCCTTTTTTTAAACCATCAATGGTGACTTTCACAACCATGCTTCCCTGCTCGTTTTTATTACAAGAAAATAAGAGTGCGACAAAAGCGATAAAGCCAAATATTTTTTTCATAAGTTTAAATTTAAGCGTGCAAACTTCTAATTTTTATTTCACTTGAGAAAGTGATTTATTGCGCAACAATACGCATTAATTCGGCCGTTAACATGGCGCCGTAAGTTCCAACAACATAACCAAAAACAGCCAACAAAACCCCAACGGAAGCAAGCGCGGGATGAAATGCCGCCGCGACAATTGGTGCGGATGCGGCGCCGCCAACATTTGCCTGGCTTCCAACAGCCAAGAAAAAGTATGGCGCTTTTATTGCTTTGGCCATTAGAATTAATATGATGGCATGAATTATCATCCAAACTATTCCAATAAAAATTAATCCCGGATTATCCAAAATCATGGTTAAATCCATTTTCATGCCAATCGTTGCCACCAAAATGTAAATAAATACGCTTCCGATTTTACTCGCGCCTGCACCTTCATATTTTTTTAATGGCGTAAATGACAATATAATTCCCAAAATGGTTGCAATACTAATCATCCAGAAGAATTGTGAGCTGAATGATGACAACGCAGAGCTTTTATCGCTGACAGATTCAAAATTATTTACTAAAAATGCCGAAATCGCATCTGCACCAAAATGGGAAACTCCCACAATCGTAAATGCAATGGAAAGAATGACCATTAAATCGGACAAAGATGGATTTCTCGATACTTTATTGGCATAAGCAGAAACTTTTTCCTTGAGCTCTTCTATGGCAGTTGTATCGGATTTTAACCACTTGTCGATTTTCCCCGATTTTCCTATTCCTATTAAAATAATTGCCATCCAAATGTTTGCGACAACAATGTCAACCAACACCATTCCACCGTATAATTTCGGGTTGTAGCCATAAATTTCAAGCATCGCCGCCTGGTTAGCGCCACCGCCAATCCAGCTTCCCGCCAAGGTCGCCAAACCGCGCCAAACCGCATCTGGCCCAACGCCGCCTACAGTTTCAGGTGAAACCATTGAAATTAAAAGAATGGCTAATGGGCCGCCAATAATAATACCTGCAGTTCCTGTCAAGAACATAATCAAGGCTTTCGGACCTAGATTAAAAACAGCTTTTAAATCGATGCACAAAGTCATTAAAACCAAAGAAGCAGGCAATAAAAAACGGCTTGAAACAAAATATAAATTTGATTCGTGTTTAACTAGTTCCCCGGCTTCATTCACCGATTCCCATTCTGGAGCAATAATTCCAAATGAAGTAAAAATGGCGGGTAACATATAAGCCATCAAAAGTGCAGGCACAATTTTGTAAAATTTTATCCAGCGACTATTTTCACTGGAAGAAGTATAAAAAACGAATCCGAGCGTCAGCAATAATATTCCGAAGGCAATGGTGTCTTGTGTAATAATTGGCGTTGTATCCATGTTTTTTTTAAATTTTGGCTAAAATACTATTTTTTTAAATGAATATCAGACTAAATAAAGTGTTTTTGGTTGTGTATATTTGTGGAATAAATTTTTGAACAATGAAATATATAAAACTCTATTTTTTAGTAGCCTTATTGGCAATTTCCTGTAAACCGGCACAAGAAACCACAGTGGCTGCAGTCAATATTCAATCCCAAACCAAACAAGACAACAGGGAAATTCAAGGAGGCATGTGGATTCCTTCTTTGTTGGAAGGGATGAATGAAAGCGAAATGCTTCAGTTGGGAAGCAAAATGAGCGCAAAAGACATTTATGATGTCAATAATTCAAGTTTAAAAGATGCCATCGTGCATTTTAATGGAGGTTGCACATCAGAAATTATTTCTCCAAATGGCTTGTTATTAACGAATCATCATTGTGGCTATGGCGCCATACAATCACACTCATCAGTGGAAAAAGACTATTTAACAGATGGTTTTTGGGCGATGAATTATGAGGAGGAATTATCAAATCCAAGTATGAATGTCACTTTTATCAAGAGAATTGATGATGTTACTTCGGAAGTTTTTAAAGGAGTAACCGCTACCATGGATGAAGCTTCAAAATTGAAAATTATCAACCAAAATATTGAAAAAGTAGCAAAAGCAGCCCAAAAAGAAGAATGGCAAAATGCAAATATTAAACCCATTTACCATGGCAATCAATATTTATTGTTTGTAACAGAAACTTTTAACGATCTTCGTTTGGTGGGCGCGCCACCAACTTCAATAGGGAAGTTTGGATCGGATACCGACAATTGGATGTGGCCAAGACATACGGGTGATTTCTCATTGTTCCGTATTTATGCCGATGCAAATAACCGTCCGGCCGCCTATTCAAAAGACAATGTACCCTACAAACCAAACCATTATTTGCCAATATCGTTAGATGGAGTTGCAGAAGGCGATTTTACCTTGGTATTCGGATTTCCGGGACGTACCAATGAGTATTTGCCTGCAGTGGGTGTAGCACAAATAGTGAATGTTTTAAATCCGGCAAGAATTGAAATTCGTGACAACTCCTTGAAAATAACAGACTCATTTATGAGGAACGATGCTGATATTAAAATTAAATATGCTTCAAAATATGCTTCAACAGCCAACTATTGGAAAAAATGGATTGGTGAAAATCAGGGAATTCAAAAATCGAATGCCATAGAAAAAAAACGTGAACTGGAAGCAGAATTTACGAAAATTGTAAATGAAAAAGATTTGGTTGGTTATAAAACCTTGCTGTCAGATTTTGAGAAGTTATACACAGAAATTGAAAGTGTAGCTTTGGCACGCGAATATTGGTCGGAAGTTGCCTATAGAAATGTAGAATTATTGGGAATTACTTTTAGGGCGTATCAACTGGAACAAGCTTATTTAAAAGGTGGAGAACCCGCTTTCAACAAAGCAAAAGAATCGGCTTTGAATACTTTTAAAGGTATCTATAAAAATTATAGTGTAAAGGTAGATAAGCCAGTTTTTGAAAGGTTGGTGGCATTATACGCCGAAAAATCTTCTAAAGAATATTTGCCTTCAACCATGATAGGCGTAAATTTTACAGAACTTACCAATAATATTTATGCAAACTCAAAACTGACAACTTTAGAAGGCGCGGAAAAATTACTTTCCGGAACTCCAGAAGAAGTGATTAAAAAGTTAAATGAAGATAAGGCGTACGCCTTTGGAAAAGAGTTGCATACTATATTTTATAATAAATTGGAACCTAAATTTCAAGCCTTAAATTTACAAATCGAAGCCGTTCAAAAGGAATATATGAAAGCGTTGATGGAAGTATTTCCAAAGAATCGATTTTTTCCTGATGCCAACAGCACGCTTCGTGTAACGTACGGGCAGGTGAGTGGCTATGAGCCAAAAGATGGTATTTACTATAGCGAAATCACTTATTTAGATGGTGTTATTGAAAAATATGTTCCAGGAGATTATGAATTTGATGTGCCAAAAAAATTGGTGGATTTATACAATGCCAAAGATTACGGCCAATATGGGGAAAACGGTAAAATGCCTGTTAACTTTATAGGTACAAACCATACTACAGGAGGGAATTCTGGAAGTCCGGCCATTGACGCCCAAGGAAATTTAATCGGATTAAATTTTGACAGGGTTTGGGAAGGAACGATGAGCGATATGAATTACGACCCGGAAATTTGCAGAAATATTATGGTAGATATTCGTTACGTATTGTTTATCATCGATAAATATGCTGGTGCAAAAAATTTAATTGATGAAATGACCTTGGTGCATCCAAAAAAATAATTGAACCAAAAATTAAAGCAAAAACAAAATCTTAATCTTATGAAACACCTAAAACTATATTTAATTATTGCGATAGCATTTTTATCACTTCAAATTTCGGCACAAAAAACAGAAAAAGTTGATACAAGAGACATTCAAGGTGGTATGTGGGTTCCTTCATTATTAGAAGGAATGAACGAAAAGGAGATGCAACTTTTGGGGAGTAAAATGACTGCCAAAGATATTTATGATGTCAATAATTCAAGTTTAAAAGATGCCATTGCACATTTTGGAGGAGGTTGTACTTCTGAGATTATTTCTCCTAACGGCTTGTTATTAACCAATCATCACTGTGGATATGGAATAATTCAATCTCATTCAACTTTGGAACATGATTATTTAAAAGATGGTTTTTGGGCAAAGAATTATGATGAAGAGTTACCAAACGAAAGTTTAAGCGCTACTTTTATCAAAAGAATTGATGATGTGACAACCCAAGTTTTTGAAGGTGTTACAGACAATATGGATGAAGCCGCTAAACAAAGTTTAATTGATCAAAATATTAATAAAGTAACCAAAGCAGCTCAAAAAGAGGAGTGGCAAGATGCAAATGTTAGAGCATTTTTTAAAGGAAATCAGTATTTATTATTTGTTACCGAAAGGTATACCGATGTGCGTTTGGTAGGTGCGCCTCCAACTTCTATTGGAAAATTTGGTGCTGATACTGATAACTGGATGTGGCCTCGTCACACCGGAGATTTTTCCCTATTTAGAGTATATGCTGATGCAAATAACCGTCCGGCTAACTATTCAAAAGACAATGTGCCTTACAAGCCAATTCACTTTTTACCAATTTCTTTAGATGGTGTTGAAGAAAGTGACTTTACATTGGTATTTGGTTTTCCAGGTAGAACAAACGAGTATTTGCCTGCAATTGCAGTTGATCAAATTGTAAATGTATTGAATCCTGCAAAAATTGAAGTTCGTGATAATGCTTTGAAAATTATGGATACTTATATGCGTAAAGATGCAGATATAAAAATTAAATACGCTTCAAAATTTGCTTCAATAGCCAATTATTGGAAAAAGTGGATTGGAGAAAACCAAGGAATTAAGCAAACAAATGCAATTGCAAAAAAGCAAGAACTAGAAGCTGAATTTTCTAAAATAGTCGCAGAAAAAGACCTGCAAGGTTATGCAACTTTACTGGCTGATTTTGAAAAATTATACAAAGAAATTGAAAGCGTTTCATTGGCGCGTGACTACTGGTCTGAAATAGCTAGCAGAAACGTTGAACTTCTTGGGATTACTTTTTCTGCTTACCAATTAGAGCAAGCGTTTCTTAAGGGTGGTGCACCTGCTTTTGAAAAGTCGAAAGAAGCAATACTTAATAGATTAAAAGGGACTTATAAGAACTACAGTGTGGTAGTAGATGAACCAGTTTTTGAAAAGTTGGTAAATATGTATATTGAAAAAATGCCAACTGAATATTTACCAAAGTCTATGAAAGGCCTGGGTGTAGCTAAAATCACAAAAGATATTTATGCAAATTCAAAATTAACAAGTTTGGAAGGTGCTGAAAAATTATTGACAGGCACTCCTGAAGAAGTAATTAAAAATTTAAATGCAGACAAAGCTTACGCATTTGGAAAACCGATTCATGCAATTTTTTACAATCAAATTGAGCCGAAGTTTCAACAGTTAAATCTAGAAATTAATGCAGTGCAAAAGGAGTATATGACTGCATTAATGAAAGTTTTTCCAAACAAGCGCTTTTATCCTGATGCAAACAGCACCCTAAGGGTAAATTACGGAATTGTTCAAGGTTACATGCCAAAAGATGGTGTTAATTATACGAATAAAACCTATTTAAAAGGGGTAATGGAAAAATATATACCTGGTGATTATGAATTTGATGTGCCTCAAAAATTACAGGATTTATACAATACAAAAGATTTTGGTCCGTATGCTGAAAATGGTAAAATGCCTATCAATTTCTTATCCACAAACCATATGACTGGCGGAAATTCTGGTAGCCCAATGATTGATGCCTATGGAAATATGGTTGGTTTGGCTTTTGATACTACTTGGGAAGGAACGATGAGCGACTTACATTTTGATGCAGATATAGTTAGAAGTATTTCGGTTGATATCCGTTATGTATTGTTTATCATCGATAAATATGCTGGCGCTAAAAATTTAATTGATGAAATGACTTTGGTGCATCCAAAAAAACAATAAGGTTAATTAATTATAAAAGAACTCCAAATGAAAATTTGGAGTTCTTTTTGTTAAATAATTCAGGGACAGTTAATTAATTTTCTATCTAGGATCTGATTTTTTAGGAGCTCTTTTGGCATCTTTCAGGCTTTTGTTGAGCATCCATTCCAATTGTCCGTTAGTAGAACGGAACTCATCCGCCGCCCATTTTTCAATAGCTTTTAGCATATCTTCATCTATCCTTAATGCAAATGCTTTTTTCGACATATTTTATTTCTTTTGAGAATTTAAGATTTCATCATTCCAATTTTGTCCTGATAAGTGTCAATCGTTCTTTGAATTTCTTCCTTTTTTTGTGTTCCAATTAAAATTTTCTTTCCATTTAGCAATTCCAACTGAAGTCCGATGGTTCCTTTTACGGTAAATGATTTTCCCTTACTTTTTCTAAAACTAAATTTTAAACCCCAGCCGCCATATTCAAAAATGGCATTATAATTTCGAACATAGCATTTTGAAATAACATCCCAAGGCAAAAACCGATAAGAGAAATGAAAAGGTAAATATTGATAATAAATACCTTTTTCGTCTATCCTTGTTTTCAGCTTGAAAAAATTGAAAAGCACAAATACAAATAAAAGAACAAGAATCCCTCCTGTATTGCTCAGTATTTCGCCAAAGCTTCCTTGTGAAATAGTGTCCCAATCTTTTGTGATTGGTATGGTAACCATAGTAAAAACGATTGCCAAGACAATAAATAGCCAGATTTGCGTAAATTTTTGTTCTTCAATAAATATTTTCATCTGTTCAATTTTTATTTTTTTGTTGGTACAGCTGCTGTTCGCCATTAATCATTTCTCTGTGTGTCAAAATTTGTTATGGCTCGTTTCATCTGTTTATGATTTATTTTTTATTGGTACAGATGCAGCCTGCCTAACGGCAGGTAAACCTCGCCTGCCTATCGGCAGGTAAATTCGCCATTAATCATTCTGCTGTGTATCAAAATTTGTTATGGCTCGTTTCATCTGTTTATGATTTATTATTTAGCGGTAACAGCTGCTGCCTACCTAACGGCAGGTAAACCTCGCCTGCCGGCAGGTAGGTAAATTCGCCATGAATCATTCCTTTGTGTATCAAAATTTGTTATGCTCGTTTCATTTAGCTATTTTTAATTTTTTGAAAAGGGAAATTGCTATTAATGACAAAAACGGGTCATCAATATTTGTTTTTATCCCGCTCAAATATCACTTTTGAAAAATCGCCGTGGCCGTTGCTTAAAGCGCTAACTACTTCCCAGCCTTCTCTGGCATATTGGTTAAGTGTGTCTTCAAAATAGACGTCTTTTTTCCAAAATCCTTTTGATATAATTTTATATTCCTTCATCATTGTAAAATTAATTGCTAAAAAATCATTTTTGAAACTGTCATATAAATTATGTAAGTAACATAAACTAAAATTGAGATCATTATCAATGGTTTAAAGTTCCTGTATTTACTATAGGTGTAGCATCTTTATCGGAACAAAGCACCACCATTAAATTACTCACCATCGCGGCTTTTCGCTCTTCATCTAAGTCAACAATTTTATTTTTGCTGAGTTTTTGAATCGCCATTTCCACCATACTTACGGCACCTTCTACTATTTTATGGCGTGCTGCAATAATTGCGGTAGCTTGTTGGCGTTTTAACATGGCGCTCGCAATTTCCTGTGCGTAGGCCAAATAGCCAATTCGCGCTTCTAAAACTTCAATGCCGGCCATTTCCAGGCGTTCAGACAGTTCTTTTTCTAAAGCCACACTTACTTCATTTACGCTGGCTCTCAACGTAATTTCTTCTTCTTTATCATCGTCTTCAAAATTGTCGTAAGGATACAAGCTTGCCAATTTACGAACGGCAGCATCCGATTGCACACGAACAAAATTTTCGTAATTATCTACATCAAAAGCAGCTTTGTAGGTATCTTTTACTTTCCAAACCAAAATAGTGCTAATCATAATCGGATTTCCTAGCTTGTCGTTAACCTTCACGCGCTCGCTGTCGAAATTGCAAGCCCTTAATGAAACTCCCTTTTTAAGATACAAAGGATTTCCCCAATAAAATCCGTTTTCTTTTACCGTTCCAATGTATTTTCCGAAAAGCAAAATCACTTTTGAAGTGTTCGGATTTACCAAAAAGAATCCCGGAAGAATAATTACCGCCATAAATATGGCGAAGGCGAACCAATCAGAAATATTGGCGATGCCGTAAATGCCGGCAATGCCAAAAGCAAAAAACAGGAATAACATAATGTATCCGTTTGATAATGTAATAATTTTTTCTAGTGTCATGGTCTTAGTTTTAGTTGATATTAAAATGATATCATAAAGATATTAAATATTTTTTAATCTTTCCAAATTTTTTACCCATTTTATTTTTTATCTTAGCCAAAAATAAAATCAAATGAAAATTATAAGATCAAGCTATATTTTAACTATATTTTTAGTGATTGTCGCGCAATTATCTGCCCACAACAGTAACCCGGATTGGGGAAAAACCGGCCACAGGACCATTGGCGAAATCGCTGATGATTACACAAAGAACAAAACAAAACGTAAAATTGCTGAAATTTTGGACGGCCAAAGTTTGGCCTTGGTTTCAACTTTTGGGGACGACATCAAATCAGACAAGCGTTATAGAAATTTCAACACGATGCATTATGTAAATATGCCTTTTGGCGTAAAATATGAAGATTCCGAAAAAAATAGCGAAGGTGATTTGGTTACGGGAATTGAAAAATGCAAAGCTGTTATTTTGGACAAAAATTCTTCCAAAGAAGACAAAGCCTTCTATTTGAAATTGTTGGTGCATTTTATAGGCGATTTACACCAGCCGATGCACGTTGGAAGAGCAGAAGATAAAGGCGGAAACGACATTCAGGTTCAGTGGTTTGGGAGCGGCACCAATTTACATTCGGTTTGGGATTCAAAAATGATTGATGGTTTTGAGATGACTTATACGGAACTGGCTAATAATGCAGATAAAATTTCTAAAGAACAAGTGAAGTTTTTACAAAAAGGCACTATTGTGGATTGGGTAAACGAAACACAAACTTACGCTGTAAAAGCATATGCCTCCGTTGAAGTTGGCGATAAATTAAGCTATAACTATTCTTATGAAAATTTTGAAACTGTTCGTTCACAACTTCAAAAAGGAGGAATTCGTTTGGCAAAAGTGTTGGACGATTTGTTTTTATAATCCTATCCCCAGCCCTTTCCAAAGGAAAGGAGCTGGTTTTGTTATAATAATAGCATAATTTTTCAGATTTTAACTTCCGACTTCGTTCTTCCGACTTCCGACTTTTTCCTTTCAACTGTTATAGTTCCCCCAGCGTCTTTGTTCCCGTAAAAGCAAAGATTCAAATTTGTGTGGAATGGCGACTTTTAAGTTGATTTCTTCTGAAGTTTTTGGATGCAGAAATGAAATTTCTTGGGCGCATAAAAAAAGCCCCTTTCCTCTATGTAACATTTTTTCATCTACATATAATTTGTCACCAAAAATGGGAAGGCCAATACTGGATAAATGTATGCGTATTTGGTGCGTTCTTCCGGTTTTTGGGTAAATAGTTAACAGACTCAAATGTTGGTATTTTAAGGAATTTACGACAGTGACAACTTTAAAATCAGTTTCTGCAATTTTGTCTTCAATCGGTGTGTTTATTTTTCCGTTTGTAAGTACTTCGCCAATCACAATTGCGCAATATTTTTTTTGAATGGTATGATCTTCAAATTGGTTTCCCAATGCAATTTGAGAAGTTTTTGTTTTGGCAATCAGCAGTATTCCTGAAGTCTGGTTGTCCAATCTGTGCACTGGTGTTGGCCAGGGAAGCGCATCGGGTTCTGTGCTCTTTTTTAAATTAAAGGGCAACGCGTTGTAAATTGTTTTATAGGCGTTTCCGCTTACTGAAAATCCGGCAGGCTTATGGATGGCCGCCATGTGATTGTCTTCAAACAAAATCTCTAACGGCAGTTCAAATATTTTAGGTTGTGATTTCGGCCTTTCCAATAAATCGATTACCTGGCCAAATTGCACATAGGATCCTGTTTGGGCAATTTCGCCGTTGATTAGTACCTGTCCGCGTTTAATGGCCTTTTTTACGCCTGCGTTTGATGGAATAAAACCGTAAAAAATTGTTGGCGCATAATTTTGTAACCGAATATTTTCTATACCTTTTGGGACAATATGTGAATGAAGCGTATCGATGATTTTGGATTTACAATTTAGGATTTACAATTTTTGGGTCGGATTATTTAGGATGGAACTTTCAAACTTACAACTTTGTTTATAACAACTGTTTATTCTTAAGAAGTTGTATAATTTCTCGATAGTCGAAAGCCAAATTCAATTTTGAGGCTTGATTAAATGAAAACCATGCATAATTCAATACTTCAAGTTCCTGAATTTTTATGTCACCGGTCCAATTTCCCAGAAATCGATAATATTCCCTGTCTTGCCAAATGCCGGTTTTAATAATTTCGGTTGGCGTAAAATCTAAGTTGCATTCTTCTTTCACTTCCCGAATCACATTTTGCTCGGCGGTTTCGCCATCTTCAGCCCTTCCTCCGGGGCAACCCCAATATTCCGGATAATTTTGTGTGTAATGCGAGCGTTGCAACAACAGTATTTTTTTTTCTTGTAAAATAATGCCCGATGCCGCTAAAATCATAAAATAGTTATTTTTTAATGATGCCAAGCGTTGCGGTTTCACCAGTTGCCAAATGCCATTCTTTAGATGAAATGATATTTCCCAAGGCGTCATAAACAATCATTTCGGCAGTGTTCGGTCCAGAATATCCTTGGTTTAAAGCCTGGAAATCTATTCTGTTATACCCTTCTTCTAAATTAAGATACACCACAAAATAATTTCTTTTCAATCCGATGTTTGCACTCACAATGGTATTATTTAAGAAAATCTGAATTCTGTCTCCATCAACCAAACCAAAATCACGGCACTCAATTTTAACTGTTTTTGTGGCACTTTTAACGGTTCCCAAACTATAATTACTTTCCAGTTTTTTATGGGTTACATCTTGCCCTTTCCAATATTTTTTACCAATAATATCTTTATCTTCTGGCAAAGTTTCCATCAAAAAGTTATGATTTTTTGAATTGGATTTATTTTGCTCTAAATTTTTATCAATGGTGCTTGTGTTTAATTTTTCATCAATTTTAAAATCAAAATTGGGAACAGTTGGCGCTGTTTTTGTGTTTTCAAAGGTGGATTTTATGGGTGTTTTACTTTTTAGGGCGCCGGCTTGATTGTCCATTTTTGTTGGAGGAATCACGGTTTTTCCAGAATCAGTTTGTGAAAATAAATTTACCGAGAAACAGCTTATAAAAAATGATAAGATTGTTATTTTTATTGAGTTGTTCATTTTCAGTTTTAATTTCATAGATAGCTGCAAAAAAAATGCCAAGTATTACAGCGTATTAATTTGCTGATAAAAGTAATAAAAAATGCCCCAATAACTATTGAGGCATGCTACTAATTGTTTGTTAAACTATTTTTGACTGCTATTTAATCAGCTCAAAACTTCTTTTGATAAAATTTGTTAAATCTTCTCCGTGCAATAGGTTTTGAGAAAGTTTTGCCAAGTCAAATGCTTGTTTAATTAACGCTTCCTGTTTCTTTTTGGTTTTGGTGGCCAAAATTTTGCCAACCAAATCGTTATTGGTATTCACCACCAAATTGAACATATCCGGGAAATTTCCCATTCCCATAAATCCGCCACCACCAGTTGCCTGCATTTCTTTCATACGACGCATAAATTCAGGCTGGGTAATAATAAACGGATTTGCTGATGAATCCATTGCTTCTAACTGAACCGAATAGGTTTTTGTCGGAATTATTTCTTCAATTATTGGTTTTAATTCGGCTATTTCCTCATCTGAAAGCTTACTAATTTTGGCTTCATCTTTTTTGATTAAATTGTCAATTTGATCTGCATCAACACGTGCAAATTGGATATTTTCTTTTGAACCTTCCAATTTTTGAATCAAATGAGAAACAATAGGGGAATCTAATAACAAAACTTCGTAGCCTTTTTCTTTTGCGGCATCAATATAACTGTGCTGCGCTTTTACGTTAGAGGCGTAAAGAATAACCAGTTTATTGTCTTTATCGGTTTGAAGTGCTTTAGTTTTTTCCTCTAATTCTTCAAAAGTAAGATAAGTATCGTCAACCGTTGGATAAAGTGCAAATTTGTCAGATTTTTCAAAGAATTTTTCTTCGGAAAGCATTCCGTATTCAATAATTATTTTGATATCGTTCCATTTTTCTTCAAAAGCCTTGCGGTCATTATTAAACAAACTAATCAGTTTATCGGCCACTTTTCGAGTGATGTAGCTCGCTATTTTTTTAACGGCTGCATCACTTTGCAAATAAGAACGTGAAACGTTTAAGGGAATATCAGGTGAATCAATAACACCACGAAGCATTTGTAAAAAGTCGGGCACAATTCCTTCCACATTGTCTGTAACAAACACTTGATTTTGATACAATTGTATTCTATCTTTCGTTTGATCAATATTTTTTGTCAGCTTCGGGAAATATAAAATCCCTGTTAAGTTAAACGGATAATCAACATTTAAATGAATGTTAAACAGTGGTTCTTCAAATTGCATTGGATACAACTCTCTGTAAAATTCCGCATAATCTTCCTCTTTTAATTCGGTCGGGTTTTTAGTCCAAGCCGGATTTGGGTTATTTACAATATTGTCTACCGTAATTTTTTCTGGTTTTGCATCTTTTGGTGCATCATCAGGCAAAGGCAACGTTTCTTCACGCGTTCCAAATTTAATTGGAATTGGCATAAACTTGTTGTATTTGTTCAACAATTGTGTAATTTTGTGTTCTTCCAAAAACTCTGTAGAATCATCTGCAATATGCAATACTATTTCTGTTCCGCGCTCGGTTTTTTCAATTTCTTCTAGGGTATACTTCGGACTTCCATCACATTCCCACCGAACTGCTTTTGCATCTTCCAAAAATGATTTGGTAAAAATTTCCACTTTTTCGGCAACCATAAAAGAAGAGTAGAATCCCAATCCGAAATGACCTATAATTCCAGTATCTTCAACTTTGTCTTTGTATTTTTCCACAAATTCTTCAGCGCCTGAAAAAGCAATCTGGTTGATGTATTTTTTAACTTCATCACCCGTCATTCCAACACCTTGGTCAATAATCCTGATTTCCTTTTTTTCTTTATCAACTTTTATTTCGATAATAGGATTTCCAATATCACCTTTGATTTCACCCAATGTTGATAAATGATTTAATTTTAAAGTAGCATCTGTTGCATTTGAAATCAACTCACGCAAAAATATTTCGTGATCAGAATACAAGAATTTTTTAATAATGGGAAAAATATTTTCAGCCGTTACTTTAATACTTCCTTTTGCCATATCTTTTAGTTTTTTGATTTATTATTTACCTAGTGTTACTAGTCAAAAAAAATACCAAAGTGTGAAAGGTGACAAATTGGCAATGTTTAGTAATTATAAATTCCGATAATTATGTATCTTCGTTTATCAATTTTATAGATGAATAAAATAAATGGCACAACTAGACTATGATTATGTGATTATTGGTAGCGGATTTGGCGGTTCTGTAAGTGCGTTGCGCTTGTCAGAAAAAGGCTACAAAGCTTTGGTTATTGAAAAAGGTAAGTGGTTTGCCGGAAAGGATTTTCCCAAAACCAATTGGAATCTGAAAAAATGGTTGTGGCAGCCAAATATGAAATTATTTGGGTTTTTTAAAATGACTTTTCTAAACCATGTCACTGTTTTATCGGGCGTTGGTGTTGGTGGCGGTTCATTGACTTATGCGAATACACTGCCAATTCCAAAAACAGATTTTTTCACATCGGGCAGTTGGGCGGCCTTGAACAATTGGGAAGAGGAACTTAAGTCACATTACAAAACAGCCTATAAAATGTTGGGTGCAGAAACCAATCCTAAATTACATGCCGCAGATTTGGCGCTTAAAGATTTGGCTGAAGGTATTGGGAAAGTCAGCGATTTTGAAGCTGCAAAAGTGGGTGTTTATTTTGGGGATGCCGGGCGTACTGTTGAGGATCCTTATTTTGGAGGAAAAGGGCCCGACAGAACTGGTTGCACGCATTGTGGCGCTTGTATGACAGGGTGCAGGTACAATGCAAAAAACACCTTAGACAAGAACTATTTGCATTTGGCGCAACAATTGGGCGCTAAAATTTTTGCTGAAAAAGAAGTTGTTGATGTTGTGGTTTTAGGAGCTAAAGATGGTTCTGACGGCTATAAAATTGAATTTGAATCGAGTATTGGAAAAAAGGAAAAGGCCAGCGTTACCGCAAAAGGTGTTATTTTTTCAGGGGGCGTTGTTGGTACGGTGCCTTTGCTTTTAAAATTGAAGAAGAAATCGTTGCCCAATTTATCTGATATGGTTGGCTGTGCTATAAGAACCAATAATGAATCTCTAATATTGGTTACCTCAACCAATAAAAATTTTAAGGACTTTTCTAAAGGGATTGCCATTGGCTCCATTTTGCATACCGATGAAAACAGTCATTTAGAACCTGTTCGTTACGGGGAAGGATCTGCGTTTTTCAGAATGCTTACAATTCCTGTTATTTTCAGTAAATATGTGCTGTTGCGACTTTTAGGCGTGTTGTTTTTATTTGTAAAATTTCCATTGAAATTGCTGAAAACAATTTTCACCAAAAATTATGCGAAACGCACTACTGTTTTATTATTTATGCAAACGGTTGACAGCACCATCAGATTAAAATTAGGCAGATTTACAAAAATGAAAACAGTACCTGAAAACGGACCAATACCGTCAGGAATTATTCCCGAAGCATTTGATTTAAGCAAAAAATATGGTAAAATAGTAAATGGAATTCCCTTTGGAAATTTTGTTGATGTTTTGCTGGGAACGCCTACCACTGCACATATTTTAGGCGGGGCTGTAATGGGGGAAGACTCTTCAAAAGGTGTTATAAACAAACACAATCAAGTTTTTGGCTATCAAAATATGTTGGTCTGCGATGGTTCAATGATTTCTGCAAACCCCGGTGTAAATCCATCTTTAACCATCACCGCAATTACAGAGTGTGCAATGGGTGAAATTCCTGCCAAGGCAGCTAATTAAATTTTATAAATTATAAAAATAGATGATTAAATGTTTATTTGATTATTTATAGGAATTAGGCTTGGTGTTTTTTGAATGGATTTCTTAATATCTATATTATTTTTAACTAACTTTTTAAACAAATTTAACTACAAAATCATTTAATCTTAAATTAAGCAAATTGTTTAATTTGATGAGGGGTACTTTTAAATTTGGTGTTTATAGCGGCGTTGTTTTGTTATCTTTTGGTTTGGTCATTTTTATTTTTAGTTGAACATCGTACTTTGAACAATATAAGTATAATAGTTATGTTATTGATAATATAACAGTTATATTTAATGTTTTATTTAAAAATGGTGTTAAAATAGTTATGAACATCGTATAATTAATGTTGTAATTAATTTTTGATTTTAGTAAGTTTGAAAAAATATAATAATAAAAATAAGTTTATGTATAATTCTAAAATAATCGGTCTTGGGTTTTATGTGCCTGATAATATTGTCACCAATGATGATTTAGCAAAAATGATGGATACCAATGATGAGTGGATTCAGGAAAGAACGGGAATTAAAGAGCGAAGATGGATAAAGGAAGGAAGTGAAGATAGTACTTCCGTAATGGGCGCAAAGGCTGCCCGAATAGCCATTGAAAGATCCGGACTTACAAAAGATGATATCGATTTTATTGTTTTTGCTACTTTGAGTCCCGATTATTATTTCCCTGGTTGTGGTGTGCAATTACAGGAAATGCTTGATATGAGAACCGTAGGCGCACTTGATGTTAGAAACCAATGTTCTGGTTTTGTGTATGCACTTTCAGTTGCTGATCAGTTCATTAAAACAGGTATGTATAAAAATATATTGGTGGTTGGATCTGAATTTCATTCGGGTGGGTTGGACAAAACAGATAGAGGAAGAGGTGTAACGGTAATTTTTGGCGATGGAGCAGGAGCAGCAGTATTATCGAGAACTGAGGATAACAATAAAGGAATTTTGTCTACACATCTACATTCTGAAGGAAAGCATGCCAAAGAATTAATTGTGGAGGCGCCTAGCATTATACATTGGGTACCAGAAATTTTAGAGGCCAATGACGAAAACGATGAATCGTACTTTCCTTATATGAACGGAACTTTTGTGTTTAAGCACGCGATTGTTCGTTTTCATGAAGTTATTGTGGAGGGACTGCAAGCGAATAATCTGGAGACAAAAGACATTAATTTATTTATTCCTCATCAGGCGAATCTAAGAATTTCCCAATTTGTTCAGAAAAAATTTGGACTGAATGATGAGCAAGTCTATAACAACATTATGCAATATGGAAATACCACCGCGGCGTCCATAGCTATTGCACTTTCTGAGGCTTGGGAACTGGGTAAAATAAAAGACAATGATCTTGTGGTTTTGGCAGCTTTCGGTAGTGGATTTACTTGGGGAAGCGTGATTATTAGGTGGTAGGCCTCCTAACCTTCAATGGGGGAACAAGCGTAAAGGTTAAAAAATGATTGTTAAAGAATTTTTTTTCTCTAATGTCTAAATCAACTCCCTTTCTCCAGATAGATCGGGACGGAAAGTTTACCTGCCGAGGTAGGGGCTGAGGATAGGAAAAATTAAAAGCCTCTAATAACGCAAGTTTAGAGGCTTTTTCAAAAAGACTATTAATTAACTAATTCAAATAATTATAAATATTCTTTTATTATTTTTATGGCATTTACATGCTTTATGTGATTAACTTGATTAAAGTACAAATTTACAGCTTTAAAGAGTCTAACATGTTAAAAGGTAGTTAATTAATTGTAAATATACTCACAAAGTTTTTTATACATACGCGCTATTTCCTTTTACTATTGTTTTTATTTCTTGCTTTATGTTTGAATATAAATGATTTAAGTATCACTATTTTTATTAGACAAATACTTTTATATTTTGTTACATTTTTTCCTAAAAATTTAACTTATTTTTGAAAAATGATGAAAAAAACATTGGTTATTGGAGCCTCTACAAATCCAAGCAGATATTCTTATAAGGCCATTCAAATGTTAACTTCTAACGGACATCCCGTTTTGGCGATAGCAAATAAAGAAGGGGAAGTTAGTGGCGTAAAATTTATCACAAAAAAGGTCATCTTTGAAAAGATTGATACGGTTACGCTGTATCTGAATGAAAAAAATCAGGAAAGTTTTTATGATTATATCATTGCTCTAAATCCGAAACGCGTACTTTTTAATCCTGGTACCGAAAATGTGGAATTGCAAAATTTACTGAATAAGAATAACATTGCTTTTGAAGAAGCCTGCACTTTGGTCTTGTTGAGTACTGGACAATATTAATTTTACCGTCTGTTATCTTGCCAAATAAGTGTTTTTTTAATTGGCTCCTTAAAATCAGGACAATTTCCATCACCCAGTCCTGTTATTCCACCATCTGGGGCGCAAATTATATCACAATTGTTATCATACAGAAGGTTATATTGGTCACAGCAGTCTGAATTTATATAATAATATATTTGTCCATCCACTTCCCATTTCCAAACTTGTGCCGGAGGATTTCGAACATCTTCAATTTTTATTTTTTTTATCTCATTTTCAATACAACTAGGGGCATCCATATTTAAATTTGATTTTTCGCAACTTACATTTAGAAATAACAGTCCAATTAAAATATAAATTGAAGATAAAAAAGCTTGTTTTATTGTTGTTTTCATTTCTTCATTTTTTATTTTTAAGTCTTTGAATTGTTGTTTTTTAGTTCATTTACATATCAGCATTTATAATTTTCAGGTACAATCACTAATGGTATTTTAAGGCTGCTGAGTAGTTTTTTTTCTAAGCTCCCGATAAACAAATGTTCAAGAAAATGATGTGTGTGGTGACCGATAATAAACAAATCGGGTTTCCAATTTTCAATGGCCTTGTTGATTTCGGGAATGGGCAGACCGATGGGTTCTATATCGCTAATTTTTATAACAGGATTTTGATCTTTAATTTTTCCAACCAACTCAATGGCCCTTACTTTTTCATATTCTTCGATCTTGACGGGTAAAATTCCCTTTTCAACATTTCCTATAGAAAACCTGATTACATAAATAATTTCCAACTCAGCCTGTAGTTCTTTTGCCAATTTAATGGCATAATCTGAGGCGTTGATGGCAGAAGGACTTCCGTCAATTCCAACTAAAATTTTTTGAATCATTTGTATATGAGTTTTATTAATTCATAATTAAATTTACAGAGTTTAGCATTCACATGCAAGAAAACAAGAACATAAAAATAAACCTCTTTAAATTGGCTTTAAAGAGGTTTTGTGATATTTTTATTAAGGTTTAAGCTTTCTGAAGCCGTTGTAATACGATTACTTTTCAATCATAATGCATTACAATCAGCAACAGAAATTTAAGTTTTCAATTATAGCGATTCTAAAAAGTCATTTAATTCTTCTTTGGTTTTTCCAAGTTTTACTTGCAGTTTTCCCAACATTTCTTCTCTTTGACCTTCTTCATACATGAAATCATTGTCAGTTAAATCTGCAAATCTTTGTTTCAATTTGGCTTTTTGAATATTCCAGTTTCCTTTTGCTTCTGTTGTGTTCATGATAGTAGAATTTATCTGTGAATGAATTTTCACATTTCAAAGATATTCCCATTTATGGAGGAAGGTGTTACACAATTCCGACAAAAGTTTACAAGATTCTCACATTTCAGAAAGAATTTAGCAGTTATGAAAATATTTTTTAAGCAATTGTTTTAATGTAAATTAATATAGGTATACAATCCGTAGAATATGAGCAATACTGTGACAATAATTAAATTGAGTACATACACCACACTGCTTTTGAAGGCAGAAACCAAATGAGATTCTCCATAAAATCGGCGATGTGCAGGAAAGAAATAAATTAACATCCAAAGGATACCAGTCATTTTGATGATAAGATGAATCCAGCCTAAAACAGGCCAATCTGATAAGGCAAAAAGTTTATCGATGAAAAAGAGCAGCAATATCACCAAAAGCAGAAATGAAAAAAAGTGTAGGGTAAAAATACCATGATCATAAAAATACCATCTTTTTTTATCATGGAAAATCCATAAAAGAAGGGCGAAAATAGGCATATATATGAATAAAACTTTGGGTAGATTTTGTTCAAATGATTGACTGAATTTTTCGATAATTTCTTCGTTGGTATTTTCCTCTTTTACGGAAAGCCATTTTTTAAGAAACCAGTATTCCGTTTTTCCTACTTTTGCTTTTTCCGAACCATTTTTTTGAACCCAATCCAATTGTTTGGTACCCTTATAGCCAAAATCTGTGATTTTATCTGGATTAATGTTTGTTTCCTTCAATATTTTTTTTAGTGTATCATTGCTTTTCTGAGAGATCACGCCAATTTTAGTAAGGCCATCAACACTTTTCTCTTCAATATGCAATGAGTCTAATGTTGGGACTAGATTTTCGGTCTTATTTTTAATAGGTGTAATGCTAATTTTATTATTTTCAGAAGGGAATAGTGACAAGAGAAAAAAGGTAATAAAACTGGTGAAAATATACAACCGCATAGGCGGTAAAAAGGACAAACGTTGTCCGGATGTATAGGCCTTGGTTACGGCTGCAGGTTTAAAGAGCAAGTAAATAATTGTTTTCCAAAACTTATTATCGTAATGGGTTAAATCTTGAAAGAAATGCGTAAACAAGTGATGAAAAGTAATGCGTGTTACCGTATTTTCTTGTCCGCAATTAGAGCAATAGCGTTTTTCAACAACATGATTGCAGTTTAGGCAGTTGATCTCTGATCGTAATTTTTCTTTTGACATAAGTTTTTTAATTTATTTTAATAATTCTAAATTAATTGTCAATAATTGAGATTAAACTCAGCCCATAAGTAAAACCTTCAGAGTTTCATAATTTAGCCTAAGCCTTTAGAAAATCTGTTATGATTCATGCTCTGGGCTCGACTCCCATAAATTACATAGAGGATAAATTATTTTACAATTCCAAATGAATTGATTTTATGGATGAAATGAATTTATTAATCTGATAGGTTACTTCATAAGGATTCTCTATGTTACTTAAATGTCCTGCATGGGGAATGATTTGCAAATTGGCATCTCTAATTTTCAACTTCATAGCGCGAGCTGCTTCAATTGGCGTAATTTTATCTTCTTCTCCAACCAAAATAAGCACAGGCACTTTTATACTGTTTAGTTTACTGCAGGTTTCTTTACGATTTGCCAATGCCTGCAAACTATTATAAAGCGATTGTTTGGAGGTTGTTACAATCATCTCCTTCACAGCGGCAATTTCTTCTGAATTTGTTTTAAAAGATTCGGGCGCAAACAGATTTGGAATCAAATCTTCGGCTAATTTCTCTACCCCATTTTCCTTGATGCTTGTAATGGTATTCATTCGTTTTTCTTTTGCATCTGAAGAATCAGCAATGCAATTTGTATCGCATAAAATAAGTGCCATAAATCGGTCGGGATAGTTTTCAATAGCATTTAAGGCTACATAACCTCCCATGGATAAACCACAAATGATGGTTTTTTCAATCTTTAAGGCATCCATAAAACTCAATAAATCATTAACAAATAGGTCAATTGAAAAATCAATGACTCCAAGGCCGGAATTTCCATGTCCACGAATGTCGTAGGCAATCACTCTGTAATTATCCTTTAATGATTTCAATTGTTTATCCCACAGCGATTTATTCAAAGGAAAACCATGAATAAAAATAATCACTGGAGCTTCTTTAGGGCCCTCATCGTTATAACTTACATTGATATTGTTCACAGATACTGTGATATTATTGCCTTTGTTTCTCATATGGTTTGTTTTTAATACTTATAAATATATATAATTTGGCGTCGGAATAGGGGACTGCAAGATTCATTTCACCTAAGAATCCCCTTCTTCCACCTAATTCCTTTTTTCGCACTCATTTATTTTCTCAAATTTAGAATGGTAAATTTCAATGATTAAACAATAAGTTGTGTTACACAACTTTTGAAAAAAGTTACATCATTCACACGTAGTTGCTTTAATAACTATCTTGTGGCTATTATTAAAATGAGAATTATTGGTTATTTCAAAAACAAATAATCAGCTTATTTTAAATGGTCTGAATAATAAAAATTTGCCGGTAATCCACCCGTATGCCAAAATAGGACCGTTGATTTTGAAGGGATTTTTTCATTCTTTAAATAATCCATCATCGCATAAAAAGCGCGACCTGTATAAACAGGATCCAAAAGAATCCCTTCATTTTTTGCCAATTCTTTTATGGCAACTTTTTCATTTTCGGTAATGATACCGTAACCTGCTTCATTATAATCATTATTGATTTTTACATCTGCCAAACGATACTCTTTTTTAATTTTTAACAAGAGTTTTCCTTCATTCACTAAGTTTAAAGTCACTTTTTCCAGACTCATTCCTTGCATTTCACTCTTGTCAATTCCTATTGGAACCAAATTCATATTTAATTTGTATAAATCATTTCCCAGTGTCAATCCTGCTTGTGTTCCACCCGAGCTGGAAGCAAAAAATAAATAGTCAATTTTAAGATTTTGGGCAATGAGTTGCGTTTTTAATTCTTTTACAGCATTCACAAATCCGAGTGCTCCGGTAAGATTGGATCCTCCATAGGGAATCACAAAGGGCTTTTTTCCTTCCAATTCCAGTTTTTGTTTTAAGGCAGCAATGTCTTCGCCTTTTCTGTTTTCTCTCGTAAAATGAATTTCTGCACCTAACAAGTTGGACAACAATAAGTTACCATTATATTTTTGCGGAGCTGTCCCGCCAAGTAGCAAATGACATTTCAGGTTGGCAATGGCGCAAGCGGCTGCAGTCTGACGGCAATGGTTAGATTGTTGCGCACCGGCTGTAATGATGGTGTCACATCCTATATCCAAAGCTTCCTGAATTAAATATTCAAGTTTTCTGGTTTTATTTCCTCCCGAAGCAAGTCCGCTTTGGTCATCTCGTTTAATGAAAATCTGGTAAGGGGAATATTTTTCCGAAAAGTTTTTTAAGTGATGCAACGGTGTGGGAAAAAATCCCAAATCAAATTTTTGGTCGAGAATCATATCTATATTTTACTAAAATATTGAATCAAATTTTGTTAATTGCCTTTGAAATTTTTATTGTTTAAAACCTTTAACATCTATATTATTTTTTTTAAGCTTCTCTATCAATGTCTCATATTCTTTTTCTGTAATTGCATTGCGCTCTTTCAGAAAGTTTAGGTTTTCTATTTGTTTTTCAACAGGTAAATCTATATCAATAATTGCAAATTTTTCTTTGAGGTATGCAAATGTTTTTGTTTTTAATGTTTCCAAAAAATTATCAAGGGCTTCCTCACTCGGGTTTTTATCATAAAAACCTATTAAATATCCACTTGATGTCGTGATGTACAACATTCGTTTTCTGCTAAAAATTGTCAGTATTAAAAAAAACATGAAAAACAATCCAGAAAAAAATGCCAATACCATATAAATTCCAAAAGGAATTCTAAAAATATCCATTATAGTCAGACTAAAAATCAATCCTAATATTATTGTAAACCAAAGAAATAACCTGCTGGTTTTGGTTTCTCTGCTAATGGCATCGGGGATAATTTCATCAAAAGGAATAAAAATTTCTTTGGCATTTAAAAAGTTTCCTGAATAATAGGTGATTCCATCAAATTCAAATTCCACTCTTTTTAAATTAAAGAATCTTTTTTGCTTAAAATCTTTCATTTTATGTTGTTTAGCTTACTGTATTTTCATCTAAAAATCAATTTTCATAAATCCGTAACCTGTTTTTTATGGTATTTAATTCATTTTCAAGTTCATCTATTTTTTGCAATAAATTAAAAGCAATATCAATTCCTTCAATATTAATCTCTAGGTCGAAGTGCATCCGTATCATTTTTTCAATATCGGTTATTTTATCCTGATGAATATAGTTTGATTTTTCAATAGTGATAATTTTAATCAGACCTATTTCACTTAAGCTATTGAAGAATGACATCTCAACCTTATAAAGTTTACATATTTTATGAAGTGGAATGAAGTTTTCTTGGTTCATGATGTTCTTAATTTAGCGAGTTCTGTAAATAATTGTTTTTCCTTTTCAGTTAGGTTTTTAGGCATCTTTATTTGATAAGTAATGTATAAATCCCCAAACATCCCTTCTTTTTTATATACGGGAAACCCTTTTCCTTTCAGTTTTACTTTGGTTCCATTTTGTGTTTCTGGCGCAATTTTCAGTTTTGCTTTTCCGTCAAAGGTATCCACGGTGATTTCTCCTCCCAAGATTGCTAGGTACAAATCCAAATCAACCCTTGTGTGTAAATTGTCGCCATCCAATTTAAATTTTGTGTTGTTTTCAATGGAAAATGTGATGTTCAAATCGCCTTTCGGACCGCCATTGACGCCTTCGCCACCGTGACCTTTAATTTTTATGACCTGTCCATTTTTAACGCCTGCCGGAATGGTAAGACGAATATTTTTGCCATTGATGGTTAAAGTTCGTTTGTGGGTTTCGTAAACTTCTTTTAGCTTGAGGCTTAATGTTGCATTAAAATCTTGTCCTCTAAATTTTACGCCGCCACTGGTTCTTCCTCTTGAAGAGGCGCGTCCGCCAAACATAGATTCAAAGAAGTCCGAATAATCGCCGCCGCCAAAGTCGCCAAACGGACTTTGTTGTCCGCCTCCTTGGTATTGCTGTTGTTTTGCTTTTTCAAATTGCTCGGCGTGTTTCCAGTCTTTTCCGTGTTCATCGTATTTTTTCCGATTTTCGGGATCGCTCAAAACTTCGTTGGCCTCATTAATTTCTTTGAATTTCCGTTCGGCTTCCTTATCCGAAGGGTTTAAATCAGGGTGGTATTTTCTGGCCAATTTTCGATAGGCCTTTTTAATATCAGCTGCAGAAGCACTTTTAGCAATGCCCAGTATTTTATAATAATCTATAAATGCCATTTTTTTTGTTTGTGAAAATCTATATAAATTTACGAAATATATGTTGAACTGTTTATTTGTTGAACTGTTTATTTGTTTATGTTTTTGAGTTTAACATATAACAATTAACTTTCCAACTTTATATAAAAAAACAAACTGCCGAATTGTCACTTAAATTATTTGGCGTGATATTCGTTTAAGAAAGCACTATGAGTAAAACCAACGTATCCTACAAGTGGGCATTTAATGAATTTATTT
Source organism: Lutibacter sp. (assembly GCA_036568005.1). Classification (GTDB taxonomy): domain Bacteria; phylum Bacteroidota; class Bacteroidia; order Flavobacteriales; family Flavobacteriaceae; genus Lutibacter. The sequence goes on along the minus strand of DATCTJ010000093.1, from coordinate 20,401 downwards.
GGCCAAGAAAGAAAATTATATTTATTGGGATCATTTTAATCATTGCCAAAAGTTTGGCCGGATTGGTGTTGCCTTATGCCAGTAAAAGTTTAATTGATGAAGTAATTCCGTCGAAGGATATGCAGGCGTTGACAATTTTGTTATTTGTTGTTTGTGTTGCCATTTTAATTCAGGCACTAACGTCCTTTGAGTTAACACGGTTGTTAAGTGTGGAAGCGCAGCATTTAATCTCGGTTTTAAGAGCTAAAGTGCAAAAGAAGTTACTAACGCTGCCTATCAGTTTTTTCGACAATAATAAGTCAGGAGCACTTGTTTCCCGTGTTATGAATGATGTTGAAGGGGTACGTAATTTGGTGGGAACAGGTTTGGTGCAGTTGGTTGGCGGGTCGATTACAGCAGTCATTTCTTTGGTTATTTTAATTAAAATTAATGCTTTAATGACTGTTTTTGTATTGGTGCCTGTTGCTATTTTTGCGATTGTTGCTTTAAAGGCTTTTGGATATATCCGACCTATTTTTAGGGATCGCGGAAAAATTAATGCTGAAGTTACAGGAAGATTGACTGAAACTTTAAATGGTGTTCGGGTAATTAAAGGTTTTAATGCTGAAGAGCAAGAGAATAAAACGTTTGAGGAAGGCGTAGAGCGATTATTTTTGAATGTGAAAAAGAGTTTGACTGCCACAGCTTTAATAACAAGTTCTTCCACTTTTTTATTGGGCTTGGCTTCCGCAGGAATTATGGGAATTGGCGGTTATTTTATTATGAATAACACCATGACCATTGGTGAATTTGTGTCATTTACGTTATTTTTAGGTTTTATGATTGCGCCAATTGTGCAAATGAGCAATATTGGAAGTCAGTTAACGGAGGCGATGGCTGGACTCGATCGCACCCAAGAATTAATGAATATGACCGAAGAGGACAATCCGGAAACCAGAAGTGTTATATTGGAGGAAATTGTTGGAGATATGGTGTTTGAAGATGTGTCGTTCAGTTATGAAAAAAGTAAAGAAGTAATACATCATATATCATTTAAAGCACCATCTGGAAGCGTAACGGCTTTGGTGGGCTCATCAGGTTCGGGAAAAACAACCATTGCCGGATTGGCGGCTTCTTTTTTAAATCCGACCGAAGGAAAAGTTACCGTTGACGGTATTGATTTGGCTACTGTAAATTTGAGCAGTTTCAGAAGCCATTTGGGTGTGGTGCTTCAGGACGATTTTTTATATGAAGGTACCATTCGCGAAAATATTCTATTTCCACGACCAAATGCTACAGAAAATCAATTGTTAGAAGCCGTAAAAGGCGCTTATGTAGATGAATTCACCGATAGGTTTGAAGATGGGTTGGATACCGTAATTGGTGAACGTGGCGTTAAATTATCGGGCGGTCAGCGTCAGCGAATAACGATTGCCAGAGCGTTTTTGGCAGATCCTAAAATTATTATTTTGGATGAGGCCACTTCAAATTTGGATACGGAAAGTGAATCTTTTATTCAAAAGAGTCTGCAAATTTTGATGAAAGATAGAACTACTTTTGTGATTGCGCATAGGTTAAGCACTATTCAAAAAGCAGACCAGATTTTGGTGATTGAAAACGGAAATATTGTGGAGCAAGGAAAACATGAAGAGTTGATAGCCAAAAAAGGAAGGTATTATGATTTATACACCTATCAAAGTCGAATTTAATAGTCTTATAAATTAGTTTAAACAAACACTTGTTCTTTTTTAATTTTTTAATTTGGATTGTAATATTTTATAATCTACCCCCAAGTATAATATTGAGGGTAGTTTTCTCCTTTTTCTTTTCTTGTTCTATTGCAATCTTCCTAATTAAAATTTCATCGCATTTTGTTGATTAAACAATTGTTTAAATACTGCTAAATACGGCATACATCAAATACAAGCTCGAAATCATAACAATGAGAATCAATAAACCTATGATAGTTATTTGCGTTGTTTTCTGCTGAATTTGGTTAATGGTGATTTTTAAAATCTTTTTCATAAAATTTTTAAATTATAATGTTAAGGCTAATTTAGATACATCGATATGATAAATTGCATTATCACATTATAATGAGATGATTATTTTTTTTATCTCATGAACAATATTTTATTTATATTTGACCTATGATGCTAAAGAAGAAGATTTTATACCTGCTGCTATTTTTCTTTTCAACACCATCATTTACCCAATCGGTTTATGTTGGAAACAACACAAAGATTATTTCCACTTCTTTGGACAGTGCAAACAATGCTATCTACGTTTTTTTTAAGGATTACTACAAAAAAATTGACATTGAAACTTTTGAAGCAGACAGCGTAAGAATTGTTGTTGATCCTAAATTTGAAATTGGCGCCTATAAAGTGCTGTGTGTAAATTCAAAACATTATTTTGTACATACACAGGGTGGACTTGTTTATGTATTGCAAAACGACTCGATTAAAAGAATTGACAACTCCTTTAATCACAAAATGCAAATCAATTCTGACATCTTTGTTTATGATTCAAAAATTGTGAGGTATGGTGGTTATGGTTTTTGGAGCGCTCGAAACTTTTTGACTTATTTTGATACTGATTTGTTGGAATGGGAAGCTATAAGTCCAGTTAATTCTAAAGAAGTGCCAAAGGGAACTTTTGAAGGATTGCATTTTTTGGACAAAGATGACGCCTATTTTTTTAATGGAAGCAGTATTGGAGATATTGATAAAACCAATAGATATTTTAATAATGAAGTATGGAAATACAATTTCAAATTAAACTCATGGAGTTATATTGGGACCAGCGAGTTTATTGATTTGGATTTTTTTAGGAATCCAATAATTTATAAAAAAACATTGATGATCAAAAGCACCAATGATATAACTGTCATTGACTTGATCAATAATAAATTGACTAAATATAAACATCGTAAATATTCTCATCAGGTATTAGCCTCTGTGAATAATTATTTTTTGAATGACTACTTCTACTTTTTCTATCCTCAAAAAAATGATAATATTTATTTCAGAAAAGGCAGTGAAAATGAATTTATAGGGGGGGTTATTTCAGAAAGGCCATTTTATAGCAATAATAAATTTTTAAAAGGGATATTTTTATTAATTTCCGGCTTAATTTTGATTGCATTGTTAGCTAATTTTGGGCTTAGGCAATTCAAAAAAAGTAAGAAAATTGTTTTACTTGACAACGGCTTACGGTATAAGAATAAATTTACGGAATTTGACCAAAAAGCAATGGATATTTTACGATTGTTGGTTTTTGGTCCAGCGGTAAGCTCTAATAAAATTTTAAGCATTGTGGAAGAAAAGCAATATAGTGCTGCGCATAATGAGCGAATTAAGGTTCAAAAGCTCGATGAAATTAACCTGAAAATTAAAACGTTGTTGGGTTTTCAAGGAGATATTATTCAGGCTAAAAAATCTGATATAGATAAAAGAATACGACTTTATTTCGTTGATAGGAATTTATTTTTTTATAACAAAAAAGACAAATAAAATAAATTTATAATAAATCTTCAAATCAAAAGAACAATAGTAAATGCTGTTGAATCTGTAGTAAGATTTTTATTACAGGATTTGAGTTGTTTAATTTCTAGTGTCTTAGGAAGAATAATTTTTCAAAAACTCAGGAAATGACATAGGTTGTAATTTTCTGGATTTATAATGTGCTACGTACGTTTTGTAATTTTTATAAGCTGATTCTTTTATAAAAATTGATACTTTTTTGTCACTTAAATTCATTAAAAAAATATTTAAAGGTTAATAAATTTTTAATCTACTAAATTAATAAAAATATAATAGACATCAAAGAAATAAGCAATTGTAATTACAACTTTAACAGTAAAATTAGAAAGATAACTATCTGTTAACTTGCAGGCTATTTTATTTTGATAGGTTTTCCTGATTTTCTGATGGCATTTCTAAATCTTAATAAATACTTCCCTTAAATAATCTTACGGACAAACCACTGGCGAGCAATTGAATTTTTTTTAGCAACTTTGCGCTGTTTATAATTAGTAAATGACCAATAAAAATCTTTCAATAACAAATGATAATGAGCAAGAGCAGCTATTGCTGAAAGCCAAGATCAACCTATTACAAAAGGAACTGAATGACATTGAACAAAAGACAAATGCTTTTGAAGCCATTTTGCATTCGAATTTGGCCAATGAACTTATTGAGGAACAGGAGCTGACCGTACTTTATAAAAAAGTGCAACTGGCAAAAAAGGAAAAGCGCTTTGCGCAAAAAAAGAAAGGGAAAAATTTTAAAGAAGTTGAAGGCTTAAAAGTGATCGCCAAAAACAGCACAAATATTTCCAATGAAGAAGATCAAAAAGAAAAAAAACGCTTGTATAGGGAAGCGATGCTTTTTGTACATCCCGATAAATTTTCGATGCACGACGAAAAAATTGATCTTGCTACAGAAGTGACCACCAAATTGATAGAAATTTACCAAAACGGCAATTTAAACGACCTTCAAATTTTCCATACACATATTTTTAGCGGAAATGCGATGATGTATTTACCGGAAACTTCTAAAAAAATCAACCATAACAAAGAAGATTCCTATTTGCAAAATGAGCTTATAAAATTAGAAAAACAGCTAGAACTCGCCAAAATCAAGCATACCTACAAAGTTTTGACGGAATATGAAAATCCGTTAACGTTTATTGATGAGCTTAAGGAATATTACAACGACCGAATTTTTAAACTGAAAAAACGGACGAGAAAAGCAAATATGTTTGATTTATAGGGTTCTAACTGCTTTTATTTTATTTAAATAAGGTGTTTTTACAGTTTTACTTTTAGTCCACCATTTACAACAAATCCATCAACTGGTGCATAAATATCCCTAAATGTTGGGTTGGTAATTGTACCGGTATAAATGGTGTCGAATTTGGTTTGTCGGGTATCTCCGAAATTTTCAAAGTTGATGAAAATTGAAAAATTATCCCAAATTTTTTCAACCATAAACCCGAACAGCCAATATTCGCTGCCTTTAGCTCCGTCATTTAATTCTTGAGGACTAAAATAATAGGCTTCTAAACCCATTTTTAAGGAATCCTCAATTTCATACATCAAAACATTATTTAACCGGTGCTTTGCCACCAATGGAAATTTTGTTGATGATCCGTTGTAATGTTCTTTCACATCAGCCAATGTGTAGCCGATAAATAGTTTTAAGTCTCCATAAGTCAGCTTTACATTTGTTTCAATTCCTTTAGTGTCAATTGAGCCCTTTGGTTGTTGAAATTCATATAAATTATCTGTAGTCGGCGTAAGAATTAGCGGGTTTTTAATTTCAGTATAAAATAGTAAGGTATTTATGCTAAAAGTCATGTTATCTGAAAGTGGCGTTCTGTAATTAATGTCAAAATTTCCGCCGATTGATTTCTCGGCTTCCGTTTTTGAAACGTCAATGGGCAACACATTTCTAAACTGAATTCGTTCTGCATCTTCCGTAAAAACAGTTGGGGTTTTATAACCTAAACCGCCGCCAAGCCGAATAGATAATTTAGGATTGATTTTTAAGAGTCCAGAAATTCTGGGCAATGCAAAAAAACCATATTCGTTTTGATAATCACCACGTAAGCCTGTTTCAAGAATAAATTGTTCAGTTGCGTTCCAAGTATTTTGTAGAAACCCACCAAAGGTTGTGTAATGGTAGTCAACTGTTTGGGCGTTGTCAAATTTATCTTGGTTAAATTGATCGGTCCATAGATTTAAACCGGCAATCCATTCAGAATTTTCAACTTTGTAACTGTAGGTCGCCTCGGTAAATGAAGCCAATTGAACTCCTGAAAATTTGTAATCCGGAATTTCAATGGCCCTGTCATAATAACTCACGCTGTTTTTAAATGACAGATTTGCGTTGGAGTTTATGGTATGGTCTAGTCCTAATTGGGCACTATAACGATTTGTTTTATTCTTCTCAAAATAGCTATGCGTATCGTCACCATTGTTTTCAATATATTTTATATCTCCGCCAATGCGCTCTTCAATGGTGGTGTTGACTCCAACATTCATCGTGGTTTTATCATTGAAGTACACAAATATTTTCGGATTAACTGTGTATCTCGTAAACTTAGGAATTGCGGTAAAACCAATTTCTGACGGGTCATAAGGCGTTCCAACGTTATAAGATGCAAAAATAGTTGTACCGACTTTATTGTTTCTTTTCGCGTAAAATCCGCTCACATCCAAACCCAAAGCAGATGTTCCGTTAAGCATAAAACTTAATTCCCTTTCTTCTGTTGGAGTTTTTGAAACAAGATTTACCAATCCTGCAATAGCACCACCACCGTAAAGAGTGGAGGAAGCACCTTTAATTACTTCAACTTGTTTTAAGTCGAGAGGCGCTATTTGCATCAAACTTAATCCGCCGGAAAACCCTGCATAAAGTGGGTAGCCATCTTTTAATAATTGTGTGTATTTTCCATCAAGCCCTTGTATTCTAATGCTTGAATTGTAACTTGTGGCCGATGTTTGTTGTGTTTGAATACCAGTGCTTTCATTCAGCATCATTCGAATATCACCAGGTTTCATATTTCCTTTTTCTTCCAATTCTTCCCCGGAAATGGCTTCTATTCTTGTTGGAATATTGTCAATTGTTCTGCTGGAGCGTGTGGCAGTAATTAACACAGTTTCAAATTCTTCTCCCTCAGCTGCCGAAAGCAGTATTTCAAAAGGTTTGGTTTGAATCAACGGAAAATTAAAAGTGTTCTTTTTTTCTTGATACCCTACATAACTGAAGAGTATAGTTTGTTTTCCGTTAGGAATATTTTTGATTTCAAGATAACCATTTTGGTCAGCACTTGCGCCATTGGTTGTGCCTTGTAAAATTGCGGTTGCGCCAAAAAGCAACTCTTTGCTATCACTGTCTTTGATGATGGCTTTAAATGTATGTTGCCCAAAAGCCAATGAGGTATATATGAATGCCAACAAAGGCAAAATAATTTTTTTCATTTGTGGAATGATTAAGTAAATAATTTAAGAATTTTATTGGAGGTGTAATTTATCACAAGTAAAAGTTGCGAAGCCCACCAATTTTATCATTAATTTATTTTGGGCGGTTGCCAGATTTTTCCAAAAAAATCATCAGAAAATTGTGATTTGTAAATAGCGACAAATTGATCTTCAAGAATAGGAATTTCATAAATGTCAATTTGCAAATTTGTAAAAACAAAACCAATGCAAGTACCGCAGTTTAAAAATGGCGAACAAGCATTGCAATCGCCTTCTTCTTTAGGATGATCTTCTTGTGAATGATTGTTTATTTTCTCTGAAATTACTTCATCATTGCAGTTGTCATCTGAGCAGCAAGGAACCACCGAAAGCGAAAAAACATATAATGACAGCAGTAAACAAATTGTTTTCATGATAGCAAATATAATAAATATTTGTGGCGGGTATAAAAAGATAATCGATTATGTGGCTGTTGCTAAGCAAATCGCAAATTCTCTTAATCGGGTAGTTGGTTCTAATTTAGATAGCCAATTCGTCTTTTAGGTATTCTATGCTGTACAAAAGCAACTCCTCTTCATCATTAGGAATTTTTACAGTTTTAATAAATTTAAGTCCAAGTTTTTCAATGAGTTTTTGTGAGGTTTTATTTTCTTTGGTTGTTATGGCGCTTATTAGTTTTATGTTAAATTCTTGATTACCAACTTCTATAAGCTTTTTGGCGCTTTCAAAACCATAGCCCATATTCTCATAATCCGGCAATAATGCAAAACCAATATCAATGCCTTCCAAACCTTCGCGGTCGTACAATCCGCAAGAACCTATTTTAATGTTGTCAACTTTTCTGATGAGTGTGTAATTTCCATAGCCAAGTTTTTCCAACTGAGGTGTTATTCTATCTTTTATATATGTTTTGGCTTCAGCAACTGACTTAACGTTTCTATCGCCAATATTTGCAAGCCATTTTGGTGAATTTACCAATTTATAAATAAACGCAGCATCATCTTCCGAAGTGGGTTGTAAGATTAACCTCTCGGTTTCATAGTGTTTATATTTTTTCATTTTTTGTATTTTGTGGATGTGGAGTCTTTTGTTAAATGACTATATTTTACACAATGTTTCGCTGATGTGGAATTGCAAATCAGCGTATTAGTTAAATTCAAGATTAAAAAATTTATGACAAACCCAATAATATCCAGTCAACAGCAGCTTCCATTGTTGAGAATGGTTTAATTTTTAATTCACCTTCTAGATTTTCACCTAAAAAAGGGAATACCATTGTTTTTGGGTTATCTGAAATTACCGCTAGTTTTATTTTTTTAATATAATCCTCTTTTTTCAGATAGGCTATTAGGGTTTTAAAACTTTCCATATCCATGATAAGTTCACAACTGGTTAAATTATTTATGATGCCTTTTATTTTTTTATCAATTAGCTTGTTTTGATTTAAATATTCCCAAGAATCAATAATATCATTGAAATTAACTTTTCCAATAAAATTTCTAATTAATATAGCTTCAGGATACAAATCATGTTTTGCATATACAATACTCATAAAAGGTATATTGTTTTTTAAATATTCAAAATTATCTCATATACAAACATTAGGATGACGAAAATAATCAATATTAAACTATTGAAGATCATGCTCGGTATCCAAAATTTCTTTAACAGCTGATTGGTAATTTTTAATGCTACCCGCTTTTTTAATTTTTTTTAAGGCTTTGTGCGGATTTGAGAACAGCACCGAAAAGTATTCCCATAAATGGTACATTTTCAATAAAAGATGCTTTGAACCTGATAGTGATTCACTGTAATTTTGAAAAAGGGTATCGTGAAAATTCTTAAAAAGTTCAAGTTTATTTGCTGGGTATTTTGTGGTATTACTTTTTATCATACTCGGCAAAAAAGGATCAGAAATAAGGCCTCTGCCAATCATCCAATGGTCTATGGATGGAAAGCGTTCCTGCATTTCGTGAAATTTCGCCACCGAAGTAATGTCGCCGTTATAATAAAGTTTTAGGTTTGTATGGTTGATGCATTCCTGAAAAGCATCCAAATGCACACCGCCTTTATACAATTGTTTTCCAATACGTGCGTGGATGGCAACATTTTTAATGGGATATTTTTCTAATATTGGCAAAACATGTAAAATTTCTTCAGTATTTTCATAACCCAAACGCATTTTCATAGAGACAATAATGTCCGACTCGGACTGTACTTTTTCAAGAATCTTGTCAATTCTTTCCGGGTCGCTTATAAGTCCCGAACCCATGCCGCATTTTGTGACCATTGGATACGGACAACCTAAATTCCAGTTTAATTCTTTATAACCAAGTTCTTGCACATATTTCGCGACAAATAAAAACTCGGCTGCATCGTTGGTGATTATTTGCGGAATCACCTCCAAACCCACATTGTTTTCTGGTAGCAAGTCACGTTCATAAGCTACTTTAATTGCTAAATTTCCGTTTAAGCGAATATAAGGAGAATAAAAAGTATCAATTCCTCCAAAAATATTGTTAAAGGCATTTCTAAACCGAAAATCGGTAAATCCTTGTAAAGGAGAAGACAGTAGTGTGAGATTCATATTATTTTTTAATTGGGCAAAGATACAGCATTATGATTTTGGATTTACGATTTACGATTTCAGATTTTACTTATAAATTCTCACTCAGGGTGTTATGGACTTTTTAATTTATTCAATTCCACTCCGTAATCAAATTGCAAATCTTCATGCAAAACAAGCATCTTTTTTTCTATAGACGCTATTTCTCTGTTGAAGAGGTTTTTGAGTACCGTATTTTTATTGATGGAAGGTTTAAAATCCTTCATTTTTTTGCAGAAATAGAGTAGCAGTTCAATTTCTGTTTCCTTGTTTTTTGAATAACGAATGGCGGTTTTAACAGAACGTAAAATTTTGCGGACGCTCTTTTTAATGAAATAATAAGTTTTTGTGTTTACCAACGCAAACTGCTCATCAATTTCCAATTTAATGCTGCTGATATAACCTACCTCATTTGAAGACTCAAACAAGAGATAGGTGAGCAGTTCTTTATTCTCCTTTTTAAATTTCGACAAACGCAAACAGAGTTCCACCAATTCCTTTTGTGAATAATGAGATAATTCTGTTTTCAGTTCTTTTACGGTGACTGCTTTCATTGAACCAATTTAGGCAAAAGAACGAATTAAAAAGTAATTTATTCTGAAGAAATTTTATTTGTGTGGTTATTCAGTTTACCGACATTTAATGTTTATTTGCCTATCTTTTTAAAAACTGTGTTAAGAAGTTCGGTACAAACTATTGTGTAGGTAGAGTACTTATTCTGGAAACGGAGCAAACAAAGGCCGTAACTTAACCTACAAACTTGATTATGCAACTTCTGAAACAGTAGATTATGCTAATTTAAGATTTGATTCAGTAGGGGCATTAACCATCACTTTTACACTTTCAGACATTTAATCAGGAAATAATAAAAAATTCAAAACCTCTCTTGAATAAGGGAGGTTTTTTTATGTGTTATAGTTTTTGGAGTATTGCTAAAGTTAAGAATGTTGTTTATGAAATGTGCACTTAATGTTGATTAAACTATTTCAAAAACTTTGCCTTCCAAAGCCAAATGGGTATTTTCAAAAAATTCCTGTGCTTCCTTTTTAAAGTCCTCTTTGTTTTTGTATCGTCCGCTGTAATGTCCAATAATTAATTGGTTTACTTCTGCCAGTTGCGCTATTTTCGCTGCTTGCGCTGCGGTTGCATGTTTGGTTGTGGAGGCAAGCGCTTCTTTGTCTTTCAAAAAAGTAGCTTCGTGATATAAACAGCTGACGTTTTTTATCAAAGGCACAATTTCAGGAAAATAAGCGGTGTCGCTGCAAAAGGCATAGGCTAAAGGCATGGCGGGATCAAAGGTAAGCAGTTCGTTTTTTATAATTATGCCGTTCTTTAAGATGAAATCTCGGCCGTTTTTTAAATTTTGATAATCGCAAATTTCAATTTCTTTATATTTTGCGATGGCATTCGTATTTAATTTACGTTCCCCTAATTTTTCCATGAATAAAAATCCGTTTGTGTATATACGATGATCCAAAGGAATTGTACGCACTTCAGCTGTGTCATCTTCAAAAATAAGCTCGCTTTCATTAGCATTTAGCTCATGAAAAAGTAAGGGATATTGCGTCCATGAATTAGAGAGTTTTAATTGCAAAGTAATTATTTCTTTTAAGCCTACTGGTCCGTAAATATGCAATTCAGCTTCACGATTTAATAATCTAAAAGTTGAAATTAACCCAACCAATCCATAAAAGTGATCGCCGTGTAAATGAGAAATAAATATGTGTTTAATTTTGGAGAATTTAACGCCGTATTTGCGCAATTGCACTTGGGTTCCTTCACCACAGTCAATTAAAAAATGATGATTTTTAATTTCTAAAAATTGTGCAGTCGGATGTGCATTTACGCGTGGTGTTGCAGAATGACATCCTAAGATAGTGAGTTTTAGACTCATTTAATAACCAATCTTTTGGAGACAATCTCAACATCGGTTTGCAATGAATAAATATACATGCCTTTTGTTAAACTATTTCGGTTGAAAGCAATAGTGTTATTTCCTATGGAAGCATTAATTTGCTCTTCATAAACCGTAGTTCCCAATAAATTTTTTACAGTAAATACAATAATTTGTGCTTTTACAGACTTAAAGTTAATGTTGGTATCTGAAATAAACGGATTTGGGTATGCAGAAACGAAGAAAAGAGTTACCTGCGGAATATTTTGACCCACATTGTTTTTCTCTGATTGTTGCGCAAAACTAAATGAGAAGAACAGTAAAAAAGTAATTAGAAGTAATTTTTTCATCAATAAGCCAATTGGTTTTAAAATCCTAAATCCCGTTCAATGGCATCCATTTCAAGGATGTCTAATGCTTCGTTAAATGTTGGAACAACATTTAATTCATCTGGTATATCATCAATTGATATATCCTCACAAACAAGCACAAAACTTGTACCGTTTTTTCTGTATTGCACACTTAAATCCAAAAATAATAAAATTTCTTTAATTTCTATGTTAATTTTGTCAGAAAAATCAATAATAAGGTGTTGTCCCTTAAATTCTTTATGACGTTCTTTTAAAGATGCAAAGAACTGAACCACTGAAATTTTAGTTGGTTTTATATGTGTGTATGTTTTAGTTTTAGAGATAATCATAGTTACTTTCTTTCAATTTGTTGCGCCAATAAATAAATGACCGCCATACGTATGGCCACACCATTTTCAACCTGATTTAGGATAATAGACTGGTCGGCGGAGTCGGCAACATCACTAGTTAGCTCAACACCTCGGTTAATTGGTCCGGGATGCATAATTAAAATTTTCTTACTCAAAGAGTCCAATAATTGTTTATTAATACCAAATAATTGCGTATATTCTCTAGTTGAGGGGAAATAATTAATTTCCATGCGCTCGTTTTGTACGCGCAACACATTAGCAACATCACACCATTCCAATGCTTTTTTAATGTTGAATTCAACTCCAACACCCAAACTTTCAATATATTTGGGAATAAGGGTTTTAGGTCCGCAAACTTTTACTTCGGCGCCTTGCAGCTTTAAGGCGTAAATATTTGATAGTGCTACGCGGGAATGTAAGACATCGCCCACAATTACAACTTTTTTACCTTCAACACTTCCCAACTTTTCACGAATTGAAAACGAGTCCAGCAAAGCCTGTGTTGGATGTTCGTGAGTGCCATCGCCAGCGTTCACTATTTTTGCGTTTACGTGCTGGGATAAAAAATCACAGGCACCAACAGCTGGATGCCGCATAACAATAATATCAACTTTCATAGATAAAATATTGTTAGCGGTATCAATTAGAGTTTCTCCTTTTGTGACAGAAGATTGGCTTGCCGAAAAATTAACGACATCTGCAGAAAGTCTTTTCTCTGCCAGTTCAAAAGAAAGCCTTGTTCGGGTACTGTTTTCAAAAAACAGATTGGCAATGGTAATGTCGCGAAGCGAAGGAACTTTTTTAATGGGCCTGTTTATCACTTCTTTAAAATGGTCGGCTGTTTTAAAAATCAAATCAATATCAGCCTTGTTTATATGTTTTATTCCTAAAAGGTGTTCTACGCTTAACTGACTCATAGTTAATTATTTATTTACAATATATACGGCATCTTTACCATCTTTTTCTTGCCAGTGCACGCTTACTCTTTCTTCGTCAAAAACATCGACCTGACTTCCTCTGTAATTTGGCTGAATAGGTAAATGACGGCTAAACCTTCTGTCGATTAACACCAAAAGTTCTATTTCTGAAGGTCTTCCAAACGATTGTATGGCGGTTAGTGCAGAGCGGATACTTCTTCCAGAAAAAAGAACATCATCAATAAAAACTACTTTTTTATCTTCCACAATAAAGTTGATATTGGTTTTATTTGCTTCTGAAGGCGTTTCTCTTCGTCTAAAATCATCACGATAAAAAGTGATATCCAAAAGGCCTAATTTCACATTTGGAATGTGATAATCATTTTCTAAAATAGAAACCAAGCGTTCTGCCAAATAAGTGCCTCTTGGCTGAATCCCTATCAGCACGGTATTATCAAAATTGGTGTGGTTCTCAATTAATTGACAGGCCAATCGGTGTAAAATGATATGAATTTCTTTTGAGCTAAGCAGTATTTTTTTACTCATGATGTACCAAACATTGTTTGGAATACAAATATAAAGCATTTTGTTAATTAATTTGTTAAAAACATTTAGAAGTTATTTTTAATAACTTACTTTGTTGCCGTAATTTTAATGTGGCACTAATTAGGCAACTTTTATTATGGCTTTAACTCCAAAAGATAATAGCATTCCGCTTTCTAAATTTGAATCAATGCTAAAAACAAATAGTGTTTATTTTTTCGATTCCGTTGAGTTTGAGGAAATTGTACATTATTATTTAGACCACGGCAAAAATTCTTTGGCAAAAAAAGCAATTAATTTAGGGTTAAAGCAACATCCAAATTCAGTCATGTTAAAATTATTGCAGGCAGAATTATTGATTTTTGACGAAGAATATCAAAAAGCCGGAGCATTATTAAAAGAGTTGCAGGCCATAGAACCTGCAAATGATGAAATATATGTACAACAGGCAAGTATTTTTTCGAAAAGGGATAATCATTTAAAAGCAATTTCTTTATTGAAAATTGCTTTGACTTATACCGAAGACGAGGCTGATATTTATTCCTTGCTTGGGATGGAATATTTGTATTTGGATGATTTTGATGAAGCACTTTCTAATTTCTCAAAGTGTTTGGAAGCTGATGTCGAAGATTATTCCGCCCTTTATAATGTGATTTATTGCTTCGACATGCAAAATAAGCACATTGAAGCCGTCGAATATTTGAACAACTATATCAATAAAGATCCATACAATGAAATTGCTTGGCATCAATTGGGACGACAATATTTTATTTTGGAAAATTATAGTGAAGCACTACGTGCCTTCGATTTTGCCGTTTTGATTGATGAATATTTTGTTGGCGCCTACCTTGAAATGGCGAAAACTTTGGAAGAATTGGGCCGTTTTGATGAAGCCATAGAAAATTATAAGATTACCATAAAACTAGATGACCCAACTTCATTCGTTTTTTATAGAATAGGAGAATGTAACGAAAAATTAAAAAAATCGACCTTAGCCTTAAAATATTTTAAAAAAGCAGTTCATGAAGATCCGCTTTTGGACAAAGGCTGGGTTGCCATTGCCAATTTGCATATCAAAGGAAAAAAATACGATAAAGCACTATTTTATTTGAATAAAGCCATTGAAATTGATGAGCTAAACTCAATTTATTGGCGGAAATATGCCGAAATTACTTTAAAACTCAATTATTTTGAAGAAGCTGTAATTGCATTTCAACAATGTATTTTGTTGCAAGATTTGGATTTGGTGATTTGGGTTGGCTTAAGCGATGTGTTGTGCTTTTTAGGAGATTATGAAGATGCCTTGGCTAATCTGTTAAAAGCAAAATTGTATTTTGAAGATTTCGCGGAAATAGAATACAGACTCGCCAGTTTGTATTTTAAATTTAAAAATTATCCAAAAGGAACTTTGCATTTAGAAGCAGCAATGGCTATTGATTTTGAATACTTTTCTATTATTAGGGAACTATTTCCTGAAGTTTATAAACTGCAAAAAGTAAAGGATATAATAAATCAATACAAATAGATTTCATATAAAATGTTACATTTGCCTATTAATTTTAGCGACAAATGCAACAACGAAAATTTATAGATTACTTCATAATTTTACTCAAAGGTGTTGCCATGGGAGCAGCCGACGTGGTTCCAGGTGTTTCTGGTGGGACTATCGCTTTTATTTCCGGCATTTATGAGGAGTTATTGTCCTCAATCAGCGGTATCAATATAGCAAATTTAAAATTGCTTAAAAAGGAAGGATTTAAAGCCGCCTGGAAAGCGATAAACGGCAATTTTTTGTTGGCGCTCTTGTCGGGAATTTTTATCAGCATAGTATCATTGGCGAAACTTATTTCATGGTTGCTCGAAAACAAACCCATTATGGTTTGGTCTTTCTTTTTTGGATTGGTTTTGGCAAGTATTTTATTTGTTGGCAAGCAAATTGAAAAATGGAATGCCTCTATTATAATTTTGTTTATAATAGGTGCTTTTACAGCTTATTTTATCACCACATTACATCCGGCAATTTCTGAAAGTTCTTCGTTGTTGTTTTACTTTTTTGCAGGTGCTTTGGCCATTTGCGCTATGATTTTACCTGGTATTTCCGGTTCTTTTATTTTGGTTCTTTTAGGAGCATACAAACCTGTTTTGGATGCCATTCACAGTAGAAATTTTCAACTACTTGCAATAGTGGCAATTGGTGCTGTGATTGGATTATTGTCATTTTCAAAAGTGTTACGTTGGCTGTTTGACCATCATAAAAATTTTACATTGGCGGTATTAACCGGTTTTATTTTAGGGTCGTTAAATAAAATATGGCCTTGGAAAGAAACGCTGACCACCCGTGTAAATTCTCATGGAATTGAAGTTCCTTTTAATGAACAAAGTGTTTCGCCTTTTTCTTATCAAGGAGATCCGCAATTAATGATGGCCATTATTTTGGCAACCGCCGGTATTGCAGTCATTTTATTGTTAGAAAAACTGGCCAATATTACTAAAAAAGAATAATTTATGGCAAGAGACCGCAGCTTTTCAGATAAGTTTTTCCTTTTTATTAAAGGGCTTTCCATGGGTGCGGCAAACAAAGTTCCCGGTGTTTCGGGTGGCATGGTTTCATTTGTGTTTGGCTTTTATGAAGAGTTGATTTATTCGCTTCGTAAAGTAAATTACAAAGCTTTTTTACTGCTGATTAATGGGCGGTTTAAAAGTTTTTATTACTACATAAACGGCACTTTTTTATTGCTTGTTATTGGAGGAAGCGTTTTTAGTTATTTCAGCGTTTCGTTGATTTTAGATTATTTGTTAAGACATTATGAGCTGTATGTTTGGAGTTCCTTTTTTGGGATGATTATTGGCTCAATCTACTATATTTCAAAAGATTTTAACAACTGGAGGCGAAGCAATATTATTGCTATGGCTATCGGAATAACCATTGGAATTGCCATTAGTTTTATGAGTCCAGCCAAGGAAAATGACAACTTATGGTTTGTTTTTTTTTGTGGAATTATTGGAGTTACAGGAATGACGTTGCCTGGGCTTTCAGGATCGTTTATTCTTATTTTAATGGGAAATTATGTGCTGCTCTTGGTAGATTCAGTTACCATGTTGTACAAAACCATTGCGGAAGTATTTATGGGTGATTTTAGTTTTTTAGAAAGTGCAAGCCGTATTAGGTATCTAAAAATTATTTTAGTATTTACGGCAGGTTCTGGTTTTGGTTTGGTGGTAATTTCCCATATTTTAGGCTATGTGCTAAAGTTATGGCACCAAACGGTTACCGCAATAATTATAGGTTTTATTGCTGGTTCTTTAGGTATAGTATGGCCCTGGAAAAAAGTGGTTTATAAAATTGTGGATGGGAAAAATTTATTTGATATTAATGGAGATAAAGTCATTGAAAATTATAAAAGATATTTTCCCGATTTTTCACAACAGGAAACCTGGATTGCCATTTTCTTCATTTTTGTGGGTGCCTTATTGGTGCTGTTAATAGATAAATATGGATCTGAAAATATAAAATATGACAATAAATAATCGTACAAAATTTGGAATCATTGGAACGGATATTTCCTATTCTTTTTCTAGAAATTATTTTCAGGAAAAATTTAAAAAATTGGGTTTGAATACCTATCAATATTTCAATTTTGACATTCCAGAAATAGAAGAATTTCCTTTTTTATTATATCATCGAGAAGATGAATTTAGAGGACTGAATGTTACCATCCCATATAAAGAAGCCGTTTTAAAATATTTGGATGAAATTGATGCTGAAGCCCAAAAAATTGGTGCTGTAAACACTATCAAAGTTACTGATGACAATAAGCTTATTGGCTACAATACCGATGTGTACGGTTTTCAAAAATCAATAGAACCATTATTGAAAATTCATCATAAAAAAGCGTTGATTTTGGGAACTGGAGGAGCTTCTAAGGCCATTGCGTATGTATTTAATAAATTAAATATCGACTATAAATTTGTGTCAAGAACTGCGGGTGAAAATAGATTTACCTATGAGATGTTGGATTCAGAAATTATGAATGATTATTCAATAATTGTTAATTGCTCGCCTGTTGGAACGCATCCAAATATTGAAGACGAGCCACCAATTCCATATCAGTATTTATCAGACAAACACTTGTTGTACGACTTGATTTACAATCCGGCAGAAACTAAATTTCTTCGAAAAGGGAAAAAACTTGGAGCCGATATTAAAAACGGATTGGAAATGCTTGAATTACAAGCGGAAAAGTCTTGGAAAATCTGGTATTCCTGAAAAGAATTCCCTAAATTTACGCAACTTTTCTTAAAAATTTACATCTTTTAATGAGGTGGTCTTTAGGTAAAAGGCTGTTTTTAAAATTATTAATGAATATAATTAACGAACCTTAAACATTTTAATATGTTAGACGATGACAATAAATTGCCAGTTGATGAGATCACCTCAACACCACAAGTTTCTGAAATTCAGGAAGATATCCAAGATAAAATAACCGAAGAAGCATTACCTTACGCCACTGAAGCTGATGATAATGTTGAAAGTGAGGTTGCGAAAAGCGCTTTAGTAACGCAAACTTCAGAAATTCAGGACGCCAGCCAAAATAAAATCACTACCGAAGAATCGGCGACTATATTGAAGATTGATGAAGAAGCAGCAAGTGAAGATGTTGAAAGTTCCCCATCTTCAAAAGTTTCTAATACTCAAGAAGAACCTAAAAAGAAATTAGGGTCCCAAAAAACAACTACACTCAATAATGCCGTTGATGAAATAGAAAATAATATTGCTGAAAGTTCAGAAAATATTGAGCATTCAACTATTGAAATGATTGAATATGCCGAACTTAGTATGGAAGATTTGGTGGCAGAATTAAGCAAACTTGTAAAGGAGAATCCGGTCCAAAGCATTACCAATAATGTTAATGCCATTAAGCAGGCTTTTCACATTAAATACGGTGAGCTATTAAAAATTGAAAAAGATAAATTTCTGGAGCTTGGGGGTAATTTGATTGATTTTCAATTCAGCAGCCCGATAAAGTCAACGTATAACAGTATTCTCTACGATTTTAAGATAAAAAGAAATGAGTTTTATGCCAGCCAAGAAAAACAATTAAAGGATAATTTGCAGGCAAAGCTAGGCTTAATTGAGGAGCTTAAACATTTAATTGACAACGCCGAAGGCGCTACGATGTATAAAATGTTTAAGGATATTCAAAACAGATGGGTGAAAATCGGACTCATTCCACGCGTTAAATACAACGACACATGGAAAACCTACCAGCATCATGTGGAGCGTTTTTATGATTTATTGCATTTAAACAATGATTTACGCGACCTAGATTTTAAACATAATTTGGAAGAAAAACTGAAACTTGTTACAAGAGCTGAAGAGTTGGTGGAATCCGACGATGTGAATCTCGCTTTTAAAGAGTTACAGGTTTTACATAAACTTTGGAAGGAAGATTATGGACCAATAGCTGCAGAGCACAGAGAGGAAGTTTGGGATAGATTTAGTGAAGCAACCAGAAAAGTACACGACAAACGTCATGATTTTTTCAAGGATATGAAATCTAAATATGAAGGCAATGTTGAGAAAAAATTAGCGGTGATTGCAGAGATAGAAGCACTTGATACTTCAAAAAATTTAACGCGTGCCGATTGGCAAAAGAGCATTAAAAATTTGGAAGTTTTACGTAATAAGTTTTCGGAAATTAAGCAAGTACCAAGAGAGAAAAGCGATTTAATTTGGCAAAAATATAAAGAGGCCACCAGAAAATTTAATGTCGAAAAAAACAATTACTTTAAGCTTGTTAAACGTGAACATCTCGATAATTTAAACAAAAAGAAAGCTCTTATTGAGCAGGCTGAAGCCATTAAAGATAGCGAAGACTGGGATACCACCACTGAAGTTATGAAAAGAATTCAGATGGAATGGAAAAAAATTGGTCATGTGCCTCAAAAATATTCTGACAAATTGTGGAAAGAATTTAAAGAGGCTTGCAATTATTACTTTGATAGGTTTCACCAACACCAAGATAAAGGCTCAAAATTGGAGTTGGATGTTTTTAGCAAAAAGAAAGAGCTTTTGGCAGAAATCAAAGAAGCTATTGAAAACAAAGCTGAAATGACCATAGATACGCTTAAACAATACGTAAATAAATGGCGAGAAATGGGAAGGGTGCCGCAAGAAATGAGGCATATTGAAGTGAAGTTTAATAAAATTTTAGACAAAATTGTTGAAGAAAATGCTATTGATAAGCAAAGTATTGAAATGATTAAGTTTGAAAACTTGGTGAATAGCTACATCGAACAAAAGAATTATCGAAAATTAGATTCCGAACAACTTTTTGTACGAAGAAAAATGGAGGAAACTTCCAAGGAGATTCAGCAGTTAGAAAACAATATAGGATTTATATCAAACGTTTCTGAAGATAATCCTTTGGTTGTTAATGTGAAAAATCAAATCAATGTCTATAAGGAGAAATTAGATGTTTGGACAGCGAAATTAGATTTTCTAAGACAACTAGATTATTAAGAAAAAGGCCTGCATTGCAGGTCTTTTTTTTGAGATATTATTAGATGAACAAGCAAAGAATAAAGTTGTTTAAAAAGGGTTTATTCATTTCGGTAGTATCCAATAAACTGTGTAAACATAAAAAATCTCGGGGTTGAAGAACCTTGAGATTTTTTATTTAATTATTAACGTGATTATTTAAATTTGAAAAAGAATGCTGATATTTAGCTTGTTGAACTGGAAATAACTCGA
>DATCTJ010000092.1:0-35024 GCA_036568005.1 Lutibacter sp. | reverse complement strand
CACAATTCAAACCGTTATCACTGGCACAAATCGAAACGTTATGATTTTTAAATCAACCACAAAAGTGGCACAATTCAAACCGATATCACTGGCACTAACAAACCGATATCACTGGCACAATTTGATCCGATATATCCAATTATTAAAAAAATAATGCACACCTTACGGGAAACCGTAAGGATTTCTGTTTTTAGGGGCATATATTTGCTAGACTGAATTATTCAAAATAAGAAGTTTAGTTATTGTATAAACTGAGGATTTAAATAAGGGGAAATTGCTAAATCTCAAAGAAAAAAATCATTGTTTAATAAATTTTAAATCTTCACGATTTATACAATAAACAAAACCTTGCGGAATTCCGTAAGGTTTTTTGTTTATCAATGAGTAGTTTTTAAAACCAATTTCAAACTGATAATCAATGAGAAAATTGAAAATTTTATTATTAATTCTTTTGATCTTTTTTATTTCAAGCTTTTCAATTGCTTTAGTAACTTTTGCTATGCGCTCAATTATAAAAATTGAGCCAGTTAAAAGCAACAACAACTATCAAGTATTTAATAACTAGAAAGTTATAAATAAAACAAGCGTTTATTAGGCTACAATTTAAAGGTAACAACAGGCAATTTTGCGTGGTTTGCTAAATCTTCTCCAATGCTTCCGTTAAATAAATGTGACAAGCCCCTCCTTCCACTCGTGTTTAATAAGATAACATCCGCATCTATCACTTTTGAAAAATTTAAAATCCCTGATTCGACAGAAATATCGTTGTATATATTTAAGGTATAATCACCCAAATCAAAATCATTTATAAAGTTTCTTATTGCGTCACTTGATTCTTTGGTAGTTTCGAAATTATGAATCGTATTTATTTTAAGCAAATGCAGTCGCGCATTAAAAAGAGAGGCAAAACCCAGTATTTTTTGAAATGCTTCTCTGTGATCAATTTTAAAATTAGAGGCAAAAACTATATTCTCAATTTTAAACTTATCAATTTCCTGCTTAATAACTAGTACAGGAACTTCAGAATTTCTGACAATTTTTTCAGTATTTGAGCCCACCAGCATCTCTTCAAGTCCCGAGGTACCTTTTGAACCCATCACTATCAAATCTGCGTTTTGCTTTCTGCTTTCATCGAGAATTCCATCATATGCTTTGTGAAATTGCACGGAATCTTCTACATCTAAACCTTCTAAAAATGGCAGTTTTTTAAATTCCTCAAACTTTTCATGAGCTCTTTTTAAAAACAACATAGCCGAAGGTGTATTGCTTGAAGAACCATAACCCGCAGGGTCAATGATACCAGTAGGAAGCTCCAGCATATGCAACAAAAATATTTTTGAATTTGTGAATCTGGCAATATCAGATGCTACTTTTGCAGCATATTTTGCTTGATCGGAAAAATCAATCGGAACTAGAATACTTTTCATAAAAATTAAATGTATAGTTTATTATCCTAAGGCTAAGTTAATAATTTTAAATTAAAAATAAACATGATTTTTTATCATTTCAAAAAATCTTAGTATATTTGCACCAAATTAGAACAGATAAGGGGCTAGGAGGGGACATAAGTCCCCTCTTTTTATAGTATGATACAAAAAGAAAAAGTTATAAATTTGGTAAAAGAAGCTATCGAAGAAAACCCAGAGTTGTTTTTGATAGACTTAAAGTTTTTGGCAGATAATAAAATTTATGTGGAAGTAGATGGCGACCATGGTGTAACTTTAAAGGAATGTATTAGAATTAGCCGAGTAATTGAGCATAATTTAGATAGGGAAATAGAAGATTTTTCGCTAGAGGTTGCTTCACCGGATATTGCAAATCCGTTAAAAGTTAATCGGCAATACATAAAAAACATCAATAGGGTTTTAACCATAAAGTTAAAAGATAATACCTTTGTTGAAGGTATGCTTAAAAATGTAGCCGACAATGCGATTGAATTGGAATGGAAAACCCGTGAACCAAAACCTATAGGAAAGGGAAAAATTACGGTTATTAAAAATTCAACTATCCCTTTCAGCGATATTTTAGAGGCAAAAGTGAAAATAATATTTTAATTACGAGAGTGCATGGAAAATTTAGCATTAATTGAGTCGTTTTCAGATTTTAAAGGAGATAAAAATATTGACAGGGTAACACTTATGGCGATACTTGAAGAAGTTTTTAGAGCTGCTTTAAAAAGAAAATTTGGATCTGATGACAACTTTGATATTATTATAAATCCGGATAAAGGCGATTTAGAAATTTGGAGAAATCGTGTTGTAGTTGCTGATGGAATGTCAGAAGATGACAATGAAGAAATTGAACTTTCAGAAGCTCGAAAAATTGAACCTGACTTTGAAATTGGTGAAGATGTTTCTGAAGAAGTGAAATTAATCGATCTTGGAAGACGTGCTATTTTAGCCTTACGCCAAAACTTGATTTCTAAAATACATGAACACGACAGTACAAATACTTTTAAACAGTTTAAGGAGTTAGAAGGAGATATCTACACTGCAGAAGTTCATCATATTCGCCACAATGCAATCATTTTGTTAGATGACGACGGCAACGAAATTATATTGCCAAAAAACGAACAAATCCGTTCAGACTATTTTAGAAAAGGAGATTCCGTGCGCGGAATCATTAAATCAGTTGAATTGCGCGGCAACAAACCTATGATTATTTTATCGAGAACAGCCCCTGAATTTTTAGTGAAATTATTTGAGCAAGAAATTCCTGAGGTTTTTGATGGGTTGATAACTATTGAAGGTGTTGCTAGGATTCCTGGCGAAAAAGCAAAAGTGGCCGTAGATTCATACGATGACAGAATTGACCCAGTTGGTGCTTGTGTAGGAATGAAAGGGTCTCGAATTCATGGCATAGTTCGTGAATTGGGAAATGAAAATATAGATGTAATCAACTACACTAAAAACACCCAACTATATATAGCAAGAGCGTTGAGCCCGGCAAAAGTAGTTTCCATGAAAATTCATGAAGAAGAAGGGCGTGAAGATGGGAAAAAAGGAAGAGTTGATGTATATTTATTGCCTGAAGAAGTTTCAAAAGCAATTGGAAAAAATGGCGTAAATATTCGCTTAGCTTCACAATTAACAGGCTACGAGCTAGATGTTCAACGTGAAGGTGTTGAAGCAGAAGACGATGTTGAATTAACAGAGTTTTCTGATGAAATAGAAGCTTGGGTCATTCAGGAATTTAAAAACATTGGTTTAGACACTGCAAGGAGTGTACTAGAAAAAGACATTAACGAACTTGTAAGCAGAACCGATTTAGAAGAAGAAACCATTTTAGAGGTTCAAAGAATATTAAGAGAAGAATTTAAAGATTAATCTTAAATTTTTCAACACAAATTGGCAAAAATAAACATTGTATGGCTGAAGACAAAACATTAAGACTGAACAAAGTATTACGGGAATTGAATATCTCCTTAGATAGAGCTGTTGAGCATTTAGCAACTAAAGGTTTTGAAATTGAAGCAAGACCTACAACAAAAATATCTAATGAAGAGTATGAAGTGTTGTTGGATGGTTTTCAGACGGACAGAAGTAAAAAAGCAGCTTCAAAAGAGGTAAGTGAAGAAAAAAGGAAAGAAAAAGAAACCATAAGAATCGCTAATGAAGAATTGGCAGAAAAACTTCGCCTAGAGGAAGAAGCTAAAAAAATTGTTATTAAAGCCAAAGCTGAAAAATTAGAAATTAAAACTATAGGCAAAATTGATATTGACCAAAAAGAAGCGGAAATAGAGAAAAAATCGACTCCTATTCTTGAAGAAACTCCGCCGAGTATTGTTGAAGAAAAACCAAAAGAAATTCTTGAGCAAACACAAGCTAGTGAAGAAATTAAAGAAAAAATGCCAAAAGTTGAAGTCGAAGTTAAAGAGAAATCTGTTGAAACATCGGCAGCTGAAGAACAAGCAAAGAAGGTTTCTAAAAAGCCTATTCTAAAGAAAGTTGCGCAAGCAAAGGAAACTGAAAAGCAGCTACCTAAAAAAGTAAAAGAAAAAAAGGAGCCTACTGAAGCTGAAACCCCAGAGTCCCAGACAATAGAAACTATATATTCAAAATTAGAGGGTCCGAAAATTATTGGTGAAAAAATTGATTTAAAACAATTTGAACGCCCTAAAAAGAAAAAACCTGAACCTTCTTCTAAAAAAGAAGACAGTGATGCAAACAAAAAGAAACGCAGAAGGATTGTAAAAAAAATGCCTATAACACCAATAACAGGTGTGAAAAAACAACCTATACTTGCCCAAAAAGGAGCCAACAAACCAGCATTAGCCAGGGGTAGAAAACCTTTGGTAAAAGAAGAGCCTTCTGAAGCAGATGTTCAAAAACAAATTAGAGAAACCTTAGAAAAACTTCAAGGTAAATCAAAAAAAGGAAAAGGCGCAAAATACAGAAGAGATAAAAGAGATGTCTTTCGTCAACAAACTGAAAGAGATTTTGAGCAACAAGAAGCTGAAAGCAAAATACTTAAAGTATCAGAATTTGTGACAGTGAGTGAAATTGCCACTATGATGGATATTCCCGTTACCAATGTTATTTCAGCCTGTATGTCATTAGGATTAATGGTTACCATGAATCAAAGATTGGATGCAGAAACGCTTAGCATTGTTGCAGAAGAATTTGACTATAGCCTTGACTTTGTTGGAGCAGAAGTTGAAGAGGCAATTCAGGAACAAGAAGATGATCTTGAAAGTATTAAACCAAGAGCACCAATTATTACTGTAATGGGGCATGTGGATCATGGAAAAACTTCCTTACTGGATTATATTCGTGAAGAAAATGTAATTGCCGGAGAATCTGGAGGAATTACACAACACATTGGCGCCTATGGTGTAATTTTAAAAAATGGTCAAAAAATAGCATTTTTAGACACTCCTGGTCACGAAGCCTTTACGGCAATGCGTGCTCGTGGAGCTCAAGTAACAGATTTGGTAATTATTGTTATTGCAGCTGATGATGACGTGATGCCACAAACAAAAGAAGCCATTAGCCATGCACAAGCAGCTGGGGTACCAATTGTTTTTGCCATCAATAAAATAGACAAACCACATGCCAATCCCGAAAAAATTAAAGAACAACTTTCACAAATGAATTTATTGGTTGAAGATTGGGGCGGAAAAATCCAGTCTCAAGAAATATCAGCCAAAACAGGACTAAATATTGAGTTATTACTTGAGAAAGTGCTTCTTGAAGCTGAAATGTTAGATTTAAAAGCAAATCCGAACAAAAGAGCTATAGGTACTATAGTTGAAGCCTTATTGGATAAGGGTCGTGGTTTTGTTTCCACGATTTTGGTACAAGACGGAACCTTAAAAATTGGTGATTATATGCTTGCCGGAAAACACAGCGGTAAAGTAAAAGCTATGTTTGATGAACGTGGGAATAATTTGAAAGAAGCTGGACCATCAACACCGGTTTCAATACTTGGTTTGGATGGAGCACCACAAGCGGGAGATAAATTTTATATTTTTGAAGATGAAAAAGAAGCAAAACAAATTGCCTCTAAACGTTCCCAATTACAACGCGAACAATCTGTAAGGACACAACGTCATATTACTTTGGATGAAATTGGACGAAGGATTGCCTTAGGTGACTTTAAAGAATTAAACATTATTTTAAAAGGTGATGTTGATGGTTCCGTAGAAGCGCTAGCCGATTCATTTCAAAACCTTTCAACTAGTGAAATTCAAGTGAATATTATCCACAGAGGTGTTGGTGCAATTACAGAATCTGACGTATTGTTAGCTTCTGCATCTGATGCCATTATTATTGGATTTAATGTAAGGCCTTCTGGAAATGCAAGAACTTTAGCCGACAATGAAGAAATTGATATTAGAACATACTCTATTATCTATGATGCCATAAACGATTTAAGTGATGCAATGGAAGGAATGTTATCTCCTGAAATGAAAGAAGAAATCACAGGTAATGTTGAGATTAGAGAAGTTTTCAAAATTTCAAAAATTGGCACAATTGCTGGCTGTATGGTATTGAGTGGTAAAATTCTAAGAAATTCAAAAATTAGAGTTATTAGAGATGGTGTCGTAATTCATTCAGGGGATTTAAGTTCCTTAAAACGATTTAAGGATGACGTGAAAGAAGTTTCTAAAGGATATGATTGCGGACTTCAAATTAAAAACTTTAATGATATAGAAGTTGGTGATTTAATTGAAGCTTACCAAGAAGTTGAAATTAAGAAAAAGCTGAAAAGAAATTAGGAAGTATTTTCTTCTTAAAATAGAAAAAAAGGGTAGTATCCAATAAACTGTGTAAACATAAAAAATCTCGGGGTTCAAGAACCTTGAGATTTTTTATTTAATTATTAACATGATTATTTAATTTTGAAAAAGAATGCTGATATTTAGCTTGTTGAACTGGAAATAACTCGACCTAGGAGAGTTATTCCATTTCAACAATGCCACGTTTTTTTTAATTTTAGATTATCATATTTAAACACAATTTATTATGAACAAAGACGAATTATTAAGTAGTGATTTTTTAAAGCAATTCAAAGATTCAAAAGATTTTGGAAACTTTATGGATGACCTTTACAAGCGCGGAGTAGAAACGATGCTTGAAGGAGAACTTGAAGCCCATTTGGGATATTCAAAAAACGAACTCAGGACAGATAAGTCAAACGCCAGAAATGGCTTTGGTAAAAAGAAGCTGAAAACAAAACATGGTGAAATAGAATTAAATGTTCCCAGAGATCGGAAATCAGATTTTGAGCCACAAATAGTGCCAAAACGAAGTCGGTTATCAGAAGGAATAGAGAGTTTGATCATATCCCTTTATGCTAAAGGAATGAGCAACTCAGATATAGAGGAACAGCTCAGTGAATTGTACGGATTTAATGTATCCACCTCAACAATATCCATTGTTACTGACAAAATCTCCAATGACATCATAGCTTGGCAAAACAGGCCCTTGGAATCCACTTATTTAGTAGTTTGGATGGACGCCATTGTTTTTAAAGTCAGAGAAAATTCAAGGGTCGTTAATAAGGCTATTTACCTGGCAGTTGGTTTACGAAAAGATGGTTTAAAAGAGGTTTTAGGAATGTGGCTTGGAAAGAACGAATCGTCCGCATTTTGGATGTCTGTTTTAACAGATTTGAAAACTAGGGGCGTTGATGATATTTTAATAACGGTAACCGATAACCTAAACGGTTTTACAGACACTATCAGCAACGTTTTCCCAAACTCTGACAGACAAATTTGCGTAGTACATCAAATTAGAAACTCAGCGAGATACGTGGTGTGGAAAGATAAAAAAGAGTTTACCAAAGACATGAGATATATTTACACGGCTCCAAATAGAGAAGCTGCTAGGGCTGCCCTTGAAGATTTTAAATTTAAATGGAACGCTAAGTATTCCTATGCAATTGATTCTTGGTATAAAAACTGGGATGAACTTACTATGTTTCTGGATTTTCCTATTGAAATCAGAACGATAATTTATACTACAAATCTTATCGAAAATCTCAACGGAAAAATAAGAAAATACACCAAAAATAAACTCTCTTTTCCTACTGATGAAGCTGTCAAAAAATCTGTGTATTTAGCTTTAAATGAAGTCACAAAAAAATGGACATTGCCTATTAGAAACTGGGGAGTAATTTTAAATCAATTTATTACTATATTTGAAAAAAGGGTTCAACCTTAAAAAATTGAACCCCGAGAATTGTGTTTACACACTTTTTAGGATAGTGTCAAAAAAAGCTAGCAAGAACGCTAGCTTTTTTTGTTTGCCAGACAAAATTTCATAAACTAGGTAAATTATAAAATATTATGGATATACTTTTACTTTAAGTAGAAATCTATTCAAAAACAAATCTTGGTTAATGAAATACATCCGTATTCTTCTTTTTAAAATTGATTTTTTAGAATTGATAATTTCATAATTAATACCAAGCAAATCTTTAATCCTGACATTGATTACTTCCAATTTTTGAATTTTTAAACGTTAGTTATGTGCGGGACTGTATTGTTCTTCTTCCAATATTTTTAGTATTTTTCCTGAACTGATTTCTTTTTAAAGCAAGACTTTTATCACTTGCAAAGACTTTCCATCAAAATCCGTAAACTTATTCTTATATCGAAGTCCGTTTTCTAATAAAATTAGAATTCCGGAAATGGTAAAAATGAGATGGTTATAAATTTTATAAAAAGAGGACACAGTAATTTTTTCTCCGAAAAATTGATTTTCTGGTTCACTTTTTAAGAAATGTATGTCACCTCTTCCATTAAAAAAATAAATTCTTTCATTAAAGTAAAAAACAGGTAAATAATAATTTAAATTATAGGTGAGTTTTCCTCTTTTAAACTTGGTCATTTTATTGTCAGCAACATCAATTTTTGTGGTTGAAGGTGTTTCAAAAACCACCAAATAAATGTTGCCCAGCATATTCATGGTCATATGACCATAATCAATTGGATCAATGTTTCCTTGAAATTTCCATTTTTTTTGAAGTAAAATTATATTTCCAAGCCTTGTCATAATAATAGTATTTAATTCTGTTATTTGGATTAATGCTGGTTCCATTAAAAAAATACACATCATCATTTGTCAGCTGATAAAGATTATCGTGAGACCCTATGGGAAAGAATTTTGAATTTTCAGGACTTAAAACTTCCCACTCCAATAAATCAAAATCGAAATAAGTGATAAAATCACGATCACTCCAAAATCCGTAACCACCATAGCGATTAATTTTAGATTTATAAGTAAAAAGGCTTGCGCTAGTTTGCATGAGATGGTTGAATGATTTATCAAGCCTTTTAATGGTATCATTTACCAATTTGTAAACCAAGCCACCTTTTTTGTGAATAAAATAATTATCGGAATTAATGGAAACAAAATCATAGTAATCATAGTTGAAATCTCCTTCCGTAACTATTTTCACACTGTCAACCTTATAACTTTCAATATTGATTTATTTATAATAGTCCTTAAAAAACGAATTCTTTTTTTGATACTGAATTATAGACAGTAGCATTGATATTGAACCTGTTTCCAATATAAATATCTTGTGAAAGGATTGACGAAACCCAGAAGAATACCATGCTGATTACAATAATTTGTTTTTTCATATTGCCAATTTAAAAGCACTCAAAATAACATAGCGAGAATAAAAATAAATCATCTCATTATATTGAGAGAATCGAATATATCTGATCAATACTAATAAATTTGTTAATAGATTTATTGAAACACAAAGAAAAGTTGGCAGATAATTATCAAAACATAAAAAATATTTGTGATATCCTTTATTGGGTAAGAATTTATTCTTATGCTATTATATATTAAACCAATAAAAACTTTCAGAATGATTTAGAAATATTATTAAATTCTTAATGATGAAAAAAAATTACATAAACATCAAGTTATGTTTAATTACACTAATTTTAATTTTAGGCTCACAAAACGTTTTTTCTCAACTATCAATTATTGAAAGCACCTATACCTCTTGGGAAGGAATAACCTATGATACCTATCTAATTGAAAGTAATTATACTGTAATTCATATTGACAAAAACGAGGTTGAACCAGGTCAGATTGATGATATAGAAACCATGACTAAAATTGTAAATCGAGTTGATAGAATTTATGGATTTTATACAATTAATTTAGGGTATGAACCCCCTGGAGGAAATCCAAATTATTCCAATAAGGCTGATGTTTTTTTTGGACCTCCATCTTGTGGTGCAGGTTGCGGTAAAATTGGAGCAAAAGGTGTTGAGGTTGGACTATCATTTCAAGGTCTGTTTTATAATTTAAAATACAACACAAACGTAAATACAGATGTTATTATTGGTTGGGAAATGGGAAGAAATTTTTTCACCTTCGGTTCTAAAATACTATTTCCTTATGCTCCAAATACAGATGATAAAAATGGTGGCTTTGCTGAGGCATTTGCAAGTATTATGTACTTATATGCATTTGATGAAATAATGGATAATGAAGAACAAAGGACCTTAAATGAAACACTGATGAATATAAAATGGAATTTACAAATTTTTCATGGGTATATAAATGATACAACTGCAAATCCTTATAATTCTTGGGCAAAATGGGAAAAAAGTGGAACACAGGATCCTAATAGAGGTATAGATGGTTTTAATTATGACATAGCTCCTTCATATCATTCTGCAGGTTTTTTGACAGGAATGTTTGAAACTTTTGGCAAAGAAAATTTATTTCCTAATTTTTTTCGTGAATTGAGAAATAGGCCAGATGCAGTAACAATTGAAGATGCCTTATCAAACATTGCATATTCAGCATCCAAATCGTTAAACAAAAATTTAGTCCCTTTTTTTAAAAATGTAATGCGATTTAATTTAAATCCTGAAGTGGAACAGGAGATCAACTCTTTCCCGCCAGTTGAGAGTAAATTGATAAGAGATGAGCAATTATTGTGGTTTTTGTCCCCTCATGAAAAAATTAATTTAAATTTAAGAAGCACAAATTATCTGCAAGATGGTATGACCTATAAACTCATTATTGATGGTGAAGAATATTCTAGTTCATTGAACGGTAATAATGTTTTAAATTATAATATTTTAAAAGGTAAAAATGAAAAAATAGTTACTTGTGAATTATTAGATAATGATCAAACAATTGACACATTTAATATCCTCGTAAAAAAGAGACATAATATAAACCCCTTCGATTATAAAGAAGATTTTTACGCATTTTACTTATCCAATAAAAAAGTTAAAACTTATTTTGAAGGAGATGAACTGGTTATCAAACATTTAGATACATTAAATTATGACTCTGGTGTGGTATATTATAATATCATGTTTTCTAGAGATCGAAATATTCAGTTATCTGGGGAAATAAAACAAGATGCAAGAACTTTTGAACTTGAAATGTTCGGTCCAGAATGGCCTTATTATAATATTTCAGGGATTTCCAGATTATTTCTATCAGGTCCTGGAGGCCAAATTGGTGGTACACAAGTAGGGGGAGAAATTGGAACTGGAGATAACATAAACTATTACCATATTGAAGCAACGGGATTAACTAATACCATGATGCCTGAAGGCAGAAGTTATTTTATGAATAGAGTTAGTTTTACTAACGGAGGTTACATAAAAAAGACAAATTATAGAAATGTTATTTTAAAGGATATTACGGATACGGATAATGATGGTATTGTAGATTTTGAGGACAATTGCTTTGAAATATATAATCCCGACCAATCAGATTTAGATAGCGACGGATTGGGAGATGTATGTGATGATGATATTGATGGTGACGGAATTTTAAATGTAGATGATAATTGTCCAATGATCTTTAATCCGGGTCAAGAAGATATTGATATTGATGGTATAGGTGATGTTTGTGACGATGATGATGGTGATGGAGTAATGAATAACATTGATACTTGTCCAAACACTCTAATTGGACAATCAGTAAATGCTACAGGTTGCTCACAAAGCCAATTAGATGACGATAATGATGGCGTGATGAATGATAAGGACTTATGCCCAAATACAACCGCAGGAACCGAAGTAAATGGAAATGGTTGTTTCTTTTTACCGTCGAATAATTTCACCATTGAATCCAAAAGCGAAACTTGCCCAGATAAAAAAAATGGTCAAATTTTAATAACAGCTAATAAATCTCATAGCTATACGGCAACTATTAATAATGCAAGTCACAATTTTACTAACAATAGTTTAACTGTTTCTAATTTAGCTCCAGGAACCTATGATGTGTGCATTACCGTTTCCGAAGATGCTTCCTTTAAACAATGTTATTCTATTGTGATAGAAATAGGAAAAACAGTTTCAGGAAAAGCTAGTGTTACATTAAATAAGGTGTCCATAGAAATTGATAAAGGAACTCCGCCTTATGCTGTTTTTAGAAACGGAAAGGAAGTTTTTGAAACAATTAATCCATCATTTTCTGTAGATATATTGCACGGAGATTTTATTGAGGTTAAAACAGCCAACACTTGCGAAGGTACATTTTCAAAAGCGATTGATCTTTTTGAGGGGTTAGTAGCTTATCCAAATCCAACAACAGGAAAATTTGAGATTGGAGTACCAATTTTAAGAAAGGAAGTTGTCGTGGAACTGTACACTATAAACTCCCAATTAATTTCAAAAGGAACTTATCCAGTTATCTATGGAAAAGTGGAATTAAGCCTTGAAAATCAAGCTCCAGCAGTTTATTTAGTGAAGGTATATTTAGAAACACCAATGACTATAAAAATAATAAAACAATAATATGAAAAAAATTTTATATACAGCAGTAATTGGAATGGTATTAGGGTCTTGTGGAGGTGGTGGAGATGATCCACCTGCTCCAACACCAACACCTGAAAATAAAGTGCCGACAGCACCAACATTGGTAGCACCAATAAATAATAAGTTATGCATTGACAACACTGTTAGTTTTCAGTGGAATGCTTCAACCGATCCAGAAGGAGGTGCTATCACCTACCAAATACAGGTCACCAAAGACAATCAGTTTAATCAAATAGCGCATTCACTTACTGGTTCTTCAACAAGCCAATCTATTTCTTTAGAAAAAGGAATCGCATATTACTGGCGTGTAAAAGCTTTAGATAATAAAAATGCATCCAGCAGTTATTCTACCGTTTTTAACTTTTATACAGAAGGAACAGGCGCAACAAATCACATCCCATTTTCACCCGAACTTGTTCTGCCAGCTCTAAACTCAGTTGTCCAAACAGCAACTACAACATTGAGTTGGAATGCAAGTGATGTTGATACGGGTGATGCTCTTACTTTTGATGTCTTTTTTGGAACAGCTAACCCTCCAACTGCTAAATTGGGTGATAATCAAACTGCTAAAACATTAAATGTAAACTTAACTGCTTCGGCAAATTATTATTGGAAAGTCGTGGTGAAGGATAATAAAGGAGGTGTAACTATTGGACAGATATGGAATTTTAAAACGGATTAATAATTTTATAGAGTACAAAATACTATAAAAAAATAAATGAAGTTTAAATGCTTTATAATCAGTCATCTATTATGAAAGTGCATAAAAAAGCTAGCAAGAACGCTAGCTTTTTTTGTTTGCCAACTGCCCGCAAGCAGCATCAATATCTTTCCCCCTGCTCCTTCGCACATTCACAATAATATCATTCATTTCCAAAATACTGATATAATCTGAAATTACTTGTGGGTTTGCCTGCTGAAAATTAGGGTCGCCTATTGGGTTGTATTCAATTAAATTTACCTTACACGGTACGTATTTACAAAATTTAACCAAAGCCATAATCGCTTCTTTGGTGTCATTAATTCCATCCCAAACAACATATTCATATGAAACCCTATTGCTAGTTTTGGCATACCAATATTCCAAGGCTTCTTTTAAATCCTGTAAAGGAAAATCTTTTGTAAATGGCATAATTTGGTTTCGAACCTCATCAATTGCCGAATGCAAAGAAACTGCTAAATTAAATTTAACTTCATCATCTGCCAATTTTTTAATCATTTTTGGAATTCCGGAAGTAGATACTGTAATACGTTTCGGGGAAATTCCCAATCCCTCATCTGAAGTAATTTTCTCAATGGCCTTTAAAACATTGTTATAATTCATCAATGGCTCACCCATACCCATAAAAACAATATTTGATAATTTGTGGTTATAATATAGCCAACTTTCCCTGTTTATGGCTGCCACCTGATCATAAATTTCATCAGGGTTTAAGTTTCGCATTTTTTTTAACTGGGCCGTGGCGCAAAAACTGCAGTCTAAACTACACCCAACCTGACTGGATACACAAGCCGTTGTTCTTGATTCAGTTGGAATTAAAACCGATTCCACAATTAACCCATCGTGTAAACGAACAGCATTTTTTACGGTACCATCGGCACTACGCTGCATGGTATCAACTTCAATATGGTTAATCACGAAATTTTCTTCAAGCATTTGACGTGTTTCTTTTGAAATATTGGTCATATCTTCAAAAGAATGGGCACTTTTAACCCATAACCACTCATAAACCTGATTTCCTCTAAATTCTTTATCCCCTTTTTCCACAAAAAACTCACGCAATTGGGTTTTGGTTAAAGCTCTTATGTCTTTTTTTTTAATCATTTTGAATCGCCTTTATAAAAAGATTCCCGCAAAGCGCGGGAATTTAATTATATAATTAGCATCGCATCGCCATACGAATAAAATTTATATTTTTCTTTAACAGCCTCTTCGTAAGCTTCCATCAAAAAATCGTAACCTGCAAAGGCGGCAGCCATCATCATTAAAGTAGATTTTGGTGTATGAAAATTTGTAACCATACAATTGGCAATACTAAAATCGTAAGGTGGAAAAATAAATTTATTTGTCCAACCATTATGAGAGTTTAGGTGTCTATTAGACGAAACCGCACTTTCAATTCCACGCATTACCGTTGTGCCCACTCCGCAAATCCTTCTTTTTTGGTCAATCGCTTCGTTCACAATATCTACAGCATCCTGAGTAATAATCAACCGTTCAGAATCCATTTTATGTTTAGATAAATCCTCAACTTCCACGGGATTAAAAGTTCCTAAGCCCACATGCAAAGTTATTTCTGCAAAGTCAATTCCTTTAATTTCCAAACGTTTCATTAAATGTTTGGAAAAATGCAATCCTGCAGTTGGAGCGGCAATGGCACCTTCATGTTTTGCATAAATTGTTTGGTAACGTTCTTCATCGTCCTTTTCTACAGCTCTTTTAATATATTTTGGCAGTGGCGTTTCTCCTAATTCTTCTAATTTTCGTCGGAATTCTTCATAGGAACCATCATACAAAAAACGCAATGTACGTCCTCTTGAAGTAGTATTGTCAATTACTTCTGCAACCAAACTTTCATCGTCGCCAAAAAATAATTTATTTCCGATTCTTATTTTACGTGCAGGATCAACCAACACATCCCACAACCTACTTTCAGCATTTAATTCTCTTAATAAAAACACCTCAATACGTGCGCCTGTTTTTTCCTTTTCCCCATACATTCTTGCAGGAAAAACTTTCGTATTGTTCAAGATCATCAAATCTCCTTCATCAAAATAATTAATTATTTCTTTAAAATCGTGGTGTTCAATGGTGTGTTTTTTTCTGTCCAAAACCATTAATCTCGATTCATCCCTATTTTCTGCTGGATATTCTGCCAATAAATCTTCTGGTAATTCGAACTTAAATTTTGATAATTTCATGTAGTTATTTAAATTATTTTTATTGATAAAATGAAAAAAGCTATGAATTCACGCTTCGAAAATTAGCTTTTACCCTACTGCTTCTTCCTTACTTTTGTTAGAAAGAGTGCAAAGATACAACATCCACATAGGCGTTGTCAAGTGTTTTAGAATAAAAGTTTGTTTTGCAGACTTTTAACGGCTGATTTCAGCAAAATCCTCCCAAAAAGTTGGATAAGATTTTGAAACTACACCCGCATCTTCTATTTCTATGGCAACTTTTAGAGCCAACGGCGCAAAAGCCATGGCCATTCTGTGGTCATCATAAGTGGCAATACTACAATTTTCAATTATTTTTGTAGATGGTTGTAAATGCAAGGTGCTATTTGTCAATATCACTTCACCACCCAGTTTTTCAAGTTCCGTTTTTAAAGCAACCAACCTATCGGTTTCTTTTATTTTTAAGGTGTGAAGTCCGGTCAAATAACATTCAATTCCCAATCCGAAACAAGTTACAGCGATTGTTTGGGCAATATCTGGGGCGTTAATGAGGTTTAAGGATAAAGGCTTAAGGTTATAGGTTTGGTTATTTTTTAAAATGATGGCGTTTCCCTTAAATTCAGTGGAAACACCTATGTTTTCATAAATTGAAGACAATACAGAATCGCCCTGCAAGCTATTTTTTTTGTAGGATGACAGCGTTATTTCAGCATTAGGGCTAAGCGCACATAAACTGTAATAATAAGAAGCCGAACTCCAGTCAGATTCTACCACAATTGTTGTAGGTTTAATAGTAGGTTTTGGTTCAACTGTAATCAAATTATCTTCCCAAAGATAGTTTATGCCCAATTCAGCCAACAATTGTAATGTCATCTTTATGTAAGGAACAGAAGTAACTTCACCTTTAAATATTAATCTCAGTCCATTTTTTAAGGTAGGCGCAATCAATAATAAGGCAGAAATGTATTGGCTACTCACATTTCCTTCAATTTCAACAAAATCTTTAGCTAATTTTTTACCTGAAATTTTTAAAGGGGGAAAACCCTCTTTTTCCAAATATTGGACATCAGCACCTAATGAAGTTAAGGCCGCTACCAAAATTTTTATGGGCCTATCTTTCATCCTGTGAGAACCCGTTAATATAACTTCACTGCCTTCTTTAACTGAAAAATAAGCTGTTAAAAAACGCATCGCAGTACCGGCATGGCCTATATTTATTTCTGAAGAAGTGTTTTCAAGTGCTTTTCGCATCAATTCGCTATCATCGGAATTTGACCTATTTGCAATATTTAAATTCGGATAAAACTGTTGTAAAATCAACAAACGGTTTGTTTCACTTTTTGATCCTGTAATTTGGATATTCCCATTTACAGTATTATTAATTTTATTGATTTTCAACGATTCCATCCTAAGTATAATTTGTGACTTTAAATAAAATTATTTTTAATAGATTTACTATTCATTTTATTTTCAATTCTTTTAACCAAACATTATGAAAAAATACATTTTATTTTTTGGCTTTCTATTTTTTATTTCAGCCCACAAAGTTAACGCACAAAAAATAGTATCCAAATTTAGTGAAGAATTTTACAATTCAATTGAATGGCGTAATATTGGTCCGTTTAGAGGCGGGAGAAGTGCTGCGGTAACTGGCGTTCCAAACAAAGCAAATCTGTACTATTTTGGGGCAACTGGTGGCGGGGTTTGGAAAACCACTGATGCTGGAAATACTTGGAGTTCTATTTCCGACGGTTTTTTTGGCGGCTCTGTTGGCGCTATTGCCGTAAGTGAATCCGACAACAATGTTATTTATGTTGGCAATGGTGAAAAAACGGTTCGTGGCAATGTTTCTTCTGGTGACGGCATGTGGAAATCTGTAGATGCCGGAAAAAATTGGGAACAGGTTGGGCTAAAAAATTCACGCCATATTCCAAGAGTCAGAATTCATCCTAAAAATTCGGATATTGTTTTTGCGGCTGTTTTAGGGGATTTATATAAATCTACCGATGATAGAGGCGTTTATAAATCTATTGATGGGGCTAAAACTTGGAAAAAAGTATTGTTTTCCAACGCCGATGCAGGCGCAATCGATTTAATAATTGACCCAACCAATTCGCGAATTTTATATGCTACAACTTGGAATGTAAGAAGGACACCTTACAGTTTATCAAGCGGTGGAGAAGGTTCTGCCTTATGGAAAAGTACAGATGAAGGCGAAACCTGGAAAAATATTTCAGCAAACGAAGGTTTGCCAAAAGGAATTTGGGGAATTACTGGAGTTGCTGTTTCACCAATAAATTCTGATATTGTTTGGGCCTTGATTGAAAATGAAAATGGAGGGGTTTACAAATCCACCGATGCGGGAAAAACTTGGAAATTGATAAATAGCGACCGCGAATTGCGCCAACGCGCCTGGTACTACACGCGTATTTATGCTGATACACATGACGAAAACACCGTTTATGTTTTAAATGTAAATTATCATCAATCAAAAGATGGCGGCAAAACTTTTAAATCATTTGAAGCCCCTCATGGCGATCATCACGATTTATGGATTGCGCCAGAAGACAATCAGCGGATGATAATTGCCGATGACGGTGGGGCACAAATAAGTTTTGATGCCGGTGCAAATTGGAGTACTTATCATAATCAGCCAACTGCTCAATTTTATAGGGTGGTAACCGACGATTATTTTCCATACAGAATTTATGGTGCACAGCAAGACAATTCAACAGTTAGGATTTCTCACAGAACAAATGGCGGAAATATAGAAGAGAGTGATTGGGAAAGTACTGCAGGCAGCGAAAGTGCCCATATTGCAGTTGACCCCCTAAATAATGATATTGTTTATGGTGGAAGTTATGGTGGATTACTAACAAGAGTTAATCATAAAACCAATGAAATGAGAGCTATTAATGTTTGGCCTGATGATCCTATGGGGCATGGTGCAGAGGATATGAAATATCGATTCCAATGGAACTATCCCATTTTCTTTTCGCCACACAATAAAAAGAAATTATATGCAGCTTCAAATCATCTTCATGCAACAAGCAATGAAGGACAATCTTGGGAGGTTATTAGCCCCGATTTGACCAGAAATGACCCAAAAACATTAGGCGTTTCAGGTGGTCCAATTACCAAAGATAATACAGGCGTGGAATATTACGGAACTATTTTTGCCGCAGTGGAATCTCCTTTTGAAAAAGACTTGATTTGGACAGGGTCTGATGATGGTTTGGTCCATATTACCCGCGACGGAGGAAAGAATTGGACAAATGTGACTCCTAAAAAAATACCAGAATGGATGATGTTCAATTGCATTGACCTTGACCCTTTTACGCCAGGCGGTGCCTATATTGTTGGCACACGCTATAAATTAGGAGATTATACCCCATATATTTATAAAACCGAAGACTATGGACAAAATTGGAAATTGCTAACAAACGGAATAGCTTCTGAACATTTTACAAGAGCTTTACAAGCCGATCCAAAAAGAAAAGGATTGTTATATGCCGGAACTGAAAATGGTATGTACATTAGTTTTAATGATGGAAATAACTGGAACTCTTTTCAACTGAATTTACCCATTGTTCCCATCACTGATTTAACCGTTAAAAACAATAATTTAATTGCGGCAACACAAGGTCGTTCCTTCTGGATTATTGACGATTTAACGCCTTTTCATCAAATTGATGATAAGCTTATTTCCAAAGAATTTTTCTTGTATAAACCTATGGACAGTTATAGAATGGGCGGAAGTGCCCGTAAATCTAAAACTGCTGGGCAAAATCATCCCGGAGGCGTTCTTGTAAATTATTATGTAAAAAATATTGCTGAAAACGACACCCTAAGTATAGCAATCTATGAGAATTCAGGAAAACTCATTAAAACATTTTCCACCAAACCGAACGAAGATAAAAATGAAGAAAAATTAAAAGTTGAAAAAGGTTCAAATCAATTTATTTGGGATATGCAATATCCAGATGCTGAAAAAATAAAAGGCATGATTTTGTGGTGGGCATCTTTAAAAGGTCCAAAAGCGTTGCCTGGTGTATACAAAATTCAATTAAACATGAACGGAAAACAAGTTTCTGAACAAAATTTCACCTTATTAAAAGACCCGAGAAGCAATGCAACAACAGAAGATTTGCAGGCCCAATTCGATTTTATTATTGAAATTCAGGAAAAATTAACTGAAATTCATAAAGCTTTGAAAAATGTCACCAAAATAAACGAACAAATTAATCAGTTAGAATCATCAATAACCGATAAGAAAAAAAATAAGGAAATTGTTGAGTTGGCGGATAAAATTGTAAAAGAATTAACAATTATCGAAAATGAATTGTATCAAACAAAAAGCAAAAGTTCCCAAGATCCGCTTAACTTTCCAATTAAATTAAATAATAAATTGGCACATTTAAATTCGCTGAGTGCTATTGGAGACTTTAAACCAACCGACCAATCTGTTGAATTTAAAAAGGAAATTACCCAATTAATAGATGTGGAATTGGCTAAAATTTATGCGATTTTTGAAAATGATGTTAAAAAACTGAATCAAAAAGTAAAGGAAAGCGATATAGAATTAATCAATTTAAATTAAAATAAAGAGGCTTTCAGCCTCTTTATTTTTTTATAAACTTATAATATCCCGCCATAAGCAAGCCATAAACAATTGACATTACCAATTGTATTGTTAGAAATGGCAGCCAGGTTTCTGCAGAAAAATATTCCGAAATCATGCCGGTAATTCCTCCATTTTTAAATATTGAAATTAATATTTTCAGGATGGTGACCACCACAAAGAATATTGATGCAAATCGAACGGTCAATTTCAAAAAAGATTGATTTTTATAAGGATTCATTTATTTTAGTTTTTTATTATTTTGATGGCGGTCGTGATCCCGCTTTGTTTTTACCTCCATTTTTTTATCAAAAGCTGCTTGTAAATCGATTCCTGTTTGGTTTGCCAAACATAAAACCACAAAAACAACATCGGCCAATTCTTCTCCCAAATCTTTTCCTTTATCGCTTTCCTTTTCACTTTGTTCCCCATATCGCCTTGCAATTATTCGCGCCACTTCACCAACTTCTTCAGTCAATTGCGCCATATTGGTTAATTCATTAAAATAACGAACTCCGTGTTCCTTTATCCAATTGTCAACGACAAGTTGTGCATTTTTAATCTCCATTTTTGCTGTTTTTATTGAAATTCAAAGATAGTGAACTTATAAATATATCCTTTTTTACTTTTTTAAATAGGTTAGAAATGTGTTTCGTGAAATTTCTTCTGCCCCTAAACTTGCCAAATGCTCGTTATAAATCTGGCAATCAATCAGTTTGTAATTTTCTTTTTCCAATTTCTGAGTCAAATAAATAAAGGCAAATTTTGAAGCATTGCTTTTTTTACTAAACATACTCTCTCCACAAAAAACATGACCCAAATCAATACCGTATAAGCCGCCAACCAATTCATTCCCTTCCCAGACTTCCACCGATTTTGCCACCCCTAATTTATGCAAATTGATATAAGCCTGTTCCATTTCATCAGTAATCCACGTTCCTCCCTGGCCTTCTCTATAGGTATTCTTACAGTTAGAAATCACTTCCGAAAAATTTTGGTTGAATCTTGCCCTAAATTTATTTTTCCGAATAATTTGCTTCATACTTTTTGAAATTTTTAGGTTTTCTGGAAACAAAACCATTCTCGGATTTGGGCTGTACCAAACAATAGGTTCTCCTTGACTGTACCACGGAAAAATTCCACTTTCATAGGCAAGCATCAATCTTTTGGCCGACAAATCTCCTCCAACAGCCAACAAACCATCTATATTAGCAAAATTTACAGGTGGAAACACCAAGGCTTTTGAAAGCAAATACATTTTCTATTATTTTTACACAAATATAGCCAAACAAAAAAAGAGAAAAACTGGTGTTTTTCTCTTTTTTTTATAATTTTTAGATACGACTAGAATGGTAAATCATCAGGTTCGCTGTCATCTAGGTCTGTTGTGGCTTCAAATTTAGCTGGTGCCGCCATAGGTGCTCCTGCTGCAGTTCCTTCTGCTTGTATCGCTTCTATTCTCCATCCTTGAATTGAGTTAAAATAAACAGCTTCTCCCTGCGGATTAATCCATTCTCTTCCTCTTAAATTGATAGATACTTTTACATCCTGTCCAACTTGGTAATTATTTAGTAAATCACATTTATCTTGCACAAATTCAACCATCAACATTTGTGGATATTGTTCATTTGTTGTTATTACCAATTCTCTTTTTCTAAAACCGCTTGCTCCAAAGGTTTTCGGTTCATCAATTTTTTTAATTTTTCCCGTAATTTCCATATTTCAAATTATTTTAATAAAAGTACTTTCCATGCACTCAACACCTCATTTCTTTCTAAAAGTGCTTTCGCAAATGTATGTTTTTTTAGGGTATTAATTCCAATATATTCCATATGTTCTTTAGCAAACTTATCAACATCTGCTTCAGAAGGAATCACTTCCACATTAGCCAACATTCCTAAATCATTCCCTGTCAGTATATTACTATTCCTAATTTCAGATGGTATGGCATCAACCCCAATCCCCAGCGTTAACAAGGGTTTGGGTATTTCAAAAAAACCTTCTCGCACTCGGGAATACATGCTGCCGCCAGCTCTTGCCACCAAATCTAATTTGTATTGATTGATAGCTCCGTCTTCATCCAAATATTCATTTTTAATATGCATTTTAACCACTTCACAAATAATCAAATTACCTGCACCGCCTTCTTTACCAAGGGCTACTATTTCATTAACCTTACACTCTAATTGTATGGGCGATTCACCAACCCTAAACGGCTTAACTTTATCAGATGGTAGCATTGTAAAACCTGCTTTTAAAAACTCATTTACGCCTTTGGGATACCCGCTGCTCG
Source organism: Lutibacter sp. (assembly GCA_036568005.1). Lineage (GTDB taxonomy): Bacteria > Bacteroidota > Bacteroidia > Flavobacteriales > Flavobacteriaceae > Lutibacter. The sequence goes on along the minus strand of DATCTJ010000092.1, from coordinate 12,947 downwards.
CCAGTGACATTTGATGAACAATATCATAATTCACCACATTAATAACCACTTCTTTGGTTGCTTTGGCATTTTCTAAAGTGTGTTTTGTGGTATTCCCCCTCACCCTTCGCGCAGGCGAAAAAATTAAAATAGGCGGATTTGTGCTAAACATATTAAAAAAACTAAATGGAGACAGGTTTGGGTTTCCTTGAGCATCAAGCGTGCTTGCAAAAGCGATTGGCCGTGGCGCAATGGCACTCTGCAAATATTCCTGCAACTTTACGGTTGAAATGTCTTTCGGGTCTATACTAAGCATTTATTTTCGTTTTTAACAAATATAAATATTTCAAGGCGAAAATAATATAGATTTTATTTTTAAGTTATAGTAACTTATACTTTATATTTGATTAATGGCTTCACAAAAGAATACACATATCATTCGTTGGACAGTAATTTTGTCCTCATTTATTATTGTTGCCCTAATTCTTTTGAATACCTATGATTTTTTTCAAAAATTTAAACAGGAAGAACGATCCAAAATGGAAATTTTAGCGAAGGCCTATGAACGCTTCAGTAGTGCCAGTTTAAATACGGATATTTCACTTGAAGATAAAATTATTGGCAACAACCACAATATTCCAATGATTATTGCTAATGAAAAAGACAGTATTACCGAATGGGCAAATTTAGACGCTCTTAAAGTAACAAAGAAAAACTATTTAGAAAAACAGCTTTTTATCATGAAAAGCCAAAACAATCCCATAACAATTAGTTATAGAGGAGAGGACTTAAAGCAATACATTTATTACCGTGATTCGGATTTATTAACCAAACTAAAGTACTATCCCATCGCCTTAATTCTTATTTTATTTTTATTTGCCAGCGTCATATATTTGTTTTTCAAATCGAATAAAGTAGCGGAGCAAAACAAGCTTTGGACAGGAATGGCAAAAGAAACCGCACATCAAATAGGAACACCGTTATCCTCTTTGTTAGGTTGGATTGAAATTTTACGCCTGGAAAACACCAATGAAAACATTATAAAAGAAATTGAGAATGATGTACTTCGATTGAATACCATCGCAGAACGATTTTCGAAAATTGGGTCAATTCCCGAATTAAAAGAACAAAATGTGGTGGAAGCAACAAGCACTTCTTTTGACTACCTAAAACTCAGAAGTTCAAAACAAATTAATTTTAAATTTGAGTCTACAAATAAAGAAATTTATGCAAAAATAAATCTGCAATTATTTAGCTGGGTGATCGAAAATTTGATAAAAAACGCCATTGACGCTATGGAAGGAAAAGGAAAAATAGCATTGGCAATTTCCGAAAACGAAAAAAATGTGTCCATCATCATTACCGACACAGGTAAAGGAATTCCCAAACATCTACAACATGAAATATTTACACCTGGTTTTACCACAAAAAAACGTGGCTGGGGATTGGGATTGTCCCTTGCAAAACGTATTATTGAAGATTACCATGTAGGTAAAATCGCCGTCTTAAAATCAGATATAGGAAAAGGAACTTCATTCCTAATTACTTTAAAGAAATGACGCATTAAGTCTTTAGTCCAGCCATAGAATTGCTAAATTCAATTTTCAGCATCATTTTACCACTACATTAAAAGGCAGAAATAACAAAAAAGGTCAACCTCATTTATATAGAGCCTAACCTTTTTGTATCTTATTTTTTATTGAAATTGCTTAAACTCCTAAAACATGATAACCTGCCTTTATCATATCTAAATTGTACGTAAAAGCATTTTCTATAAATTCTAAGCCTTCAGGAAGCGATTCTCTCGAGATTCCGAAGTGTTTTAGGGCAAAATCACATAAAATTATAGTAGCGCCAGAGGCTTTAGCCATATCAACTAATTTTTGACCTCCATCTTTCTCTGCAAATTGTTTTACAGCTTCTCCATAGAGTACCACTTCAAATTTTCCAAATTTTTCTCCTTCTTTCAACTTCATTTCTGCGGCAGTCATAATTATAACTGGCACATAGCCTGGAACCCCAGTAGTCATAATGTAATTATTCACCTCAATGTTACTAGTACTTTCGATAGGATTGTTAGCGTAAATAGGCAATGTAGTCTGGCCTAAAACTGTAAATAAAACCAATAAAATTAAAACTCTCATTTTTATATTTTTTAATATTAAACTATCGCAAAGATATTACAGTCAATTCATTAATTTCCGTGACCTACATCACCATAATGCCTCAATAAATAGGGATTCGCATAACATTTATTAAATAGCCAAAAATCTTAAAATATTGATGGAGTAATTCTATTAAAATTTACTTGTTAGATAGATAATTCCCCGTTCAAGTTTTACTAAGTTTTCTTTTTCAAGTTGTTTTAAAAGTCGTGATATTACTTCTCTTACAGTGCCAATTTCTTTAGCCAAAGCTAAATGTGTCATTTCAATTTTATCACCTTGTTTTAATTGATGTTCTTTTAATTTATTTATTAAACGAATATCAACTTGCTTAAAAGCAATTGCATCAATTAAGTTTATAAGTTCATCAAATTTATCATAATAATGATTAAAAACATATTGCCTCCACGAGCTATATTTCTTCATCCAAAACTTAACTTTTGAGGAAGGAACCATAATCAATCTCGATTTTTTCTCAACATATGCTTCGGCATTACATTGTTTATCATTCAAACAAGCGATTATAGAAAGAATACAACTTTCACCCGGATAAATTTGGTATAGAATAATCTCTTTACCAGACTCATCAGTTTTCTTCACTTTAATTGAACCTTCAAGAAGTATGGGTATATATTTAACATATGCATTCTCTAGTAACACAATACTATTAGCCTTAAATTCTTCTATAGGTAAAAGTGTTATTTCATCAATCAAATCTTTTTCGAACAAACCTTTAATTGATTTCATAAAAAACTATGTTAATCATTCATAATGTTAAAATTGATTCAGAAGAATGAAATCTTACAAATTATCAGAAATAGCTTTGGCAATTGCTTTAAATTCTGCAGGCGATAATGTTACTTTATGTGTAAATTGAAAGTCTTTCATCGCATCTAAAGGAATTAAATGTACATGAACGTGCGGCACTTCTAGTCCAACTACAGCCATCCCTACACGTTTGCAAGGAATTGTTTTTTCTATTGCAATGGCAATTTTTCTTGAAAAATGCATTAAACCATTATAGGTTTCTTCATCCAAGTCAAAAAGTTTGTCGATTTCCTTTTTTGGAACCACCAAGGTATGACCTTTCGCATTCGGATTTACATCCAAAAAAGCATAAAAATCGTTGTTTTCGGCAACTTTATACGATGGAATTTCACCATTAATTATTTTTGTGAATAGCGTGCTCATGATTTTTAATTTTACCCAAAATTAATAAACCCTTTTCAAATAAAAAATTGAAAAGGATTTATACCATTATTTTAATAAAAAATTATCCTCTGGTAATCTCCAAAATCTCAAATTCCATTACACCGCTAGGCACTGTAATTTCAGTAATTTCACCTACTTTTCTACCCAATAATCCTTTACCAATTGGTGAAAGTACCGATAGTTTTCCTTCTTTAAGATTTGTTTCAGAATCGGCCACCAAGGTATATTTAAATTCCATTTTTGTAACCGTATTTTTTAATTTGACAGTTGAATGGATTAATACTTTTGACGTATCCAATAACGATTCATCAATTATTCTTGCATTAGAAACAACCTCTTTTAATTTCGCGATTTTCAACTCTAGCATTGACTGCTCTTCTTTCGCAGCATGATATTCGGCATTCTCGCTTAAGTCACCTTTATCCCTTGCTTCAGCAATATCATTACTTATTCGAGTGCGCTCAACACGCTCCATAAACTCCAATTCATCCTTTAGTTTTTTCAACCCTTCTTCGGTATAATACGAAATATTCCTCATAACTTACTGTTTTAATAAATACAAAAATCTCACAACTGGAAACCCAGAATGAGATTTAACACAAATGTACAAAATATTTATAAATTGCAATCGTTTAACTACAAACTTGATATAATAACTATGCGTAATCTCTTTTTTTTGTTAGTCTTTACTTTAATTTTTTCTTGTGAAAAGAATGACACTAATGATGTTTTGCCTGATGTTTATGTTGATCAAACCATCAATTTAAATTTACCTCAGTATATTGACCTACAAACGCCAAGCGGATGGGCTTATACAAATGGAGGCATAAAAGGCATCATTATACAAAATACCGGCATTGGAAATCCGCCATACAAAGCATTTGACAGGGCTTGCCCAAATAACGACTGTGCAAAATCTATGAATTTTGATGGGAGTCTAAAGTTGAAATGCTCTTGCGATAACAGTGAGTACAGCATTATAGACGGCTCGCCACAAACAGCCGGAAATAATCATTTTGCAAGGGAATACAGGGTAATTGTATTAAGCAACTCCACTTTAAATATTACCAATTTTTAATAATTGATGGCTATACACTATAGAAAACTGTTAAATAATTAAAATAACACTTTGGGCCTGCCCGCCGTTTTGGTGGGGGTTCCCGCCGAAAAGGCGGTCGTGCTTTTCGTTACAAACTTTTTTTCGGGCAAAACCTCAAAAAAGGTTTTCCACTGCAATCACTAACCCAATAATTGGGAAATCAACAATAAATTGCATTTAAACTTTATTAAATTATTGTAATTATTAAAATTTAGCAATCTTAATTAAAAACAGATTTGGTATTTTTGTGCTAAACCTATAAAAGTGAAAAATTATATCTCATCAAATTTTAGATTGGGCGTATTGGGTGGTGGACAATTAGGAAAAATGTTGTTGGCAGAAACTCAAAAATTCGATATTTATACCTGCATTTTAGATTCCTCTAACGAAGCTCCCTGCGCACAAATTTGCAATGAATTCCACTTAGGAAGCTTAATGGATTATGAAACTGTTTATAATTTCGGCAAAAAAGTAGATTTGTTAACCATTGAAATTGAACATGTAAATATTGAGGCGCTTATTAAATTGGAAAAAGAAGGTTTGGAAATTTATCCCCAACCAAGTGTATTGCAAATTATTCAGCACAAAGGAAGACAAAAAGATTTTTTTAAAGAAAATAATATTCCAACATCACCACATAAAAGGTTTCCAACACTGAATGAGCTAAAAAAAGACACCCTAGCCTTTCCTTTTGTATGGAAATCAGCACAATTTGGTTATGACGGTACTGGCGTTAAAATCGTCAGAAACAACAACGATATTAATTCTTTACCCGACAACGAATGTATTACAGAAGACTTAATTCCGTTTAAAAATGAGCTCGCAGTCATTGTTGCAAGAAATAAAAATGGGGAAATAAAAACTTATCCTGTGGTAGAAATGGAATTCCATCCTGAAGCAAACCAAGTAGAATATGTTATTTGTCCGGCCAGAATTTCTGATGAAGTTGCCGAAAAAGCAAGAAACATCGCCTTAAAAGTTGGTGAGGCTTTTGGACATATTGGTTTATTGGCTGTTGAACTCTTTCAAACTGAACAAGATGAAATTTTGGTAAATGAGGTGGCACCTCGCACCCATAACAGTGGTCATTACAGTATCGAAGCCTCATATACAAATCAGTTTGAACAACATTTACGCAGCATTTTAAACTTACCTTTAGGAAATACCGACAGCAAAGTTGCTGGGATTATGGTAAATTTAGTGGGTGAAGAAGGATTTTCAGGAGATGTTGTTTATAAAAACCTAGAGAAAATTCTTGAAATGAAGGGGGTAACACCACATATTTACGGCAAAAAACAAACCCGACCTTTCAGAAAAATGGGTCATGTAACCGTTGTGAACAACAATTTAACCGAAGCCCGCAAAATTGCGGAAGAAGTTAAAAATACAATCAGGGTAATTACTAATTAATCAAATAATTTTGATTTAATGATTTTCAATCTTTTAATTTTTTAATATTCAATAAAATGAGCAAAGTAGGAATTATTATGGGAAGCAGTTCTGATCTTCCAATTATGCAACAAGCTATCGCTATTTTAAAAAGTTTTGACATTGAAACTGAAGTGGATATTGTTTCCGCACACCGAACGCCTGAAAAACTTTTTGACTACGCCAAAAACGCCCATACTCTGGGAATTTCGGTCATTATTGCTGGTGCTGGCGGCGCAGCACATTTACCTGGAATGGTGGCATCTATGAGTCCACTGCCTGTAATTGGTGTTCCAATAAAATCAAGAAATTCCATTGATGGCTGGGATTCTGTGCTTTCAATTCTTCAAATGCCAAGCGGTGTTCCTGTGGCAACAGTGGCTTTAGACGGTGCAGAAAATGCAGGAATTTTAGCGGCACAAATCATTGGCTGTTCGGATAAGAATATTTTAAATAAAATTTTACTTTATAAAGAAGCCTTAAAAACCAAAGTCTACAAAGCTTCGGAAGAACTTAAAAATAAAAAGATTTAAAGGTTTCTTTTTTAACCAAATACAAATTAATATCATAAAAATCATACGATTCAACAATTCATTATGAGCAATCCATTATTAGCTGAATTTAAAACACCATATACAACGGCGCCGTTTTCAAAAATAAAAAATGAGCATTTTAAACCTGCATTTTTGGAAGGAATTAAACTGGCAAAAGCAGATATTGATGCCATCACCAATAATAATGAGAAGCCTACTTTCGAAAACACCTTAGTAGCTTTAGAATTTGGTGGAGAAAAACTAGACAGAATTTCGAGTATCTTTTTCAATTTAAATTCTGCCGAAACCAGTGAAGAAATTCAAAAAATTGCCCAAGAAATATCGCCAATACTTTCTGAATTTTCAAATGATGTTAAATTAAACGAACCATTATTTAAAAGGGTCAAGCAAATTTATGAGAGCAAAGACTCGCTAAATTTAACCACAGAGCAAGATACTTTATTAACCAAATCCTATAAAAGTTTTGTTAAAAATGGAGCCAATTTAAGTGAAAAGGATAAAACAGAACTTCGAAAAATTGACATGGAACTTTCCAAATTAAAATTAACTTTTGGAGAACATGTTTTAGCAGAAACAAACGATTTTGAACTGCACTTAACCGATGAAAATGATTTAAAAGGATTGCCCGAAAACACCATTGAAGCTGCGCACCTAGCCGCAAAAGAAAAAAATATGGATGGCTGGATTTTCACCTTGGACTATCCGAGCTATATTCCATTTATGACCTATGCCGACAATAGAAACCTGAGAAAAAAAATGGCCTTGGCTTTTGGCGCAAAAGCATTTAGGAACAATGAAAACGACAATCAACACACTTTATTAAGTATAGTCCAACTTCGACATAAAAGGGCAAATTTATTGGGTTATAAAACGCATGCGCACTTTGTTTTGGAAGAACGAATGGCCGAAAACCCTAAAATCGTCAACAACTTTCTAGAAGACCTTCTTGTTAAAGCAAAACCTGCTGCTGTAGAAGAATTTAAAAAGCTAACTGATTTTGCAAAAAAAGATGGCATTAAAAAACTTCAAAAATGGGATAGTACCTATTATTCCGAAAAATTAAAAAAAGAGCTTTTTGATTTAGAGGAAGAACAGTTGAAACCTTATTTCAAGCTGCAAAATGTTATTGAAGGTGTTTTTGGAGTAGCCAACAAATTATATGACTTGGTGTTTGAAGAAATTCAAACTATTGATAAGTACCATGAGGATGTTAAAACCTATAGAGTTACCGATACTTCAGACAATTTTATCGCCATATTATATGCCGATTTTTTTCCGAGAAAAGGAAAGCGAGACGGTGCCTGGATGACTTCATTTAAAGGTCAGTGGATAAAAGACGGCGAAAACTCAAGACCGCACATTTCAATAGTTTGCAATTTTACCAAACCTACAAAAACGAAACCTTCATTATTGACTTTTAATGAAGTGACCACCCTATTTCATGAATTTGGGCATGCCTTGCACGGAATGCTGGCAAACACAACGTATCCAAGTTTGTCGGGCACAAATGTTTATTGGGATTTTGTGGAGCTGCCAAGCCAACTGCTGGAAAATTGGTGTTATGAAAAAGAAGCATTGAACTTATTTGCAAAGCACTTTGAAACCAATGAGTCAATTCCAATGGAATTGATAGATAAAATTAAGCAATCGTCTAATTTTTTAGAAGGAATGCAAACTTTACGGCAGTTGAGTTTGGGAATGTTGGACATGAATTATCATGCGAATAACCCTTCAACCATAAAAGATGTAAAGGAATTTGAAACATCATCATTTAAAAACACCCAATTATTTCCAGATATCAAAGAAAACTGTATGAGCACTTCTTTTTCACATATTTTTCAGGGCGGATATTCCGCTGGATATTACTCATACAAATGGGCTGAAGTTCTAGATGCAGATGCTTTTGCCCTATTTTTAGAAAATGGAATTTTCGACAAAGCTACTGCGCTAAAATTTAAAGACAAGGTACTCTCAAAAGGCGGCACAGACAAACCTATGACCTTGTATGTTAATTTTAGAGGTAAAAAACCAAATAATACTGCTTTATTAAAAAGAGCCGGATTGCTGAAATAAACAGGCAAAATAAAGTAAATAAAAGGAGTGCATTTTTATAAAAATGCGCTCCTTTATTTTAATATTCGTTGAAGAAGCAGCCGTAACTAACATCTTGAGAAATTGTCGTCCCCACAACGGTAGTATAATCAAGAGTATATTAGATGTTACGACTGCTATTTTTTTATTTCATTTTCAGAATAATAAACTCTGTTCTTCTGTTTAATTGATGTTCTTCTTCGGTGCAAGGCACGCCGTTTGAACATTTATTGACCAATTGGCTTTCTCCAAATCCTTCATACTTCGCAATTCTCTTGGCATCTATCCCTTTTGAGATGATGTAATTATAGGTGGATTTTGCACGTCGGCTGGACAGTTTCATATTGTAATTGTCATCTGCCCTGCTGTCGGTATGTGATTCCAATCTGATAACCATTTCTGGATATTTGTTCATTAAACTAACCACCTTGTCTAACTCTAACGCTGCATCTGGTCGAATATTGGATTTGTCCAAATCAAAATAGATGGTATTTAAATCGGCCAAGATAACAACATCTTCTATTGGTGCCATCGGAATGTTTAAATCAACTATAAGTTCCCTTTCCTTTTCTAGGCCAAAAGATGTAAAGTCCTTTTTCACATCTTGGTATTTTGCTTTAGACCCTTTTAATACAAATTCCTTGTCTCTTTCTATTAAATGTTCGTAAGCGCCATCTTGTTCTGTGATGAAATAGGCAATCTCCTCTCCGTTTTTACGCGCTAAAACCACTTTTGCCCCTGCAACTGGCTCTCCGTTTACGGCATCAAAAATACGCCCTTTCAATGTTAATGGCGGTATTCTGGTAAAGGCATAAATATCATCTCCGCCCATGCCGCCTTTTCTGTTTGAAGAAATAAAACCGCTAAGTCCGTTTGGCGCCAAATAATATGCAAAATCGTCCTTTTCGCTGTTGATTGGTTCACCCAAATTAATTATATTAACAATGTTATCGTTTTGGTCTTTTACCGCAGCAAAGATATCCAAAAGTCCTGCGCCCACGTGAGCATCAGAAGAAAAATACAAAGTCCCTTCTTCAGAATGTATAAATGGGAATGATTCGTTTCCCTCGGTATTCACTACATTTCCTAAATTTTTAGGTGTTCCTAAAGAACCATCTGCATTAACATCACTTACATAAATATCTGTACCTCCAAAACCTCCAGGCATATCTGAAGAAAAATATAGTTGTTTCCCGTCCTGACTTAATGATGGGTGGTACACAATATAATTGGCATTGTTCAGGTTTGAAGGTTTTACATTTGTCCATTTGCCATTGACAAGATCTGCGCTGTAGATACCCATTAGCATCACCCCTTTATCATTGGTTATTTTCTTGTTCTCGTGATAATTGTTTCTAGAAAAATACATTTTGGTGCCTTCGGCGTTAAAAGTTGCCGGACCGTCATGGTGTATGGTATTCACGTCGCCTTCGATTTTTTTAGCTGTCTGCGCTGAAGCCCCTTCCATTGGAACCTGATATATATCCAACAATGGCTGTTGATCCCATGCATAGCGCCTTTTTACCGAAACGCCTTCATCACTTGATGAGGTGAAAACAATTTGGTCATTTAATACAACGGCGCCAAAATCATTATATTTACTGTTGAAATTTACTTTCTTAAGGAAGTTTTTCTCTGTGGCATTAAATATACCGCTTGCTAAATCCTCATTTTTAAAGAAATTCTTAACTCTTGAGTCTTCCTTATTACCAGCATCCTTATATTTCTTCATCCACTCTTTTGAAGCTTCATACTCGCCGTTGGATCTTAATGTTTGTGCATAGTATAAATAGTATTCTGAAGGTACATTTTCTTGCTGTACAACTTTTTCATAAATTGGCAAGGCTTTTTCTGGCTGGCGCAACATTATATAGGCATCACCTAATTTACGCATTGCGTAATATTTGTTGAAGCTTGTGTCAATCAATTTTTCATAGGTGTCGATGGCTTTTACAAATGAGAAGTTATCAAATTGTCTTTCGGCTCTCTTTTGTTTTGCTGTCTGACCAAATGTGGATGTGCTTATCAAAACAAAAGCTAAACATATAAGTTTTATATTTTTCATAATATTCATCTTTATTTGGTTAAAAATATCTCGGAGATTTTTGTTTGTTTTTCATAAACTTAAACTCGTACATCAACAAAATCTCATGTGATCCATTAGTATAAGGTCTAATTTCTCCTGTTGGAATTTCATAGGTGTATCCAACCCTAAACTGGTCTGTAACCTGAAAATCTACTAGGGCTCCAATGTCTTCCTGTTGTCCATTCATCCTATAAGACCCTCCTATCCAAAACCTGTCATTAAAAAGAAAGTTTGCCGATAAATCTGTAGACAGTGGTGCGCCATCTGTATGTTTTACCATAAAGGAAGGTTTTAATTTTAGGCTTTCGCTTAAGTCAAAAACATAGCCTCCAATAGCGTAATAATGAACTCTTTCCAAAGCGGCAAATTCTGTCTTGTTGTTTAAATCGTGATTAATGATTTTTGGGACTGAGAGTCCTGCATACCATCTGTCACTATGAAACAAAACCCCTGCGCCAAAATTCTCATTCCATCTGTTTAACTTCTCATTAAAATAAGGATCTTGGTTAACCTCAGTAGCATTATACAACGCATCAGCCAGTTTGTAATAGGTCATTCCCGCTTTTAAACCAAAGCTAACTTTAACTTCTTCACTCGCCTGAATGGTATAAGAAAAATCTCCATATACATAGGTGAAGTTTTCATAACCTGCCTTGTCATTTATCAATGACAAGCCCAATCCTATTTTTTCATTTCTCAAGGGAGAATGAATCGATAATGTCTGGGTTTCAGGGCCTCCGTCAAATCCTGCCCACTGATTCCTGTTTAACGCAACTATGCTTAGCGCATCTCTGCTCCCTGCATAGGCGGGATTCACAGAGATGGTGTTGTACATATATTGGGTGAACTGCGGCAATTGCTGGGCGTTTGAATATTCAAAGCCGGCCATTAGTATTACTATTATTGAAAATATACGTTTCATAGTTCTATTTTTATTAATGAGTACCTAAATAAATGTAACCTGTCATTGGTTTAAATCCTGTGCCTCCCGAAACAGTCACTATATAATAGTAGGTTCCTGTTGGTAATTCTGAATTCGACCCTATTTGCATTCCAGAACCGTCATGTCTTCCATTCCAGTTATTCAAATAATTATCCGACTGATAAACTATTTTTCCCCAACGATTGAATATTTTCACCCCAAAGGTAAAATCACAGCCTTCTAATCCAGTGATCTCAAATTTATCATTAAAGCCATCTCCATTTGGTGTAACAACTTTAGAAATTTCCATATCTTCTGTTGAACATGCCAATACAACACAGTCATCATTAACATTGACCATTACCGTAATAATACGGCCGCAGTCACCAGGTTCTGTGTAGGTAAATTGGTAATCTCCCAAATTCACGATAGAAGGATTAAAGGTGTTTCCTGTTAAGCCCCCACTATTCATATTGTCTACCCAAGTTCCCCCTGAAGTAAACCCACTGGTTAATAAAGTGGTTAAGTCTAAGTTGACATCTTCTATACAAAGTGCTATTGAACCTCCAGTAATTTCTGCAGGAACATAATTCTCCGTTACAGAAACTGTCTTTGCATTTGAACAGCCATTGTCGCTGTCAGTTACAACAACTGTATAGTCACCTGCCTGATCAACTGTTATCGAAGCTGTTGTTGCTCCTGTATTCCATAAATAGGTTGCTGTTCCTTCAACGGTAGAACCACTTGCGTTTAAAAGAGTACTTGTAACATTACAGGTCAGTTCTGTAGAGCCACTGATACTTACTGCCGGCGGCCTTATGTTTTGTACCACTGTCGTTGTTGTAGTTGCAGTACATCCATTCTCACTATCCAATACAACTACTGAATACTCTCCTGGGGCGGTCACCTCAATTGTTGCCGTAGTGGCGCCAGTATTCCATAGGTAACTTGCCGTTCCTTGAACTGTTGCTGTAGCAGTTAATGTAACGCTTTCTGTTGAACAGGTCAATGTTGCATTTCCACTGATGCTTGCTGTTGGCGGTGCGGAATCTCCTGCTACTGTAACTGTTTCTGTTGTTGAACAACCACTGCTAATATCTGTTACCTTTACTGTATATTCTCCCGAGGCCATTACCTCAATTGTTGCAGTAGTGGCTCCAGTATTCCATAGGTAACTTGCAGATCCTTGTACCGTGGATGTAGCGGTCAATGTAATACTTTCTGTGGTACAATTTAACACTGAATTTCCGCTGATGGTTACTGCTGGTTTTGGATTAATTGTCAAAGTAACCGCCGTTCTTGTTAAACTTGAACAAGTTCCGTTGCTTGACTCAGCATAATATGTTTTACTTCCTACTCCTACTTGAGTTGGACTTGTTACTATGCTTCCTCCTGTAGCTGCTGTATACCA
>DATCTJ010000091.1:0-18073 GCA_036568005.1 Lutibacter sp. | reverse complement strand
GAAAAAAACAGTAGTTTTTTGGTGGTCAGTTTGCTCCGAAACTGGTGGTCATTTTGAATTGGAAAGTGGTGGTCAGTTTGCTCCGAAACTGATGGTCAATTTGCTCCGAAATTAGGTGGTCAATTTGACCGTTTTTTCCACTTATGGTGCTGGTGCTTTTGAATGGATACAAATTGACACAGCATCTTCTATAGATGAATTGGCACAAAAGGAAAAGCAGTATATTTTTGAATATGACGCTAAAGAAAGCGGTTATAATTCCGACGAGGGCGGCGGATTTAAAAAAACGGTATATCAATATAATTTGGATGGAAGCTTGATAAATTCTTATTGCTGTTTACAGGATGCAGGCAATGCAGTGAATGCAATGAAACAAGATATAAGTAGAGCTTCTTTAAGCGTAAATAAATTGTTTAAAGGTTTTTATTGGAGTTATAATTTTACTGAACTATTTAAGCCAGAACCGGATGCAAGAAAAAAAGAGGTATTACAATATGCTGTAGAAGGTAATTTTGTAGCTAATTATGTGTCAGTTGCAGAAGCTTCAAGGCAAACAGGATTGAGTAAAACTTGTATTTCTCGTGCTTGTAGAGGGGAAAGAACCATTAGTGGTGGCTTTATTTGGCGGTATGAATAAAATCAATTCTTAAGGATTATTATACCCAACTTCTTTAATTAGGAGTTGGGTTTTTCTATTCCCCATTCTTTAAACTCTTCTTCAGATTTCATAAATTAATTATTTTTAATACTTAATTTATAATGTGAATATTTCTAATGCTTTACTTACCAAATCATCTGTTCTAGTTTCAATATTATGTTTTTCCCAAGTAGGAGTGTTTTTTAATTGTTCATTAATGAAAAGCCCATTTTTAAAACCAATATTTTTACCATCTTTATCCTTTTTATCCTGCTTTTTATCTAAAGGAATATTACTTAATTGTGAGTTATACCCAGTTAAAGTTAGGTTACCTAATTTGTGAACAAAGTCTTTTCTTATGTTATTTGCTTTCTCTCTATTTCCATTTGCAATCATATCAACCCAATGTAAAGGGATATTTTCTCCTTGAGGTAAAATGTGTTCTATTGTCCAAACAAACTGTTTTTTATTTCTTGAATAAAAATTAGTATATCTTTCTTTTGTTTCTGATTGTGCTAATTCAATTGAAGATAAAATATATCTAGTGGCTCCTACATTTTCAATATATAAATCACCCCTGAGTTTTTCTGCAAATAATTCATCAGAAGCAGGTTTCCCTTTAGAAATTATTATATTTTTTATATCATCAAATGAGTAATTATTCAAGTTGTTGACTTCATCAATTATATCCATAAAATAATTTGTTAAATCTCTTGTAGGAGGAGAATCAGTAACATTTCTTCTAATGAAATAATTACATAATAGACTAACTAATTTAATCTTTTCAAATTCATCAATATCAAATCTTTTTTCTATAAATAATAATAGCATATAACCATCTACACCATTTACATTTTCAAGATTTCTTAATGCCCTAATTGTCTCTTCTGAGTGCTCATCAATGTCATATTGGATATTTTTTGAATTAATGATAGATGCTTCTTCCAGCCTGTCAAAAAAAGTATATACATTTCTATTAATCAATTCTTCATAAATATGAATTAGATTAGACCTTAATGCCTTAGGTTTTTTATCAACTTTTATTGCTTTTTCTAGATGGAAGGCATTATAGAATTGCCTTAAAAATCTCTCTTGGATATTATATTCGTCAGTAAGATTGGTTATAATATCATTCCATCTATCAAAGTTGTCGTCTAAAGATGTTTTTTTGTCAACTTTCTCAAGATGACCTAATAATTTATTCTTTATTAAATCTATTGCAGAAAGTGGAACACCTCTATTATTTAAGGTTTCAAATAAGGTAAAAGCATCTGCATGAGTAGCAACATCAATTTTTACAAGTGTAGCGCTATTTAATTTGTTTAAAAGTGAATTAACAGTTTTAAAAGTATATAGAGGATTATTTTCTTTGTCTACTTCATTTAATCGATTATAAAAATAATTATATGCCCTAGATATTTGTCTAAGTCCAAGAAATTTTGGCTTTTTAGTCATTTTAATTTCATTGATGACCTCAGAAAAAATCCATTTATAATCATCAAAATTGTGATTAGAATATGATGGGATAAGACGTAATTCACTTCTTTTACTTAAGATGATTCTATTTCTTAAAGCTCTTAGTTCTACCAACAAATCTACATCTGTTGGGTCACTAATATTTTCAGATAAATATTTGAATACTGCCAAATAAAATAGACTTATTGTGGTCATTCTTTGTTGCCCATCTACTAATTCTAATTCTCCTGGTTTTAAACTGTCACTTTGAGTGTTGATACATATAATAGAACCCAGAAAATGCCCACCATCACTTTCCTCAATATCATCAAAAAATGATTCCCAATTATATTTAGTCCAAACATATTCTCTTTGATATTTGGGGATGTAATAGCTAATATCATTATCAGCAGAAAATAATTCTGATAAAGGTTTATTTGATGTATTTTGTATCATAATTTTTTAATAGGATTTTAATTTAGGATATTTATTTACAGAGGTTATAGTTAGAAGACTAACCCAGGATATTAAAATAATTTTTTTCATAATTCAATTTATTAATATTTTTTTTGATTATTTAATCAAATAATCTGCTTTGCTTCTTATCTTCTATTTCTTCTGGTAATATAACTTCATATACTTTTAAAACTTCATATGTAACTTTTGGACTTTTCAAATTTGGATTTGAAGTGTAAATTATTTTTAGCTGGACTTTTAAATAATCATTGGGTTGAATAATAATTTTTCTATTATGATAATCCTCAAGCCATTCTAAATGATTAATTCTGACTTCAATTTGTTTTCCTTCCCTTATAAGTTTCCAAGTAGTTTTGTCTGAAAGCAAGTCAATTGTTTTAATTTTTAAAACTTCAACCCTTTCTTGTTCAATTGTTTGTGCGCCTAATTCCTTCAAAATTTTAGGCATATTTACATAGCTTTTATTATTAATTTTAGCATTTCCAATTTTACTTTTGTAATAAAAAGCTTCATTGTTTTTAAGTTGTTTTGTTTGAATTGTTATATCATTAATAGTATTTAAAATGTAATAATTGTTAACATCCAATATCATTAAATTTTTAGGTGCATATTTTTTTATTTCCCTATTAATATCTGATGTCAATTTTTCTAAATCCAATTTACTATTTATCTCATTGTTTTGATTGGCTAGTAAAATTCTATACTTTATAAAAACTAAAATATGACCTATCCAAGAAATTGGATTTAAAACATCTTTTAATACATCATCAGGAATTGATGTTAATACTTGTTTAACTTTTGACATTATAGAGCCAAATTCTAAATCAACTAATTCATATTCAACATTAGAATTGGGCAAAATATTATAAAGAATATGCTTATCCAGATTAGATAAATTATCATATAGTTTGGCTAATTGATTTAATGCTTCAGATGGATTTTTAATGCCTTCAAATTCTAAGTTTAATTCAAAATCAAATTCTTTTTCTTTATTCATAGTAAAATTTATTTTTTTAGCTTTTTTCAACAATTTCAATTTCCTCTTTTGTTAACCCATATAGTTCATAAACCATTTGGTCAATTTCTTTGTCTGTAATATCAATATTGGTTTTTAATGCCAATGCTTTTTTGCTTTCCTGTAAAAAGTAATCTTCCCATTCTGCTTTTTGGGACAAGGAGAGTTTAATTTTTTTCTTTTCCAATTCTTTAATAAAATCTCCATAAGAAAGCAAATACCAGTCTTGTAATTTTTTAGGCAAACTATCTAATGCAAATTCTCTTTCTAAAGCTCTTTGGAATTTGAAGGATGTGTCTTTAATCTGGCTTTTTATAAATATCATTTTGTCACAATAACTGTCAAAAATTTTAAATTCATTATCTGATAATACAGGTATTGGAATTTGTTTAACAGATGTAAGTTTTATTTCTATATCAGTATCAAAATACTTATACCAAATATTAATAAGTTTTGAATTGATGATGCATAATAATGATTTTAAAGAATATGAATCACCTTGCTTATTTGTAATTACTGAACAAGTGTATAATCCGTGGAAATTATTATTGTCATAACAAGCAACAATTCTTGGAAACAATGATATTTTTCTCATTCTTTGAAAATAAATTTTTTCTCCGAAAACAATGTCTTTTGAAATTATACTGTGCACATTTTCTGACCTTTTTACATAATCATTTTCGTATTCTAAATAATACTGTGATATATTTCTGCCATTGATAGCTTTTTCCCAAGTATCATCATATTTTTCTTTAGAGATTAATTCAATTTCTTTATTTTCTTTACTGCCATATGGTTTCGTGCCTTGTCTTAAGTTAAAATAATTCCCTAAAACATTAAGTTTATTTAATTTGTTTTTAATAGCATCAAAAGCATAATCAGCTCTTAAATTGATTTTTAAATCAACATCTTTTTTCAAGGATTCTACATTTAGCTTTTGGTCAATACTCCATCTAGCATTTTCTATATCATTGTATAAAGCATTATGATAAGCAACTCTAGCCCTAAACTCTTTGCTTTTGGAATTATTAATAAAACTAATGATTACCGTAACAACATCTGGGGCATCTTCAAAAATATTTTTTCTCAATTCAACAGCATCATAAATAGATGTATTTTCAAATATTAATTTTCTAAGTGAATATGATTGTACATTATACATAAATGTGTTAGGCACAATTAAAGAAATTAAAGATTTCTGACTGCCAATAATAAAACACTTTTCAATAAAAATTCTATAAGTATCAATCTTTCCTTTTGTACTTCTCGGGTATAGTTTTTTTAAATATTCTTTATCATTTAAAGTCAAATTAGCACCATAAGGCGGATTTCCAATTACAACATCAAAACCACCTTTGGCAAATATATGTGGAAACTCCTGTTGCCAATTAAAAGCTTTATCACCTGCTATTTCAACATCATCTATTAAACTGTTGCCACATTTAATATTGTTGTTTAAATCGTTTAATTTTCTGTTAGGTTGTGCTGTTCTAAGCCATAAAGAGAGTTTGGCAATTTCAACACTTTCCTCATTTAAATCAACTCCAAATAAGTTGTTTTCTAAAATGCTTTTTTCAACATCACTCAAAACCATAGCATCACCAAACAGTTTAGCTTGCAGTTCATCTATGTATTTGTGTTCTAAAATTAAAAAATCTAATGCCTGGTTTAAAAATGCTCCTGAGCCACAAGCTGGGTCACAGATGGTTATTTGCAAAAGCCAGTTTCTATATTCTGTTAGTCTGTCAAGTAAGATTTTTATTGTTTTCTTTTGCCTTTTTTTGTCAGTGGTATAATCATCTTCTACAATTTCAAATTCAGCTTTCTTTTCTTCACAAAGTTTGCCAACAGTATTTTCAACTATATATTTTGTGATGTATTTAGGAGTGTAAAAAACCCCATCTTTTTTTCTTTTGGTTTTAGATTTGTCAACTGCTTGCCCTTCAAGTTGGGCTTTTATTTCATCCAATTCATTCAAGGAATTTTCAAAAATATGCCCTAAAATATTAACATCTACCTCACTTATAAAGTCATACTCAGATAGTTTTAAAGTATGTAGGTATAACAAATCATCATCAATAGTGATGTTATCTAAAACTTCATCAGGTAAAAATAAACCTCCATTATAGGCATATACATCATATTGTTTTCCTTTAAAACCAGTATTTAAGTAGCCAAAGTATTTTTTGAATCTGTCAAAGAGTGGGGAATAGGCATCAAGTTCTTTTAATTGTTTCCATTGATTTAGTATTAACCTTACTGAGTTTGGAGGCAGTAATTGCCTGTCCTCTGCAAAGAATAAAAACAGAAATCTGTCTAATAATTTTTGTGATTTTTGGTAGAGGGTTAAAGCATCAAATTGTGGGTTTAAAATTACCAGACTTTGGTGCAGTTCTCTTTTAAATAAAGAGTAATCATTGTATAGTTTTTTGGTAATTGCATCTTCTTGGCTAATTGATTCCTTTTTAATATTTTTAGGAATATCATTTTGGATATTCTCAAAAGCCAAACAAAGGTATAACAGCTCAAAATCCTTTTCAGTAAGTGTAAATAAATTGAACTCAATGTGTTCAATGGCATTGTCTATATAAAACCTGAGTTTTTCAAAATTAGAAGTAATGACATAGGTGCATTCAGGTTGGTTATTTTTATAGCCAAAAGCCTGAACTTCAATTTTACCTAAGTCAGTTGTATTTGTTCCTTTTAATTCTATAACAGCTTTTACAACATCATTTACTACAATGGCACCATCAGCCTTTTTGCTGTCTTTTACATTCTTGTATTCAGTTGTAATATTGAAATTAGGAGTAGGATTTTTGGTATAACCCAACACATTCACAAATAAATCAATTAGAAATTCTCCTTGATATTGTTCCTCTTTACTGTTTCTAATATTTTCCTGTATAACAGGATTGTGAAAATGGTTTTTAAATAGTTCCCATTGTATTGCAATTTTTTCTTTTTTCTGAGTTTTTAGGTGTTTTGTGACAACTGAACTCTGGAATATTGACATAGTTATTTTTTAGAATGCTAAAGTTAATATTTTTTATTACATATTCTTCTTAATAATTTCTGCTATTACAGATTTACTAACTTTAAACTCAGAGTTTTTCAATTCTTCTTCAATTTTTCTATAGGACATTCCTTCTTTATGAAGCGCTACAACCTTTTCTATTAATTCAGTATTGTTTGATTTGGCACTTATCTGTTTGCTTCCTCTACGCCCTGTATTATTAAAAATCAAATCTTCATTAAAATCAAGAACATAGCTATGATTTTTATATTTTGATTCTAAAAAATTTGATTTTAAAACCCATAAATCCTTCTGTTTATCATTATTGAAATTAGGTCTAATTTCTAAGACAACTCTCATTTTAGCTTCAAAACCTTGAGAGCCAATAATACTATCTTTTGTAGGTGATATTTGCATTGTTCTTTTGCCTGTATGATGAAGAAACAGTATTAAACATTGATGTTTTTTTGCTAATCGGTCATATGAATTAAGAAAATTTCTTACTTGTGTATTGGCATTGATTTCTTTTGAGAAAACATCTGCAAAAGCATCAATAATAATTAAATCAACAGGAGTTTTAGTTAATTTTTTTGAAAGGTTTTCATATAATTCATCTGTATCAAATATAAATTCAAGATTTTCTAATCCATCTAAATTTTCAATTTCATTATTTAATTTTAGAAAATCTACTTGTTTTCGTATTGAATAGCTTATTGAAGAAGGGTCATCTTCTGTGCTTACATATATTACTTTGTTATGTTTACCTATTAAATCAAACCCCATAAATTTTTTTGTATCTAAACTATACAAATGGCCAATTGCCTTAAAAAGGTTGATTTACCACTGTCTGATGTGCCTACAAGAGAAGCTAAGCCAACTTGTTGTAGGAATGGATTTAAAAGTTTTGGTACTGATAGTATTTTAAGTTTGTATAACTCTAAAGCATTATAAACTGATTTATCACTGCTTATTATTTTAGTCTCTTTTTTTGAATTTGAAGTACTTTTTTTGATATCATCACCAATAATAGGGCCTCCCTTTGCTTCAATTTCTTCACGAGTTGCGAATTTAAAATTGTCAAGGTCAAGGTCATCTATATTTACTGGAGAATCAGCCATATCATTTAACATTTAAAATTATAAATATTGTCCATAATATTTATATATAAAGGACAGGACAATTTACAAAATTATTAAATAAGGTATACAATTCGGTATCATAAAAAAATAGAATTAGTAGAAGGTATTGATTTTACTGGGTTTTTTAGTCCTTGGTTCGAGCCCAAGAGGAGGAGCCCAAGCGTATAAAGCCTTTACAGAAACATAAAGGTTTTTTTATTTTTATGTAAGCATAAAACAGCCTCCAAAAAATCATTAAAATAAGTCTGCTTTTTAATAACAATTTGCATTTGAATTATCATAATTGTATTGAATAAATTGGTGAGTGGCCAATTATGATTTTTTTTACTAAATATATTCATTTGAATGGCTATATTTATCGCATTAGTTTAAAATTTATTTTATGAAAACCTATTTATCGATTTTATTATTATTTATTTCATTTACAATTTCAGCCCAAAAAAAAATATTAGACCATGCCGATGTTGAAATTTGGAATAAAATTAAGAACCAAACCATTTCTTCTGATGGAAATTTTATGATGTATTCTCTAGAAAAAGGAGAACAGGATCAGTTTTTAAAAATTAAAGATGCCAATGCCAACTTAGTTTTTGAATATCATAGAGGTGAAGAAGGTAAATTTACCCACAATTCTAAGTTTGCAACTTTTACTGTAAAGCCATTTAAAGATAGTATCAGGGCATTGCAACGTAAAAAAATTGACAAAGACAAACTTCCAAAAGATAGTTTGGGGATTTTTAATTTAACAGATAAATCCTTAGTTAAAATCGCCAATGTAAAATCGTACAAAATCCCTGAAAAATGGGAGGGTTATATGGCATATTTGTTAGATGAGGTAAAAGCTGATAAAAAGAAAAAAACAGAAAGTAAAGAAACAGACAGTATCAAGTCAAAATCTACAAAAAAAATAAAAAAAGTCGGGAAAGATTCAGGCTATCATTTGGTGATTAGAAATCTTAACTCAGGCAAGCAAGACACTGTTAAATTTGTAAAGGATTTCATTTTTGCCAAAGAAGGAAAACGGTTGGCTTACATCACATCTGGCATTGATTCAACTTCAGGCGAAGGGGTTTACATAATCGATTTAACGAACAACAAAACCAATAATATTTTTAAAGGTGAAAAGGCAAAATATGCGCAGTTAAGTTTTAGTGATTCAGGTAAAAATTTAAGCTTTATTGTTGATGCAGATACCACAAAAGTTCAGGTGCGCCCGAATGAATTGTACCTTTGGCGTGATGGGAATAAACTTGCTAAAAAGCTGGTTGACAACACTTCTTCCCCAAAAAACTACCTAGTTTCTGCCGATGGAAAAATCACTTTTTCAAAAGATGAAACCAAGCTTTATTTTGGCTTGGCAAAACCTCCTATTGTTAAAGACACGATGTTGTTGGACGAAGAAATTGTAAATGTTGAAGTGTGGACATACAATGAACCTCAATTATATACCGTACAAGAAATGCAGCTTAAAAATGATTTGAAGAAATCTTTTGAAACGGTAATTCATTTAAATAATAACAAATTATTTCAGTTGGCTACCCTTGAATTTCCAGATGCTGAAATTGGCAATGAAGGAAATGCACTATTTGCCTTGGTAAACACATCACTGCCTTATGAATTGGAAAGTCAGTGGACTGGCCAAAATGCAAAAAATTACGCAATTGTTAATGTCAATACAGGTGAAACTATTGAAATATTAAAAAATATGGCCGGGCGAGTTCGGTTAAGTCCTAATGGAAAATATGCCTATGGATACAATCCTGTAGAACGCACCTGGTTTACGGTTAATTTAGCGTCAAAAAAGCTAAATAACTTGACTTCCGGTAAAGTTTTTTATGATGAATTAAATGATTCCCCCGATGATCCCAATTCTTATGGATTGGCAGGTTGGACCACCAATGATGCAGCTATTATCATCTACGACAGGTATGATATTTGGGAATTTAATCCGGATAGTGGCCAAAGTAGAAAATTAACAAATGGCCGAGACCCTAAAATTGTTTTTAGATATGCAAAAATTGATGATGAAGAACGATCTATTCCAACAGATAAAGATTGGTTGTTAACCAATTTTAACGAAATTAATAAGTATTCGGGTTATTTTAAATTGAACCCTAAAACTTTAAATGGCGCGCAACTTATCATGGAGCCTTACAGTTATTCAACTCCAGTAAAAGCTAGCGCTAGTGAAAAAGTTATTTTTACGCGAGAATCCTTTATTGAATTTCCAAATATTCGTTATTCAGATTTAAATTTTAAAAAACCTATTGTAATCAGCAATGCAAATCCGCAGCAAAGCGACTATAATTGGGGAACTGCCGAGTTAATAAACTGGACCTCTTTAGATGGGATTGAGCTTACAGGAATGCTTATTAAGCCCGAAAATTTTGATCCAAATAAAAAATACCCATTATTGGTGAATTTTTATGAAAAAAGTTCAGATGATTTGAATAACCACAGAGATCCTGCCTATGGTAGATCTTCAATTAATTACAGCTTTTATGCAAGTCGTGGTTATCTGATTTTTAATCCTGATATTCAATATCGTATTGGTTACCCTGGCGAGAGTGCCTATAATTGTGTTATTCCCGGAGTTACTTCATTAATAGAAAAAGGATTTATAGACAAAGATAATATTGGGGTTCAAGGACATAGTTGGGGTGGCTATCAAATTGCTTATTTAGTTACAAAAACTGATATTTTTAAGGCTGCAGAATCTGGCGCACCTGTTCCGAATATGATAAGTGCTTATGGAGGAATTCGATGGTGGACAGGTTTAAGCCGACAGTTTCAATACGAACATACGCAAAGTAGAATAGGAGGAACTCCATGGGAATATCCTGCCCGTTATATAGAAAACTCACCCATTTTTACTATTGATAAAATAAACACACCTTTGTTAATCATGCACAATGATGCTGATGGTCATGTGCCTTGGTATCAGGGAATCGAATTTTTCACCGCTTTGAGAAGGTTGGGAAAACCTTCCTGGTTTTTAAATTATAATGATGAACCGCACTGGCCTGTAAAATATCAAAATCGTAAAGATTTCAATATAAGAATGGCGCAGTTTTTTGATTACTATTTAAAAGGTGATTTAAAACCTGTGTGGATGGAGCGTGGTGTGCCCGCTATAGAAAAGGGAATCAATCAGGGCCTAGAACTAATTCAAGTTGAAGCTCATAATTAAAAATATCAATTTGTAAACTGAGCAGATTTCTATTTAAAAAAGTGCTCTTAAATTTTATGCCTTTGCTTGAGAAGTTAAATTAAGTCATAATACTGAAAAATAGTTGGTAAATAGCCTGTCGGACTATATTACCATTGAGGTTCCAAGAAGTTTGATGAAATTCGTTTCATCAAACTTTTTTATATGGAAAAGTTTTTTACACTTAAATCCCCAAAAATTGAGTAAATTTAGGAGATAAATTATTGGGCTTGTCACACAGATTTAATTTTTTCTTGACCTAAGTGTAAAATTTAGCAGAAAATGATTAAAGCTTATTTATAGGCAATTTTCTACTTTGTAATTTTCCTTATACAAGAAATAGGACATTTTTACATAGTATAATCTTTTCTTATAATTATGTTGATTTTATAATTTAATCTATGCAAAAGATAATTCCAACTATGTTTATTGTAGCGTCGAAAATTTTAAAATATAGAAAATTATGGAAAATATCAAATCAACTAATGAAAGCGGTAAGTGCCCTTTTACACACGGAGCCAACACCGCCGTAGGTGACTCAGTAACCGATTGGTGGCCAAAATCACTAAATCTCGATATCTTACATCAACATGACACCAAAACTAATCCTTTGGGAGCTGCTTTTAACTATGCAGAAGAATTCAAAAAGCTGGATTTAGAGGCGGTAAAAAATGACTTAAAGGCATTAATGACCGATAGTCAAGACTGGTGGCCGGCAGATTGGGGACACTATGGAGGCTTGATGATACGTATGGCCTGGCACGTTGCAGGAACTTACAGAATTTCTGATGGCCGTGGTGGAAGCAATACCGGTAATCAGCGTTTTGCACCCCTTAACAGTTGGCCCGATAATGTAAATCTTGATAAACCACGCAGATTATTATGGCCAATCAAGAAAAAATACGGCAATAAACTTTCATGGGCCGATTTATTTATTTTGGCCGGTAATATGGCCTATGAATCGATGGGCTTGAAAACATTTGGATTTGCAGGAGGGCGTAAAGACATCTGGCATCCTGAAAAAGATGTTTACTGGGGTTCAGAAAAAGAATGGCTGGCAGCCACCAAAAACCGTTATGATAATGACGCAAATCGTGATACTTTAGAAAATCCTTTGGCCGCGGTTCAAATGGGACTTATCTATGTAAACCCCGAAGGCGTGGACGGTAATCCCGA
This sequence comes from Lutibacter sp., assembly GCA_036568005.1. Classification (GTDB taxonomy): domain Bacteria; phylum Bacteroidota; class Bacteroidia; order Flavobacteriales; family Flavobacteriaceae; genus Lutibacter. The sequence continues at coordinate 5,953 of DATCTJ010000091.1, read as the reverse complement.
TCCTTTAAGAACTGCCCATGATGTGCGCAATACTTTTAAGCGTATGGCAATGAATGATGAGGAAACGGTTGCGCTTACAGCTGGCGGACATACGGTAGGAAAATGCCACGGAAATGGCGATGCTTCTATTTTAGGTCAGAGCCCGGAAGGAGCAAATATAGAAAATCAAGGTTTTGGATGGATAAATCCCAAAGGAAAAGGAAATGCCGGTGATACTGTTTCAAGCGGACTTGAAGGTTCATGGACAACCAATCCTACAAGATGGGACAATGAGTTTTTTAATTTATTGTTCAAATATGAATGGGAGCTAAAGAAAAGTCCAGCAGGTGCTTGGCAATGGGAGCCTATTAATATCAAAGAAGAAGACAAACCCTTTGATGCACACAACCCAAATATTCGCCGTAATCCACTTATGACTGATGCAGATATGGCCTTGAAAATGGATCCTGAATATCGTAAAATTTCAGAGCGTTTTCACAAAGACCAAGAGTATTTTAGTGAAGTTTTTGCTAAAGCGTGGTTTAAATTAACCCATCGAGACCTTGGTCCTAAAAGCCGTTATATTGGCCCTGATACACCCAAAGAAGATTTAATCTGGCAAGACAACGTACCTGCGGTTAATTATACTTTAAGTGAAGCAGAAATTGCCGATTTAAAACAGACCTTACTAAATAGCGGACTATCCAAAGCCGAACTTATCAATACTGCTTGGGACAGCGCAAGAACTTTTAGAGGATCAGACTATAGGGGTGGAGCAAATGGCGCCAGAATTCGTTTAGCACCGCAAAAAGACTGGGCCGGAAATGAACCTGTGCGTTTGAAAAAAGTATTGAAAAAGCTTACAGAAATTCAATCTGGCTTAAGTAAAAAAGTAAGCATGGCCGATTTAATTGTCTTGGGAGGAACTGCCGCAGTTGAAAAAGCTGCACAAGAAGCTGGCGTAAACATAAAAGTGCCTTTTAGTGCAGGACGCGGTGATGCCACTGACCAAATGACCGATGCCGATTCATTTGAAGTTCTTGAGCCCCTTCATGATGCTTATAGAAACTGGATGAAACGGGATTATACTGTAAAGTCTGAAGAGCTGATGCTTGATAAAACTCAACTGATGGGACTCACAGCTCCTGAAATGACTGTGCTAATTGGCGGAATGCGCGTTTTAGGAACCAATTATGGAGGCACTAAACATGGAGTGTTCACTCAAAAAGAAGGTGTATTAAGCAATGATTTCTTTGTGAACCTTACAGATATGAATAACACCTGGAAGCCAGCAGGCAATAACCTTTACAATATAGTGGACAGAAAAACAGGAGAAACCAAATGGACAGCCACACGTGTTGACTTGGTTTTTGGTTCAAATTCCATTTTGAGGGCTTATGCCGAGGTTTATGCCCAAGATGACAACAAAGAAAAGTTTGTGCGTGATTTTGTGAAAGCTTGGGTAAAAGTGATGAATTTGGATCGCTTCGACTTGATTTAAATTAACTGGTATAATTATGAAAATAGACCAAAAGGACAATGGTAAAAAAGGCACCTTTTTTATCGAACAAAATGGAGAAATTGTTGCGGAAATGACCTATGTGTGGACAGGTAAAACTGGCATCATTATAGAGCATACCCAAGTTGACGTAAAGTTAAAAGGACAAGGTGCAGGAAAACAACTGGTGACCAAAGCAATTGATTTTGCTCGAGAAAACGGACTGAAAATTGCGCCGCTTTGTCCGTTTGTAAAAAGTGTTTTTGATAAAGAAACAGCATTTATGGACGTTTTATAAATAACGATTTTAGCTGAGAATAATTAATAAATAGTGTATTACAATAGCGAAATTATAGTCGTTGGCTATCGGCCAAATATTCATTTAGGCAAAAGGTTTTGAAATCAGTAAATGCATTTCAATCTGGTAAACTAGCTTTTTATAAAAATAAAATAATGCCTTTTAGCTGAGTAAATATCCATCAAGTGCATAGTGCATCAAAGAAATTGATTAAAAAAATTAAAATGAAAATTTTTTGGCATTATTTTAAGGTTGCTAATTTGTTTTTGCAATATTAGAGCTGTAAATTTGAGAAAATACTAACAAAATATAAAAATGAAAACAGTACTTAAGTTTTTGGTTATCACCTTAATTTCGAACAGTGCATTTGCACAATTTACCCAAGCACCATTGCCTTATGCATATGATGCACTAGAACCATTCGTTGATGCACAAACAATGGAAATTCATTACACAAAACACCACGCAGGTTATGTAAATAACCTTAATAAGGCTTTGAAAGATGCAGGAATGGAAAATAACACCGATATGAATGCTATTTTAGGAAATATTTCCAAGTATTCAACTGCCATTAGAAACAATGCAGGAGGCCATTACAACCATACCTTGTTTTGGAATGTTCTTACACCAAACAAAAACACCAGACTATCTCCTGAATTGGCTGCAGCTATTGAAATAACATTTGGCAGTATGGAAGCTTTTAAAACACAATTAACCCAAGCAGCCGCAACACGTTTTGGATCTGGATGGGCCTGGTTGGTTGTGACACCAAAAAACCAACTAATTATTTGCTCAACACCAAATCAGGACAATCCGTTGATGGACGATGCTCCAGTAAAAGGTACGCCTATTTTTGGTATTGATGTATGGGAACATGCGTATTATCTAAAATACCAAAATAAACGCGGCGATTATTTACAGGCAATCTGGAGTGTTGTTAATTGGGATGAAGTAAGCCGTTTGTATGCGAAAACACAAATAAAATAAAAACTGTAACCATCTTGTTACGCAACCAAAAAAGGGATATCTGGTATCTCTTTTTTGGTTTCCACAAGTTGAAGTTATCAATAGTTATATATAGCCAAGTAAACCATTTCTTCATGAATAGAATGTTTTTTAAACTTATGTAGTGGCACAAAAAATTTAAATGATATTTAATTGGATATGCAGTTTTGTATAAAAAAATAAGTTGTCAATAATATTATACAATAAATCAAAAATGAAAAAATTAACATTAGTATTACTGGCAGGACTGATTTCTTTAATGGCTTTTGGACAAGACATAACCGGACAATGGAATGGAATTTTAAAAGTTCAGGGAACACAACTAAGGCTAGTTTTCAATGTTTTAAAAACGGATAATGGTTACATGGCAACAATGGATAGCCCGGACCAAGGAGTAAAGGAAATTCCTGTAACTTCAACCAGTTTTGAAAATGCTATTTTAAAATTTTCGATTGTAAATGCCGGAATTGATTACGAAGGCATTTTAGGAAATGACGCTATTGTAGTCGGTAATTTTAAACAAGGCGGATTCTCTTTTCCACTAAATTTATCTAAAGCGCTTATTGAAAAGGAAATAATTATAAGGCCGCAAGAGCCAATTAAACCTTACGCCTATCATTCGGAAGAGATCAATTTTGAGAATAAAGATGCTGGAATAACCTTGGCCGGAACATTGACATTGCCACAAAAAGAAGGCATATTTCCCGCAGTGGTTTTGATAAGCGGGAGCGGGCCCCAAAACCGGGATGAAGAATTGTTAGGACATAAACCGTTTCTTGTTTTGGCCGACTTTTTAACAAAAAACGGCATTGCAGTATTGCGTTTTGATGATCGGGGAACCGCTTTATCAAAGGGAGATTTTAATACGGCCACAACATTGGATTTTTCTACTGATGTTGCCGCTGGCGTTCAATACTTAAAAACCAGAAAGGAAATAAATAAAAAGAAAATAGGACTAATTGGGCATAGTGAAGGCGGCATAATTGCCCCTATGGTAGCCAACAATTCCAACGATATTGCTTTTATGATATTGCTGGCAGGAACCGGAATCCCAGGCGATCAACTACTTTTATTGCAACAGAAATTAATTGGCAAAGCGGCCGGAATGAGCAATGAAGATTTACAAAAAGCACATAAAGTAAATAAGGGCGCTTTCGAATTGGTTACGAATTCCACAAATACACCACAGTTAAAAACGGATTTGACAACCTACCTAAAACAAGCCATAGCTGCCGACCCAACTGCTAAAATTGAAGGAATGGACGAAGATGATTATATAAAATTACAAGTCGACCAAATTACGAGCCCTTGGATGCAATACTTTATAAAATACAATCCGGCCCCTGCTTTAAAAAAAGTCAACTGTCCGGTTTTGGCACTTAATGGTGAAAAAGATTTACAAGTTCCTCCAAAAGAAAACTTAGAAGCCATAAAAAAGGCTTTGACCAAAGGCGGAAACAAGGAAGTGACTACCAAAGTGTTGCCAAATTTGAATCACTTGTTTCAGGAATGTGAAACAGGCTCCCCAAATGAATATGCCTTAATTGAACAAACATTTTCGCCTTTAGCTTTAACAGAAATACTTAAATGGCTACAAATTCAAATCAAATAAAAATGATTAAAAATCTGCATTCCCATTTAATAGAAAATTCTATTTTGCACTGATGTTTTTGTAATTATTTCAACAAACTCAATCACAATCAACGTTAATATTAAAAGGAATATTTTTATAGATGACACCATTAACTTTTAAACAAATACATAGCATAAAAGATAGTTATTACGATGGCGCGATGATTATTTATAAGGAATCTTTTCCTCCCAGTGAGCTGCAGCCGCTTTCCAAAATTAGCGAAAGAATAATCCCTGGAAAATCACAATTATTTGTGGGAATCATTGAAGAAGAAGTTATTTGTATGGCCTTATTATGGGATTTCAACAATACTAATTTTACGTTGTTGGACTATATGGCGGTTTCAGAAAAGCACAGAAATAATAATTTTGGAAGCAAATTGTTTAATTTTCTTGTTGATAAAGTGATAAGCAACCATAAATTTATGCTGATTGAAGCTGAAAATTATTTGTATGGCGAAAACAGGGAACAACGGAAAAAACGAATTAATTTTTACCTTAAAAACGGATCTTATCTTTTAGGCAATGTTCCCTATATGCTGCCGCCTTTAGACAATTCAGCGCCATTGGAAATGCAACTTATGATCGCGCCAAAATACAAAATCGGCACTTTGAAAAAATCGGAAATTGAAAATTTGATAAAGCGTTTGTATTGTGTAATATATGAAAAATCGGAAAATGATGCATTGCTGGTTGCTGTATTGAAAAAGATTCCCAATAAAATAACCCTCTTAAATAAGCGAATTGTCTGACAACAATTTTTGAAACTTTAAATCTCCCCGTTTCCTTGCTTAAATTTATTTTTTCTTATATAATTCCAACGTTTTTTCAATAGCATCATCAAAGTTTTCCCAGGTTTTTTCTGATGTTAAATCTGTGGTGATAAACGTTTTATTAAATTTAGACAGCAATGTAAAATACACATAGCCACCTATCATTAGTTGAAATGCAAAATTTAAAGAGGTTTCTTTTTCATTTGTTTTAAATGTTTTTCCAAGTCGGGTGTTTACAAACTTAAAAAGCTCTTTTGTGTTTTCATTATTTTCAAATAATTGCCATCGCAATAACTCTTGCGCCAGCACATTTTCCCTAATTTCTTTAGTTCCTTGTTGGGTGAAATTTTTTAAATTTTCTATACTGTCTATATTATCATCAATGGTAAGCAATGATTTAAAAAAATCTCCTTTTTGCGCAAATTGAAGCAACAAACCTTTCATTCCGCCAAAATATCGGTAAATAAGTCCTTTTGACACACCGGCTTCTTTGGCAATGGCGTTAATGCCAATTCCCTGAGGACCTTTTGCTTTTAAGACATTTAAAAAGGCATTGTAAATTTTATCTTCAGTCGCGGCTCTGTCTTTTTTCATCTGTTTGAATTTTATTGTTTTATTGGTAACAGCTGCTGCCTGCCTGCCGCAGCTACCGTGTGGACACAAATATATTTTTATCTTTGAAATAAAAAAACATGAATCATTTAAATTTTATTGCAAATTATTCTAACCTAATGAATGATGTTCGCCTTGAGCATAGAGGGGAACAAT
>DATCTJ010000090.1:0-61144 GCA_036568005.1 Lutibacter sp. | reverse complement strand
CAGCCTCGTTCAATAACTTGTTCAAATACTACTTCATTTTTTGTGTCCATTTTATTTAAGTTTAATTATCCAACAAAGATAATCATTCCCCTGTGTGTCTAAAATGTAGTCATGGATGTTTCATCTGTTTAAATTTTATTTTTTTGTTGGTACAGATGCAGCCTACCGATAGGTAGGTAAACCTGCCTGCCGCAGGCAGGTTCGCCATTATCATTCTGCTGTGTATCAAAATTTGTTATGGCTCGTTTCATCTAAAATTATTTTGTGTCGCTAAAATACAAATTATTCAAGAATTGAATTGGTATTAATTTACCTTTTTAATATAAAATCTTTTATTGGTTATTTTTTTGCAATTTCAATAAATGACAGGAATCTTTCGCTAAAAAATAGTATAGACCTGCCTGCCTTTTTGGTAGGCGTTCCCCCGCCGAAAAGGCGGGGTCGGGCTTTCGCTTCAATCTTTTTTGCTTCGCCGAAAAGGCAAATCAAAAAAGGATTTCCGCTACACTCCCTAACGCAGCTTGAATCAGCCTCTGTTGCACATAGTAATAATTATAAATTATAACGAACAGGGCGACTATTAGCGTACGGACAGGACACAACTATTAGCGTACGGACAGGTCGCGACCTGTCCCTACTTTAAACAGCGTAAATACAAAATTGTTTACTATTTATTTTATATTTGTAAAACAACAGCAACAAAATCTCAAAATATCATGAAATTCTTCTACATTAAAATACTGTTTTTTTTATTTTTCATTTCAATTTGTTTCGCCCAACAAAACGATACCCCGCAAGATTTTTTAAAAAAAGAATTTCATACGGAAAGAAGAGCTCAGCTTCGCGCAAAATTGCCTAAAAACAGTGTTGCAGTGCTTTTTGCAAACCCTGTGAGAAATCGCGCAAACGATGTTGATTATGTCTATCACCAAGATCCAAACTTTTATTATTTAACAGGTTATAAAGAACCAAATGCCCTGGTTCTTATTTTTAAAGAGAATCAAACAATTGGAAACAAAACTTTTAATGAAGTGATTTTTGTGCAGGAGCGCAATGAACGTGCTGAAATGTGGAATGGTAAACGTATGGGTGTTGCGGGTGCACAGGATGAATTGGGATTTAGGGTGGCTTATAACGGCGGAGAATTTAAAAGTTACGAAATAGATTTTTCCAAATTCGATAAAATTTTGTTCGAAAACTTCAATAATGATGTTAGGGATACCTATGACAATGCTGATTTATTTGATTTGATTAAAGTATTTAAAGAAAAAGTTTCTTTTGATTTGATTCATTTAAACAATCCTACAAATGACAAGTTGTATAACGAAACCAAAAAAAGAATTGATACAGAAACACTGCAAAAATTAATGACTACTTTAAGGGAAATTAAAACAAAAGAGGAATTGGTTTTGTTGAAAAAAGCGGTCAATATTTCTGCTATTGGTCAATTGGAAATGATGAAAGCGATGCACCCAAATATGTCTGAAACCGAAGCGCAGGGCGTTCACGAGTTTGTGTACAAGAAATATGGTGCAGAATATGAAGGCTATCCGTCCATTGTTGGTTCAGGAAATAACGGTTGTATTTTGCATTATGTTGAAAATAATAAAACAAATGTTGGTGATAGTAATTTGATTTTAATGGATCTAGGAGCTGAATATCGCGGCTATACTGCCGATGTTACACGAACGATTCCAACAAATGGAAAATTTTCTGCCGAACAAAAATTAATCTATGATTTGGTTTATGAAGCCCAAGAAGCAGGAATAGCGGCCTACAAAATAGGGCGTAAAATGAGTGAACCAAATGATATTGCGAGAAAAATCATCAATAAAGGACTCTCCGAATTGGGAATAATTGCGAGTGAAAACAGCAGACATAATTATTTTCCACACGGAACCTCACACCACATCGGCTTGGACGTACATGACCCAGGGAATTATGAAAAGTTTGAAGAAAATATGGTGGTTACCATGGAACCCGGAATTTATATTCCAATTGGAAGTGACTGCGATGAAAAATGGTGGGGAATTGGTGTGAGAATTGAAGATGATATTTTAATCAGCAAAGAAGGACCTGTAATTTTATCATCAATGGCTCCTAGAAAATCGGAAGAAATCGAAGCGGCTATGAAACTGCCTAGTGTTTTAAAGGAATTTATATTACCAAATTTAGACTAGTTTTATTTATAGTCTTTTCTAACTTAAATCAGCTTAATTCAAATGATTTGAAACTTATTAAGATCATACAAAAACTTAAGAAATGAATGCTTTTATGTTACAAGAGTAACTGTTTATATTCAATATAAATCATTCTTTATTATTAGAAATCAATTTTTTAATCGCTATCTTTAACATATAATTATTACTGGCAGGGAAACCAAAAGATGGGGGATTGAATATTTATCAATAAAAGAATTTTAACGAAAATATGTTGAAAAAATTATAAAACGATTAACAGACGAATTATATTTTTTGTTTCAGAACAAGAGATATTGAAGGCTAACTTTTAATTAGTATAGCTATTATAATTGTTTAAGTATAAGTATCATGAAAATAGCCCATTTTATAAGAAGGGATTTTCTGACCGTTAATCCATATTTAGGCATCAATGCTGTTAAAAACCAGTTGTTAGATTATTTAGCCGTTGTTGTGCAAGATGATAAGGGTGTTTTTTATGGCGTTTTAAGCTACCATGACATTGCTAAAAATCCTAAAGCTTTAATTCTCGATTGTATTTCCAATAAAGAAATGATTGATGGGGAGTTTTCTGTTGAAGATGCCATTTTTAAAATGGATACCGCTAATACAGATGTGCTTCCAGTAGCAGTAAACAAAAAGTTTGAAGGACTGGTATATAAAAATGAATTGTATAAATATATTTCCGATTACAATTTAGAATTGGAAAACATCATAAAGGAACGAACAAAAGAACTTGAAGAAGCTATTGCAACAAAAGATTTAATGTTTTCTATAATTGCCCATGATTTAAAAAGCCCTTTTAATGTAATTTTGGGATTTACGGGACTTTTAAAAGGTAAATTGCGCGAGATGGATTTTGAAAAGGCCGAAAAATTGATTTACGGCATGAATACTCAAGCCAGAAATACATATAATTTATTGGAAGACTTGTTAACTTGGGCAAGGGATAATAGCAATAAAATTGGATATAACCCTGTTTTTTGCAATATTTCAACACTTTGCAATGAAGTAATTAATCAATTAGAAGATGCGGCGCAAATGAAGGGTATTGCTATAAATTCTTTTCATTCTACCGAAGTTTATGCATATGCCGATAAAAACATGGTTGAAGTAATTTTACGCAATCTTATTACCAATTCAATTAAATTTACAGAAAAATTCGGCAAAATTGATATTTATTCCATGCAGATAGGCGAATTTATTGAAGTTTCGGTTTCTGATACTGGAATAGGGATAGATGATAAGGTTAAAGCCAATTTATTTAAGTCCGATTTTAACGAATCCACACCTGGAACAGTAAATGAAAAAGGATCGGGTTTAGGATTGGTTATTTGTAAGCGATTTATTGAAAGACATCAGGGGGAAATTTGGGTTGAAAATAATAAAGAAAAAGGCACTACAATCAAATTTACTTTACCAATTTATAAGGAGGAATCGCATAAAAAAACAAAAACGGAATCGCTAGAAAACTGACAATATTTTTTTATTGTCATAAATAATAGCTTAATTATTCATTATAAATTGTTCATCGACAAAGCATTTTTCCAATCTGCAATCAAATCGTCAATATGCTCAATCCCGACTGAAATTCTCAGCAAATTATGTGGTGTTGGACTATTTTCACCTTCAACCGATTTACGGTGTTCCACCAAACTCTCAACGCCGCCCAAACTAGTGGCAAGCGTAAAATAGGCTAATTTCGCTGCTATTGCAGTAGTTTCACTTTCACTTCCCTTGATTAAAACTGAAAGCATCGCGCCAAAACCTTTTTTTTGCTGCTTTTTAGCCAGTAAATGTTGTGGATGACTTTGTAATCCTGGATATAGTGTTTTTTCGACTCTTGGATGATTTTCTAAATATTGGGCTAATTTTAAAGCGTTTTTACTTTGCTTTTTAACACGTAATTTAAGCGTTTGAATGCCTCTCGCAATTAGCCAACAATCGAAAGGAGCGGGGACAGCACCCGATAAAATTTGAATATTTTTAATTTTTTCTGCAATTTTTTCATCATTTACAACAACACAACCGCCAATAACATCACTATGTCCACCAAAATATTTAGTGGTTGAATGTACAACGATATCTGCGCCAAGGGCAAGCGGATTTTGGAAAACAGGTGTTAGCCAAGTATTGTCAACGGCACAAAGTGCATTATTTTGATGCGCAATTTCGGCAATTGCCACAATATCGCTTATTTTTAATTGCGGATTTGAAGGTGATTCTACCCAAATCAAAGCAGTATTTGGTTTTACAGCTTTTTTAACAGACTCAATATTAGACATATCAACCAAATCAACAGATAAATTCCAGCGTTTGAATACTTCTTCCATCAACTTTTTAATGGCATAATAAATATCGTCGGGCAAAAGAATATGATCTCCGCTTTTTAAACTCTGAAGAATAGCGCTAACTGCTGCCATTCCTGAAGAAAAAGCAAAAGCATGTTTGCCATTTTCAAGAATTGCAATGCTTTCCTCAATGATTGCACGGTTCGGATTGTTGGCACGTGAGTACACAAAATCGTTTGTATAAGAGCCGTCGCTATTGCGTATATAAGTGCTTGATAAATAAATGGGTGTGCTTACCGGTGTAGAACCGCTATATTTATTTTCAGTACTTTTTATGGCGATTGTCTCAAATTTTGGCTTTTGTTGCATTGTTGTTTAATTTTTTATGAAAGTAGTAAAAACCGCTTTAATTCCTCATACGTTGAAATATTTATTGAAATTTTTTCTTTATCAATAACTTGCTTAATTTGTTTTGGAAGTTCAATGGTTTCTTTGATGATAGGTTCAACCACATTTAAAAATTTTACAGGATGTGCCGTTTCTAAAAAAATACCATAACTATTTACATCAAGTCCATATTCTTTCAAGCCCAAATATCCAACTGCACCATGAGGGTCTGCAATATAATTATGTTTCTCTTTTATTTCTTTCATCGCTTGTTGGGTTTCTTTATCCGTAAACGAATAGGAGGAAAGCATTTCTTTTAATTTGGAATCGTCATTTTTAAAGATTTCCAGAATACGGACAAAATTACTTGGATTACCAACATCCATGGCGTTTGAAATGGTTTGCTTTGATGGTTTTGGTGTATAAATTCCTGTTTCAAGATAATCGGGAACAATATCGTTAATATTGGTGGCTGCAATAAACTGCTTTACAGGCAATCCTAGTTTGTATGCCATCAATCCAGCACAAATATTGCCGAAATTCCCACTTGGAACAGAAAAAATTAAGTCCTTTTGTATATTTTTTAATTGCTTATACGCAAAAAAGAAATAAAATATTTGTGGCAACCAGCGCGCCACATTGATGGAATTTGCGGATGTCAACTTTTTGCTTGAAATTAATTCCTTATCCAAAAAAGCAGTTTTTACCATGGCTTGACAATCGTCAAAAGTGCCTTTTACTTCCAACGCTGTAATATTTTGCCCTAAAGTGGTCAGTTGCTTCTCTTGAACATCGCTTACTTTACCGCTTGGGTATAAAATTACCACATCAACTCCTTCAACCCCTAGAAAACCACTTGCCACCGCACCCCCGGTATCACCAGATGTTGCGACTAAAACCGTTACTTTAACTGCTTTTTCTTTTTTGTTGAAATACTCCAAGCAACGTGCCATAAATCGTGCACCAACATCCTTAAAAGCCATTGTTGGACCGTGAAATAGTTCCAAAGTTGCAATGTTTTCTTCAATAGTAACTATTGGAAAATCGAAGTTTAGCGTTTCTTTAATAATTTTTTTGAGCTCCTTTTCAGGAATTTCATCAGCAACAAATTGTTTGATCACTTCAAAAGCAATTTCCTCATTTGAAAAATTTTCGATATTATTTAAGAATTCCTTGCTTAAAGGAGTAATTTTCTCGGGAAAATACAATCCTTTATCCGGTGCCAATCCTTTAATTACTGCATCTTTAAAAGTTACGTTCGGCGCTGTTTTATTTAAACTGTAAAAGTTCATATTACTTACTTTCTAAAATTTTTATTCCTTCCTTATTCACTTTTGACACGTGGATATCATAGGGCAAACCTACTTTCTCATATACTATTCTCATGGCTTCAGCCACTTTTAAAGCGGTTTTTTCTCCTTTGCTTAATGCAAAAACTGAAGGTCCGGAGCCAGAAATTCCACATCCAAGCGCCCCTGCTTTTATAGATTCTTGTTTTAACAAATCAAAAGCGGGAATTAAAATGGAACGAATAGGCTCCACAATAAAATCTTCCAACGAGCGCCCTATCAGCCCATAATCTTCAGTATAAAGTCCGCTGATTAATCCTCCAACATTTCCCCATTGCTTTATCGCATTTTTTAAGGTGACTGTAGTCTTTAAAATTTCGCGGGCATCAGAAGTTTTGACTTCTATTTGCGGATGAATGACCGTTACATACAACTCACTTGGGGTATGAATGTTTATTATGTCCAATGGCTCATAACTTCTTACCAGGGTAAATCCGCCAAACAGGGCAGGGGCCACATTGTCGGCATGAGGAACGCCGCTTGCCAATCGTTCGCCTTCCATAGCGAAACGCACTAAATCTTTGGTGCTGAAAGGATTGCCCAACAATTTGTTGAGGCCCCAAACTGCTCCGGCAGCACTTGCGGCACTACTGCCAATACCGCTTCCGGGTTTAATTCGCTTGTCTATCTCAATTTCAAATCCGAAATTGACATCTATTTCATCCAAAAGAGCCAAGACCGCTACACCCGCCACATTTTTGTGCGTTTCTAAAGGCACCGATTGTCCGGTAATTTTAGTAATTTTAACACCTTTTTCACCCACTTTTCTAATGGTCATTTCATCGCCTACCGTATCTAAAGCCAAGCCCAAAACATCAAAACCGCAAGAGACATTCGCAATGGTGGCCGGTGTAAATATTTTTAGTTCTTTCATTTCTCTATGAGTATCTAATTGTTACCAATTCTTATAATATCTGCAAATAAACCAGAAGCCGTAACATCGGCTCCTGCACCAGCTCCTTTGATAATTAAAGGCTGTTCGCTGTATCTATTGGTGAAAAATAACACAATATTATCTTTTCCTGCTAAATCATAGAATGGGTGTATAGCAGGAATTTCCTTTAATCCAACTTTTGCTTTGCCATTGTTGAATTCGGCTACATATTTAAGGCGGCAGTTTTTTGCTTCCGCATTTTTTCGCAACTGTGTAAAATGAGCTGATTCTTCTTTTAAGGTTCCCATAAAATCGGATACCGATTTAGCCTTTAAACTGGATTTTGGCAAAAAGGAATCGTTTTCAATATCGCTTAATTCCAGTTTTGCGCCGCTTTCACGGGCTAAAATTAAAATTTTACGGGCAACATCAACGCCGCTTAAATCAATTCTTGGGTCTGGCTCAGTATAACCCTCTTCACCAGCTTGTTGCACTACATCTTGAAATGAATTTTGTTCGTTAAAATTATTGAAAATAAAGTTTAAACTGCCAGAAAGCACCGCCTGTATTTGGGTGATTTTATCGCCTGAAGCAATCAAGTTTTTAAGTGTATCAATGATTGGTAAGCCAGCGCCAACATTGGTTTCAAATAAAAATGGTGCACTGTATTTACGACTTAGATTTTTAAGGTTTATATAATTTGAATAATTTGAAGAGCAGGCAATTTTATTGCAGGTAACAATAGCCACACTTTCCTTTAAATAACCTGCATATAAATTAGCTACAGATTCCTCAGCTGTGTTGTCCACAAATATGCTGTTTCGGTAATTTAAATCGGTGATATTATCGTGAAAAGCATCCATATTCAGCATTTCAGCCTTATCCAACTGTGTTTTCCAAGAGTCTAAATCAATTCCATCTTCGTTAAACAACATTTTTTTTGAATTCGCCATACCAATTACCCGAACCTGTAATTTCAACTGTTCCAATAAATAAGCTTGCTGATTTTTAATTTGTGCCAATAACTTCTTGCCAACATTTCCAACGCCCACCACAAATAAATTGAGTTGTTTTGTTTGGTCTTCAAAAAACTCGGCGTGTAAAGTGTTCAACGCCTTTTTAATGTCCTTATGGGTAATAACCGCCGAAATATTTTTTTCTGAGGCACCCTGCGCGATTGCCCTGATATTTACGTTATTTCTTCCCAAAGCACTAAACATTTTACCGCTTATGCCTTGGTGGCTTTTCATATGGTCGCCTACCAATGCAATAATCGCATTGTTTTTTTCAACAATTAGTGGATTCACTTTATGCTGAGAAATTTCAAAACTAAATGCTGCGTTAACTGCAATTTCAGCTTTTTCAGCATCTAAACTGTTAATTGCTATACAGATAGAATGCTCTGATGAAGCTTGCGTAATCAAAGAAACATTTATTTTTTGTTGAAACAAGGCTTCAAACAAGCGTTTTGAAAATCCGGGAATGCCAACCATGCCACCTCCTTCTAAAGTAATTAAAGTCATATTTTCAATATGGCTGATTCCTTTAATTGGGTTGACATTTGAAGTCACTTTTGTGATTAAAGTGCCTTCGGCCTTCGCATCAAAAGTATTTTTTATTTTTATAGGAATTTCCTTTGTTAAAACAGGTTGGATTGTAGGCGGATACAAGACCTTTGCGCCAAAATGCGACAATTCCATCGCTTCCTGATAAGAAATGTTTTTAATGGGAAAAGCCTGTTGCACAAACTTTGGGTTTGCTGTATACATGCCGTTCACGTCGGTCCATATTTCCAATACAGTTGCATTTATTGCAGCGGCAAGAATAGCAGCTGTATAATCGGATCCGCCACGACCTAAAGTGGTGGTTTCGCCATTTTCAGTTTTAGCCACAAATCCTGGTAATAAGATGATTTGATGCTTGTTATTCTTAAAAAAGTTTTCAATATTAGTATTAGTCAATTCAAACTTTACAATAGCATTTGAAAAATTTTCGTCGGTAACTATCAGTTCCTGAGTATTTTTTAATTCCACGTCCAGTCCACAGTTTTTAATTGCTTCAACAATAATAAAAGAGGATAACAGCTCCCCAAAACTCACAATTTTATCGGAGGTTTTGGCCGACAATTCATTGATTAAAAAAACGCCTTCCAAAGTGGCTTCTAATTTATTTAGCATTTTTTTTACGTGACCTAAAACACCGCTTTGGATGTTAACAGGAATCAATTCTCGAATAACTTTTATATGACGATCTTCAATTATTTTAAACTGATTTTTATAATTTTCATTACCAATACAGGCTAAGTTTCCTGCTTCTAACAGTACATCTGTTATACCGCCAAGGGCAGAAACCACCACAATTACTTGGGAATTGTAAGCGCTGTCTTTAATAATTGTAATCGCTTTATTTATATTTTCTGAGGTGGCTATAGATGATCCGCCAAATTTTAAAACCTTCATGGTATTAATTTTTTATTCTGATTTTTATGTTTTCTTGAAAGGATATTCCTTGTTTTCTTAATTTTTGAAAACGAATATTGATACGAGTAATATTAAATAGACAGAACCCCTAAAGGGTAGTGCCGAATGTAGTTGTAGTGGCAACAACAAAATACAACGCGGATTTTGCGTTTAACAGAATGTTATATGAAGTTGTTTTATGCATAGGCCAAAAGTAATTATTTTTTTGATTACACAATCATTTTAGGTGATTTTTCAGAAAAATTTATTTTACACCCCTAATTACTGCCCATTTTCGGTTAAAAACTATTTTATTTTACAAATAAATGAATTAATATTTTTTTCATTTTCTAATTCAAATCTACAATTACCTGATTTTTTATCAGATCCTCAAATGTTTCTTCCTTTCTTATTAGATAATCCTGACCTTTATAATACAAAACTTCAGCAGGCCTGTATCTGGAGTTGTAATTTGAAGCCATAGAAAAGCAATAGGCACCGGCATTGTTAAAACATAACACATCGCCTTCAGTAATTTCACTAATTCTTCGGTTGGTGGCAAAAGTGTCTGTTTCGCAAATATAACCGACTACAGAATAGTAGCGTTCTCTTCCTTCCGGATTTGAAACATTGAGTATGTGATGATATGAATCATAAAACATTGGGCGTATTAAATGATTAAAACCAGAATCTATACTTGCAAAAACAGTGGAAGTGGTGTGTTTCACCACATTTACTTGTGCCAAAAAATGACCAGCTTCACTCACCAAAAATTTTCCAGGCTCAAACATAAGTGTTAGTTCTTTACCATAAGATTTACAAAAGCTATTGAATCTCTTAGATAATTTCTCTCCCAATTCTTCAATATTTGTTGAAATATCACCCTCTTTATAAGGAACTTTAAATCCGCTTCCAAAATCAATAAATTCCAATTTTTCAAAGGCCTTAGCAGTTTTAAACAAAATTTCAGTAGCTGCCAAAAACACCTCTATATCTAAAATATCTGATCCCGTGTGCATGTGAACACCATTGATATGCATTCCTGTATTTGAGATAACTCTTTTGATATGTGGAAGTTGATGAATCGATATTCCAAATTTAGAATCAATATGTCCGACAGAAATTTTAGAGTTTCCGCCCGCCATAATATGAGGATTGATACGCACACAAACAGGGGTGTTAGGGTAGAGATGGCCAAATTGTTCTAAAATAGACAAATTGTCGATATTGATTTGAACGCCCAATGCTGCCGCTTCTTCTATTTCTTGCAGGGAAACGCCGTTTGGAGTGAATATAATATTTTCTGGCGCAAATCCCGCCTCCAATCCCAAAAGTACTTCTTGTATAGAAACCGTGTCAATTCCCGAATTTAACTTTTTGAAAAATTTCAAAATACTGATGTTTGAATTCGCTTTTACAGCGTAATTTAATTTCAGATTTTTAACGGAAGTAAAGGCTGCTGTAATACGGTTGTATTGTGATTCCATTTTTTCCGCATTATAAACGTATAGCGGACTTCCATATTTTTTAGCAAGGGAAACTAACAATTGACTCTCCATGAATTTTATTTTTAAAAGTTTTCAAAAGTAAACATCTCCTTGTTGTTTTGAAAGATAGTTACAATAAAATAGCGAAATTTAACATATTATTAAAAAAGTCCCAAACTTTTTACAGAAAGGGACTCTATTTCACATTTATTCTATTTTTATTTTGCTTTTTCAGCTGTTAATTTTGCAATATTTACCACAACGTCTGTTGCCAGCTGAATGGCTTCTGCAGAAACAAATTCGTAACGTCCATGAAAATTATGTCCGCCCGCAAATATATTTGGGCAAGGCAAACCTTTATAAGACAATTGGGACCCGTCTGTTCCTCCTCTAATTGCTTTGATTAATGGTTTAATTCCCAATTGTATCATTGCTTCCTCCGCAATATCTACAATGTGCATTACCGGCTCTATTTGTTTACGCATATTGTAATATTGGTCCTTCATTTCAACTTCAACCAAATTACTACCCAATTTTTTATTTAAATCGTCAGCAACCTTTTGAAAGGTGGCTTTTCGTTGTTCAAACAATTCCATATCATGATCTCTAATAATATACTCGAGTTCCGTTTTTTCAACTTCTCCCTGTACACTACTTAAATGATAAAATCCTTCATAACCTTCTGTTTCTTGTGGAATCTCATTTTTAGGCAATCCTGCAATAAATTCACTGGCAATTAACATAGAATTAATCATTTTTCCTTTTGCATAACCAGGGTGCACAATTTTTCCGTGAATAGTCACTTTCGCTCCGGCGGCGTTAAAATTTTCATATTCCAATTCGCCAACGCGACTTCCGTCCATCGTATATGCCCACTCGGCACCAAATTTTTCCACATCAAATAGATGAGCGCCTTTTCCAACTTCTTCATCGGGCGTAAAGCCAATTCTTATTTTACCGTGTTTAATTTCAGGATGGTTAATTAAATATTCCATCGCCGAAACGATTTCTGTAATACCTGCTTTGTCATCGGCACCCAAAAGGGTAGTGCCATCGGTTGTAATTAAAGTCTGCCCTTTATACAACAACAAATCCTCAAAATAACTTGGTGACAAAACAATATTTTCTACTTTGTTGAGCAAAATATCGCCACCATTATAATTTTTATGGATTTGAGGTTTTACGTTTGTTCCAGAATAATCTGGGCTCGTATCAATATGGGCAATAAAACCAATGGTTGGGACTTTAAAATCCACGTTTGAAGGAAGCGTGGCCATGATATAGCAATTTTCATCTAAAGTGACATCTTGCAGGCCAATCTCTTTCAATTCATCAACCAAAATATGTGCCAAATCCCATTGTTTTTCGGTACTTGGAAAGGCAGGATTATTTGGGTCAGATTGTGTATCTACTTTAACATATTTTACAAATCGATCTATTAATTTTTGCATATTTTTAAATTTTTATCAAAAGTAAGGATTCATTAAAGTTTTCACAATGTAATTGTCATAAATTATTCCAAAAACTGAATACTTTCGAGCAATGAAATTGATTCACAGATACGTTTGTCTATATTCGTGTTCCCATAAATTTCAGTATAGGCAGAAAAATAGGTGTTTTCTGAAAGTTTTGTCATCACCGTAAAACGATGGTAGTCGAAATTATTTTTTGTTCCCTTTGAAATATACCAAAAGCTGGGTTTAAACTGAAAAGATTGGTTTCCGGAATCAATTATTTTTAGGTTATTTGCATTCAAAACGGAATCTTTTCTGTGGTGAAAATCTTTGTCGAAATTTAAGGCTCCAAAGTTAAATGAAGCGGCTAGAATATAGGTTTCAGACAGTTGTTTTAGGGTATCTGCTGTAAAGATTTCAGATTGGTAATTATCAAAGTATAATTTTGTTTTCCAGCTACTTGGTATATTCAATGTAAAGTTTTTGTTAAAATCTGTAATTTGTTCGGTGTTTTTATAAGTTGCTACGCTGCAATTCATCTTTTTACCAATTTCAGATTGTTTGGAACAACCCAGAATCAGCAAAAAAATCAAGCAATAAAATGCGATATATTTTAATTTATAAAAACTGTATATTTTCATTGATTTAATTAATATAAAAAATGATAATTATATGATTGGTGGCTTTTTCAAAAACTTCGAACTTTACCTTTTCTCAAATCTATTTAATTGTCATTTTAGCAATAATTTCATTTCCTGAAACCCAGGCAGTATTTTCGTTTACAAAACGAATGGCATGAAAACCTTCACCACTCACTTTTTCCCAAGTTTTTCCTGCGCTTTTTGAATAAAAAATACCGTTGTCGGAAACCGCAAACGCTTCTTTACCTTGCGTATTTGGCACATATTGCACACAACTCACGTATTTTGGTTCGGTATTTTCCGACACAACTTCCCAAGTTCTGCCTCCGTTTTTGGTAATTGCCTTATTGGCATAATTACCATGCATATCAGTATAATCCCCGCCACAAATAATTCCTTGTTTTTCATTATAAAAATCGACTGAATAAATTCCCGTGGTGCTTTTTCCTTGAATGATTGGCGTATCGTACACTTTCCAAGTCAAGCCCATATCAGGCGTGTGAAAAACCCTTGCTTTTAAACCGCCCGTTACAATCCAGGCATTTTCGCCAACAATGGAAATATTGGTATTGCTGGCAGCAAAAGCAGCTTCTCCTGCTGAAATTTTAGGTAAATTTTTGCAATCCATTTTTCCCCAGGATTTTCCGCCATCGCGGGTAATTAAAATGGACAAACACTCATCGGTTGGATCGCCGATGGCAATTCCGTTCAGTTCATCAAAAAACTTCAAGGAATCGTAAAAAACTTTTTCATGCACTTCTTTATAAACCAATTCAAATTCGTTGTTTTTATAACGGTATAAAAGCGCTGGATTTTCAATACTCAATGCAAAAACGGCTTCTTTGGTGTAGGCAATCGCCCTGAAATGTGGCACAATCGTATCGGTTTTTATTTTTTTTGTTCCCACCAACTTGCCGTTTGCAGCGATGATGCCAATCATTCCGTTTGAGCTTGCATAAACAACTGATGAATCATTTACAATATCAATGGCGCGAATGCTGGCGCTGTCTATGTTGAATTTTTCGATGGAGATTTTTACGGTTTCGCGTGGTTGGTAATTTTTATTGCAGGCTGTAAAAAAGGTGAGCAACCATATGATAATTAAAATATTCTTCATTTGATTTTATTACAGTTTGAAACAAATTTAGGTAAAATAAATCGGATTTTTAAACAACAAAAAAGGCAAGTGAAAACTTGCCTTTTTTTGTCAATATAAATCAATAGTGTTACTACTGATTGAAAAACTCATCAGTAATATACATTTCCTTATCAAATCTTTTTTCAAGTTTAGAAACTTCAAATTCTTTAATTTCAGAGAACTTAAGTGTTTTTGTTTTTTTGGCGGAAAGACCTCTAATGTCATCAAGAGCTGCTTTTAAAACCACTTCATTTTCATCGCCAAAAGGTAAAATTTCATTCCAGAATCTAAATTCTTCAACTTTTAAATTCAGGTCTGGTTCAAATCCATTAATGTAATCACTTTGGTCCAGTTTATTATAGATTTGAAAAACAATGGGTTGCATCGCATATAAATGCGCTGAATTTGCAGTTGATTCTTTTGTGTAATCTGAAGAAGGCGAATCATATAAGGTAATTGACCCCACATTTTTACCGTACGTAGTTGTTCCTACTACTTTAACCGGAATAAAAGGCCTTAATCCGTTGATAATCATTTCACTGGCAGAAGCCGTACTGCCGGAAGTTAATACATACAATTGATTGATTCCGGTAAGTCTGTTGATACTTTCTTCACCAACCTTTACTGTTTCACCATTGTCTTTAATTTCATAAACATTCAACGTATTATAAAAATAGGCTGTACCGTTGCGATCTGGGTGCTTTGAATTATACTTTAAAATGGCAAATTTATCATTTCCTGCATTGGCGTAAATCATACTTGCCAAATAAGCAGTTGTTTCAACAGATCCGCCACCATTCAATCTTAAATCTAGCACCAATTCTTGAATTCCTTCACTTTTAAAATAGGCAAAAGCGGCATTTAATTCATCATTATAAGAAGATCTAAAAGCATTATAAACCAAATAACCTACTTTTTTTCCGTTGATATTGGGAAACACCGTTTTGAAATGAACTGGGTCTTCTGATATTTCCACTGCGGTTATTGTTTTATCGGCAATGAGGGTTCCATTTTCAGTAACAATGGAAAATGTTACAGTTTCATTAGATAATTTAGCTGAAACAGACGAATAATTACTTTCATTCATAACTATGCCATCCAAAGCATTGATGATGTCGCCTCTTTTAATTCCTGCAAGGCCTGCAGGAGAATTAGGCGCCACATAGCGTACATAAAAAATAACATCGCCAGGAGTAGTGTTTATTTGAACCGCTTGTAAACGAAGCCCAAATGATTTTGAAATTCCCTGAAAAGAAGCATTTAAAGCCACAAAATCATCAACAATCCATGAGAATCTGTCGGTAGTTCCTTCTTGAAAAAGCAAACTGTAAAATATATCTTCAGGCGTGGAGTAACTATTCAAATAGGAATTATAAGTCTCAAAATCATCATTTTTTGTGTCAGATAAGTTTGGAACATTTGGTTGCCAATTGTACCAAGAATTCATTCCTTTCCATACAAAATCGTTTATTGGTTTATCTAAACCGCTTGTTGATGGGGTAGGGTCGTCATTTTTATCACAGCTTGTAAAAGTTAGACCTAGCGCTATCAATGCAACAAGTATATAGCTTATTTTTTTCATTTTTTTTATTTTGTTAATAGGGCGCAATATATTAAATTTTATTACAAAATTAATATGTACTGTTACAAAAACGTAACTTGCTCGTCATAATTGTAACAACATCAGAAAATAAGTTTTAACAACCAAACTTAAAATGGATCAGTCAGAGTTTTTAAAAAAAGTCATGCCTTTCAAGGACAAAGTATTTCGATTGGCGAAAAGACTGCTAGTTTCAACAGAAGAGGCAGAAGATGCAACTCAGGAGTTATATTTTAAACTATGGAAAAATAAATCCAAATTAGGCGAATATAACAGTGTTGAAGCTTTTGCGATGACGATGACGAAGAATTATTGTTTTGACCGACTAAAATCGAAGCAGGCAAGTAATTTATCGCTGGTTCACAGTAACTATAAGGAAGGTGGAACGTCTTTACAGAAAAGGATAGAACTTAATGATAGTGTAAGTTTGGTTCATAAATTGATTGAGAACTTACCCGAGCAACAAAAAATAATTATACAGCTTAGGGATATTGAACAATATGAATTTGATGAAATAGCGGAAATGCTGAACATGCAGCCAACTGCAATTAGGGTTTCACTATCAAGAGCAAGAAAAACAATTAAAGAACAATTAATAAAACAACACAATTATGGAATTGGTTAAGCTAGAAAAGTTGTTGGGAAAATACCTGGAAGCTGAAACTTCCATCGCAGAAGAAAATGAATTAAAAACTTATTTTTCAAGAGATGAAGTTGCGCCACACTTAGAAGAATATCGAGAGATGTTCGGCTATTTTTCAGCCAGTAAAAAAGAGAAATTTACAAAAACTATTCAATTAAAAAGTCGAAAACTGAATTGGAAATGGTTATCTGTAGCTGCCTCAGTAGTTTTATTGGCAAGTGTGTACACCGGATATCAAAAAAACCAACAAGCAAAAGCCGAAAAATATTATGAAGAAACGCATTATGCTTTTACCTTACTTTCGGCCAATTTAAACAAAGGAACTGCAGCAATTTCTGAATTGCAAGAGTTTGAGAACACAACAAATAAGATTTTTAAACAACCTAAATAACAAAGAAATGAAAAAAATAATTTTTATAATCGCCCTTGCATTTATATCATTCACAAACTATGCTCAAGTTTCAATTTTCGATAAGTTTGAAGCTATGGATGATGTAACCTCAGTAATCGTAAATAAAGAGGCATTTAAAATGATGAGTAAATTTAAAGGCAATAGCCCAGAATCTAAGGCCTATGGTGAAATGGTACAAAACCTAGAATCTCTAAAAGTTTTTACCACAGAAAGCACTGCAATTGCCAATCAAATGGATGAAGTGGTTTCAAAATATTTGAAAACTTCAAAACTTGTTGAATTGATGCGTGTAAAAGATAAGGATGCCAATGTTAAAATTTACATTCGTCCAGGAAAAGATGACAGTCATGTG
The DNA here is from genome assembly GCA_036568005.1 of Lutibacter sp. Lineage (GTDB taxonomy): Bacteria > Bacteroidota > Bacteroidia > Flavobacteriales > Flavobacteriaceae > Lutibacter. The sequence continues at coordinate 43,859 of DATCTJ010000090.1, read as the reverse complement.
AGCGAATTGTTAATGTTTGTGAATGATATGACAAATAAAGCCAATAAACAAGCGGTTGTACTTTCGTTAACAGGTGAAATTGACTTAAACAAAGTTTCTGAAATTACGGAAGCCCACATTCCAAACAGCAGCAAACAACTAAAAAATAAATAAGCACCACAATGAGAACATATATAAAAGTTTCAATGGTTGCTTTGGCCTCAGCAATTTTAACTATTGCCTGTGAAACAAAGCCATCTTTACAGAAATATTATGTAGACAGTAAAGAAAATAATGCCTTTATTTCTATTGATTTGCCGGCAAATATAATTGAGTTGAAAGACGAAAATGTTTCTGAGGAAGTTAAAAACACCTTAAAAACCATCAAAAAGGTCAATTTTTTAGCCTTACAAATTGATGAAAACAACCAAGAATTGTTTGATACTGAAAAGGGAAAAGTCACAGAAATTCTAAAAAATCCCGATTATAAGGAATTGATGCGCATTAAAACTCCTGAAGGCAATGTCACTGTTAATTATTTGGGTGATGAAGATGCGGTAGATGAAGTGATTATTTTTGGATCTGACAGCAAAAGAGGATTTACACTTGTTAGGGTTCTTGGAGAAAATATGAATCCGAGCGAAATTTTAAGTCTGGCCCAAGAAATTAAATTAAACGGAAATTCTCAACAACTTAAACAGTTGGGCGGATTGCTAGGCAGCATTAAATAGTCGGAAGACGAAAGACCGAAGTCCGAAGAAGGAAATTCAAAATTACACAATTCAACAAAAACTAAAAGCCATACCTATAAAGTGTGGCTTTTTAACTATCTGTTAACGACTTAAAATAATAAAATCCTTACTTTTGCTCCTTAAATTTTATACCGTCCACATGAAAAATATTTTATTCGCACTCATCTTATTATTTTCATTAGTCCTTAGCGCACAAGACTTAAAATACCAACCTGAAAGAGAAAAAATAAACAATTTGGTCCACACCAAACTAAAAGTGGATTTCAACTTCGAAAAAAGTCAGTTAAATGGCGAGGCCTGGGTAACCTTAGCGCCTCATTTCTATGCTGTTAATAAAGTTGTTTTAGATGCCAAATCTTTTAACATCCATGAAGTTAAGGTAAACGACAAAAAAGCAGGCTTCAATTATTCTGACGATGAATTAACAGTAGACCTTGATAAAACCTACAAAAAAGGCGAAGAATATACCGTTTACGTAAAATATACCGCCAAACCTGAAGAAATTAAACAGAAAGGAAGCGAGAATATTACGGATGCAAAAGGACTTTATTTTATAGATCCAAAAGAGGAAGATCCCAATAAACCAACACAAATATGGACACAGGGCGAAACAGAATCTAGCAGCTGCTGGTTTCCCACAATTGATTCTCCAAACCAAAAAACAACCCAGGAAATTTATATGACCGTTCCAAATAAATATGTAACACTTTCAAACGGAACATTAAAAAGTCAGACAAGCAATCCGAACGGAACAAGAACCGACTATTGGAAAATGGACCAAAAACATGCGCCCTATCTAGTTTTTATGGGTGTTGGTGAGTTTAGTGTAGTGAAAGATTCTTGGAATGGCTTGGAAGTTAACTATTATGTTGAACCAGAATATGCTTCTGAAGCAAAAGCTATTTTTGGCAATACGCCTGAAATGATTACTTACTTTTCGAATATCACTGGAATTCCGTATCCTTGGGATAAATACAACCAAATTGTTGTTCGGGATTATGTAAGCGGTGCCATGGAAAATACCACTGCGGTTGTTCATGCCGAAGACGCACAGCAAAAAATGGGGCAATTAATTGATAATAATGAGTGGGAAAGTACCATTGCCCATGAATTATTTCACCATTGGTTTGGCAATTTGGTCACGACCGAAAGCTGGGCCAATTTAACTGTTAATGAGTCGTTTGCAACCTATAGTGTTTATTTATGGTTTGCCCATAAATATGGAAAAGACAAGGCTGATGCAAATATGTACAGCGATATTCAAATTTATTTGACCAGCCAAAGTGAAGACAAAGATTTGGTTCGATTTTATTATATGGATCGAGAAGATATGTTTGATGCAGTAAGTTATCACAAAGGAAATGCTATTTTACATATGTTGCGCGACGTGGTAGGAGATGAGGCCTTTTTTGAGGGTATGAATACTTACCTAACAACTTATAAATATGGAACAGCTGAAGCACACCAGCTTCGATTGATATTTGAAAAAGTGAGTGGAAAAGACCTAAACTGGTTTTTTAATCAGTGGTATTATGGGAGTGGACATATAAAAATGAATGTGACTTACGATTACAACACCATCAACAAAACGGTAACCGTTAATATCAACCAAAGAGGCAAATCGTTTAAATTTCCGTTAAGTATCGATATTTATGAAGAAAGTGGAAAAACCACTCACAATGTTTGGGTTGATAGTGCTCAAAATTCATTCACATTTCCGTTCAATAAATTGCCTAAACTGATAAATATAGATGCAAAGCATGTACTTTTGGCTGAAATTGCTGTTAAAAAAACCTTGAATGAGTATATTTACCAATTCAATAAGGCTCCGCATTATTTAGACAGAAGATTGGCTCTGGAAGAAATTGTAAGAGAGCAATCGAATAAAGAGGCTTTTAACACAATATTAAAGGCGCTTAACGATCCGTATTACGAAATAAGGGTATTGGCCCTGGAAAATATCGATCTGTTCCAAAAATACAATAAAAAAGAAGCTATAGACAAAATAGTAAAAATGGCACAATCCGATCCAAAAACATTGGTTCAGGCTGCGGCTATAAGTGTTTTGGGCAAATTGGTCGATCCAATTTACAAGCCGCTTTTTGAAAACGCCATGAATAGCAATAGCTTTTCTGTGACAGGACAATCATTAATTTCCTTATATCAAATTGACAAACAATCGGCTTTAAAAAAGTTGAGCACATTGCCTGAAGAAAATAAAAAATATATGGCAGATGCCATTACCACCATATATATAAGCGAAAAAGATAAAACGAAGCTTCCTTTTATCGCCAATCATCTTTTAAAGGGAATGTTTTTGACAGAAAATAAAAGAACACAACAGATTTATTCCGAGGCATTTAAATGGATTGCGGAAAGTGATAATAAAGAAGCGATTACAAACTTGACAAACGATTTTGTAAAATTGGGATTACAATATAAAAAGTATAAATTTGACCAGTTGGGTGTAAATATGCTTAATCAATTGGTTTATGCACAACAACAATCAAAAAATAGCAATAAAGAAGAGCTTATCATTATTTTAAAAACAGGAATTGCAAAATTGATTGAGTAATAATTTAACGTAAAATAGATCGAAAACCGCTGCTTCCAGCGGTTTTTTTATGGTCTATAGTTTTTAAAAGAGCCATTCTTGTAGAAAATAACGATACTTTCAATTTCTTGCTCCGTGTTTTCCCTTATTTGGTGCTTTATGTCATGATTCAGCTGCTTTTCAGCAGTCTTTTGTTCATTTGTTTTGATCTCTGGGGCTTCAATTTCAGAAAATAGCGTAGGAGCAGAGGCTTTTACTTCAGCAGCCTTCGGAAAACTGCCAAGGCCATTTAACAGCCAATACAACTCAACTTCGGGAAATGCTTTTAAGATCTTCAACACAAAATCTAGACTGGGTTTATTTCTGCCAGATAGAATATGGGAAATACTCGAACGTTGGACTTCAATTTTATCAGCTAATAAAGCAGCCGATAATTCATAATAATCCATTAGGATAGTTAGCCGTTTCGCGAATTGCTCTATGTTTACCATTGTAAATTATATTTTCATTACAAATGTAACTTATTTATGTTTAATTGACAAGTATAATTAGAAAATCAAACCAATTATCATTAATTATCATTAAGTACAAGTTTACATACAGTAGTCTAATTAGCTAATTAGATGAATTTTATAAACAAGTTATCAATATTTGTTATAGCATTTAATCTCAAGCAAGTTATTCCTGCTAGAGACTGTATTACTTGGTTACAATTGTGTATATTCAGTAAATACATTCTGTTTACATTTGTAAACATTCTATTATTTACATTTGTAAAATGGTTTTATTAGATACAAAAGCATTGGAATTTTTATACCAAAAAAATTTTGAAAGAAAGTTGAATGGTAGAAGAATATTGTTCGAAGATATATATCCACTGATTCAAAAGTTAAGTGCAAAATTTCAAAAGGAGATATTAGGCTACTCTGAAAACAACATACCTATTTATAAAATTTCAATTGGAACAGGAGAAATAAAGATTTTAATTTGGTCCCAAATGCATGGAAATGAAAGTACGGGGACTAAGGCATTATTCGACTTATTTAATTTTTTCGAAAAAAACGATGAAGAGCTGAGTGAAATAATCCAATCTGTGCTGATAAATTGTACCATTCAATTTATTCCACTGTTAAATCCTGATGGCGCTATTAATTTTACGAGGGAAAATGCGAAAAATATCGATTTAAATAGGGACGCTGTAAAAAGAGAGGCAAAAGAAAGCAGATTGCTACGGGAAGTTTTAGATTCGTTAAATCCGAAGTTTTGTTTCAATTTACACGATCAGCGTTCGATTTTTAATGTTGAAGGAACCAAAAATCCGGCCACAATTTCGTTTCTGGCACCCTCAGAAGATGTTGAACGTACCGCCACCAAAGGCCGTAGAGAAACTATGAGTGTAATTGTTGCTATGAATAGTTTACTGCAGCAAGTTATTCCAAATCAGGTTGGTCGTTATACCGATGAGTTTTACCCAACCGCAACTGGTGATAATTTCCAAAAACTGGGACATAACACCATATTAATAGAAGCTGGCCATTATAAAGATGATTTTGACAGAGAAATCACCAGAAAATATAATTTTTATGCGCTTTTGCAAGGAATATATTTTATTGCATCGGCAAAAAATTATGCCAATTATAAGCCATACTATGAAATTCCCAATAATGACAATAAGTTTTTGGATATTATATATAAGAATATAAAAATTACCGAAAATAATAGAAATCAAATTACAGATATTGGTATTCAGCTAAAATTCAAAGTGATAGCTCAAAAACTTGTGATGTACAAGCACCTTGAAAAAGTTGGAGATTTGTCAGATTATTACTCGTATAACTATATAAGTGCAGAAAATTTGGATATAAAGGAATTAGAATTATCAAATTCGTAAATTTATTAAGTGTTTATCGATTTTTTTTTAATAAATTTGTACCTTAGTTTTTTATCTAAACAAACACAGTCATATGAAAAAATATATACTTGATGAAGTAGATCATCAAATATTGGATATTCTTATCGAAAACGCGAGAACACCGTTTACGGATATAGCAAAAAAATTAGTAGTTTCCGCTGGTACAATCCACGTTAGGGTTAAAAAAATGGAAGATGAGGGAATTATTAAAGGATCTACCTTAACACTTGATTATGAAAAAATGGGCTATTCATTTATCTCACATGTTGGGATTTATTTAGACAAAACTTCAAAAACAAAGCAAGTGATAAACGAATTGAAGAAAATTCCGAATATTACCATTGCATACATCACAGCAGGAAAATACAATGTTTTTTGTAAAATTAGGGCTAGGGATACTACACATGCAAAAGAAATAATTTTTGAGATAGACGATATTGATGGGGTTTCAAGAACAGAAACTATGATTTCTTTGGAAGAAAGCATTAACGACAAAAAGCGATTAATGCATTCTATTTTTAGAGAAGTTTAATTGAACCCAAATAGTTAAATATACCTTGTTATTTTTTATAATAAGGTATTTTTGTTTCATAGCATTATGATTACCTTTGATATAATTATTCATTTCTAATGGGCACAATTAGTAATAAAATTGGTAAAATGGTTTACAACCGAGAAAAATACACAGACAAGGAATTAATTGACTTATATAAATTTCTTCTAAAACCTCGATTGATAGAGGAGAAAATGTTAATCCTGTTACGTCAGGGCAAAATTTCCAAATGGTTTTCCGGAATAGGACAAGAGGCTATTTCTGTTGGTATCACCAACGCTTTAAATGTTGATGAATATATTTTACCGATGCATCGAAACTTAGGCGTGTTTACTTCCAGAAATATTCCCTTACACAAACTTTTTTCACAATGGCAGGGCAAAAGAAATGGATTTTCCAAAGGAAGAGAACGTTCATTTCATTTTGGAACACAGGAATATAAAATTGTGGGAATGATTTCTCATTTAGGTCCGCAATTCGGCATCGCGAACGGGATTGCATTGGGTGATTTGCTTAAAAATGAAGCCAAAGTGACTGCAGTGTTTTCAGGTGAAGGCGGAACCAGTGAAGGCGATTTTCATGAGGCTTTAAACGTGGCTTCTGTATGGAATTTACCTGTGCTTTTTTGCATTGAAAACAATGGATACGGACTTTCTACACCTGTAAATCAGCAGTTTAAATGTGAGAATATTGCAGATAAAGGAATAGGCTACGGTGTGGAAAGCCACATTATTGAAGGAAATAACATTTTGGAAGTTCATTCAACAGTGCGTGAAATTGCAAAAAGCCTTCGAGAAAATCCACGTCCGGTTTTGCTCGAATTTAAAACATTTAGAATGCGGGGTCATGAAGAGGCAAGCGGCATGAAGTATGTTCCGCAAGAATTAGTTGCTAATTGGGCGGAAAAAGATCCCATACAAAATTATTACACATTTTTAACTGCTGAAAAGATACTTTCCACTGAAATGGATACCTTAATAAAGCAGGAAATTACTGACGAAATTAATGAGCATTTAAAAATTGCTTCTGCTGAAGATGAGATATCTTCAACCATAGAAAACGAATTGGCTGATGTGTATAAACATCAGAATTATACAGAAACAAAACCATCAACAAACACTTCAAATATCCGATTTATTGACGCTGTATCTCAAGGGTTAAGACAAAGTTTGGAGCGTTTTGATAAGTTGGTTGTGATGGGACAGGACATTGCAGAATATGGAGGAGCTTTTAAGATTACGGAAGGGTTTTTAGAGCAATTTGGTGCATCTAGAATTAGAAATACACCAATTTGTGAATCAACTATTATTGAATCGGCTTACGGACTTTCAATCAATGGCTACAAATCAGTTGTTGAATTGCAATTTTCCGATTTTGTGACCTCTGGATTTAATCCGGTTATAAATTTGTTGGCAAAGTCATTTTATCGCTGGAATCAACAAGCAGATGTTGTATTGCGTATGCCTTGCGGTGCAGGCGTAGGAGCAGGGCCATTTCACAGCCAAACCAATGAAGCTTGGTTTACAAAAACACCTGGACTGAAGGTTGTATATCCTGCATTTCCTTATGATGCAAAAGGTTTGTTGGCTACTGCTATCGAGGATGAAAATCCGGTATTATTTTTTGAACACAAAGCATTATACAGGTCTGTTTATCAAGATGTTCCAACAAATTATTACACCATCCCTTTTGGAAAAGCAGCTTTGCTTCACGAGGGAAATGACTTGAGCATTATTACCTATGGAGCTGGCGTTCATTGGGCATTAAACGAAGTTAAGGAACACAAAATCTCAGCCGATATTATTGATTTAAGAACACTTCAACCTTTAGATACGGAAGCTGTCTATAAATCGGTTAAAAAAACCGGCAAGGCTTTAATTTTGCAGGAAGACACTTTGTTTGGAGGAATTGCTTCAGACTTATCAGCTTTAATCACTGAAAATTGTTTTAATTATTTGGATGCACCCGTAAAACGTTTGGGCAGTTTGGAAACACCAATTCCATTCGCCAAAAACTTGGAGGAAATGTTTTTACCAAAAAATAGATTGCATAACAGCATCACTGAATTGATAAATTATTAAAAACCAAATCCGATTCTCCTCAAAATTTTAAAACTGAGTAATTACTTATTATATCAAAACTTTTCTTCATTAAAATTTAATGTTAAGATTTCATCACATTAATTTTTTATTGTTAAATGAAGTTTTTACTAAATTAAAATTTTCTTTTTATATAGAGGTTTAATGAAAAATTGATATCTATCATTATTAACAATGATGGACATCATTGTATTCAAAAAATCTTCAGCATAATTTAGCACATTATAAACCAATAAAAATGTTTTATTATGATCTATCAAATTCAGGAATTCTACACTTTCTGGATTGTTTAACTTAAAATATTAATAATGGAAAAAAATCAATTAACCCAAATTGAAGAAAACTCAAATTTAGAAAATAGTATTGGCCGTTTACATGCCAAAGCACAAAAATGGATTTCAGAAGTTGAGTTTATAAAAGTTGAACAAAATTTTCTTAAGGAATTACTTGCAGAGCATATCATTAGCTTATGTGAGAATCAGCATTTTAATCAGGCTAAAATTCTTTTAAACGGCATTGAACATGAAGCTAAATTGGGAAATAAATTAATAGAATCCATCAAGGAAAATAAAATTAATTTGGCCTTACTTCTGGAAAATATTCAATTAAAAAATGAGAATACATTTAGAAACAATCACAAACTCCTAAAAGTAGAAGTTAAAAATTATATTGATAACTTTAAATATATAAAAGAACAGGTATTTGAACTGGTGTTGTTTATTATGAAAAACGAAAAAGAAAGAAAATTGCTTTCAAAATAAGTTGGCATTAGTTCAACTGCTTTATTAACCGTTTTCAAGTTTTGGTTCTTTGAAATTTTTTGCAATGAATTAAAAACAGATTATCTTATAAAATATATTGTGGACGTGACAATTAAAAACTATGAGATGTTTTAATTTATGAAATACATTTTAAAAATGCATTATTTTATTTGGGGTGAAATGAATACTGATTTAATGTGTTTCCAGAAAATTTTGAAACAGCTAGTCTGTAAAAATTAAAAAGTGAAAACGGTTTCTATAGTACATTATTCCGTTTTCGATTTTTAAGTTCTTTGAAGTTTTGTGTAGTTAAATTTAACAATGCTAAATGAAAATGTTGAAGATGTAAATATTTGTTATACAAAATTGGTCATACATTTTTTATACTTTTTTTTTGCAGATTAAGCCGGTATTATTTTTTTGGGATATTGGATAATACTTGATTAGATTGCCTTAAATTTTAAAAAAAATATAAAAAAAGAAGTGTAAAAATTGAAAACGGTTTATTTCTAAATAAAATTCCAATCAAATAATTTAAAGATTTTTGTCCAGTCAGCTGGAAAAGAAGCGTTTAATTCAATTCTACATTTTGTTAAGGGTTGTGTGAAATGAAGTGAATAGGCGTGTAAGAATAATTTTTCACAATCAAAATTTTGTTCAAACATTCTGTTGTGAAACCGATCTCCATATTTATAATCACCAACTATTGGGTGATTTATTTTATTTAAATGAATTCGAAGTTGGTGCATTCTTCCAGTTGCGGGTGTTAATTTTACCAGACTATATCGAGAATTTTCATAGGGAATTACGGGGATTTCAAGTAATTTTTTATGAATGGGTTCGCAATAAGTTTCTGCATCTTTATATATTTTGGTGTCAGGATTTTTAACAGGAGAATTTATCACCAAAGCTAAATCCAAAAATCCGCGAACGATACCATAATATGTTTTTTGAATTTGATTGGCATTGAACAAGTCCTGAAAAACAGCAACATCGTCTTTTCGTTTTGCCAGCATTAAAACACCCGATGTTTTTCTGTCCAATCTGTGAACCGGATAAAAATGATATCCAAATTGTGCATAAAGTAAATCCAGTAAAGTTTCCTCCTTAATGTTACGCGCATAATAAGAATTGTGAATTAATACATTGTTGGGCTTGTTTACAATAATAATATGGCGGTCTTCAAATAGGATTTCAATTTTCATTTCACAAATATACAGGTAAATGAATTGATTTTAACGATTGTTGTTTTTACTGCAATAAAAGTTTGCATAGGTGTCTTTTATAGCAATCTTAGCTATTTTTAACACATTTTTAGCATTACAGATGTGTGAATCTTGTAACTAATATATAAAAAGATGTAACTTTGTTAAGTGTGTTATTTCGCATATTTGCAGTATATAATTCACCATTAAAACAATAAGAAAATGAAAAAAATAATAATATTTGTACTTTTAGCATCCATAGTTATTTCATGTGGAACTCCAAAAACAGTAATCCAGTCGAAAAAAGTAATTAAAGGATACTGGTCCTTAGACCAAATTACTTATAGTGAAGCTGGGACATTCGACGTAACCTTGTTAAATGATGCTTCCAAAGAATGTTTCATCGGCAGCAAATGGCGTTTTATACCAAATAACAATACTGGAATATACAGTATTACTGATGCACATTGTGTACCAACTGGTGATCGTAATTTTAATTTTACCATTCAAGAAATCGATAACAATACTGGACTTTATGATTTCTTATTGAAACCAACTGATGCAAAACACAAATCTGACGACAATAAAGGTTTCAGACTACAATTGACACATTTGGCAGAAACCACCATGCAATGGGAACAAACCGTTTCAGTAGGAGGAAAACCATTTATAATTTATATGAACTTTAATAAAATAAACGAATAATGAAAACATTCTTTAAAAAAACAGCATTGGCTGCCTTAACTCTAATTTTAGTAGCTGGCTTAAGCAGTTGTGAAGCTACCAAAAACGCAAATAGCGCACAAAAAGGTGCCGTAATTGGAACTGCCGGTGGTGCAATATTGGGCGCCATCATAGGAAATAATACCGGTAAAAAGGGAAGTGGGGGAGAATTAGGTGCTGTAATAGGTGGTGTTGTAGGCGGAACCGCAGGTGTACTTATCGGAAATAAAATGGACAAACAAGCCCAGAAAATTGAAGAAGAAATTCCAGGAGCTAAAGTTGAACGTATTGATGATGGAATTTTAGTGACATTTGATGAAAATAGTGGTGTTCAATTCGCAACTAATTTGTATAATATCACGGCATCTTCTGAAGTATTGCTTACCAAATTGGCAAATATTTTAAAGGAATACCCAGATACAAACGTATTGGTAGTTGGACATACAGACAGCAGTGGACCGGATGATTACAACATGACGCTTTCTGAAAAAAGAGCTTATGCGGTTACCAATTATTTTGTTCAAAATAAAGGTTTAAATTCATCACGTTTTACAACAACCTGGTTTGGTGAAGATCAACCGATTGCTGATAATGGTACCGTTGAAGGTCGCGCAAAAAACCGAAGGGTAAATGTGGCAATTGTTCCAAATGAAAAAATGAAAAACGACGCTGAAAAAGAAGCTGGACAAAACTAATTTTAGCCCTAAATACTTATTGGACCCGGAACAAATTGTTTCGGGTTTTTTGTTTGATGCCTCTTCTAAACTTTAAGCTAAAATTCAACTATTAAAATACGGTTTTAACTTTCAAACTTTTCAACTTATAACTACCTTACAGGCCTAAAATTTAAAGCAGTGCAAGATATCGTTGACAGCATGGCACAATTCCATTTATCGTGGCTAAACTGGTTTTTGGCATTTTTAGCTTCCTTCATTCTTGGGATGGGTAAAGCTGGTGTTAAAGGACTTGGGGTTTTAATAGTTACGTTAATGGCTATTTTATTTGGCGGAAAAGCTTCCACAGGAATTTTAATTCCTCTTATGGTTGCTGCCGACATTTTGGCTGTTTTTTATTATAACCGTCATACGCAATGGAAGTTTTTGTTGAAAATATTACCAACCATGGTTTTGGGCGTATTGTTAGGCGTGTGGTTTGGAAATGATATTTCTGAAAAATTATTCAAACAAATCATGGCCATATTTATTATTTTAACCGTTATTATGATGGTCTGGATGGATAGAAAAAAGAATATGGCAGTTCCCAAACATTGGTTTTTTGCAGGTAGTATGGGACTTTTATCTGGAATTACATCGATGATTGGAAATTTGGCCGGTTCCTTTGCAGATATCTATTTTTTAGCGATTCGATTGCCTAAAAATCAATTTATTGGTACGGCTGCCTGGTTATTTTTGATTATTAATGTGTTTAAATTGCCATTTCATATTTTTGTTTGGAAAACGGTAACTTCGGAAAGCCTTCTGCTAAATTTATTTCTGATTCCAGGAATTTTACTCGGTTTTTTAAGCGGTGTGGCCTTGGTTAAATTGTTGAATAATGAAGTTTACCGCAAATTTATTATGGTGGTAACCGCTATGGGCGCTTTGCTGATGTTATTTAGATAGATAATTTTAAACTAAATCATTATGGAAGAACATTTTTTTCAGTGTCCGTATTGTTGGGAAGAAATTTCAATGTTAATGGATACTTCAGTAAGCAACCAAACCTATATTGAAGATTGCGAGATCTGTTGCAATCCCATCGAAATAAATCCAATATTTGAAAACGGTGAATTAATTTCTTTACATATTAAAAGTGAAGAGGAGCAGTGAATTTACTTTGATGAAATAGCCTGTTTTAATTGAGCAACTGTTTGCATGCCAGATTGTCTCCAAACTTGCTTTCCTTGTTTAAAAACCATAAAAGTAGGAACTCCCTGTACTTGATATTTCGCTGCCAATGCCGGATTGGTGTCTACATTTATTTTTATGATACTTATTGAATCTTTTAGTTCAGCTTTTAATTGTTTTAAAACAGGCGCCATGTTTTTACATGGTCCGCACCAATCTGCGTAAAAATCAATTAAAACCGGAACATTTTGATTTATGATATCGTTGAATGATTTTTTCATAGTTGGATTTATAGATACTTAAAGTTACAAAATCAAAAATAATTAAATAGCATATCAATAAAAAGTTTATTTGATTTTAGGATGATTTCAGCTATTGAACAATGAAGTAAATTGATAGGATTGGCGTATTTTCTGTTATTAACGGTTTTTAAACCGATTTAAAGTTCGTTTAAAATATCTTTTGGAGTAAGCTTTTTTGCAAAAACTTTTAAATAAGCCAACACAAGAAGCGCCAATGAACTGCAAACTAAAAAACCATAAAATAGCGGTAAGGCCGTTTCAGAAACAAACCTGCCAATAAATGTACTCATAGGAACAGCCATCATTGTTGAAATAAACCCTGTAATTGCCGCGCCAATTCCCGCAATATGGCCAACTGGTTCCATAGCCAAGGCCCTTAAATTTCCAAATAAAAATCCGATAGCAAAAAACTGCAATCCGAAGAAAGACAACAAAACACCAATACTTGGGTTTAGCGCTCCGTGAAATAATACAATATACAGCAATGAAACACTAAAAAAGCCTATGAGTGCAGCAGTTACCATTTTTTCCATTCCATATTTAATAACAAGTGTTCCATTTAAAAAAGTAGCAGAACCTATAGCGATGGCCAATCCTGCAAAAATAAATGGAAACTCTTCTTTTAATTCGTATTGGATTTGGAATATTTGTTGGGCTGTACTTAAATATACCATAAACGAACCCGTTACAAAACCAGAAATAACAGTGAAACCAATTGTTCTTTTGGCTTTCATAATTTCTTTAAAGCCACTCACAAAAATGTGGCTTGTAAATTTCACGCGGTATGCTTTTGGTAAGGTTTCCGGCTGCCTTCTCCAAAACCAAAATGAAACTAACACACTGAATACCAGTTGAATATAAAAAATTGCTTGCCAATTGTAATGATCTAAAACAAATTTTCCCATGGCAGGGGCAACGATAGGAACAAAGATAAATACCACAGTAATAAACGACATAATTCTTGCCATATAATCACCACTGTAGGTATCGCGAACCATAGCAATGCTGATGGTTCTTGGTGCTGAAAGTCCGATTCCCTGCAAAATTCGACCGGCAACCATCATTTCCAAACTTTCTGAAAACACACAAATTAAACTGGCAACAATAAACAAGCCAAAGCCCATATATACAATGGGTTTTCTGCCTAAACTGTCTGATATCGGCCCAAAGAATAAAGGCCCCAAACCAAGGCCTAAAAAAATCATAGTAACAAGTAGCTGATTATCAACAGCCTGAGTTACACCGATGGAAAACCCGATATATTCCAAGGCTGGCAATAATGCATCAATAGCCAATGCAACAATTGACATTAGGGAAGCCATTAATGCTATAAATTCAAATTGTGATGGGCGCTTTTTTTGCATTGTGCAAATGTACAGCAATTGCATTTGAGCTAAGGTATTTTTCTCATTGTAAAAAGTGATCACTCAATAAGAATTTGTAATTTGCAGAATATAAATGCGTATTTATGAACTTATTAACCTTAAAGAAAAGTATTAAAGGCATTGATATTTATATTTTAGATCAAATTTTAAAAGATTTATATCAGCCAGGAACAAAAATTTTAGATGCTGGATGCGGTAGTGGCAGAAACTTAAAATGGTTTTATCAGTCGGATTTTGAAATCTACGGAACGGATACTGATAAAGTGCAATTGCAAAGATGTAAAGATTTATATCCCAAACAAAAAGATAATTTTATTCACGCTAACATTGAAAAAATGCCTTATAAGATAAATAGTTTTGACCATATTATTTGTAATGCTGCATTGCATTTCGCTGAAGATTTAAGCCATTTTTTAAGAATGTTTGAAGAATTGTTGCGTGTATTGAAACCTAAGGGTAGTTTGTTTATCAGAACTGCATCTAATTTTGGGATCGAAAATCTTGTGATATTATTAGATCACGGTATTTATAAATTGCCAGATGGTACAACCAGATTTTTATTGACTCCCGAAATTTTAGAAGATATTCAAAATAATAAAAGTGTTTTATTGATAGAAGATATAAAAACAACGATTGTTCACCATAAAAGAAGTATGACCACATTGGTGATTAAAAAGGAGGGATAATAATTGGTAACAGGTCTAGTTTAAAAATAACCTATTTAACATAATATAAATTATAATACATTTTGTATTGTTGGTTTAGCCAGTGGCTAAACCAACAATCAAGAAAGATGGCGCGTTGGCAAAATTCCAAAAAGGTTGAATCATTGGTATATAATTGTATATTTTTCCTATTTTATTATTTTAAGAATTGCTTTATCATGCTCTTTAAAAGCGTTGCAAGCCTCTAAATGCTTTTCTGCTTCATTCATGTCATTGGCTTTTATTGTAGCACTAAATTCTTGAGCTCTTTGTAACATCTTTACATATACTGCCGGATCTTTCTGCCTTGTTAAACGTCTTAATGCGCCTAAATAGTCATCGCGATAAACAGTTGGAATAATTATTTTAGTTTGTTTTTCTTTTACAAATTCTGCATTCATCATAACTCTTGCTATTCTTCCATTACCATCTAAAAATGGATGTATCTCGCTAATCATAAACATTATATAAGCGGCTTTAGAAAAAGGATCACTTAAAGCTCTATAATAGTCAAAACCTTTTATGAGCGTACCTCTTACTAAATTAAAATCCACAAAATGAGTGTCGCCAACTCTGTTGTTTTTGTCTTTAAATTGACCTGGTTTTTTTGATTTTCTAGCTTCTAAAAGAATGTGATGTCTATATTGCAGTATCTTTAAAAGTTCCTCATGCGTTGATGGAGTTTGATTCATCTCTTTTAAATTACTAACGATTCTATAGGTACCTAAAACATCATGTGAATCTTCATCTCTATTTGCAATAGGAGTTCCAGTTTTAATAATGTCTTTTGCTTCTTCCAATTCGAAAATTGTTCCTTCAATATAATTTGAAAAATATGCTTCAAAAAAAGCGAAATTTTTGAACGCTGCTTTATCTGTATTTATTTCTGGAATATTCTCAAATTCATTTTGTTTGAGGTACTGAAACAAAGTTTCAAACAATTCTATTCTAGCTGGATCATAAGGATTACCAAAAGCTCTAGCCAACGCTATTGGAGAAGTTAATATTTTTGATGGTTTAGTGGTCAATAAAGCGCTAATTAGTTTATTTAATTTAGCGAATTCGTTTTGCATTCCCAGTTTTTCGGCAATTACTTTAGCATTATCTCTAATTTGATTTATTCCATCCTCACCATTTACACGAACTATTTGCTCTAATCTAGCTTCAATTTCAGGTAATGTTAATGTTTTGGATTCAGGTCCCAATTGCCTTGAAACTTGCAAATTTTCAAGAAATGCTCTCTCTTTTTGTGAAACGAATAATTTTCCTGAAAAAAGATTATCACCTTCTATTGGACCATTTCCTTCCATAAAGCGTATTGTAATTCCAGGTAATTTAATTTTTTTTGTGTATAAATATGTGACGAAAATATGACCTGTGCTCGTTGGCTTGAATTCCAAAGCTGATCTGTGACTTAATACAGAATTAGGATATAAATTACCAAGAATTGTGAAAATATTTTTTGATATTATTACTTCAGGTTCGTCAATAAAGTTTGGTGTATATATTCTTGGAGCAATTTTTCTTATTTCTCCTGCTTTTTCTAATTTAGATATTTGCTTACTCAAATTTTTGTCACTTGAAGAAAAAATAACTTCTTGAAGATGAATTGGTAGAATATTTTCCATTTAAATTGCTTTAAGATTCAAAAATACATATTATTTTCCATTATAAAGTGATTTTTAGAGAATAATTTCTATTATAATAAGTATTTGGAAATAAATATTTTCCATTATAATACTCAAAAGAGCTAGTGAATACAAATGTTTTCCCTTATAAGCTACTTTTTAGAGAATATATTCTATTTTAAGCAATAATAAAATAATTATGAAAGGATAAACCACATAGTTTCCCATTCCACACACCTGCCTGTCGGCAGGCAGGCATTATGCTTCCCTCCTTTTGTCAGTCAGTATAACAAGTGTTCAATAAACTTAAGTAGAAGCAACTTTTTGGTATAAAACTCTAATAATATTAAAGAAACTATCTAAAATGGATTTGTTGACCATAAGGAAGCGCTTGCAAGCATTGCTCTTCTAGGAAGTTTTAAAATTGAGACTATCAATTCCGCAAAATCTTCAGCTTGTAAAACTTTTTCAACATTTCCATCGGTAATTCCCAATTCTAAAGCCATCTCGGTTGCAATGGTGCTCGGCGTTAATGTGCAAACCCTAATATTGTTCTTACGCACCTCTTTCATCAATGATTCTGACATCCCAATTACTGCAAATTTTGATGCGGAATACGCAGAAGTATTCGCATTGCCATTTAAACCGGCAGTTGAAGAAACATTTATGATATCGCCTTCATTTTTCTCAATTAAATATGGAAGAACTTCTTTGGTAACATAATACATGCCCATGACATTGGTTTGCATAATCGCTGTCCACTGACTTACTTCCATCTCATTTAATGATCCGAATGCTGCAATGCCCGCATTGTTCACCAAAATATCTACAGAACCAAGTGTTGCAATTATATTTTTAATTCCTTGCTTAACTTCTTCGTAATTGCCTACGTCAAATATTTCATAAGTAGCGTTAACGCCTATTGCTTTTAGTTCGGCAACGGTTTCTTTTAATATTTTTTCATTTCTGCCTGTTATGGCAACATCAATCCCTTTTTTTGCAAATGCAATTGCAGTAGCTTTTCCCAGTCCTCTGCCTCCACCGGTAATAATTGCTTTTTTACTTTTTAACAACATTGTTCTATCATTTTTAATTGAAGCTAAATTAGCTGTTTTTTACCGCGTTTTATGAAATTCTATAAATTATTTTAAATTATTCGTATCTGTAGTTTAGGTTTAAAACCAAATCACTAATTCCGTTTTTTAGTTAAAATATTCATACATAATTTGAAACCAATCATTCTTTTTTAATTAAAAAGGACACAATTAATTTGCTGTCAATAGATTAATTACAAAATTTAGTTAATAGAATTCAGGTGAAAAATTGATGGATATAGGTTAAATTTGTGCAAGAAACTTTGATAAAAAAATAAAATATATTTACAATGAAAACTACCAGAAAAGAGCATGATTTTTTAGGTGAATTAGACATTCCAAATGATTTATATTATGGCATTCAGACTTTTAGGGCCTTAGACAACTTTAATATTACCGGACTTCCTATTTCTAAAGAGCCTCTATTTATAAAAGCATTTGGTTATATCAAGAAAGCAGCCGCAATGGCAAATAAAGATTGTGGTGTTTTGGAACCAAAAATTGCAGAAGCTATTTGTTATGGCGCTGATCAGCTTATTGCCGGAAAATTTACGCAGGAGTTTGTTATTGATTCAATACAAGGAGGAGCGGGAACTTCAGTAAATATGAACGCAAATGAAGTAATTGCAAATATCGGCCTCGAATATTTAGGGCACAAAAAAGGAGAATATAAATTTTTACATCCAAACAATCATGTAAATTGTTCCCAATCTACCAATGACGCCTACCCTTCTGCTTTTAGGATAGCGCTTTATCTAAAAATGGAAAAATTTATCACAATCTTAGAAGCGCTTGAAATTGCTTTTCAAAAAAAAGGTGAAGAATTTAAGCGTGTTATGAAAATGGGACGTACCCAATTACAAGATGCGGTGCCTATGACTTTAGGCCAGGAATTCAATGCTTATGCAACAACGATTGGCGAAGACATTAAACGATTGAAAGAAGCCCAAAGTTTATTGTTAGAAATAAATATGGGCGCTACGGCTATTGGAACAAAAGTAAATGCTCCGGAAGGCTATCCTGAAATTTGTGTTGATTATTTAGCTAATGAGGTTGGTATTCCACTAACACTCTCTCCCGATTTGGTTGAAGCTACCGGTGATACAGGCGCTTATGTTCAAATTATGGGTACGCTTAAAAGAACTGCCATTAAGGTTTCAAAAATATGCAACGATTTACGTTTGTTAAGCTCGGGGCCAAGAACAGGATTCAATGAAATAAATTTACCGGCGCGTCAACCAGGCTCATCCATTATGCCAGGAAAGGTAAATCCTGTGATTCCTGAAGTCGTAAATCAAACTTGTTATTATGTAATTGGTCAGGATTTAACAGTCACTATGGCCGCAGAAGCCGGACAATTACAATTAAATGTCATGGAACCAGTAATCGCTTTTGCCATGTTTACTTCATTGGATTATTTAGGGAATGCCATTGAAACTTTAATCGCTAAATGTATTGATGGAATTACTGCAAATACAGATCATTGTTTTAATATGGTGATGAACAGTATCGGAATTGTTACCCAATTAAATCCGATTCTTGGTTACGACGAATGCTCTAGCATTGCTGGAGAAGCCCTTAAAACAGGCAAAAGTATCCATGATATTGTGGTTGATGAGCGCAAGTTGATTTCTCAGGTTAAATGGGATGAAATTTATTCTTTAGAAAATTTAATTAACCCTAAGTTTATCCGATCATAGCTGCACAAATAACACTATTTTAAAATTTATTAATTATGATTGTAAGTTTTAATTTATTCAATCATAAGTAAATTTTTTTTGAAAAAAATGCTATTTTTGCACTCTAAATTTTATCAAATGAAAAAAATAATCCTAGTTGCTTTTACCCTGCTATTGATGTTTGATTTAAGTGCTCAAACATCAGAAGCCAAATTATACAATCCCGAAGCTGATGCCAAAACAGATATTCAAAACCTTGTTACAAAAGCCAATGCCGAAGGAAAACATGTGCTCTTGCAAATTGGCGGAAACTGGTGCAGCTGGTGTCTTAAGTTTAATAAAAAAGCAACGGAGAACGATACCTTAAAAAATGTTTTAGCAGAGAAGTATATCCCCTATCATCTTAATTATTCAAAAGAAAACTGGAATGAGGAAATTTTGGCCGAATTGGGTTATCCTCAGCGTTTTGGTTTTCCTGTATTTGTGGTATTGGATGGAAAAGGAAACAGGTTACACACCCAAAATAGTGTTTATTTAGAGGAAAACAAAGGCTATTCAACCAAAGAAGTATTGGAGTTTTTTAACAACTGGTCCCCTACTGCCATAGACCCTAAAAGTTATCCTTCCAAAGTAAGAAATTAATTATTATATAAAGGGAATACGCAAACAACCATCAATTTTGATTTGTAATTTAATGTTTTTTTTAATCTAATATTGTAATTCGTAATTCGATCTGCGTAAGGGATTGAGTGGTTTGTATGAGCTCTTTTTGTGTTGCCTTTCGCAACAAAAAAAACGAGCCACCAAATACCTGTATTCATGAGTTCCTTATCAACAAAATAAGAATAACGAATAAAGCCCGACCCCCCCGCAAGTTGGCGGGGGAGAACGCCATCCAAAAAGGCGGGCAGGCCCAACACACTATTTTTGTTATAAAGCTTTTTTAAGCAATGGGACCAGATGAAGTTCAAGGCTTGATTCCCTAAAAATTCTAATTGCCAGATCGTCTAATTAGCCATATATTTGCACCTCAAATTTTTAATAATGACTTTTTTAGAAGAAATACAACGCAGACGTACTTTTGGAATTATTTCGCATCCCGATGCGGGAAAAACTACCCTGACTGAAAAATTATTGCTATTTGGGGGCGCCATACAAGAGGCTGGAGCTGTTAAAAGCAACAAAATTAAGAAAGGAGCCACTTCCGATTTTATGGAGATTGAACGTCAGAGAGGAATTTCGGTGGCTACTTCTGTATTGGCTTTTAACTATAAAGGAAAAAAAATTAATATTTTAGACACGCCCGGTCACAAGGATTTTGCCGAAGATACTTTTAGGACTTTAACGGCGGTTGACAGTGTTATTGTTGTGATAGACGTGGCTAAAGGGGTTGAAGAACAAACCGAAAAACTGGTGGAAGTTTGTAGAATGCGCAAAATTCCCATCATTGTTTTTATCAATAAAATGGACAGAGAAGGAAAAGATGCTTTCGATTTACTGGATGAAGTGGAGCAAAAATTAGGTCTGACCGTTACACCATTGAGTTTTCCTATTGGAATGGGCTACGATTTTAAGGGAATTTACAATATTTATGAAAAGAAAATAAATCTGTTTTCTGGAGACAATAAGCAAACTGTTTCTAAAGGAATTGAATTGACAGATATTTCTACGCCGGAACTGGACAAATTTATAGGTGAAAAATCGGCAAATGTTTTGCGTGAAGAATTAAATATTTTAACAGAAGTTTATCCTGAATTTGATAAAAACGCCTATTTAAACAGCAAATTACAACCTGTATTTTTCGGATCTGCTTTAAACAATTTTGGGGTGAAGGAATTGCTTGACTGCTTTATTGATATTGCACCATCGCCTCAGCCAAAAATGGCAGATTCGCGTTTGGTAGATTCCAAAGAGCAAACACTTAGTGGTTTTGTATTTAAAATTCACGCCAATATGGATCCAAATCACAGAAATCGCTTGGCTTTTGTGAAAATTGTATCGGGGACTTTTAAAAGAAATGTGCCTTACTTACATGTACGATTGAACAAAAAATTCAAATTTTCGAGTCCGAATGCCTTTTTTGCCGAAAAAAAGGAAATTATTGAAGAATCTTTTCCCGGTGATATTGTTGGACTTCAAGATACCGGAAATTTTAAAATCGGTGATACCTTTACCGAAGGCGAGCTATTGAACTTTAAAGGTGTTCCTAGCTTCTCTCCAGAGCATTTCCGTTATGTAAACAATGCCGACCCATTAAAATCAAAACAATTGTATAAAGGTTTGGATCAATTGATGGATGAAGGGGTTGCGCAGTTATTTACCTTAGAACTCAATGGCCGAAAGGTGATAGGAACCGTTGGGGCTTTACAATATGAGGTAATCCAATACCGATTGGAACATGAATACGGCGCAAAATGCAGTTACGAAAATTTACACGTACACAAGGCTTGCTGGGTGGCTCCTAAAGACCCGAAAAGTGAGGAATTTAAAGAGTTTAAACGCGTAAAACAACGTTATTTGGCACATGACAAACAAGGACAACTGGTGTTTTTGGCCGACTCTGCGTTTTCCATCCAAATGACCCAGGAGAAATATCCAAATGTAAAACTACACTTTACCAGCGAATTTTAACTAAGTTATCGGTTATCGGTTATCGGTTGTCTGTTATTGGTTTGGTTGTAGACCTTAATATATCAACAAATAATATTTAACTAGCTACGTTCCCCGGAAAAATAGAATGGTGCTGATGGTTTTGATGACGATTTTTAAATCCAACACCAAATTTCGCTCTTTGATGTAATATAGGTCGTACATTAATTTTTTATGTTGGTCATCTACAGAATGTGCATAAGGATACTTGACTTGTGCCCATCCAGTCAGCCCGGGTTTTACTACGTGGCGTATGGCATAAAAAGGAAGTTCCTTTTCCAGCATCTTCACAAATTCTGGCCTTTCTGGCCGGGGGCCTATCAAACTCATATCGCCTTTTAACACATTGATAAACTGTGGGATTTCATCAATCCTTGATTTCCTGAGAATTCTGCCAAAGATGGTTACCCTGCTATCATTTTTTTGGGCCCATTTTGCACCGTTTGTTTCGGCATTTGCAACCATGCTACGAAATTTAATAATCTTAAAAATCTCGCCTCTTTTGCCCACTCTTTTTTGGGTGTATAACAATTTCCCTTTATTTGCGAACAAATTACCCACAAAAACAAAGGGGATCAACAAAAAGAAAAGCAGCATTCCTAAAAGTGAAAAAAACACATCCAAAACACGCCTGAATGCCATGTATAAATTGTTTTGATGGGTCTTGCTGAAGGTGAAATAATTATAAAAATCGGAGGTTAATTTTGTCTCGGAAATGCGATGGTTTTCAGCTTCAACAAAATTATCTTCACTTCTGATAATCATTCCTTTTTCAAACAATGCAATCAACTGTTTGTTTAAGGCCGGCGTCATAAATTGGAGATTATTGGAAGAAATCACAATTTCGTTGATACCTTCTTTTTCTACAATTTCTTCCAGATTTGCATTTGAAATTGGAATATAATTCAAGGTATCGTTTTCTTCCAAAACACCATCTGACACATAGGCCACAATACGGTTTGCTGTCTTATTTTGAATAATATCAACCAAATTTTTAAGTTGGGTGCTTTCGGCAATTAACATTATATTTTTCAGGAAACGGGGAGAAAATATCAACTGTATATATAAAAATCTATTCAGAAGGATTGAAAAAAGCATGCTTAGCGAGAAGTAAGCCAACTGCAACCTATTCGACGGTAGTTGCGGAGAGATTAGGGGGGTAAAAACATAAAATATGGTAACAAAAAATACGGTTATTATAGCACTTTTTAAGGTTAAATACTTGTCGCTGGCAATTTTTAGGTCGTACAATTCAAAAATTTCTCCAAAAATCAGAAGGTAAATAATTAAGGTAGAAACCCATAAATTATAACTTGAGCTCGAAAAATTAAAATAGTTGAAATTAGAATAAATATTGAGCGCATATAAACCCAATACAATAAATACGATATCAAGACTCCGTAAATAAAGTCTCCGCTCAGAAATGTTAAAATAAAAGTTGCTTTTGTACATTTATACTCATTTTTCTTTTTCAATAGAATACCCATTCAAAGTTATATAAATTTTTGTGAATCTCTACCGATTGTTTCACAAAATAATGGTCCTCGATTTCCCGAATTTTCGATTTCAGATTTTTGATTTTGGATATGAATTATTTTCTATCCTCACGCCGGAAAAGTGGGATAGGCCAATTCAGATGAGAATTAACTGCCCGAACTTTGAGCTTTGAGTTTTTACTTTTTTATAACAACCAGTATTTTTTTGCTCCATAGTACATCCAAATACTAAAATAATAGCCCGACATTAAAACAGATAATTTTTCCACCTCTCGGTAAAAAGTCCACTGGTGTTTTAATAAGTTTATTTTATTGTTTGAAAGGGATTGTTTTCGAATTCTGTATATGGCCAAACTTAGCTGAATGCCTTCCACCCTATTTATTTTCTTAAGGTATTTTAACCACAGCCCCATATCCTGCCGGTATTTTATTTCGGGCATGAACTCTTTTCCCAAACGCGAAATATCGATAAAAGCCGTTAAGCAACTGATGGTATTTGTTTTTAAAATATCGGAATAGGTTGCATATTTCGGGACAATCAATTCTCCTAATTTTTGTTTTAAGCTAATGTCATACATTTGATATGAGGCACATAAAAAACCTTCTGTTTGCTCAATTCTTTTAACATTTTCTTCTAAAAATTTTGGTTTCCACACATCATCCGCATCAATAAAAGTCAAATAATTTCCTTTTGCCAAGGCAATTCCCATATTTCTGGCAATAGCTGCGCCGGCATTTTTTTTCAGCGGCAACAATTTTATTCGGGTATCATTTTGCGCAAATTCTGCAATAATGGAAACAGAAGCATCATTTGAAAAATCGTCCATAATAAACCATTCCCAATTTGTAAAGGTCTGATTTTGCACAGACACAATGGTTTCTGCAATAAAATCTGCGGCGTTGTAACAGGGCGTAATTATGGAAACCAAAGGGTTCATTTATGCAATTTTAGAAATAAAACTTTTAAGTTTTTTATTTTGTGAAGATAAATTTTGTGAATGTTCAATCCTAATTTCCATATCATTCTTAAAATACACGCCAATTTCATTGTCCAAATGTATCAATTGCAAGCTATCCAGATGCTGTTCTATCAAAAATGTTAACTTGCCTTTCTCCTCCTGAACCACTTGATAAGTTAGTAATAAGCCCTGTTTTGATGCTAAATTTTTAAAGATATAATAAAAATACAAACTGGGATAAGTATTGTTTTTTCCATAAACCGTCTGCCCAATGCGCCCGGTAACCTCTTCAATGATTAAATGTTGCATTCCGCAATCACAGGTTGTGGTTTTAGGTGCCAACTTAATATAATCGCCCAATTTATAACGAATAATAGGGAAAGCTTGCATTTGCAAATTGGTTACCACAATTTCCTGGTCGATTTCTTCCACAATCACGCCCTCCATATTGAGGTGCATATTGCCACTTTTACATTCAAAAGCGATAATACCAGTTTCAGCGGCGCCATATTCACTGATGATTCTTTGTCCAAATGCTTTTTGAATCTCTTCCTGATAGGCTTCAAATATTTTTTCTGAAGTGCCTTTAACCATTTTTAAATTTAACGGCTTCTCCAAATTATGCTTATTGATTATTTTAGCCGTTTCATAAATCATAGAAGAATAGCCATGTAAAAATTTGGCATCCCTAAGCTTTCGTATGAAAAAATCAATTGACTCTTTTTTATAATTGAATATTCTGAAGCGATTTTGTAAACTGTCCAAAATCCTTATTTTAATCACCTCTATTTCAGAAAAATTATATCCCCAAAAATAGCCATTAGGTTCCCACGGATTTACCTTGTACCAGGAATATCCTCTATAAATAGACGCACGGTTAAAAGAATCGGCCGATTCTTCCCTGTTAAATTTCAATGATTCTCCTGAGGTCCCGGAAGTATTTGCCTTAAAAAGCTTGTTAAATTTCAGATTTGTGTGAATTTCTTTATTGAAACTTAGCAAGTCATTTTTGGTGATTATGGGAAGTTTTTTAAGATCCTCAAGCGATTGGATATCGGCAGGTTTTATCTCCGATAAATCAAGTATGTTTTTATAATAGGCGGAATTTGCATAAGCGACTGTTATCAATTCCTGCAATTTTTTCAATTGATAAGCCTCCAAAGAAGCCAAAGACCAGCTTTCCGATTCTTTCAGAAAATAAAACCAGTTCGACAGGGAAGGATTCCGTAAACGTTCGCCAGTTTTATAAATAAATTTAAACATTTTCCAATAATTTAGTCCATTGTTTTTTTACCATATCCCCATCAAATTTTTCCGCTTTTTCGCGTGCATTTTTGGACAATCCCTCTGTCTTCTTCTGATTTTCCAGTAATTTTACAATTGCTTCAGCCATTGCATTTTCATCATTTATGGGGGTTAAGAGTCCGTCCACCCCATTTTCTATCAAATAAGGCAATCCGCCTGCATTTGTTGAAACAATAGGAAATCCCAGTGCCATCGCTTCTATTACGCTCACCGGCATATTGTCTATATTGGTCGTATTGATGAAAATATCATAATTTTCAGACAGCTTATGCCATTGTTCTTTAGGCAAAACGCCTGTAAAGATAACATAGTCTGCCACACCTAATTGTATTGCCAGGTCTTTTACTTCGTTTAATGAGCCATCTTTATCGGGGCCCACCATACACAAACTTGCATTTTTATAGGATGCTTTCAATTTGGCAAGCACTTTAACAGCCAGGGTTGGATTGTATATTTTATCAAAAGCCCTCACCCACAACAATTTAGGCTCCATTTTTGAGCGCAATTTAAAAGAATATTTCTCAACTGGAATGGTGTTGGGAATATACACTGTGTTAAAATTGTATTTCTTAAATTCGTGTGCCAGATACAGGGAAGGGCATACATTTTTATAGGCATATTTAAAAATCAATGTTGACAGAAGTTCAGATTTTTTTAATCTGTTCGGTAAGTTGCCACCGTGGAGTATGGGAATATATTTTAAGGATAAAATTCTGGCCAATTGAGAAGTGAGCAGTGCATAGTAAAAGTTTGAGGTGCTGAATGTGTCAATCAGCAACACTTCTACAGTGTTTCTATGCTTTAGAATAGTGAAACACATTTCCCACAAACGAGCGATTTTATAGGTTTTGTCAGAAGCACAAATCACCTCATTGCCTTCACTTTCCAATAGCTTGGCTAAGGTAGCCATGGCGGAATGGTAGTTTGTTTTTTGGGAGAGGTTATTTCCTATGTAGATTATTTTTTTCAAATTTTATTTTAAATACTATCATTTGTTTTAATTTCATCATTTTGTTCATTTTCTTTACTCACCATTTTTTATTTATTTTTATAGGTGTTCGTGAATCTCCTACGTTTATTTGCTCGCCCAACTTTCGAACCGATATCTATCGGGTCCGCTCAAGGCAAATGAAAACGAACAAAAAAAAGACATTTTATCGTCAGGTTTTTAACATTAAAGGAATATATTAACTTTTATTGTAAAAATCATAAATCGTATATCGTAAATCAAAATTCATAATTTATGTGCAAGTTAAAAATTCGTAATTCGTAAATCAAAAATCCTAAACCGTAATTCGTAAATCAAAAATCCTCCAAATCCTCATTTTTAAATGTAATAACCGCTACGCTTAATCCGTAAATAAAAGCCCCCTAGCCCCCGAAGGGGGTATTTCTTGCCGTAAAAATCATAATTTATGTGCAAGTTAAAAAATTCGTAAATCGTAATTCAAAAATCCTAAACCGTAATTCGTAAATCAAAAATCCTCCAAATCCTCATTTTTAAATGTAATAACCGCTACGCTTAATCCATAAATAAATCCCGGAAAAGCGATTCGCATGGCTGAATGGTTGATGGTTAAAAACCAAAATACTAAAAATGCCCCCAAAAAAGCACGTGCCAGATAGGGTTGTTTAAACATATGACGGATGGGAACCACTATCAATACCATTAAAGCGATGATACCTATAAGTCCGTGTTCTCCAACTAACCGACCCATTTCATTGTGGGAAGCTGCCTTAATTTCCAATTCATCCATTCTGTAATATTTTCCTCCTCCAACGCCAACACCAAAAAAAGGATGCTCCATAAAAGCACTTATTTCACTTGCAATTAAGGTAGCTCTTCCTGTGGTGATATCAGATTTTGTTTTTCCTGCCGCATTTTTATTGGTATACCTATTTTCAAGCATTCCGCCAGTAGCATTAGAAGTATACATAAATAAAGCTAAACCAAACAAGGCTACCAATCCCGAGTATTTGGTTAGATTTAAGATTATATTTTCTCTTGAGCGTATATAATAAAACGTGAATACAGAAATTGCCAAAAATGCCGTTAGCATCCCACCTCTTGAAAAGGTTAATAAGCCCCTATATATCAAATAGATAAACAACATTATATCGAAACTGAAAAGTGCAAAAACACGCCTTTTAAAAAACAGGTGTACCGCAACAATAAATACGCCCAGTCCAATAATGGTAGCCACTTGGTTTGGCCCATAACCACCAGATGCCTCAAAACTGGCTTCACCACCAAATGAAATATCACTAATATTTGGCGTTCTGAAATATAGCAAGGTCAGCATTGAAATAATGGGTAGAACCATATAAAACATCATCTCCATAAGAGTAGATAGCGCTAGAGGCCGCTTATAGAAATAAATAGCCGATACGCCTAATAATATAGGCCCGCTTAAATTAAATGCGATGGCTTTTCTAATGGATTCGGTAAATGGAATATCGACAAAAGCAATTCCGATCAGCAATAACAACACATAAATGGTGTAACTAAGTGAAATATGGTGATTTCGTTTTTCAACAATTAAACCCACAAAAAGAAACAACAGTACAGCATATTTCGGTAATTCATAAAAAATCATTCCACCAGCCATTCTAAATAATACTTCTGCCCCCACCAAATAAGCACTCCAATAAATGGCTTCATTGTTTTCATTTTTATTTCTTATGATATACAATACCCCAAAAAACACAATCAATATGGAATATGCTTTGGTTACTTGTCCAGAAAGTAACAGCACACCTAACACCACGTGGAAAACTAACAAAATCAAACGCATATGTGTTGAGCTTTTATCCAAAATTGTGTATGGCAATTAATTGTTTAACAAAGTCCCACTGGCTGTCATTTAAAGAATCTATGGGTTGTATGACTTTTATTGGTTTGATGGTGTTTTTGATTTATGATTTATGATTCGTCAATGCTTAATTAACGTTGATAAACGTTTTAATTCCATTTTAATTTCAAATTTACAGTTTATGCATTAAAAAAATGAAGGGATTGATTTTATTTTTTTATTATTAACTAATAAAAGTGTTTTAAACTCCATCCATGTTTTTTGTTCATTTTCTTTACTCACCATTTTTATTATTTTTTATAGGTATTCGTGAATCTCCAACGTCGATTTGCTCGCCAAAGAAAACGAACCAAAAGAAAAGGCACTTTCAAGTCAGGTATTATACTTAGGATAAAGAGTTTATGATTTAACTAATTTTAAGATTGTAACTTTTTTATAAAATTTAAATTCAAATTTCAAAATGAACGCTATGATAACTCCCGTTTCGGCTAAGAAATATAGGTCTTTAGAAAGAAATTAATCACAATTAATTTAATTTTTTTGTTCCCCCTTTGGGGATTAGGGAGCTATTGCCTTATTAATTCTTTTAACCAAGGCAGGACCTTCGTAGATAAATCCGGTATAAATTTGGATCAGATCTGCACCGGCGTTTAATTTTTCCAGCGCATCTTCAGGGGAATGAATACCGCCAACACCAATGATAGGAAAGGCTTTGTTTGATTTTGTGGCCAGATATTTAATAACTTGGGTGCTTCGATCTTTGATCGGTTTTCCGCTTAAACCGCCATTTCCAATTGCTGCCAATTTTCCTTCGGAAGCTTTCAAACCTTCCCTGTGAATGGAGGTATTTGATGCCACTACCCCCGCTATTTTTGTTTCTGCCACCAATTCTATCACTTCATCCAATTGAATCCTATTCAAATCGGGTGCAATTTTTAGTAAAATCGGTTTTTGAGCAGAAAATTCCTCATCAATTTTTTGAAGCTCGTTTAAAAGTTCCAGCAAATAATCTTTGTCCTGTAATTTCGCAAAAGTCCCCACATTTGGGCAACTTACGTTTACCACAAAATAATCTACATAAGGATGTAGGTCTTTGAAGGCTAATTTATAATCTTCTATGACTTCTTCAGCAAGCGTGTCAGTGTTTTTACCAATATTTCCACCAATGAGCACCTGGCCTTTATTTTTCTTAAGCTGTTCAACTGCCGCTTCCACTCCCAGATTATTAAATCCCATTCGGTTGATAATGCCATTGTCTTCTATCAATCGAAACAATCGCTTTTTGGGATTTCCAGTTTGCGCTTTTGGTGTAACAGTTCCAATTTCTATAAAACCGAATCCGAAATTGGCCAGTTCATTGTAAAGCACCGCATTTTTATCGAAACCTGCCGCAAGACCAACCGGATTTTTAAAGGTAAGTCCGAATACTTTTCGTTCCAATCCTTTGTCGTTTACCTGATACAAGCTTCTGAAAATAAAAGGGATTCCAGGTATTTTACAAGCTATTTTGATGAGTATAAAGGTAAAGTGGTGGATTTTTTCGGGATCGAAAAGAAAAAACAATGGTCGAATGATAAGTTTGTACATGGAGGATTATTTATGCAAAAATAGCTAAAAAGAAATGTTTTGAAAAATTATTGTTTATTTTGTTGGTTGGTCATGAGAGATGAGGAATAAGTTTTTTGGTTGTTACCTATTGAATTTTGTTTTAGAAGCTCCTGAAATTGAGGATTCATAAATAGATCATCTTTTAATTGATGAAGGATATTTTGGATAGCGGTACAAATCATAATCTGAAGCAGTATTGACAGATCCCGAAACAAGCCTGCCTGCCGGCGAGGCAGGTTCGGGATGAGGAATTTATCAATAAAAATAGTTGGGGAAAAATTTAATGTGAGTTTTGTTAATTTAGAACTAAAAATGGGATATATGACAACATTAGTTGCTTTGTTCTTTTTTTCATTGCCAAAAAAAGAAATAGGGCGGAATGTTAAGAAAATGTTCACTGAACATTTTAGCTCACTACACTTATTATTTTATAAATAGGTGTTCGTGAATCTTCGATTTTTTAACGCTCTGTCCTAACGAAAAATATCATAGGACAGGTTCTTTTGAATAGAGGATAAAGGTTTTACATTCTAGCAGAATCATGTTTTGAGTCTTAATTATGTTTTTTTTAATAAAAACTGACACAAAAACTTTGAACTTACAAATGATTGTATTTACAAAAAAAAATTTAGTTTTACCCACCACTAGTCCTCCCGCTGGAAAAGCGGGACAGGCTTCCCTAGAGGGAAATTTGATGTTATTTCCTAGGTTTTTATTTTTTTTCAATCCAATATTAATTCCCCCTTCGGGGGTTAGGAGGCTGTTTATCTAAGCATTGCCCCAACATTTTTTTCGAAAGTGGCTTGCAATTTTTGCATTGTTTTGTCTATTTGCACATCGGTCAGCGTTTTTGTTTCATCTTGCAACAGGAAACTTAGCGCATAGGATTTTTTTCCTTCTTCCAAGTTCTCGCCCTCATACACATCGAACAAATCCACTTCTTTCAATAAACTTTTTTCTGCCTGAAAGGCCAGGTTATACAATTCTGCAAAAGTGATCTCTTTATTGAGCAACAAGGCAAAGTCCCTTTTTACCGATGGAAATTTAGGCAATTCCGATACTTTAATTTGTGATTTTCCAGACAATTTCAATACATTTTCCCAATTAAAATCGGCAAATAACACTTCTTGTTTGATACCGAATTCTTTCAAAACGGATCTTTTTACTAGTCCCAATTCCGCCAATTTGACTTTTCCTGAATTTAAGGAAATTCCTTCTGAAAACACATCGCTTTTTACCGGTGCAATTTTAATATTTTGAATGCCCAAACGCTGTAATAATACTTGTGCTACGCCTTTTAGGTAAAAGAAATCAGAAGGTTTTTGGGCCATATTCCAATGGGCGGAAGTCCGGTTTCCGGTGACGAATAAAGTCAGATGTTTTTGCTCTTCATACCCACTTTCAAAATGGTGGTAAGATTTTCCGAATTCAAATAATTTTAAGGCATTGTTTTTTCTATTCAAATTGTGCAAAACAGATTCTAATCCACTGAATAACAATGATTGGCGCATCACACCTAAATCGTTACTTAAAGAATTTAAGATAGCCACATTGTGTTCTTCCTTGAGTGTTTCCGACATCGAAACATAGTTTTCTTTGGTCAAAGAATTGGCCATTGTTTCATTAAATCCAAGAGAAGTTAATTGATTGGCAACCACATTTTCAATTTTAACCCCTTCAAATTCAGAAAAGGAAATTGAGGTATTCAATTTGTGTGAAAACGCTACATTGTTATAGCCATACACCCGTAATATTTCTTCAATCACATCTGCTTCCCTTGTCACATCAACCCTATAAGAAGGAATGCTTAAGCCTAGGCCGGCCTCGGTTACACTATTAAATTTTATATCCAAAGAAGCCAAAATATTTTTAACAGTTTCATTTGGAATTTTTGCGCCAATCAATCGATCCATTTTTTCATAAGACAAAAAGACTTGGAAATCTTCCCTTTTAACAGGATACATATCCACTATTTCAGAAGACACCTTACCTCCGGCAATTTCCACAATTAAATTGGCCGCATGTTTTAGGGCGTATTTGGTGATATTTGGATCGATTCCTCTTTCAAATCTAAAAGAGGCATCGGTATTTAAGGCATGTCTTTTTGCTGTTTTACGAATTGAAACCGGATTAAAATAGGCACTTTCCAAAAATATGGACGTGGTATTTTCCGATACCCCTGAATGCAATCCGCCAAAAACCCCCGCTATGCACATCGGTTCTTCATTGCCGTTGCAAATCATTAAGTCTTCTTCATGCAATTCGCGTTCCACCCCATCCAAAGTTGTAAATTTGGTGCCTTTTGGCAATGTTTTCACAATAACCTTGTTTCCTTTAACAACAGCAGTGTCAAAAGCGTGTAAAGGCTGACCCAGCTCGTGAAGCACATAATTGGTCACATCCACCACATTGTTTATAGGCTTTACCCCTATGGCTTTTAATCGGTTTTGAATCCAAGATGGCGATTCTTTAACGGTGATATCAGAAATAGTCAAGCCAACATATCGTGGTGCTTTTTCGGCATCTTCCACCGCTACATCAATTTTCAAAGTCCTATCATCAACCCTAAAATTACTTACAGAAGGTGAGATTAGCTCTAATGAAATCTGTTGTTGTAATAAACCGGCCCGCAAATCCCTAGCGGTCCCAAAATGGCTCATCGCATCTGCCCTATTTGGCGTTAATCCAATTTCAAATACCTGATCAGATTCCACCTTAAACACATTGGCCACAGAAGTTCCTGCAACCAGTGCGTCTTCCAATACCATGATTCCGCCGTGGTCAGTTCCAATGCCCAATTCATCTTCGGCACAAATCATTCCGTGACTTTCTTCTCCTCTAATCTTCCCTTTTTTAATCACAAAACCCTCGCCTTTATCATCATACAACATCGTCCCTATGGTAGCCACCGGCACTGTTTGTCCGACTGCCACATTTGGTGCCCCACAAACAATTTGCAACAGTTCTCCAGTTCCTATATCTACGGTTGTAATCTTTAATCGGTCGGCATTTGGATGCTGGATGCAGGTAATTACTTTACCTACAACCACACCGGCCAAACTTCCTTTAATGGATTCAACAGTTTCTATCCCTTCTACCTCAAGGCCTAAATCGGTTAACAATTCTCCTGTTTTTTCGGCTTCCCAGTCAATCTTCAAAAATTGTTTTAACCAATTGTATGATATTTTCATATGTAAATATTTATTGTTTTTTATTGGTCATATGTAATGCGCATATTTTCATAAGTGATTGTATCGTGTTTGCGATATGCACATTTCATATTATTTTCATTTTTTTAACGAAAGGCAAAGATAATTAATACAATTCAGTTGTTTCAATTCATTTTCGTTTTTTTGTTGATGAGAAGATTGGTAAACAGGATTTTTGTTTTGAGCAGTGTTCATGTTAAACTCGATTAAACAGGACGGGATTGCGAGACTCGCAGAAATACCGCGTCATTACGGGACAGCGCGTGAAGAAAAATAGTTTTTACCCCGCCCTAAAGGGAGCACTATTTTTTTCAACATCACAAATGGAAATTTATAGTATTAGTGGCATTGCAGGTCTTCGACAGGCTCAGACTGACAAAAAATGACAAGATGAAGTGAATTCATCAATATCTAGTAATATCGCAGGTCTTCGACAGGCTCAGACTGACAAAAAATTTTGATTTGTGATATCATCTTGAGGCGGAGTCGAAGGAAGAACGGGGAAAAGCCCGTGCCGATCTACTGAAATCACATACACAGTAAGCATAATAAGTAACAGATTGCCTGCCTGTCCGGCAGGGGAGCACTATTTTTCAGAAGCTTTTTCATTGTAAGACCTTGCTCCTAAAAAAGATATCCTTAATAATTAATTGTGCTTAGGGTATTGTTAACTATTAATTACTAATCGTCAATTGTTTAAGTCTGTTTTCACTTTTGAATATACTGTTTTCAATTCGTAATCAGGATTAATTTATAATTTCTTTAACAGTTGCATCAAAAAGTAAATTGTATTATTGTAGCGTAGGCAATTAGAAAAACAACCAAGGCTTATAAAGATAAAAAGCAATTGGTTTTGATATATAATTTTGATTGATTGATTTGTTTTATTGTTCTTAAAGGGTTTCCGAAAAGTTAAACTAAGAAATGAAATTGAAGCTGTAGTTGGCAAAAGAATTCATCTCAAAAAAATTAACTTCTCAGAAACCCTTCTTTATTTAACTTATATTGGCCCATAAAGTACTGTCTTTGCTGAGTTCTATATAAGCCACTCTTATAAATCTATTTTCCGGAGCATTTAAATCGGGATCTTTGTCCAAGAGCTCCAAAGCCATCGTTCTTGCTGTTTTCAAGAGATTTGCATCTTTTACAATATCGGCAATTTTCAGATTCAGGATGCCACTTTGCTGGGTGCCCATCAAATTCCCAGGGCCTCTTAATTTTAAATCCACTTCTGCTATTTTAAAGCCGTCACTTGTTTCCACCATGGTTTTTAACCGCACTTTTGCATCATCCGACAATTTAAAACTCGACATAAGGATGCAAAAACTCTGTGCTGCCCCTCGCCCAACCCTGCCACGGAGTTGATGCAGTTGCGACAAACCAAAGCGCTCGGCACTTTCAATTACCATAACGCTTGAATTGGGAATATCTACCCCCACCTCAATCACCGTGGTAGCAACCATAATTTGTGTTTCTCCTTTCTGAAAACGCTGCATTTCATAAGCCTTATCCTCGGCTTTCATTTGTCCGTGCACAATGCTTATCTGGTAGTTTGGCTTGGGAAATTCGCGGGTAATACTTTCATAGCCATCCATCAAATCCTTATAATCCATCGCTTCGGATTCGTTAATTAAGGGATATACTATATAAACCTGCCTTCCTTTGGCAATTTCTTCCTTCAAAAATTTAAATACCGAGAGTCGGTTTGCGTCATAGCGGTGCGCCGTAACCACCTCTTTTCTGTTTGGGGGCAATTCATCAATCACCGAAATATCCAAATCGCCATACAAACTCATTGCCAAGGTACGGGGAATTGGGGTGGCTGTCATTGCCAAAATATGTGGTGGCAATTGATTTTTCTTCCACAGTTTTGAACGCTGTTCCACCCCAAAACGATGTTGCTCGTCGATTATGGCAATACCCAGGTTGCGAAACTTCACCTTATCTTCAATTAAAGCATGGGTTCCAATTAAAATATGCAGTTCACCCGATTCAAGCTGTTCATGAATTACTTTTCTTTCTTTGGTTTTGGTTGATCCTGTGAGCAATTTTACATTCACATCCATCCCCTTCAATAAATTGGTCAACGCATT
The DNA here is from genome assembly GCA_036568005.1 of Lutibacter sp. GTDB lineage: Bacteria > Bacteroidota > Bacteroidia > Flavobacteriales > Flavobacteriaceae > Lutibacter. Next base: position 8,550 of record DATCTJ010000090.1, on the reverse strand, counting down.
ATAGTGCTGGGTTGCCAATATCTCTGTGGGTGCCATAAAGGTGGCCTGGAATTCGTTGTCCAGCGCAATTAAAATGGTAAGTAAAGCCACAATGGTTTTCCCAGAACCCACATCTCCCTGAAGCAAACGGTTCATCTGGGCGTTGGAGCCCATATCTTTTCTAATTTCCTTCAATACACGTTTTTGGGCATCGGTAAGTTCAAAAGGTAGGTTGTTTTTGTAAAAATTGTTAAAATAATCTCCCACCTTTAGAAAAGGATAGCCTTTAAATTTGGATTTTCTAATCAACTTTTTTCGAAGCAATTGCAATTGAATAAAAAAGAACTCCTCAAATTTAAGTCGGTTTTGCGCTTTGGTCAGCAATTCCTGAGTTCTGGGAAAATGAATATTTAACAAGGCTTCCTTTTTTGAAATCAGCTTTAATCTTTCAATGACCCCAGCTGATAGTGTTTCCTTAAAATTTCCATTTAACTCTTCAAATAAGCTTTGCATCATTTTGGAAATCACCCTGTTGGTCACATTTTTGTTCACCAGTTTTTCTGTGGATGGGTATACAGGCTGCATGGCGGTGCGCAGACTTTTATTGTAATCTGCCAACAACTCCATTTCGGGATGTGGCATAGAAAAAAGCCCTTTAAAATAATTGGTTTTTCCGAAGATTACATAAGGAGTGTTTAATTTAATGGCTTCTTTGATCCATTTTACCCCCCTAAACCATACCAATTCCATGGTTCCTGTCTCATCAACAAAAGTAGCCACCAACCGACTCCCTTTTGCCTGTTGAAATGTTCGAAGCTCTGTTATTTTCCCAAGAATCTGAATTTCCGAAGTGTTTTGCTGTAATTGATTGATCTTTATAAACTGTGATCTGTCAATATACCTGTTAGGAAAAAAATTCACCAAATCGCCAAATGTACGGATGCCCAGTTCCGATTTCAGCAAATCGGCTCTTCCCGGCCCCACGCCTTTTAAATAGGAAATTGAAGTGTTTAAATTATTAATCGACATTTGGTTTTTTGAAAAGACGAAGATAAGGATTTTGGATTTACGATTTTGGATTTTGGATTGTTGCTTTGCAGTCGAAACTATTTTTCCCCCGCCCGCTCTGCGAAGTCTCCCGACTTCGCGTTCCCAATATGATACTAGCTCTATTTTTGTTCATGTTAGGTTTGAAATTAATATAATAGTTACAACAATAAACTTTTAATATTTAACCTACCGCCGGCAGGCAAGCTTTCAACTTTTACCTATCTTTGCAGCCATAATTTTTTATAATGAGGTTACATCGAAATTTAGTTTTTACGGTAATTGACTCTGTGAAGTCGATATTTAATGAAGAAGAATATGCCGACAAGGCGGTTGAAAAAGCGTTAAAACGCGATGCCCGCTGGGGCGCAAGGGATCGAAAGTTTGTGGCGGAAACCATTTACGAAATGGTGCGCTGGAAACGGTTGTACAATGAAATTGCAGGCACTAAAGAACATTATACCACAGAAAATGTATGGAAAAACTTTTCGGTATGGGCTATTTTAAAGGGCATTAAATTGCCAGATTGGAATCAGCTGCAGGGTGTTCCGGAAAGAAGAATCAAAGGAAAATTCGACGAACTTCAAAAAGTGCGTGTTTTTAAGGAATCTATTCCTGATTGGTTGGACGAAATGGGCGTAAAAGAATTGGGTGAAGCCCAGTGGACCAAAGAAATTCATATATTAAATGAACAGGCCGATGTTATTCTGCGTGCCAATACCTTAAAAACCACCAAAGCCAATCTGCAAAAAAAATTGATGGATGAAGGCATTGAAACGGAATTTATACAAGGTTATACCAACGCCTTAAAATTAGTAGAACGCGCCAATGTTTTTAAAACAGAGGTCTTTAAACTAGGCTTTTTCGAAGTACAGGATGCCTCATCGCAATTGGTTGCGGAATATTTGGACGTAAAACCCGGAATGCGTGTGATTGATACTTGTGCCGGTGCAGGCGGAAAATCGTTGCATCTGGCTGCAATTATAGAAAATAAAGGTCAGATTATCGCCACCGATATTTATGAAAGCAAACTTCGAAAACTAAAAATAAGAACCCGTAGGGCCGGCGTTCACAACATCACCACCAAAGAAATTGATTCCCCAAAAGTGATGAAAAAAATGAGAGGCACTGCCGATCGTGTGTTGATTGATGCCCCTTGTAGCGGAATTGGAGTGTTGCGAAGAAATCCCGACAGCAAATGGAAACTGCAGCCAGAATTTGTAGAGAACATCATTAAAACACAGGCCGAGATATTGGAGAATTATTCACAATTGGTAAAACCGGGAGGAAAATTGGTGTATGCCACTTGTTCTATTTTTCCTTCAGAAAACGAAAAACAGGTTCATGGATTTTTGAAAAATCATCCGGAATTCGAATTTGAAAAAGAGCATAAAGTTTCTCCTGCCAAGTCTGGTTTTGATGGGTTTTATATGGCGTTGATGAGGCGGGTGGAGTAAGTTTTGATTTACGATTTTTGATTTACGATTTACGATTTACGATTTTTGATTTTTGATTTACGATTTGTCGATGTTGTTGAATTGTTATTTTTATAAAATTGATAATCAAATTTCGAAATGAACTCTCTGGTAACTCCCCCTCTTGAGAAGCCCGTCCCGCTATTCCAGCGGGAGGGTTAGGGGTGTGTAAAACTGGAGTAATTCGAATCATCATTCGTGATTCACCACAACAGACCCTGAAACAAGTTCAGGGCAGGGGTTCGGGATGACGCGTTCGGGATGACGTCATGCTGAACTTGGTTCAGCATCTGCAAGTAAATTAAGCCAAATCATGTAATTAAATCCTTAATCCCTCATACAAGTCTATCAGTTCAGGATTCTTTTCTTTTACTAAATTCCATTTCCATTCACTGTGCCAATTTTTCAATTGCTTTTCTCTTTTAATTGTTTGGTTAATATTTGAAAATACTTCAAAATATAACAACTCATTTACACTGTACTTTTTTGTAAATACAGAACCATTGCCATTTTTATGTTGCTCAATTCTTTGAAGTAAATTTGATGTCATTCCAACATACAATACTGTTCTGTTTTTATTGCTTACAAAGTAAATAAAGCTTTCTTTCATCAATTTATCATTAAAATATTATGTTTAGTACCGTGTCAGGCTGAACTCGTTTTAGCATCTGTCAGTAATGTGCTTCAAATCATAATTAGTACTTCTCTTCAACAGGCCCTGAAACAAGTTCAGGGCAAGTTCGGGATGACGAGTTCAAGGTAACTAGTCGGAATAGGCAAATTACTCAAGTAATTTGCCTATTCCTTCTTCAAACTTTTCTAATGTAAACTGCCTCGACCATTGCATGGCATTGATGCTTTGTAGGTTATATTTTTCGGGATGTTGCAGGTAGTTTTCTATTATAGCGACAATTTCATCAATGTTTGGGTTGACCAAGGCACCTCTTTCGCCGTTGGCGAGCATATAAGGGATACAGGAAACTTTGCTTGTTATGGGCAAACAGCCCCAAAACATGGCTTCTGCCACTGCTTTTGGCCAGCCTTCTGATTGGGAAATAAACAGTAAAAAATGGGTGGTTTGGTAGGCTTTTTTAATGGTTTCCTTGTCGCAATTTCCATGTAATATCACCTCATGAGTCAACTCATTTTCTGCGATATACTTTTCTATGGCAGTACGTTCCGGGCCTTCGCCATAAATGTTGAGCTGCACTTGATGTCCTTTTTCTTTTAATTTTTGAATAACAGCAACGCTCAATAATGGCTGCTTTCCTTTGGTGAGTGCGCCTACGAATAAAAAGTTCGCTTCGACACCACTTCGTCTCCGCTCAGGACAAGTGTGCGACGTGGCAATCTGGTGATTTTGGTTTATATCATGGGATCCTGAAACAAGTTCAGGATGACAATTATTATTGTCAATTTCCTTCTCCGAATAAGATGCCGTAAAAAAGGGAACAATATTTTTAGTTTGGTTTGGCCATTCGCCATAGACCAAGACTTTCATATTTTTGGTTAAAAAAGTGTTGCTTATCAAGCATTTTTGCAGGCGGTAAGTCCAGGGTTGCTTCGCATTCGGATCCCAGTTGCCGGCATATTTGGCCGTTTTTGGTTTATTGGGAAACAGTATCTGGACGAAACATCCCAGCAACCCAATATTTCCGGGGCAACGCAGGTGAATGTGGTCGGCCCATAACATCGTTTTATAGATGGCATAGGCCGTTTTTGGTATAACTATTATTGTTTTTAATACACTTTTAATAGACAATACATCAAAAGCAATTATCGGAATTAAATGAAGATTTTTATGATTATAGTTGGTTTCGATACTTGTTATACCATCCACCCCAATAGGCGCTATAATTTCTACTTCTGTTGCCTGTGGAATCCATAAATTCATTTCACGCACGTATGGTTCATAAGAGAAAATGGTGTTTTCTTTGCGTTTATGGGCGGCATGGGTGATGATTGCGAATTTCATAGTTTCCCTTGAGGATTTATCCTGAGGTAAATATATTGTTTATTCGTGTATTTGTCAATTTAATGGAAATTATTGTAAAACAAACACAGTATGAACCATCTCTTCAAAGACTACCCACTTTGCAGTGCGGTTACCTAATAAACATTTTTTAATTTGGAGCTGAATAGAATTTCTAAGATAACTTTTAAATCTAGTGCGTAAAAGCAACAGTATTCCATTATTGTTACTTTTTGGTGTTTTTCTTTTTTTAGTTCTTTTTTAAGATTTTGAATTTCTTTACGCGCAAAGCTTTGACTTTTACCTGTAATTTTCATAATATCACTAGGGTAAATTATTATTCTATTCATTTTTTTGACAATTTTAAAGTTTGATTTTCAAAGTTAATAAACCTTTAAAAACTTACATAAATATCTTATTAACAACTCTTTGATTATTCAAATTGTGGTACCCCAGAATTTCTTGCTTATAATTTCATTTGGCTTATTTTGATGAAATTTGATGAAGGCTGAAATATTATTTTGTGTCATTTGATGCTGTTTGGTGCGATTAGATAATCTAGTAAGAAATTGTCATTTTAAACCTGTTGTTAATAAGTTATTGTTTTTCGTGGTTTTATGCGTGCTCTTTCTTATTAGACTTTTTTTCTTTTCCCCGCCCTAAAGGGAGGAAAAAAAGTCTAACAATAAAGCATTAGTTAAAACTTATGAAAAATAGTTCTCTCCTGCCTGCCGGCAGGCAGGCTTTAGGGTTGGGGTAAAAACTATTTTTGCCTCTAGAACTTCATTTTTTTTATTAACTAAAAGACCAAAAAAAAGGGTCTTATTTGTCGTTCTTCTTTGGCCAATTTTTGGATCGAGTGTTATAGTCACTATAACACTCCATTAACACTATGTATGGAGTATGTATGGAGGATCCTCCCTTTTGCCTCCCATAAGCCCCGATACTTCCTAGTGTTGTGTCCCATCAAAAATGTAAAAATGACCCGTCCTAAAATAACTATACAAGTTGACAAATAAATCCTATTATAGTTATACAAAATCATTTTTAATTTCAAAATAATTATTTCGGTAAAAATGGTCAAAACGATCAAAACGGTATTTTTTGGTTAATTTGACGTAAAGTGTTCATTACGGTTAAAACGGTCATTAATATCATTTTCAGTTATTTATGATTAATACAACTATTTATTTACATAAGGGTCAGAACAGCACCCATTTCTTGCAGCACATACAAATTGCCCCTACATTTGATTCAATATTAATTTAAAAACCATAAATAATGGGAAAATTAAAAAGCTTTATTAAGCTAGAAGGTACGTTGGATGGCTTGACGTTTTACAAAAGCCAGGATGGTTATTTGGTGCGGACCAAAGGGGGCATCAGCAAAAGCAGGATGCTAAAAGATCCCGCTTTTAAAAGAACGCGTGAGAACTATAAACAGTTCGAGTTAAACGCGAAAGCAGGGGCCCTGCTTCGTGATGCCGTGGGGCCGATGCTGGCCAAAGCAAAGGATTCCAAACTGTCGAGCCGGATGCTGAAATTGATGAATGAGATCAAAAATTTCGACAGCACTTCGGTTCGGGGTTACCGGACGGTTCATTTGGGACTGGGCACTGCGGAAGGCAAACAATTGTTAAAAGGTCTGGACTTTAATGCGAGGGCACATTTGCAATTGATTTTAAATGCCACTTTCTCCGTTGATACCGCTACAGGCGTAGTAGAAATTCCAGATTTCACCACACAAGAACAGCTGGCTGCCACAGAAAACGCCACTCATGTAAGTTTTCGTACAGCATTTGTGAATTTGAATTTTGAGACCGGTATATTCAGTACCAGTTACAGTCCGGTAGTGATGCTGCCCATAAACTTAAGCAAATCGACGGTAAGGCTAACTCCAGAGGAGGTCCCAACAGGTGACGGGATTCAGTTACATTTGTTGTTGATTGAATTTTATCAGGAAATGAATGGGGTAAAGTATCCCTTGCTTAACGGAGCGCACAATGTGTTGAATTTGGTGGAGCTGATTTGATAACTCATTAAATTAGATGGTTGGATTCAACTTTTTTACAAAAACTCGCTTAACGGCGGGTTTTTTTTATGTTAGTTCATTAATGTTGGGTTCAAATTCGTTGGGCAAAGCAAGGTTTTATTTGATGATGGGAGCTTCGAAGTCGGGAGACTTCGCAGAGCGGATTCGAATTTGAAGACTACAGCAATTTTTTCTTTGATGATGAGGGCTGCGAAGTCGGGAGACTTCGCAGAGCGGATTAAATAAATTTTAAACTGTAATTATATAAATTTAAATACATTATTGTCCGATTAAATTTTTGATAAACAGGTCGCCCCGATGGGGCTTTAATTAATAAATTATTTTATGTTTCTATAAACATGTAGCTCCTCTGGAGCTATTTTAGTCCCATCGGGACTTACTGCTTGTAGAAAAATAGATTTTTTCCAAAAACCAGTCTCAGCAGGGGAATTGCTGTTGTTTTTATACAATTATTATTGGTACTTGATCCATTGTTTGAAAATTAAATTAGTAATTTGCATTTTGAAAATAAAAGATTTTTTTAATACCCAGATTAAGTAAGGAGATAAAAGAACAGATTAAAACACTTGATAATTCAGTTTTGCAAGAGATTGTTTTAAAACTTACATCAAAAGAAAAACTGATATTTGACTTTGTAATTATAAATTACCTAGATAAAGAATCAGGAGAGAAAGAATTATTTGAAACTGCAAAAGTAGATATAGACCTCATTTCCCGAAAAAGGTATAATGGGCACACTCAGGAATTACAACTTGCAAATATGCTAGTTGCTTGTACAAAAAGGGTAAATGAGTTTACTAAAGTTTCCAAAAATAAAGTTTTAGAAGCGGATCTATTAATGCATATACTTGATATTCCTTTCTCATTATCAACAAATAGGTTTGGTACCTGCTTTACGAAATATGACACAAAAGTAGCGATGATTGTTAAGCGATTAATCAATATAGTAACAACCAAACTCCACGAAGATTATAAGATTGAATATGAAGCTTCAATTAATGATTACCTTAAAATACTTCATCGTACTTCAAACCATATAAATACTGTTTATAATTTACCAAAAGAAATTTGATGAGTAACCTAACCGACATAAAGATTAATAGATTCTGCTCTGCAATCGCTCTGTGAAGTCTCCCGACCCCGACTTCATAGCCAGAATCATATTTTAAAAGTCGCTGCCAGTAATACAGAAATTTGTGCATTAATAAAAATTTCACACATAAATTTGGAAAATGTTGCCTTTTTAGGTAACTTTGAACCAAATTTAACGACCAACAAAATTGAGCGAATTTAAAAGAGAAATAGGATTTTACGAAAACCACTTCAAAGACTTTTATTTAAAGCAATCGCTCGCTGTTCGTAAGAAAATAGATTGGACGCTTTTAGTCTTGAGAAATACTCGAATTGTTCCAGAAAAATTTTTAAAACATCTTACGAATACTGACGGACTTTGGGAAGTGCGGATTTCGGCAGGAAATGGAATTTTCAGAATTTTCTGCTTTTTCAACGAAGGGAATTTAATAATTCTCTTGAGCGGGTTTCAAAAGAAAACGCAGAAAACACCCAAAAATGAAATAAAAAAAGCAGAACGACTAAAAAAAGAATATTTAGACGGCAAATAATAACTTGAAAGTGGCGGCAACACTACAATGCGGTATTAGAATTATGAAAACAGATAAAAGAATAACATCGTTTGACGATCATTTGGACGAGCAGTACGGAAAAATCGGAACTGAATCACGTGAAAAATTCCAAGAAGAATTTGAAACGTTTAAAATTGGTATTTTAATTCAAGAAGCAAGGAAAAAACAGCATCTGACACAAGAACAACTTGCTGAAAAAGTTGGAACCACAAAAAATTATATTTCAAGAATTGAAAATAACGCAAGTGATATTCGACTTTCGACTTTAATGAGAATAATCCGAGAAGGATTGGGCGGAAGTTTGAAATTTTCGCTTGATATTTAAAATTGAACAGAAAGTACTCATGGCAACACCTCATAAAAATTTATGCTTAAATTTGAG
>DATCTJ010000089.1:0-81618 GCA_036568005.1 Lutibacter sp. | reverse complement strand
GAAAAACACAAAGAAAAAAGTTTGTATGGCATTTAAAACAATAAAAAATCAACATTAAGAAGCTTAAAAAATTGAATTTATCAAAAAAACGGTTTCAAATTAAACTGAAAAACTGAAATTGCTCTTTTGCAACGGTCTTACAATGTTACACAAAGTAAATTTTTTTTAATATTCAACATGAATTTTAAGTAAGGATTAGTACATTTGTTGATATTTATAAAAACCATTATCTCTAATGAATTTACACGAATATCAAGGAAAAGAATTACTAAGTAGTTTTGGCGTTAGAATACAGCGCGGCATTGTTGCCGATAACCATTTAAAAGCGGTAGATGCGGCAAAGCAATTGGCTGTTGAAACCGGAACTGGCTGGTGGGTTATTAAGGCACAAATTCATGCAGGCGGACGAGGAAAAGGCGGTGGCGTGAAATTGGCCAAAAGTTTACAGGATGTGGAAACAATTTCTGAAAACATTATCGGAATGATGTTGATAACACCACAAACACCACCTCAAGGAAAAAAAGTCCATCAGGTTTTGGTTGCGGAAGATGTTTATTATCCAGGCGATAATGAACCTGAAGAATATTATATGTCGGTACTTTTAAACAGAGCCACCGGTAAAAATATGATTATGTATTCTACCGAAGGCGGAATGGATATTGAAACTGTTGCCGAAAACACACCTCATTTAATATTTACCGAGGAAATGGATCCTTTATTGGGATTGCAAGCTTTTCAGGCACGTAAAATTGCCTTTAATTTAGGATTGTCGGGAAATGCGTTGAAAGAAATGATCAAATTTGTAACTTCTTTATATACCGCTTTTGTTCAGTCTGATGCCACTTTGTTTGAAATAAATCCAGTGTTGAAAACTTCAGACGACAAAATTTTAGCGGTTGACTCTAAAGTTGTTTTGGATGACAATGCCCTATTTCGTCATCAAGATTTAGCGGTACTTAGAGATTTCCGTGAAGAAAGTCCGATTGAAGTGGAAGCAAACGCTGCAGGCTTGAATTATGTTGATTTAGACGGAAATGTAGGTTGTATGGTAAACGGAGCCGGTTTGGCGATGAGCACCATGGATTTAATTAAACAATCTGGCGGAGAACCAGCAAACTTTTTGGATGTTGGTGGTACAGCAGATGCCAAACGTGTAGAAACAGCATTTAGAATTATATTAAAAGATCCAAACGTAAAAGCTATTTTGGTTAATATTTTTGGTGGAATTGTACGTTGCGACCGTGTGGCGCAAGGTGTAATTGATGCTTATAAAAATATGGGAGACGGTATAAACGTTCCTATTATTGTGCGTTTACAAGGCACCAACGCCAAAGAAGCCCAAGTGCTTTTGGATAGTAGTGGATTGGATTTGATATCAGCTACCGAATTTCAGGAGGCTGCAGATAAAGTTCAGCAAGTATTGGCATAAACTCACAATAAAACAATATCAAAAAAAGCTGATAATTTATTTATCAGCTTTTTTTTGGGGATAAAAAAACAGCTAGCGCAAGCTTACAGCTCGTGACTGCGCTAACACAGCAACAAAAACACGAGCAAGACGCTCGCGCTAGCGGAGTCTTTTTACTGCATAAAAAAACACTTCGATGGAAGTGTTTTTTTATTTCGTTGATTAATACGCTTATATATCTTCAAAATTTACGTCGGTAAAACTTTCAGAACCTGAAATGGTTTCTTCTGTTTCCTCAGCTATGTCTGAAGGTCTTTTAAAATCTTTTTGGTGACGTTCAGAAATTACTTCTTCACCTTTTTCATTTAAAATATAATTTGTTGCTTCTTTAAGCATGTCATTAAACTCTACAAAATCTTCTTTGTATAAATAAATTTTATGCTTTTTGTAATGGAAAGATCCATCGTCGTGCGTGAATTTTTTACTCTCGGTAATAGTTAAGTAATAATCTTCGGCTTTTGTTGCTCTTACGTCAAAAAAGTAAGTTCTTCTTCCTGCTCTAAGAACTTGAGAGAATATCTCTTCTTGTTCTAAATGTTCATTGTCATTCATATTTAACTCTCTATTTAATTAATCTTTTTATTAGATTTTGACACAAATCTATAAAATTATTTGACTTATTTCACTATTTTCAGATTTCTTTTTCCAAAAGTTGTTGTTCATAAAGCTCTTTATAATAGCCATCAATTTTAATTAACTCATTATGTGAGCCTTGTTGGATTATTTTGCCATTTTCCAAAACAAGAATGGCATCTGCATTTTTTACTGATGAAATTCTATGGCTAACGATGATGGTTGTTTTATTTTGGCTTACCTTAAATAGGTTGTTTAGGATGATTTCTTCCGTTTCTGTATCTACTGCGGATAAGCAATCGTCAAAAATTAAAATTTCAGGTTCTTTAATCAGCGCACGGGCAATAGAAACCCGCTGTTTTTGTCCGCCCGATAAGGTAACGCCTCTTTCCCCAACATAGGTGTTATAACCTTCGTTAAACTCAATTATATTGTGATGAATGTATGCATCTTTGGCTGCCTGCTCAATTTTTTCGTCGGAAGCAGATTCATCGCCAAACTTGATATTGTTTTTTATGGTGTCGGAAAACAAAAAAGCTTCCTGCGGAACAAAACCGATGCTTTGGCGCAGATTGTCTAAATTAAGCTCTTCAATTGGGCTTCCATCGATTAGAATTTCACCCGATTTCACATCATACAACCTGGCAATTAAGCTGATAAGTGTTGTTTTTCCAGACCCTGTATTTCCTAAAACACCAAGTGTTTTTCCTTTCTCGAGCTTAAAACTCACCTGTTGAAGTGCTTCAATATTGGTGTCGTCATAAGTAAATGAGACATCTTTAAATTCAATTTTTCCTTCAATTTTTGAGGCTTGGTCACTATTGTTTGTAATTTCTGGTTCTTGTTTTAAAAACTCGTTGATTCGGGTTTGCGAGGCTTCTGCCTCCTGAACGATGGAAGTTACCCAGCCCACAACAGCAACCGGCCAAGTAAGCATGTTGATGTACATAATAAATTCGGCAATAACCCCTAAAGAAATAGTACCTTCAATATAGCGCAAACCACCAATATAAATAACCAGTATATTGCTCAATCCAATCAATAAAATCATAGATGGAAAAAACAAGGCCTGAACTTTAAACAAGCTGATGTTTTTTTCTTTGGCGGTATTGGACAAGAATTCAAATTCACTCATTGCTTTTTCTTCAATACCATAGGATTTTAAAATGCTTATTCCCGAAAAAGTTTCTTGGGCACTTGAAGTCAATTTTGATAAATATTGCTGTACAACAGCGCTTCGCTGGTTGATGACCCTGCTTAAATAATAAATCAATACCGATAAAATGGGTAATGGCAATAGTGTATAGTTGGTTAAAGTAGCATCAATATTATACATTTTAATAATGGCTACAGAAAACAATACCAGCATATTTATGGTGTACATAATTGCTGGTCCGGCATACATTCGCACTTTGCTCACATCTTCTGTAATGCGATTCATTAAATCTCCTGTACGGTTTTTTTTATAAAAATTTAACGACAACAGTTGGTATTGGCGGTAAATTTCATTTTTTAAATCGAACTCAATCAAGCGCGACATCACAATAATGGTTTGGCGCATTAAAAAAGTGAAAAATCCCGAGAGCAGTGCTGCCGCAACAATTAAAAGGATGTTGTAAAGCAATTCCGATTTAACCACAGCCAAATCGGTAACAATGCCGTTTCTGTAATCTTCCGCAACATTTATGGATTCCCTTATAATTTGTGGAACTTGCAAGGCCAAAATTTTTGATGCAATGGTAATAATGATGCCTAATAAAAGTCGGTATTTATATTTTAAGAAGTATTTGTTTAAGTATTGTAAGGCTTTCATAAAGTAGTAAATGCAATAATTTTTGTAAAATGCGAAGATACGGGAAAAAAAAGTTTATAGTTTAAAGTTAATAGTGTTTTGGAAAAATTTAAAATTCGTAAATCGTAAATCGTAAATCTGAATCCCGATAACTCGGGACGAAATTCGATTTGCGTTAGCGCTAGCAGCGGTATCCTTTTTTGAAATGAAATGGAAAAAAAGATTTAGCGAATAGCGCGACCCCCAGCCAGTTGGCGGGGGAAACGCCCCCTAAAATGCGAACAGACTCAAAATAGTGTTTTTAGAATTTGGAAACTTTATATAAATAAACAAAAACAAAATTTTATTTCTGATAATTATTAGTATTTTTGCCCATTGTACCACTAAAAATTTCAAAAGTTCTTTAAATGATAAATAGAAGACATATTAGAATAAAAGTAATGCAATCGGTTTATGCCTTGCTTCAGTCTAAAAGTGACAACCTTAAAAAAGAAGAAGATTTTTTATATGCCAGTATTGAAAAAATGCACGATTTATATGTGCTGATGCTTCGTTTGCTTGTTGAGGTTAAAAATTTGGAAAAAAAGCATATTGAAATTTCTGGCAAAAAATATTTGGCAACTACGCAAGATTTAAATCCGAATTATAAATTTATAAACAATCAAATTTTCAGGTTATTGGAGGAAAGTGTTTCTTTAAATACCTATTTGGATGACAATAAGCTTAATTATTGGCGTTTGGACAATGAATATGTCCACGAAATTTTGAAGCTGATTAAGGAAAGTAGTATTTATGCGGCGTATTTGAAATCGGAGAAACAAACTTTTGAAGAAGACCGTGAGTTTGTGGTGGCGCTCTTTAAAAATGTGGTGGCGCCAAACGATAAATTGGCCGATTACTTTGAAGACAAAAATATTAGTTGGGTGGACGATATTCCTTTTGTCAATACCTGGATAGTTAAATCATTGAATCAGCTAAAGCCAAAACACTCTTTTATGTTGGGAAATATCTTTAAAGATGATGACGACAAGAAATTTGTGGTGGATTTATTCAGAAAAGTAGTGCTGAATCATACCGAATTTGAAAAGGAAATTGAAAATAAAACACCCAATTGGGATACAGACCGTATCGCGGAAATTGATATGATATTGATAAAAATGGCGATAACCGAGTTTTTAAAATTCCCATCAATTCCTACAAGTGTCACCATTAACGAATATATTGAAATTGCAAAAGATTATTCTTCAGAAAAAAGCAGTTTTTTTATAAACGGAGTTATCGATAAAATTTTAAAAGATTTTACAGCCTCAAAAAGATTAAATAAAATAGGACGAGGATTGTTGTAATTTCATATTTTTACAAAATAAAACTAAGAACCATGAGAAAAAATAGTATTGTATTTATTGCTTTATTGAGTTTGGCCTTTGTTTCTTGCAAAGACAAGGCATCTTCAAAAATAGATTCAGCAAATTTAGAAACCGCAAAAGAAAGAGACGCGAGAATTAGTTTGGGTACTGCCATTATTGAATTTGATACAAAAGATTACGATTTTGGAACAGTGGTTGAAGGTGACGTAGTTGAAGGTATATTTAAAATAAGCAACAAAGGGAAAACAGATTTAATTATTACTGAGGCCTCAGCCTCTTGCGGTTGTACAGTGCCTGAATGGCCTAAAGACGCCATTAAACCGGGAGAAACTGCAGAATTAAAGTTTTCATTTGATTCAAAAGGAAGAACAGGAAAACAAAGCAAATCTATAACTTTGCAAACAAATACAGAAAATGTGACCGAAATGTTGCGCATAGGAGGAACTGTAAGCCCAAAAAATTAATCAATAAATAATAAAATATAAAATATGTACACAAGTATTGCTTTACAAGCTTTTGGAGGAGATTCATTAATGAGTATGCTTCCCTTCTTATTGATGTTTGTGGTGATTTATCTTTTTATGATAAGACCACAAATAAAACGTCAGAAAAACGAAAAGAAGTTTCAAACTTCCATTGCAAAAGGAAATAAAATAGTGACCAGCAGCGGTATTCACGGAAAAATTGTTGATATTGTTGACAGCGACCATACTGTGATTGTTGAAACTGGCGCAGGAAAAATTAAATTTGAACGCTCGGCCATTTCAATGGAATTGAGTAAAAAATACCAAGTTCCTGAAGGCGTTAAATAAAAAATGAACACTTATTGAAAAAGTGAGCTTTTCAGCTCACTTTTTTTTGTATATTTATTGGTTATATTCTTTAAATGAAACGCCTATAACAAAATAATCTAACAGAAAAAGAAAGATACTAAGCGTTCCATTTGACAAATGAAAAACAATAAAAAATAGCAAATAAAACGAGCCATAACAAATTTTGATACACAGCAGAATGATTAATCGCGAATTTACCTACCTATCGGTAGGCCTGCCTGCGGCAGGCAGGTTTACCTTCCTATCGGTAGGTCTGCCTGCGGCAGGCAGCATCTGTACCAATAGAAAATAAAAAATAAACAGATGAAAACAAAGTCAGCATCGGCCATTAGTTCGCTAAAAAAGAATCGAAAAATAAAAGTATTTTTCTTTTTCTTGGTTTTGTCATCCATTATTTGGATGTTGATGGAATTGTCTAAAAGTTTTATCGCTCCAGTGGTTTTTAATGTGGAATATATAAATTTACCAAAAGATAAAATGGTTCAGAAAAAGCCAATTTCTGAAGTGGAATTGCTTGTAAGGGCGCCAGGATTTATGTTGCTGAAATATAAATTGAAAACCTATAATATACTATTGAGCTTAAAAAATATTTCAAGAGACAAGAATGCCTCTTATATATTGCCAAACAAACAAATTACTGATTTAAATGCCCAATTATCAAATGAAATTGAAATTATAAGTGTACTGCGTGATACAATTTTTATTGAAATTGGCAATTCAATTTCTAAAAAAGTTCCGATAGTTCCTAGTCTGGATATCCAATATAAAGCAGGCTATAATTTGATTGAGAAAATAAAATTGAAACCAGACTCGATTATTATATCAGGTTCAAAAAAACTCATTGATTCCATTACAGGAATAAGCACAAGTCCGCTAAAATTAAATGACGTTTATAAAGATATTGCGGTGGAATTGCTCTTAAAATCGCCATATAAATCAGGTCAAATAAAAATGTCGGCCCTAAAAGTTAAGGTAAACGGAAAAGTTGATAAATTTACAGAAGGCACTTTTAAAATTCCTGTAACCATTATCAATACCCCATTTGGCGTTAAGGTAACTACTTTTCCAAAAGAAATTGAGGTGATTTATCAGGCTGGACTTTCAAATTTCAGTAAAATTACCCAAAATGATGTGTCGGTGGCCTTCGATTATAAACAATATGAAAACGACACCTTAATCCGTTATTTAACGCCCATTATTGTTCAGCAAAGCGATTTGATTTATGCCTTGAAAATAAATCCGCCACAACTTGAATTTTTAATAGAGAAATGATGATAATTGGATTAACAGGCGGAATTGGCAGTGGAAAAAGCACTGTTTTGGCTCTTTTTAAAGCATTGGGCGTATTAACTTATGTGGCAGATATTGAAGCAAAGAAATTAATGAATACCGATGCGGAATTAAGGAATCAAATTCAAAAATTATTTGGGGAGCAGGCTTATGAAAATGGAGAATTGAACAGAAGCTATATTTCATCGATTGTTTTTAACGATACCGAAAAATTAAAGACTTTAAACGCCTTGGTACATCCCAAAGTTCGTGAAGATTTTCAGCATTTTATAAAAAGCCAAAAAGCGAAGTTTGTGATTTATGAAGCAGCTATTTTATTTGAAAGCGGCAGTGATCAATTTTGTGATTATATAATTACTGTCACTGCAGATTTTGATCAGAAAATAGAGAGAATTATGAAGCGCGACGGAGTTTCTGAAGCGCAAGTTTTGGAACGGATGCAAAACCAGTCGAATGATGATTATAAAATCAAAAAGTCGGATTTTGTGATTAGAAATAATCATTTAGATGAAACAAAACAGCAAGTGTCAACAATTTTTGAAATGCTTGAGAAATTAAAAGAAACCTAGAAATTTTCTTAATAAATTGTTAAAGGAATAATAACTATGTTAATATACGTTAAATAACAATGAATATATTGTTAAACTTGTAAATTTGGATGATGAGGAAAAGGATATTTGTGCTCATCGTTATTTTAATGAGTGTTGCCTTAATCGGCATAATCTCTGTACAGGTATTTTGGATAAAAAATACAGTGCAAATAACGGAAGAGCAATTTTCAGCAAATGTTAAGTTTGCTTTGGCAAAAGTTTCAGATGACATTAAACAGCGAGAGTTTAATGATTTTTATTTTAAAATAGAAGAGCTTTATACAGAAGGTGAGAAATTAAAAGTATCTGATGTCAGTAAA
This sequence comes from Lutibacter sp., assembly GCA_036568005.1. Classification (GTDB taxonomy): domain Bacteria; phylum Bacteroidota; class Bacteroidia; order Flavobacteriales; family Flavobacteriaceae; genus Lutibacter. The sequence continues at coordinate 73,385 of DATCTJ010000089.1, read as the reverse complement.
TTTATTTTTGAAAAGATAGATACTACCAATAATGAAAAATTCACCTATTCTCAAAGTATTATAGAGTCAAATTATAAAGTGCCTACAGAGTTCTTTGAAAATGACAGCGTAAACTTTAAAGAAATCTACAGTAAAGAAGAAATTGTGATTGTAAAAGATCAAGTTTTGGATAAAACTGCTGGCGGTATGGAACCTCCAGAAGAACGTTATGTAAAGGTAGGACGTTTTAAAGCGGCAGAAAAATCGTATTTAGAATCGCAATTTGATATTTATACGAGCAAACTTCCGGTTCATAGACGGGTAAGCAACAGGGAAATTACTTTCAGGCTGGCCAACGAACTAAATTCAAAAGGAATTAGCACCAATTTTAAATATGGAATTTATAGTAATGGATTGGCAACTCAGGTAAAATCGGGTTATTTCAGAAAGGAAGTCGGAAAAAGTTATATGGTGCCAATGTTTGCAGATGCTGAAGGAAACAGTAATTATCAGCTGTTTGTGACTTTTCCCCAAAAGAAAAATTATATTTTAGGCTCAATTTTTAAAATATTGGTGTTGTCTGTTTTTTTTGTGCTGATTATTATCTTGGCATTTGTGAGTGCTTTATATCAGTTGATAAAGCAAAAACAAGTTTCAGAAATTAAAACGGATTTCATCAACAATATGACGCACGAATTTAAAACGCCCATTGCGACCATAAATTTAGCATTGGATGCCATTAAAAATCCGAAAGTAATTGGTGACCAGGAAAAAGTGATGCGTTATATAAATATGATTCGTGAGGAAAACAAACGCATGAATGCTCAGGTTGAAAACGTATTGCGAATTTCCAAACTTGAAAAAAATCAATTGGATGTCAATAAAGAAAAATTGGATGTTCACGACTTAATAAATGCTGCCATAACGCACGTTGATTTGTTGGTTAAAGATAAAGGCGGTTATATAAAACTGAAACTTAATGCTGAATCGACAGAAATTTTAGCTGATTATTTTCATTTTACCAATGTGATTGTAAATATGTTGGACAATGCCATAAAATATTCAGAAGGTGCACCAAAAATCGATATTTCAACTGAAAATATGGCCAAATACATCATTATAAAAGTAAAAGATCAAGGTATTGGAATGGCAAAACACGTTCAAAAAAACGTTTTTAAGAAGTTTTACAGAGAAGAAACAGGAAATATTCACAATGTAAAAGGCCATGGTTTAGGACTTGCATACGTGAAAAAAATTGCTGAAATTCATCAAGGCGAAGTTTATGTGGAAAGTGAGAAAGGAATTGGAAGCACTTTTACCATTAAACTGCCTTTAATTTAAAATAAAAATATGGAAAATAATAGAATTTTATTAGTGGAAGATGATTCCAATTTCGGAACAGTTTTAAAAGATTATTTATCATTGAACGATTATAAAGTGACCTTGGCCAAGGATGGTTTAGAAGGGTTGATTATGTTTAAAAATGACGATTTTGATTTGTGTATTTTGGATGTAATGATGCCACGAAAGGATGGTTTTTCACTGGCTAAAGACATCAGGGCAACAAACGCCGAAGTGCCGATTATATTTTTAACGGCCAGAACCATGAAGGAAGATGTGCTGAAAGGATACCAATCTGGCGGTGATGATTATTTAAACAAACCTTTTGATTCTGAAGTGTTGCTGTATAAAATTAAAGCCATTTTACAGCGTAAAGAAACGGAGCAAACCATTGAAGAAGATATTTTTGAACATAAAATTGGGAAATTCGAATTCAATTCAAAACTAAGACATTTATCATATGATGGCGGCGAAGTTCAAAAACTTTCTCCAAAAGAAAGCAAATTATTAAAATTGCTTACAACGCATAAAAATGATTTGATGCCACGAGAGTTGGCCTTAACTAAAATATGGAGAGATGATAATTATTTCACTTCAAGAAGTATGGATGTGTATATAGCAAAACTTAGAAAATATTTAAAACTAGATCCAAGTGTGGAGATTTTAAATATTCATGGAGAAGGATTCAGATTGGTGGAGAAGTCTTAATAAACATTTTTTTGCGAATTAAGTAAATTATGGGAGAGTTAATTAAAATATATAATGAGAATCCAAATGAACGTGAAATTGACAAAGTTGTCAAAGTTTTGAAGAAAGGTGGATTGATTATTTATCCAACAGATACCGTTTACGGCTTAGGTTGCGACATAACCAATACAAAGGCCATGGAAAAAGTGGCGCAGCTCAAGGGATTAAAATTGGACAAAGCTAACTTTTCCTTTATTTGTTACGATTTAAGCAATCTTTCAGATTATGTAAAACAAATTGACACGCCAGCCTATAAAATTCTTAAAAAGGCCTTGCCTGGGCCCTACACTTTTATATTACCGTCGAGCACCAACTTGCCAAAGGCATTTAAAAATAAAAAAACTGTAGGTATTCGTATTCCCAACAATAATATTATCAGGGAATTGGTAAAAGTGTTGGGAAATCCTATAGTTTCCACTTCTATTTATGATGAAGATGATTTGTTAGAATATACCACCGACCCTGAATTGATATTTGAAAAGTGGGGAAATAAGGTGGATATTGTGATTGATGGCGGATATGGAAGCAATATTCCATCAACTATTGTTGATTTATCTGAAGGCGAAATTACCATATTGCGCGAGGGCCTGGGAAGTGTAGAAGCTTTATTTTAAAAGCGCTTCATATTTCTTTTTGCCTAAAATAAAATACTGCCAAACAATGCTATCTGTTTTATAATATGTTGCTGTTTTTGCAGAATTTTTTCTCTTTTTAAGCATTTTTGGTAAATGCCTATAAAAACTTAAATGTGCCTTAATAATTGCCAAACAATGCGATGGCTTCCATTCCATTAAAAATTTTAATCCGGCAAACCCATCTAGCACCATTCTTGCCAAAATAATTAAGATCAATTTATTTTCTGGCAGGTTTTTTACCAAACTAAACAAACTGTTTCTAAAATTTAAAAATGTTTTTGTTGGATTGGCTTCCTTTAAGGTAGCGCCGCCAACGTGAAAAACAGTTGAAGAGCCAATATACTTTATAGTTTTTGACAAATTTTTTGCCCGCCAACACAAATCTATTTCTTCCTGATGCGCAAAATAATCTTCGTCAAAACCATTGAGTTCGTGGTAAACTGCTGTACGGATAAAAAAACAAGCGCCCGATGCCCAAAAAATTTCAGTTTCGTCGTTATACTGATTTGAATCTGTTTCTACGGTTGAAAAAACACGTCCACGGCAAAATGGATATCCGTATTTGTCAATAAAACCACCTGCTGCGCCAGCATATTCAAACTTGCTTTTATTTTTATAGTCCAGTATTTTAGGTTGAATAATGGCGGTATTTAATTCCTTTTCAAAAGTGGAAATTATGGGATTTAGCCATCCGTCTGTCACTTCAATATCCGAATTTACCAAGGCATAAATAGCTGCATCAACGTGCTGTAAAGCATCGTTATATCCTTTTGCAAATCCGCCATTTACATGATTTTGTATGATTTTAATCTGAGGATAGGTTTGGTTCACAAAAGCAACAGAATCATCGGTAGAAGCATTGTCTGCCACATGAATTTCCACATTGTTGAAGTTGCTATATTTTACAATGGAAGGAAGAAACTTTTCCAGCAGGTGTTTTCCATTCCAGTTTAAGATGACGATCGCTATTTTCAATTATTTGGTTTTTGTGAATGTTTTACTGCTTATTTTCCAATCATTTTGCAATTTTACCAAAGTTAAATAATCTGAATAAGATTTATCAGAATAAATAAAGCTTGTTTTATAATAAGCAATATTTCCTGTAATATCTCCATCTAAAATTTGAGTTTTTGCTTGTTGAATTCCATCCGTTTCCACATTGCTTAAATAGGCGGAAAAAGGGATTCTTAGTTCCTTTTCATTTATCCTTGTAATTAAAATTGCATCAGCAGAAAAAGCGCTTTTTAATTGCAATAAATCGGCATTTTTTCTTCCTTCAAAATAAGTTATAATTGTTCTCTCAGCCATTTCATAATCATTTTTATTCTTAAAAAAATCACGAAGAATTTTATTGTAGGTAGAAGAAGCATTTATATACGGAAAATGTCCTTCATTGTGAAAAGTGAAAACTTCGGCATTCGCATACAACGCTTTAATTTCTTTTTGTAATGCTGGATGAATTAGTGGATCATTATCGGATTCTATTATTAATTTCGGAATGCGTTTTATTTTATATGAATTCGGTAATGGGGTAAATTTATCAATAACTATATAGTACCTGTTGATAAACTGTTTTTTACTGAATGACAAACTAGTTAATAATGCTTTTAACAAAGGGGAACTCTTTGCTGCGGGAACAATCTCATCATTTAATTTTTTCTCCCCTAATTTTGAGATGATAATTTCAGGCAAATATGGGATTACTTTGCTCTTTGTTTCATTTTCTCTTGCAATTAAATCATTGGGTGGAAATGTATTTCCAAAAACGGCTTTTTCAATTCTGGACGGAATTGTATTAACTAAATATTGCGCAATATAGCCTCCCATTGAAGTCCCTACAACATAAAATTTATCAACCTTTTCCGCTTCTAATATTTTTAAAATTCCTTCGGCAGCTTTTTTAAGCGAATTTATGTTTTCTGGAAGCGTATAAGTAATTACTTTATAATCATTTTCAAACTCCACAACTTGCTGCCACCATAAATCGTAAGACCCAGCCATTCCGTGAATAAAAAAAATGGTTTTACTGCCTTTTCCGCCCGTGTAATAATTCCACACCACACCATTTACCATGATATTTTTAGTAGCTCTCGATTTAAATTCTTCTAAACTTTGCGCAGGTTTGTCGTACAATTTGAAAAAATCGGATTTAGGTGCTGGAATTAAGTAAAGAGCCACAACTGCTAAAAATAAAATCAGTAGGCCTATTTTGAAATATTTTTTTTTCATTTTTTTTCATAATTAGGAATCGAATCCAAAAAAACATAGCATTCATTTTCCAAATCCATAACCGCATAAAAATGGGTCAATCCATTGGTAACAATAAGATAATCGGCTTCCAATTTTAGATTATAGCGCGCAATTTGGTCGAAGGCATCTTGAGATATTTTTATGGAAGGCGCTTTGCATTCCACAATGATATGCGGTTTCCCTTTTGCGTTAAAAACAAGAATATCCGTACGCTTAGTTAACTTATTGACTGTGACCTTTTTCTCAATGGCAATGAGTGAAATCGGATACTTTTTTGCTGATATTAAATAATGAACAAAATGTTGGCGCACCCATTCTTCCGGTGTCAGAACCATATATTTTTTTCGGACAATATCGAATATAAAATACTTATTTTCGCTACTTTTGATTTTGAAAGAATATGTAGGTAAATTTAATGGCTGCATCCAACAAAAATGCTAATTTTTTTTTATAAATGAGTGACATAAGCAAAATAGTTTCAGACATAGAAAACGGAAATATAAAGCCCATTTATTTTTTAATGGGGGATGAGCCTTATTATATTGATAAAATTTCTGAATTTATTGAAAAAAATGTGCTTTCTGAAGAAGAAAAAGGATTCAATCAGATGGTATTGTACGGACGCGATGTTGCTGTGGAGGATTTGATTGACAATGCAAAACGATATCCAATGATGGCCGACAGGCAAGTGGTTATTGTGAAAGAAGCGCAGGATTTATCGAGAACTATTGAAAATTTGGCTTCCTATGCTGAAAATCCACAACCTACAACGGTATTGGTGATTTGTTACAAGTATAAAACAATTGACAAACGAAAAAAATTGTACAAAGCCATTCAAAAATGCGGATTGGTTTATGAAAGTAAAAAGCTTTATGAAAATCAGGTTGCAGATTGGATACGAAGGGTTTTAGCTGGTAAAAATTACAAAATTGATACTAAAGCGACCCTAATGCTGGTGGAATTTTTAGGCAACGATTTAAGTAAAATAAGCAACGAACTGAATAAATTGATGATTATTTTGCCTGTTAATTCAACCATAACACCTAATGCGATTGAAGAAAATATTGGTATTAGTAAAGAGTACAATAATTTTGAATTGAGAAAGGCTGTTGGCGAAAAAAATGTGTTGGGAGCTAACAGAATTATCAATCATTTTGCGCAAAACCAGAAAGCAAACCCCATGGTGTTGACCATTTCATTATTGAATTCCTTTTTTACCCAATTGCTTATTTACCATAGTTTAAAAGATAAATCGAGCAATAGTGTGGCGAAAGCTTTGGGTGTAAATCCGTTTTTTGTTTCAGATTATAACGTGGCCGCAAAGAATTATCCGATGCGAAAAGTTTCACAAGTCATTGGATTGCTAAGGGATGCCGATTTAAAAAGTAAGGGTGTTGGCGCAAACGCTTTGCCTGCGAGAGATATATTAAAGGAACTTTTGTTTAAAATTATTCATTAATCCAGCCCCTTAACCCCCGAAAAGCCCCCGAAGGACCAATGTCATTAAGTTAAGACTTTATTGCCTTTATTTTGTCTTTCCGAGGTACGAGGAATCTCATCATGTTAAGCTATTTAATGTGATTCCCCCTTTGTCCGACACGAGCGATCGCGAACTGGCGAAGCAATGACAAATTTTCCCTTAACTTAATGACATTACCCGAAGGGGAATTGATAATTTTAATGAATAAAATTTCACCAATTACAAACTCCCTTTCCTTTGGAAAGGGCTGGGGATAGGATAACGCTCTATTTATCAACCTTAATCCTGTTTTCCCTATTGGCTATTTCCCACGCGGTATAAAAGACCAATTGCGTTCTTTTTTCTAATAGATCATAATTAATTTTATCGGGTGTATCACTTATACGGTGATAATTTTCGTGAGTTCCGTTAAAATAAAAAATGACAGGAATGTTATTTTTTGCAAAATTATAATGATCGGAGCGGTAATAAAAACGATTTGGATCACTGTCCAAATTATAGGTATAATCTAAATCCAATTTGGTAAATTTTTTATTGATCTCTTCGGATAAATTATGCAATTCCGTACTTAATTTATCAGCCCCAATTAAGTAAATATAGTTTGGATTATTTTCGTGAGCTGGATCTGTTCGTCCAATCATATCAATATTTAAGTTGGCAACCGTATTTTTTAACGGAAAAATTGGAAAATTTACATAATATTTAGATCCAAGCAATCCCTTTTCTTCACCCGTAACATGTAAAAATAAGATAGAGCGTTTTGGTCCGTTTCCTTCTTCAACTGCCTTTTGAAAAGCTTCTGCAATTGCCATAACCGCCACAGTTCCTGACCCATCATCATCCGCACCGTTAAAAATTTCGCCTTCAGCATCTATTCCAAGATGATCGTAATGCGCTGAAATTACTAAAATTTCGTCAGGATATTCAGCGCCTTTTATAAAGGCCACTACATTTTCTGAGGGCTTTAAGTTTCTTTGTAAATGTTCTTTAGAAATTATTTGGAAATAATTATTATCACCTAAAGGAGAGGGAATATTTCTTTCAACATAAAAGTTTTTGAGGTATTCCGCTGCCAGTTTTTGTCCAGCTTCTCCGGTTTTTCTTCCTTCAAATTCATCTGAGGCGATGATATAAAGATGCGTTTTTAAATCAGCTTCCTTAATTCCATCAGCAAATTTTTGTGCTAATTTTCCGGTAATCTCAACAGATTCCGCAGCCTGGGCAATGATAGAATTACTTAAGTTGCATCCAAATAGACTTAAAGTCAGGGCGATAAAAAATATTTTTTTCATTATGTGAATGTATTAACTTCTCAAAGATATCAATATTAATAAGAATTGGAAATAGTAAACTGCTTTAAAGTTTTGTTAAAGCTGATTAAATCTGAATCAAAAAGTTGGTCCAGACCATTATTTTTTATTAAGTTTTCGGTGGTATCAGCCATAAAGTTTGAAGGAGTCATTAACCACAGTATATCAGCGAGCTGTAAAGCCAAATTTATTTCATGTGTTGAAACTAAAATAGTTTTGTTAAATTCTTTGGCCAATTTTTTTAATAAAGTAAAAGTTTCAATGGTATGGTGCATGTCTAGATGTGCCGTTGGCTCATCTAAAATAATGATATCGGTATTCTGTGCCAATGCTCTGGCAATTAATACTTTTTGAAGCTGACCATCGCTCAGTTCAAAATATTTTGCATTGGCTAAATGTTTTGTGTTTGTTTGTTCTAAAGCTTTGTTGATATATTCCAAATCCGTTTCGGATAAATTACCAACCCAATTGGTGTAAGGTTGCCGACCAAGAGCCACCAATTCATAAACCGATAAATTGTTCTCCGGCAAATGCTCTGTTAAAACCAAACTAAGCGATTTGGCCAAATCAATGCTGTTTAAAGTCTTTAAGTTATTGCTATTTATAAAAACTTCACCGCTTAGCGCAGGTTGAACCTTGGTTAAAGTTCTTAACAAAGTCGATTTTCCAATACCGTTTTTTCCTAGTAAACATACCAATTTTCCTTCAACCAATTCAATATTAAGGTTAGCTGCAATGGTATTCACATACTTTTTAGAAGTGTATCCAATGCTTAAATTACTGGTTTTAATGATATGTTTGCTTTTCAAATCCACTTAATAAGTAATTTTACGTTTTCTAATGAGCAACCAGATAATTATAGGTGCACCTAATAAAGAGGTTATCGCGTTAATTGGTAAAGTATATTCGCTGGTTGGCAATTGCGCAATACTGTCGCAAATAAGCATAATAATTGCGCCGCTTATGGCAACTGCAGGAACTAATGTTTTATGGTTGGAAGTGCTAAAAAGCAGTTTTGTTAAATGTGGAACCGCCAAACCAATAAAGGCAATAGGTCCAGAAAAAGCAGTAATAACGCCTGTAAGTAAGCTGGTAGAAATCAAGGTAAAATTTCGGGTTCGTTTTACGTTAACGCCCATACTTTTAGCGTAATTTTCTCCCAAAAGCAGGCTGTTCAAAGGTTTTATAATGAAAATCACAAAGGTCATTCCTATCAGAAAAACGATTAAAAGCACTGAAATTTCATTCCAACTTAAATTTCCCAAGCTGCCAAAACTCCAAAATAAATATTGTTGCAACTGATTGGCACTGCTAAAATAAGCCAACACACTAATAACAGAAGCCGTTAAACTTCCAAACATCAATCCGATAATTAAAATAGACATGGTGTTTCTTACTTTTATGGCTGCTAGCATCACTGCCGAAAGCACTAAAAATGCACCAAGACTTGCCGCAATTGCGTGCCCCCAGCTACTAAATGCATAACCGGCGACAGTAGCACCAAAAAACGATGCGCCCAAAATCAATATAGCAACACCCAAACTTGCTCCCGAGCTGATTCCCAAAACATACGGACCGGCTAAAGGATTCCTAAAAAGTGTTTGCATCAGCAAACCGCTAATCGACAATCCTGAACCTACGATAATTGCTGTAATTGCTTTTGGCAACCTGTAATCAAGCAAAATTGATTTCCACGATTCTCTTTCAACTTCACCATCAATAAATGCTAAAAACAATTGTTTTAATGGAATATATACCGAGCCTAAACTTATATTTATCATAAAAATAAGTAGGAGTACCCCCGTTAAAATAATAAATGTGTTTCTATATGATTTTATCGGATTTACCAATGATACTCGTTTAAAAATGTAACTAACTTTTCAATTGCCATTCCGCGATGACTGATGTTTCCTTTTTCATTCAGACTCATTTCGGCAAATGAAGTATTATAACCTTCAGGCATAAAAACAGGGTCGTAGCCAAATCCTTTATTTCCCCGTTTTTCGGTTAAAATAGTGCCTTTACAAACACCTTCAAATATAAACTGTTTTCCTTTAATGTTCAGTGCAATTGCAGTTTTAAATTGCGCTTTCCGGTTTTGACTGTTTTTAAGATTATTCAGTAATTTTGCCATATTTGCTTCGGCATTATATTCTTCGCCTGCATAACGGGCTGAATATACTCCGGGCTCATTGTTTAATGCTTCAACTTCCAACCCGGTATCATCGGCAAAACAATCCAATCCATATTTTTCAGTGATAAAATTAGCCTTTAAAATAGCATTTCCTTCCAAAGTATTGGCAGTTTCAGGAATATCCTCAAAACAATTGATGTCGGCCAAGCTAACAATATCAAAATTGGTAAGCATTGCCCGAACTTCTTCTAGTTTGTGTTTGTTATTTGTTGCAAAAATCAGTTTTAATTTATTCATGGTGATAGGGTTCGTTTTTTAAAATAGTGTAAGCTCTATACAATTGTTCAACAACAAACAAACGAATCATTTGGTGCGAAAAAGTCATTTTTGATAAAGATATTTTTCCTTGGGCCTGTTTGTAAACGGCTTCTGAAAATCCGTAGGGCCCGCCAATAACCAAAACTAATTGTTTTACGCCAGAATTCATTTTTTTTTGAAGGTATTCCGAAAAAGTGACAGAACTAAATTGAGTTCCCTTTTCATCCAATAAAACTAATGCATCCGTTGCCGAAATTTTTTTTAAGATTAATTCTCCTTCTTTTTCCTTTTGTTGTATTTGGCTTAGGTTTTTAACATTTTTGATATCAGCAATAAGTTCCATCTCAAAATTGATATAATGCTTCAGTCTGTTTTGATAAGCTTCGATCAAGGTATGTAAATTTTTATCATCGGTTTTACCAATGGCCAACAGTTTAATCTTCATCTGATAACATTTTATTTTTTATAGGTAACAAATACTTCCAGCCGCAGACTGGTTCGCCATTAATCATTGCTTTGTTTATTAAAAATTGCCTGACTAGTTTCATTCGGTAAATATAAAAAGAATTAAAGATGAATTTTTTGAAAATAAAAAAGTTATTTTTGTTTGATAATAGATAAACCGATGATTTCACCAAAACAATTCGAAAAAGAACTTGATATTATTATATCCAATGCCATAAGAGAAGATGTAGGCGACGGCGATCACAGCTCTTTGGCCTGTATTCCAAAAGAAGCAAAAGGCAAGGCTAAACTGTTGGTTAAGGAAGCAGGAATTATTGCTGGAGTAGAAATGGCAAAAAGAATCTTTAAATATGTGGATGCAAATTTAAAGATTGAAATATTGAAAAATGACGGCGAATATGTAAAATATGGCGATGTCGTGTTTTTTGTTGAAGGAAGCTCGCAATCCATTTTGAAATCGGAACGCCTGGTGTTGAACGTGATGCAAAGAATGAGCGCCATTGCCACTAAAACAAAAGAATTCGCAGATTTACTGGCAGGCACCAAAACCAAAATTTTAGATACCAGAAAAACCACTCCGGGTATCAGAGCCATTGAAAAATGGGCGGTTAAAATTGGTGGCGGCGAAAATCATAGATTTGCTTTATATGATATGATTATGTTGAAAGACAATCATATCGATTTTGCTGGAGGCGTATCAAAAGCCATTGAAAAAACTAAAACCTATTTAAAAGAAAACGAGCTCGATTTAAAAATAATTGTTGAAGCAAGAAGTCTTGAAGAAATAAAGGAAATAATAGGACATGAAGGTGTTTACCGGATTTTAATTGATAATTTTGATTTTGAGGAAACCAAAAAAGCAGTTCAATTAATTGGAAACAATTGTCAAACGGAATCATCAGGTGGTATTAATTTGGAAACTGCCAGAAAGTATGCCGAATGTGGCGTAGATTATATTTCCTCGGGCGCTTTAACGCATTCTGTTTACAATATGGATTTGAGTTTAAAAGCTGTAGCCCCCTAAACCATTTTCGGGGAACATATTTAGCGCAGCATAGTGGTAGCAGTAGGCGAGATGGTGCACGGATAACAGGTACCGCATTGGCATTTAATTGACAAATAAATAAGTATAATTAAAAAATCGGATTTTCTAAATCATAAATCCAATATAACATATGTAGTAAAAATAATGAGGAAATACAGTACAGCACTAATAAATAAAATTAAAAATCTAGGGTGGATTGTTCGGTTGGGAAAAAACGTTAAAATTCCGGGCTTAAAGGGCATGTCACTTTATGAAGTATTGAAAATATATTTTATTGGTATTATAAAAGGAGCTTTAACATCGCGTGCTGGTGGCATTGCCTTTAGCTTTATTCTGGCGCTGTTTCCATTTTTACTTTTTATACTTACCGTAATTCCATATGTACCTATTGAAGGATTTCAGCAGGATTTTTTGTTTATGATTGAAAGTTTGTTGCCTCCTAATACGGCTAGCTCTTTTCAGGAGGTCATTAAGGATATTGTAAATAATAAATATGGCGGATTACTCTCATTCGGATTTATAGCCTCTATTTTTTTAATGGCCAACGGGGTGAGCTCTATTTTTGCTGGCTTTGAATATTCTTATCATGTGGTAGAAATGCGCAATATTTTACGTCAATATTTTATTTCTATGCTTATAGCAATTGTATTGTCGGTTATTTTATTTGTTGTTGTCGCGGTTATGGTGTACTTCGAAATAGGTATAAACAACTTAAAGGCACGTGGTTGGTTAGAAGACGATGTGTTTTGGATTGAAAAAGGAAGGTACTTTTTATTGATGGCACTGATATTTTTTTCTGTTTCGGTAATGTATAAATATGGCGCCAAGGAAGTGAAACACAAAACCTTTTTTACGCCGGGTTCCGTTTTAACTACGCTGTTAACTTTATTAATGTTTAAATTATTTGCCATTTATGTGTTGAAATTTGCGACTTACAATCAGCTTTATGGCTCAATTGGTACCTTATTGGTATTAATGGTTTTTGTTTGGTTAAACTCCATTATATTGCTGTTGGGTTTTGAGTTAAATGCGAGCATCAACCGACTTAGAAAAAATCAATTAAAAGCTTTAAAAGAAAAAGGTTTAGAAGAATCAAATCGGAAAAATGATAAGAGAAAATAAAAATAAAATTTAAATTGATGAAAATTATTGCAATGATTCCGGCACGCTTTGAAGCCAGTCGATTTCCAGGGAAATTAATGAAAGATTTGGCAGGAAAAACGGTTGTTTTAAGAACCTATGAAGCCACTAAAAGCACAAATTTGTTTGATGAAGTTTATGTGGTAACCGATAGCAATATCATTTTTGATGAAATAATTTCAAATGGAGGAAAAGCGATAAAAAGTAAAAAAGCACATGAATCGGGGAGCGACAGGATCGCAGAAGCCATTGAAAATATGGAGCTTGACATTGTTGTAAATGTACAGGGTGACGAGCCTTTCACAAAAAAAGAACCACTTTTAAAATTGTTGGAGGTTTTTAAAAATGATGTAAAAAAAGAAATAGACATCGCTTCCTTAATGATAAAAATGGATGACATTGTAGAAATTAACAATCCTAATAACGTAAAAGTGGTTACCGATGAACGAAATTTTGCGATGTATTTTTCTCGTTCTCCAATTCCGTATCCGAGAGACGAATCTTTGGCCATTTATTTTAAGCATATCGGAATTTATGCCTTCAGAAAAGCAGCCTTGGTAAAATTTACCAATTTGCCTATAAATAGGCTGGAAGCATCAGAAAAACTGGAGAACCTTCGCTTTTTGGCCAACGGATTGCAAGTAAAAATGGTTGAAACCGACCAAATTGCTATTGGAATAGACACACCTGAAGATTTGGAAAAAGCAAATATCATTTTTAAAAACCACATAAATGCCTAATAATTAATACCTAAATTATGAGTAATATCAAAAAGCAATCAAGAGATTTTATGAAATCATTGCAATTCATTCACTTTTCCTTATTGTTCATCATTGTCGTTTTTGGAGCTTATGTGGGCTTAAATGCCGGAGACCAATTGTTTTTTTCTTATGAGGATGATAAACTGTTTTTGTATTTGGCCATCCTCATCTCATTTGCTGGAAATTTATCAAGTAAATATTTGTATGCCAAATTGTTAACGCAAATACCTGCGAATGCTGATTTATCACAGAAAGTAGTAAAATATACTACAGCACATATTTTTAGAGTTGCCATGTTGGAATTTCCAGCGCTCATGTGTATTATTTTTGTGACAGAGTCCAACAATAGTTTTTATTTTATTTTGGTTGGAATATTAATTCTGATGATTCTAGCGGTTTATCCTACCATGCAGAAATTTATAAATGAAGTCCCGCTTTCTACAAAAGAAAAATCAATGTTGGAAAACCTGTAAATAGTTTTTTAATTTTTAGATATTTGCAAACTAATTTTTAAACATGGCACAAAAACCTAGCATACCAAAAGGAACACGCGATTTTTCCCCTTCAGAAGTGGCAAAAAGGAACTATATATTTTCAACCATTCGCCAGGTTTTTGAAACATACGGATTTCAACCTATAGAAACCCCAAGTTTTGAAAATTCTGAAACCTTAATGGGAAAATATGGGGAAGAGGGAGACCGACTTATTTTTAAAATATTGAATTCGGGAGATTATTTGAACAAGGTTGATGATGCATTGCTACAGGCAAAAGATAGTTTAAAAATTACACCAAAGATAGCTGAAAAAGCCTTGCGTTACGATTTAACAGTGCCTTTTGCCCGTTTTGTAGTTCAGCACCAAAATGAAATTGAGTTTCCTTTTAAACGCTATCAAATGCAACCTGTTTGGCGTGCCGACCGTCCGCAAAAAGGACGTTTTAGAGAATTTTACCAATGCGATGCAGATGTGGTTGGTAGCAAAAGTTTGTGGCAGGAAATTGAATTTGTACAATTGTATGATGCTGTTTTCAGTAAATTAAATTTACCAGGAACCACCATCAAACTAAACAATCGCAAAATATTGGCTGGGATTGCTGAAATTATAGGCGCCGCTGATAAATTAATCGATTTTACGGTGGCGCTCGATAAATTGGACAAGATTGGCGCTGATGGTGTTGCTAAGGAAATGATGGAAAAAGGCATTTCCCAACAAGCCATTGAAAAAGTAAAACCGCTATTCAGCTTTGAAGGAAACAACCAAGATAAATTAAACCAGTTACAGGCATTATTAACTGAATCTCAAGAAGGCACAAGTGGGGTAGAAGATTTGCGTTTTGTTGTTGACAATGTGGAGAAATTCGGACTGGAATCGGCAAAATTAGTGATTGATGTTACCTTGGCTCGCGGGTTAAATTATTATACTGGTGCCATCTATGAAGTTTCTGCGCCGGAAGATATAAATATGGGATCTATTGGCGGCGGCGGCAGATATGACGATTTAACCGGAATATTTGGTTTAAATAATATGAGCGGTGTAGGAATTTCGTTTGGATTGGATCGTATTTATTTGGTGCTGGAAGAATTAAATTTATTTGCTGATTTGGAGCTTCCAAAACCAAATGTGCTTTTTATTAATTTTGGTGATACCGAAGCTGCTTTTTGTATGAAAGCCTTGGTGGAATTACGGAAAAATAACATTAAATCTGAATTGTATCCCGATAGTGCCAAATTGAAAAAACAAATGAATTACGCCAATAAAAGAGAAATTCCTTATGTTGTTATGGTCGGTGCTAATGAAATTGAAAATAAAGTATATACGTTAAAAAATATGCAAAGCGGCGAACAGGAAGTTTGCGACATAAAAGAATTAATTAGAATCACGGCGCAACTTTAAAATAAGTTGTAAATTTGCCCATTAATGAATAAAAATGTTTGAAGGTAAAAACATAATGACAAATAGAATTGATGAAATGGGAGATGATCACGTAGGATCCTCTGCTAAAACGCCTTTGAGAGCTGATGCTTTTGATATTTCAGATCAAGAAAAAATAGCGCGTATTCAAGCGAGCGTAAAAGATATTTTGATTACTTTGGGGATGGATTTGGAAGACGATAGTTTAAAAGGAACTCCAAAAAGAGTGGCGAAATCATTTGTAAATGAACTTTTTGCTGGATTAAATCCGGCCAACAAACCTAAATTATCCACATTCGACAATAATTATAAATATGGCGAAATGTTGGTTGAAAAAAATATTATTGTTTATTCAACTTGTGAACATCATTTATTGCCTATTGTGGGCAGAGCCCATGTAGCTTACATTTCTAACGGAAATGTCATCGGCTTGTCTAAAATGAATCGCATTGTCGATTATTTTGCGAAAAGACCACAAGTTCAAGAGCGGTTAACGATGCAAGTGGTACAATCTTTACAAGAAGCTTTGGGAACAGATGATGTTGCCTGTGTCATCGACGCCAAACATTTGTGCGTAAATTCCCGTGGCGTACGCGATATCGAAAGCAGTACAGTAACATCAGAATTCGGCGGTAAATTTAAAGATGAAAATGTCCGTCGCGAGTTTTTGGATTATATAAAAATGGATACGGATTTTGAAAAAATGTAATAATTGAATACAATTAATTCAAAAACGCACCTAGTTGGTGCTTTTTTTCATCATTTTTCTTATGAAAATTAACTTAATTTTAATTTTTACTGTAAGTCTATTATTAAGTATCTCTGTAAAATCTCAAGAAATCCATAATGATACAATTGAAAAATCTCATACGATTTGGAAGAATCTAAAAACTGATGGAGATCTTGTTTTGGGTGGAGTTAAACACGCGTTTACACAACCACTTCAATGGAAAAAAGATGATTGGTTAACTTTTGGTGCCGTAGCTACCGGGACCGTAATAATGTATATTAGTGATGATCAAACTTCAGAATATTTTATTGATCAAAATGAGAGAGCTCCTCATTTATTAAAAGAAATTGGTTGGTATTATGGCAGTCCACAAAACTTTTTTATGATATCGGCTGGAATCTATGGGTATGGACTAGTAGCTAAAAATGAAAAATTTAGACATACAGGTGTTTTAATAATTTCTTCAGCAGTAACAACAGGTTTAATTCAAACTTTAACAAAAAATGGAGTAGGAAGGGCAAGACCAACTCAAAATGTTGGAAGCGATAAATTTAAACCGTTTAGTAAAGAACCTGGCTACCATTCATTTCCATCAGGTCATTCTATCTTGTCTTTTACGGCATCTCATGCTATTGCTAAACAATTTGACAACATTTGGATAAAAGGTGGTGTTTATTCTGTTGGACTTATAGCTCCTGTATCTCGATTATGGGCTGGAGCTCATTGGTTAAGTGATGTTGTTTTAGGTATGGCAATTAGTGTATTTGTAGTTGATGGTATTGATAACTTTCTTCAAAATCAAAAAAATAGTACTGAAAAACCAAAAATAAGTTGGCAAATAAAAGCAGGTGTTAATACTGTTGGTTTAGTTGGTACTTTTTAAGTAGAAATTGGTGCCAATAAATTAAACGGGTAATAGAGAATATTTTGATTATAAAAAATAATAAACCCGTAGCATTCCTATAAATTACAAAGAATTGCTACTTAATGATACTTGTTACTTAATATTTTTATATTCTTCCTCAATATTGGCGATAGTTTGTGAATTATTTCTGTTTTTGAATAAATTATTGTCATAACTTTGTTTATAAATATTATAAAATCAATAAAAAATAAGACTATGGATTTTAAAATTGGGGATAAAATTGCCGTTATTGATGATGTGATTAAAGGAAAAGTGACTGAAGTACATCCTTCTAAAATTGTAGTTGAGGATGAGGACGGATTTTCTTATGAATACGCACCAAAAGAATTGGTAATCATAAGAGAAAGTCAGAAAGAACTTTCTAAATATAGTGATATTGACAATGAATATTTGTCTGAAAAGATTAATGATACTTCTGCAAAGAAAAATACCATAAAATTCAAAACCAATGTGAAGCCCGATAAGTTACCGCCTATGGAAGTGGATTTGCACATTAACCAACTCATTGCCTCAACAAAGGGAATGGACAATTATGATATGCTTACCCTACAATTAGAAACTGCCAAACATAAATTGGAATTCGCCATTAAAAATAGGATTCCGAAAGTGGTTTTTATTCACGGAATGGGCGCCGGAGTTTTAAAAACAGAGTTGGAATTTTTATTTAAAAAATACAATGTTTATTGGAACGACGCTTCCTTTCAAAAATATGGTTTGGGTGCAACAGAAGTTGGAATCTATCAAAATCTAAAAAATTAGTTTTTAACATCCAATTTCCCAAAATAAAAATTTTCATAGTAAATGCGCTCCTTTTTATCATTAAATGACAATTTTGAAACTGTGATTTCATAAGAATGGCCGGTTACAATGTTATCTGCCAAAATTTCTGTTGTTACAATGTTTATGGTTCCTCCGTCGGCTATAAGTTCTTTTATAATTTTAGGTTCTGATGGCGGAACGGCTTGGCAAAAATAAGTAGAAGTAATGCCTTTATCAAAAATTCTGTAGGTTATGGTAACAGCATTTGAAATAGGGAGCGATACTGATGGAGTTGTTCCAAGGGCCGTTTTAGGAAGTGTTAAAACTAAAACTTCTATGCTTTTAGTATTTGAGATATATAAAACAAATTCCCCGCACATATTCACTTTTTCAGTAAATTCAAAATCAGGAACATCAAAATCCCCATCGTTGCATGCAGTGAGGGTGAACGCTAAAAAGAGTATCAATAGTTTTTTCATAAGAAATAATTTCAATACAAAAATAACAGTTTTAGTCGTGTTAACATTAATTGAAACCAACTATTTTAATTACTTTTGCTTTTAATGAAAACGATATACTTAGACAACGCTGCTACCACACCCATATTGCCCGAAGTAATCGACGCCATTTCAAGCGCAATGGTCAATGTTTATGGGAATCCGTCCTCAACACATCACCTTGGGCGAAAGGCAAAATCTATGGTTGAATCTGCCCGTAAAAATATCGCAAAACAGTTCAATGCTTCCGCCCAAGAAATAGTTTTTACAGCTGGCGGAAGCGAAGCAAATAATTTAATACTTCGAAATGCCATTACCAATTTAGGCGTTAAAACAATTATTTCATCTAAAATTGAACATCATGCTGTATTACATACCTTGGAACATCTGCATAATGAATTTGATATAGTTGTAAAGTATGTTGATCTAGATGAAAAAGGAAATGTTAATTACAAGAGCTTAGAACAGTTACTTCAAGCAACTGAAGAGAAGAAATTGGTGAGTTTGATGTTTGTTAATAATGAAATTGGCAACATTTTAAATCTTAAAAAAGTATCAGAATTGTGCAGTGCCAACAAGGCCTTGTTTCATTCTGATACTGTGCAAGGCATTGGACATTTAAGTATTGATATTAAACAAACACCAATTGATTTTTTTGTTGCTAGCGCCCATAAATTCCATGGACCGAAAGGCGTTGGGTTTGCTTATATAAAAAAAGGATTCGGTATTCATCCAATTTTGTATGGAGGTGAGCAGGAGCGTGGTGCCAGAGCAGGAACAGAAAATACTCATAGTATTTTGGGAATGGAAAAAGCACTGGAAATTTCTTGTATAAATATGCAAGAGGAAGCTGCTTATATTCAACAACTCAAAAATTATTTTATTGGAGAATTGAGGCGAAATTTTGAAGGAATTGAATTCAACGGACAATCAGGAAGTGAAACAGAAAGCAGTTATATTATTTTAAATGTTCGTTTTCCAAAAGATTATGCGATGTTGCTTTTTAATCTAGACTTAAACGGCATTGCGGTTTCTGGAGGAAGCGCTTGTCAGAGTGGAAGCAATATAGGCTCGCATGTTTTACATGAAATATTACCCGAAAAAGAAGCGAAAAAAACCTCGGTTCGATTTTCGTTTTGTAAATTCAACACTGTTGAAGAACTTGATATTGTGATGCAAACTTTAAAAAAACTATTAAATTAGATGCTTAATTACCCTATTAAGTTTTATCCCATTTTAAAAGAAAAAATTTGGGGAGGAACAAAATTAATGACGCAATTTCATAAAAAATCAACCTCCAAAAATATTGGTGAAAGTTGGGAATTGGCTGATATTGAGGACAATATTTCTATTGTTTCAAACGGAGAATTTGCTGGGAAAAGCTTACGAGAATTGTTAGAAACTTATAAGGAAGAACTGATTGGCGAAAATAATTATGCGCATTTTGGAAACAATTTTCCTTTGCTGATAAAATTTATTGATGCAAAAGAAGACTTGTCTGTTCAGGTTCACCCAAATAAACAGCTTGCTAAAAAACATCACAATTCTTCGGGGAAAACTGAAATGTGGTATATTGTGCAAGCTGATGCAGAATCAAAACTTGTTGTCGGTTTTAGCAAAGAAATTACACTAGATCAATATCTAAATTATGTGGATGCGAAGAATATACCTTCCATCTTAAATTATAAAAAAGTAAAAGCGGGCGATGCATTTTTAATTGAACCAGGAACAGTTCACACCATTGGTGCTGGAATTGTGTTGGCAGAAATTCAACAAACTTCTGATATTACCTATAGAATTTATGATTGGGACAGGGTTGATGAAGAAGGAAACTCGAGAGAATTGCATCCAGACTTCGCCATTAAAGCCATCAATTTTAGAGATAAAATCAAAGCAAAACGCAAGTACGCCAACTTTATAAATTCATTAAATACCATTGTAAAATGCGAGTATTTTACAACCAATTATATTCACATTGTAGGAGAAAAGGAATTGGATTATGAGGAAACGGATTCATTTGTAATTTTTATATGCGTTCAGGGAAAGGCAAAAATTTCAATTGATACGTATACTGAAATACTTGATTTAGGAGAAACAGTGTTAATTCCGGCTACTGCCAATAAAGTGACGATAGCCTCAAAAAATTGTAAATTATTGGAAGTTACCGTCTAAATAATATTCACTTCAACTTCAAGTGTAATTTTGAAATTACTCATCACTTTTTGTTGAATTTTTTGAGCTAAGTCGTAAATCTCTTTACCACTTGCCTTGTTGTAATTTACCAATACCAATGCCTGTTTTTCGTGAACGCCAGCATCTCCAAAACGTTTTCCTTTAAATCCGCATTGTTCAATTAGCCAAGCTGCGGGAATTTTAATTTCGTTTTCGGAAATCACATAATGCGGAATTTCGGGATATTTTTTTGTTAATTCTTTAAATAATTCGGGCTGTATTACCGGGTTTTTAAAAAAACTTCCGCTGTTCCCAATTTCTTCAGGGTCGGGTAGTTTACTTTGCCTGATAGCAATTACAACATCAGCAATTTCTTTGATGGAAGGGTTTTCTTTTTCAATCAATAAATCTCTTATTGCTCCGTAAGAAATGTTAATAGCATGATTTTTTTTGGTAAGTTTAAATGTAACATTGGTGATGATGTATTTTCCTTTCAATTCATTTTTGAAAACAGAATTTCGGTATCCAAAATTGCAATCTGCTTTTGTGAAAATTCTGGTTTTACCTGTCGAAATTTCAATTGCTTCCAATTGCTGAAAAACATCTTTAAGTTCAACACCATATGCACCAATATTTTGAATAGGGGAAGTGCCCACATTTCCCGGAATTAAAGCCAAATTCTCTAATCCGCCATAGTTTTGAGAAACGCACCAAAGTACCAATTCGTGCCAGTTTTCACCAGCTTCAGCGGTAACCAAAACCTCATCATCAAAATCATTTACAATAATCCCTTTTGTGTTTATATGGACAACCAATTTTTCCACATCAGCGGTCAGTAAAATATTGCTTCCTCCACCTAAAATAAAGATGTTTTTTTCTGAAGCTAATATTTTCTTTAATTCATTAATTGAATTTACGGAAACAAAACGTTTGGCATTTGTAGAAATGCCAAACGTATTATAAGGTTTTAACGATATGTTTTGTTGAATTGTCAACTATTTTTTATTGTATATTTTAAGGGCTTCTTTTAAAATTTCAACAGAGCGAACAAGGTCCTCTTTTTTGAGCACATAAGCAATTCGGACTTGTTTTGTGCCAAATCCTTTGGTGGAATAAAATCCGGCCGCAGGAGCCACCATAACTGTTTGATTGTCCAAATTGAAATCTTCTAACAACCATTGCGCAAATTTATCGGCATCATCAACAGGAAGTTCTGCTACACAATAGAAAGCACCTTTTGGAGTGGCTACTTTTACGCCATCAATTTTATTCAGCTCAGCAATCAAAATGTCTCTTCTGGCTTTATACTCAACAGTGACTTCATCAAAATAAGATGCTGGCGTATCTAAAGCAGCTTCACTTGCAATTTGTTCAAAAGTTGGCGGACTTAATCTTGCTTGAGCGAATTTTAAAACCGTACCTAGAACTTCTTTGTTTTTACTAACCAAACAGCCAATTCTGGCGCCGCACATGCTGTAACGTTTTGAAACAGAATCGATAATGATTGCGTGTTCGTCTATATCAAAACCGCTTAAAATAGATTGGTATTCTTCGTTATCATAAATAAATTCTCTGTAAACCTCGTCGGCAATTAAAAATAAATCGTGTTTTTTAACAATATCGGCCAGTTTCTGGATTTCTTCTTTGGAATATAAATAGCCGGTTGGATTGTTGGGATTGCAAATTAAAATGGCCTTGGTTTTTGAAGAAATTAACTTTTCAAATTCCTCCATAGGAGGCAATGCAAAATTATCTTCAATTTTTGAAATCACCGGAACAATTTTTACGCCAGAAGCAGTTGAAAAACCGAGGTAGTTTGCGTAAAAAGGTTCAGGAATAATAATTTCATCGCCCGGATCTGTAATACTTCCCATGGCAAACAATAAGGCTTCAGAACCGCCGGTAGTGACAATAATCTCATCAGAAGTAACAGGAATATTTTTTTTGTTATAATAGTTGGCAATTTTTTTTCGATATTCTTCAGAACCTTCAGAGCGGCTGTAAGCAAGTACTTCAACAGTATTATTTTTTACTGCATCAAGCGCAATTTTTGGTGTTTTTATATCTGGCTGTCCAATATTTAAATGAAAAACTTCAATTCCTCTTTTTTTAGCATTTTCGGCATAAGGAACTAATTTTCTAATCGGGGATTCGGGCATAGTTGCACCTTTAAATGAGATTTTAGGCATCGTATTTTATTTATAAATAGTATACTGCAAAATTGCGAAATTAATTTTGAAATTCTCACCTTTTAAGCGCATTTGTTATTGGTTAAAATTTTCATAAAAGTTATGTTATTATGATGTGTTTTCGTAGATTAACAAAAATATTAAAGACAAAAATTATTGAGATTCTATTTAAGAACTGTATTATATTCGATAATTATTTTATTAGTGGCAACGGAAACGAATTCACAAAGCAGGTTTCAACTTGAAAATGCGAGAAAAAAGCAATCAATTTCGTTTAAACTTTCAAATAATTTAATCATATTTCCCATTGAGGTCAATGGTAGACCATTGAATTTTATACTGGATTCGGGTGTTGGCGCAACCTTGTTGTTTAATTTGCATAGCAAGGACTCGGTTATTCTTTATAACAAGGAGAAAATTAGGCTGCAAGGATTGGGTAGCGAAGAATCGGTTGAAGCGGTTTTGTCTAAGAATAACCTTTTTACTTTCGGGAATATTACAGGGTACAATCAAAATTTATTTTTGATTTTAGATGACAGTTTCGATTTGTCTTCAAAACTTGGCATTACCATACATGGCATTATCGGATATGAACTTTTAAAAGATTTTATTGTCGATATTAATTATGGAAAAAAACGCATCAGTTTTTACAATCCCGAGAAATACAAGCATAAAGTTTGTAAAAAATGCGAAACATTTGATTTAACTTTTTTTAAAATGAAGCCTTATATTGATGTGGGAATTAAGCCATATACAACTTCAAACAAGATTATTCCAGTTAAATTATTAATTGATTCCGGGGGAAGTGATGCCTTATGGCTGTTTGAAAATAGCCATCCGGAGATTTTGGCACCAACAAAGTTTTTTAATGATTTTTTAGGTGAAGGATTAAGTGGTACTGTTTATGGAAAAAGAACTTATATTGGGGCACTGGTGATTGGAAAATTTGAATTAAAAGAGCCAACAGTTTCTTTTCCAGACTCCTTATCCATTTCGCATGCGCGTCAGTTTGAAGAAAGAAATGGGAGCTTGGGCGCTTCTGTTTTGAAGCGATTTAATGTGACATTTGATTATAGGAACAATAAAATTTTCTTTAAAAAGGGAAGTTATTTTAAGGAACCATTTAGGTACAATATGAGTGGTATTGAGCTTGTTTATAACGGAAAGCAATTGATAAAAGAACAAAGTAATGCGTCAACTGGGTTTGCAGACGGCAATGCCAATGTTAATGAGGAAAACACCATTATCTTAGACTATAACTATAAATATACATTTAAACCTTCCTATAAAATTTACAATTTGCAAGAAGGATCGCCAGCATTTGAGGCCGGATTATTGGCAGGAGATATCGTAATTAAAATCAATGGAAATTTTACTTATGAAATGGAACTGGATGACATCATTGGAAAATTTTTCCAAAAGGAAAACACCCGGATTTCATTGGTTGTAGAAAGAAATGGAAAAGATTATGAATATCATTTCTTATTAAAGGATATGCTTAAATAAAAACGACCCCCATCTCTGAAGGTCATTTTTTAAAAAAAACTAATTTAAACTTACTCTTTTAATACGATTCCTTTTATTTGCAAGCTTTTAACAGGCTCATCTGCGTTAGAAGTAATCGTAATTGATTTTGAGAATCCACCAGGCCTATTGGTGTCATATTTCACCTCAATTTCTCCACTGTCACCAGGCAGAATAGGACCAGCTGGTTTTTTTGGAACAGTACAACCACAACTTGATTTGATGTCGTTGATTACTAATGGAGATTTTCCAACATTTTTAAATTTAAATGTACGAACACCATTAGCATTCAATGCAATTTTGCCGTAATCTATAACTTCAGTAACAAACTCAAATGATGGTGCATTTGTATCTTTTGGTTTTTCAGTTACTTGTTTTTCTTGGGCATTCATTGTGAATGTTAAAAATCCCAGAACGAATAAAGTGATTATTTTTCTCATAATTTCTATTTATAATGTAAAGTTAGTACTTTTTTTAAGTTTTCAAAATTTTTTATGATATGTCATATAATTGTACATTTGCGAATTCTATTACAAATAATATACCAAAATGAGTTTAGCAACAAAATATAGCCCTAAAGAAATAGAAGATAAATGGTACGAATATTGGATGAAGAATAATTACTTTCATTCAACACCCAATGAAAAAGAACCGTACACTATTGTAATTCCACCCCCTAACGTTACAGGCGTTTTACATATGGGGCATATGTTGAATAATACTATTCAGGATATATTAATCAGAAGAGCCAGGCTAAAAGGATTTAACGCTTGCTGGGTTCCGGGAACAGACCATGCGTCTATTGCAACTGAGGCTAAAGTTGTCGCTAAATTGAAAGAACAGGGCATTCAGAAATCGGACTTAACAAGAGATGAGTTTTTGAAACACGCTTGGAAATGGACAGATGAACATGGCGGAATTATTTTAGAACAGCTTAAAAAATTGGGTGCTTCTTGCGATTGGGAACGCACAAAGTTCACGATGGATACTGATTTGAGCGAATCTGTCATCAATGTTTTTATCGATTTATATAAAAAAGGGTTGATTTATCGCGGTTACAGAATGGTAAATTGGGATCCTTCCGCAAAAACAACCTTGTCTGATGAAGAAGTGATTTATGAAGAAAAAGTAGGCAATCTTTATTATTTAAAATATCAAATTGAAGGCAGTAATGAATATTTAACCATTGCAACCACGCGTCCCGAAACTATTTTTGGCGATACTGCTATTTGTATCAACCCAAATGATTCGCGTTTTTCGCATTTAAAAGGCAAAAAAGCGATTGTTCCAATTGCAAACAGGGTAATCCCAATTATTGAGGATGAATATGTTGATATTGAATTTGGGACAGGTTGTTTAAAAGTTACACCTGCACACGATCCAAATGATAAAGTTTTGGGGGAAAAACACCAGTTGGAAGTGGTGGATATTTTTAATGATGACGCCACGTTAAACTCCTTTGGATTGCATTACGAAGGAAAAGACAGATTTGTTGTTCGCAAAGAAATTACCAAAGAATTGGAAAATTTAGGGAGTTTGACAAAAACTGAATCATATATCAATAAAGTTGGGACTTCCGAAAGAACCAAAGAAATTATTGAACCAAAAATTTCTGCTCAATGGTTTTTAAAAATGGATACCCTTGTTAAACCGGCTTTAAAAGCAGTTTTGGAAGATGAGGAAATTCACTTTTTTCCTAAACATTATAACAATACCTATAAACATTGGCTGGAAAACATCAGGGACTGGAATATCTCGCGTCAGCTGTGGTGGGGACACAGGATACCCGCTTATTTTTATGGGGATGGCGTAAACGATTTTGTGGTGGCTTCAACGCTAGAGGAAGCTGTAAAATTGGCTTCAGAAATAGTGGGAAAAAAATTAAGCCCAAACGACATTAAACAAGATCCAGATGCATTAGACACTTGGTTCTCCTCTTGGATTTGGCCGATTTCTGTTTTCGACGGAATCAGAAATCCTGACAATAAAGAAATTAATTACTATTATCCTACCAACGATTTGGTGACAGGACCGGACATTATTTTCTTTTGGGTTGCACGGATGATTTTTGCAGGTTATGAATTCAGAAATGAAAAACCTTTTACCAATGTTTATTTTACGGGAATTGTTCGCGACAAACAAGGTCGGAAAATGTCTAAATCCTTAGGGAATTCTCCAGATCCCATCGAATTGATTGAAAGTTTTGGCGCAGATGGCGTTCGAGTGGGTATGTTATTGTGCTCAGCCGCTGGTAACGATTTGTTGTTTGATGAAGATTTAGTGGCGCAAGGACGCAATTTCTCCAATAAAATTTGGAATTCCTTCCGTTTAATTAAAGGATGGGAAGTTTCAGAAACCTTAGAACAGCCAATAGCTGCCAAAGTGGCAATCGAATGGTACAATTCAAAATTTCAGCAAGCCTTAAGTGAACTTGAAAAATCGTTTGATCAATATCGGATCAGCGAAGCTTTAATGATTACCTATAAACTAATTTGGAACGATTTTTCTTCCTGGTTTTTGGAAATGGTAAAGCCTGGGTATCAGCAGCCAATTGATGCCAAAACCTACAATGCAACAATTGATTTCTTGGAAGATAACTTAAAAATATTACATCCATTTATGCCGTTTTTATCGGAAGAAATATGGCAACATATTACAGATAGAACGCCAAATGAGGCCTTGATTATTGCGGAATATCCAAAAGCAACAACAATAAATGAAACCTTAATAAACGATTTCAAATTTGCCTCGGAAGTGATTTCAGGTGTTAGAACTATCAGAAAGGACAGAAATATTGCATTTAAAAATACGATTGAACTTTCGGTGATCAACAATGAAAATACTACAAATTATTTTGACTCGGTTATTGAAAAACTGGGGAATATTACCTCACTAACTTATGTTTCAGAAAAAGTGGAAGGGGCTTTGAGTTACAGGGTAAAATCCAATGAGTATTTTATTCCGATGGAAGCTGACATCAATACAGAAGAGGAAAAAGCCAAATTACTCGAAGAACTAAAGTATATTGAAGGTTTTTTACAGTCGGTTCAAAAGAAATTAAGCAATGAACGTTTTGTAAACAGTGCGCCAGAACAAGTTATCGCAAACGAACGCAACAAAGAAGCCGACGCTTTGGCGAAAATAGAAACGATAAAAGCGAGTTTGAGAAGCATAGCCCCTTAACCCCCAAAGGGGGAACTATTATTATACAGGAAAAAATATAGGAAAAAATACTAAAAAAGGTTAAAATTAAACATATGCAGTTTAATTTTAACTTTTAATATTTATCAATTCCCCCTTCGGGGGCTAGGGGGCATTTAAACTTTTGAAAAAACAAACTCCATCACCTCTTTTTCAATGGCAAGTGCTTTTTGGTATATGACTTCACTTTTCGCTATAATTTCTTCGGCGAACACCCTGTTTTTGATGTCTTTTGCATTAATTCTAACATTAAAGTAAGCACCTACAACAGCAGTTCTTGCGCACAAAGCACCAACACCGGCATCGGAAATAGAACTTTCCATGCCTTCTTTTATCATAGCTTGCATCACTTCCATAGAATTATAGGCGGTTTCCATTATATGAAACGGAATTTCGGTTGCATAAATGGTCGCTGCTTCTATGGCTTGTTTGCGTGCTTCTTTTTCCTCATCAGTTGATTTCGGCATTCTAAATCCGTCGATAATTTTACCAAAAGCAATGGTATCTTCATCCACCAATTGCAATAATCTGTTTTTATAGGCCTGACCTTTTACAGCCCAATCGGAATAGAATTCCCATTTATCATCCCAACCAGCTTTATGCGACGACAAATTGGCAACCATAGTTCCCAAGGAGACTCCTAAAGCGCCAACATAAGCTGAAATTGAACCACCTCCTGGCGCAACAGATTCCGCAGCAGTTTCTTCGGCAAAACCGCTTACCGTTAAATCGATCAATTTTTTTGTATCGCCTTTAAGCAAATATTCAATAATTTTTTCATTTGGGTTGAAAGGTTTTAAATCATCCAAACCAAGCGATTTTACAGCAATCTTAATTTTCTCTGCTTCTGAAATTCCAAGAGAACGTTGTTGTTTACGCAAAAAATAATCCCCTGCGTCTAACATTGCTTTTAATGGAATCAATCCAATCAATTCCGAACCAGTAACTCTCAAACCTCTTTCAGTGGCCGATTTTTCGGTTTCGTCAAAGGCGATGTGCATTGGTGTGATATTGATATTGGTTAGATTGTAGGATATTTGCGCTATTCCATACTCTTCAATATACCAGCCAATTCCTTTTACAGCCTTTAATTTACCTGGAATTCGAATTGGTTCCCCATTTTCATCCAACATCACTTTTCCTGAAGTGCCCTTTTCATGTTTTACCCTGCCGGCTTCCCGAATATCGAAAGCGATGGCATTTGCTCTTCTGGTTGAAGTGGTATTTAAATTGATATTGTAGGCTATTAAAAAATCGCGTGCAGATATTGCTACAGCACCTGTTCTTGCAACAGTTTCGTTAAATTGGGCCGGACCAAAATCGGGTTTCCAAGTTGGATTTACCAATTTATCTTTCAATCCTTCATATTCTCCGGCACGACAGTTGGCTAAATTTTTGCGGATTTCACTGGTGGCGGCTTTTTCGTAATAATAACCGGGAATTCCTAATTCCTTGCCAACACGTTCCCCTAATTTATGGGCATAAACTGCGGCTTCATCCAAAGTAATTCCTGATATTGGAACGAGCGGACAAACATCTGTTGCACCAAAGCGCGGATGCTCACCTGAATGTTTGCTCATATCTATTAATTCTGCAGCTTTTTTGATTAGTCTAAAAGCAGCTTCAATCACATTTTCTGGTTCACCAACAAAAGTAATCACCGTTCTGTTGGTTGCTTTTCCAGGGTCAACCTCTAATAATTTTACGCCTTCAACAGTTTCAACAACAGCCGCAATGGCGTTTATTTTGGCTATATCGCGCCCTTCACTAATATTTGGAACGCATTCTATTAATTGTTTGTTCATTTTTTTAATTTTAAAGGTCAAATTTAGGCAGTATATTTCAATTTTTCAGTATTCTTTCTGAAATTAATTGGAAGGACTTAAGAGGTTTGGTTAATAAGTTTTATTTTTGTCTGAATTATAAATCCAATCTCTATTAAATGAAGAAAGTGTTAATTACCGGAATGGCAGGTTTTATTGGCCATCATTTGGCTAAATTATTAGTGAAATCGAATTATGAAGTGGTTGGATTGGACAATGTTAATGATTATTACGACCCTCAATTAAAATATGCGCGTTTAAAAGATTTGGGTTTTGAAACTGAGGCTGTCGAATATAATAAGTTGCAAAAGTTGCCTGGAATTTCTTTTGTAAAAATGGATTTAACCGACTTACCTTCCCTTAAAAATCTTTTTAAAGAACAGCAATTTGATTATGTGGTAAACTTGGCAGCACAGGCAGGTGTAAGGTATTCATTAGAAAATCCGCACGCTTATGTGGATAGCAATATTACCGGATTTCTAAATATATTGGAAAGTTGCAGGGATTTTCCGGTGGAGCATTTATTGTTCGCTTCTTCAAGTTCTGTTTACGGGTTAAGTGAAGAAATCCCTTTTCAGGAGGACAATTGTACCGACCACCCTTTGGCGATGTATGCAGCAAGCAAAAAAGCCAATGAAATGATGGCGCATTCTTATGCCAATTTATATAATATTCCTTCAACTGGATTGCGATTTTTTACGGTATATGGTCCTTGGGGAAGGCCAGACATGGCGCTGCATATTTTTACTAAAGCCATTGTGGAAGACAAGGAATTTGATGTGTTCAATAACGGAAATATGAGCCGTGATTTTACGTATGTTGACGATATTGTTGAGAGCATTAAACGATTATTGCCATTGGCGCCAAAAACAAATAATCCGAAGTTTAATCCGAAAAAACCAACCTCTTCAAAAAGCACAAAACCATATCAGTTATTTAACATTGGAAATAACAGTCCGGTTGCTTTAATGGATTTTATTACAGCCATTGAAAAAGCTTTAGGCAAAAAAGGAAAGATGGTGTTTAAACCAATGCAGCCAGGTGATGTACAAAGCACTTATGCCAATGTTGAAAGTTTATTCGACTATATTAATTTTAAACCCGAAACCAAGTTAGAGGATGGTATTAAAGCTTTTGTAAAGAAATATTTAGAACTACATCCTTAGGGTATTTCAAAAAAATTTTAAATAAAAAAAGAAGGTGTGTTTTTTAAAACACACCTTCTTTTAAATGCTATATAATTTAAATCTTATAATTTAAATCCAATTCTTCCGAAGAAATAAGCACCGTCTGATCCCATTTGAACAGAATCCATCAAACCGCCTTGATCGGTCCAACCATCATATTGAGGCGTAGCATATTGGTTAAAAATGTTATTTCCACCAATGGTAAATGTAAGTGATTTAGAAACTTCATAAGAGAAGTTTAAATCAACAACCATTTTTGCTTTGTAGGTATCGGTTGCAACTTCATACAAGGCATTAGCTTCTGCAAGTGTAGTTGCTGGGGTATCTACCCACTGAAAATCTTGCAATTTCACTTCACTAAATTGTGTAAAATTGATATTTGCATTGAACTTTTTATTGGTATAACCCATGTTTAACCCAAATTTATAATCAGGGGCGGCTGCTTCAAGATAGGCTCTTGAAAAAGGACTAAAGAATGTGTACTCATTTAAGCTACCGTTGTGAATTTTATCTATTTTTAATTTATTAAAATTCCCAATTAAACCAACGTTAAACGAGCTTGAGCTATTAATTGGCGCACCGTAAGTAAAAACCAAATCAAGACCTTCTGTTCTGGTATCTACACCATTTGCAAAAAACTGGGCAGCTTCAACGCCTGGGATTCCAAGACCGGAAGCATCAAAATTGTCAGTTAACACAATTCTGTCATCAACTCTAATTGAATAAGCATCAACAGTTGCTGTAAACCCGCCTTTTTTGTAGGTAAATCCGATACTTCCGTTTAGTGCTTTTTCTTCTGTCAATTGATTGATTCCAAATCCTTTTGTAACAGTGCTGTTGTTTGCAGAAAGCAATGAAGTCAATGATTCATTATTTACAATGTTTGTGAATATTAAGTTATAATACAATTGAGCCAAAGAAGGCGCTCTAAAACCGCTGGATAAAGACCCTCTAAATGACAGGTCTTCACTCACTTTAAACCTGCTGGCCAATTTGTAGTTAAAGGTACTTCCAAAATCGCTGTAATCTTCGTAACGTAAAGCCACTGCAACCAAAAATGAATCGCTTAAATTGAATTCGGAATCTACATACAGACCTAAGTTACTTCTGCTTCTGTCAACTTCATTGTCTGGGCTATAGCCTGGAAATCCTTGAGAACCTCCAGGAAGGTCATCTCCGTTTGAGTCAAAAGCAACCGTTTGTGTGGCCGGATTTGTCACTGGCAGTCCGTCTTCATCATATAAAGCATATGAAGCTTCTTCACCTGCGAAAATAATAAAGTTTTCAGTCCTGTATTCCATACCAAAAGCAAGGTTGATTCCGCTTGCGGCTTCTTCAAAATATTTATTGAAATCTATCCCCGTGGTATTTTGTGAAAGGCTATGTCCACCAGCATCAAAATCCGTAGGGGAGGCATCCTTTAAAGAGGCATTATTTGAATTTTTGATATAATAATGAAAACTGTTTTTTCCATAAGTGTTGTTAAAATCAACATTCCATCCATTTTCCATGGTATGTCTTACACCTGCGGAAACAGAAGCATCTATAATGTTAGATGTAATTTGTGGTGTAAACCCATTAGGATGCAAGCTTGGTACAGCGCGATTGTCTCCATTTGCATAACTATCTCTAGAAAAAGCATTGGCATTGGTATCTCTGTAATTTCTGCCGCCAAAAGCGTAAATTTCTGTAGTTTCAGAAACAGGAATCATAGTGTTAATCATGAAATTGAAGGCATCAACAGCAGCGCTTCCATATCCTTTTCTCCAATCAAAACCCGGACGCAATGTTTTTTCTTTCGAAAATAATTCAGTTGTGAAATTTATAAATCCATTTTCACCAATTTTTACCCCATAGTTTAAGTCTACTTTTGTGGTTTCCCCATCAAAACTTTTGTCTTTTCCATCCAGCCTGTTTTTTCCTTCCACATTGTGCAAAGTTTCTCCAGTTGCTTCTTCCCAACCTTCTCCAATGGCAGTGCTGTATGCACCATAGGTAATTCCTCCGGTAACTCCGTCGGTATGGTCTTTTAATACAATATTTATAACCCCGGCAATGGCATCAGAACCATATTGTGCTGAAGCCCCATCTCTTAATACTTCTATTCTTTTTATAGCAGCAACCGGAATTGCGTTTAAGTCAGTACCAGAATTTCCTCTTCCCCTAGTTCCAAAAATATTTACCAGTGAAGATTGGTGTCTTCTTTTTCCATTGATTAAAACCAAAGTTTGGTCAGGACCAAGTCCTCTTAACGATGCAGGAACGATATGGTCGGCGCCATCAGAACCCGATTGTTTTGTGGCATTAAATGAAGGCGCTGCATATTGCAGAATCTGCGTAATTTCCACATTTCCGTTTTTGGTGGCAAGTTCACTAATATCAATAATATCAACAGGAACAGGAGTATCCATGACAGTTCTTTTAGCGCTCCTTGAGCCGATAACTTGAACTTCTTTTAATTGTTCTCCACTTTCCAGTTTAACATTTATAATGTTTTTTGTCGCTACGATTTCCTGAGATTGATAGCCTATAAAACTAAAAATAAGTATGGAGCCTTTTTTTACAGATATTTTATAATTTCCGTCAAAATCGGCAACGGTACCATTCGAAGTACCTTTTTCTTGTACGCTGGCACCAGGCAAAGACTCACCTGAAGCGTCTGTAATAATCCCTGAAATAACTTCTTGTGCAACTACAATATTTGCAAAGAAACAGAGCAATACTAATAGAATATTTAATTTTTTCATAAATAATTTGGTTAATGTTTAAGGCGAATATAACAATTATAATTATAAATGTAAATTTTTGATAATTTATTTTCAGCTAATATTTAAACGGGGATATGCTAAATTTATCTAATTGAATACAGTATATTTGCACCCGCGTAAAAAGACTGTCTTTTAGAATAAAATATAAAAATATCAATATGAAATAAGCATAAAGGAAATAAAATATTATTTCCTTTAAAAAATATGCGAATTACATATGACCTTAAAAATAAAATAACCATTAACATATGAAAGCTGGGATTGTAGGATTGCCAAATGTAGGAAAATCGACATTATTTAATTGTTTGTCCAATGCGAAAGCGCAAAGTGCAAACTTTCCGTTTTGTACCATTGAACCAAATATTGGCGTTGTAAATGTGCCTGACAGCCGATTGACCAAATTGGAAGAATTGGTTAAGCCAGTGCGTGTACAAACCGCTACGGTTGATATTGTGGATATAGCTGGTTTGGTGCGTGGCGCTAGCAAAGGTGAAGGATTGGGAAATCAATTTTTAGCAAATATTAGGGAAACGGATGCAATCATTCATGTGATACGTTGTTTTGACAACGATAATATTATTCACGTTGATACAACCATTGATCCGCTAAGGGATAAAGAAACCATCGATTTTGAATTGCAGTTAAAAGATTTAGAAACTTTAGATAAAAAACTTGATAAGGTAAAAAAAGCTGCCAGAACAGGTAATAAAGAAGCTCAAAAAGAACTGGAAGCTCTAGAAAAAGTTAAAAAAGGATTGGAAGCCGCTAAATCTGTAAGATCAATTGATTTAACTGCCAAAGAACGTGAGGAATATATTAAACCTATGCAATTTATTACAGACAAACCTGTACTATATGTTTGTAATGTAGATGAAAATGCTGCGGTAAATGGAAATGAGTATGTAAATATCATAAGAGAAGCCGTAAAAGACGAAAAAGCAGAAGTTATCGTTTTAGCAGTGGGAACTGAAGCTGATATTACGGAATTGGAATCCTTTGAAGAGCGTCAACTATTTTTGGAGGATTTAGGGTTAAAAGAACCAGGTGCTTCTGTTTTAATTAGAACGGCCTACAAACTATTAAATCAACAAACTTATTTTACTGCAGGGGTTAAAGAGGTGCGTGCGTGGACAATAAATATTGGAGATACCGCACCACAAGCAGCTGGAGTGATTCATACCGATTTTGAAAAAGGATTTATTAGGGCAGAAGTAATAAGTTATGATGATTTCGTGAAATATGGTAGCGAAGCCAAAGTAAAAGAAGCCGGAAAAATGCGTGTTGAAGGTAAAGAATATATTGTGCAAGACGGTGATGTGATGCATTTTAGGTTTAATGTTTAAGCATTATCATTATAGTCTATAATATTAAAAACTACTGATAGGTAAAGGACTGGTGTAGTTAGATCACCAGCTTCACAACTTAAAAACAGCCTGCTTAATAAAAGGACTGCCCATATTCTATAAATTTGTATTTTTCATTATAAATGTTTTAGTTTATAGCTTTATACACCAGAACTTAGTTTTTGTTACCCTATTTGTTTATATTATTTTATTGAAAAGTCTGTTGATAATTTTAACATACTTTTTTTTATTTCTTAAAGCAAAATAGTACTTTAGCACCTCTCCAAAAGCTTACATAAATAAATGACAGATCAAACAGCATATACCGAGGATAATATTCGATCACTCGATTGGAAAGAACATATTAGACTTCGTCCCGGGATGTATATCGGAAAATTAGGCGATGGTTCATCACCCGATGACGGTATTTATATTTTGATTAAGGAAGTTATTGATAATTCTATTGATGAATATGTAATGGGCGCCGGCAAAACTATTGAAGTTTTGGTAAAAGAAGAGACGGTTACCATTCGTGATTACGGACGTGGTATTCCCTTAGGAAAAGTGGTTGATGTGGTTTCTAAAATGAATACCGGAGGAAAATATGATTCTTTGGCGTTTAAAAAATCGGTTGGCTTAAACGGCGTTGGAACCAAAGCGGTAAACGCTTTGTCATCTTATTTTAAAGTCCAGTCATTTAGGGATGGAAAAACGGTGTTCGCCGAGTTTGAAAAAGGAAATATCACTTTCGTCGAAAAACCTGAAGAAACAGCGCATCGTAAAGGAACCAAAGTAACCTTTGTTCCCGATAAAAGCATTTTTACAAAATTCAAGTACAGAAATGAGTATATTGAAAAAATGATTAAAAATTATGTGTACTTAAACACAGGTTTAACAATCATTTTTAATGGAGAAAAATATTTTTCAGAAAACGGACTGAAAGATTTGTTGGAAGAAAATATTTCTGAAGAAGCGATGTTGTTTCCGGTTATTCATTTGAAGGGCAATGATATTGAGATTGCAATAACCTACAGCAAGGCGCAGTACAGCGAAGAATACCATACTTTTGTAAACGGACAGCACACAACCCAAGGAGGAACCCACCAAAATGCTTTTAGAGAGGCCATTGTAAAGACAATACGAGAGTTTTTTGGTAAAAACTATGAAGCTTCTGATATTCGAAAATCCATTGTTTCTGCCATCAGCATAAAAGTAATGGAGCCTGTTTTTGAAAGCCAGACCAAAACGAAATTAGGCTCTACGGAAATGGGAGATGGCTTGCCTACGGTTCGGACATATATTACCGATTTTGTGAAGACCAACCTAGACAACTACCTTCATAAAAATCCGATTACTGCAGAAAGAATCCAGAAGAAGATATTACAGGCCGAAAAAGAGCGAAACGATTTATCGGGTATTAGAAAATTGGCCCGTGAGCGTGCGAAAACAGCTGGTCTACACAATAAAAAATTACGCGATTGCCGAGTTCATTTAAATGATTTAAAGAAAGAAAATCGTTTGGAAAGCACCTTGTTTATTACGGAAGGTGATTCTGCTAGCGGCTCCATCACCAAATCCAGAAACGTAAATACGCAAGCCGTATTCAGTTTGCGTGGAAAGCCATTGAATTCGTACGGAATGAGTAAAAAAATTGTGTATGAAAATGAAGAGTTTAACTTGTTGCAGGCAGCTTTAAATATAGAAGAATCCATAGAAGAGTTAAGGTATAATAATATAGTAATTGCAACCGATGCCGATGTGGACGGAATGCATATTCGCTTGCTGCTAATCACTTTCTTTTTGCAGTTTTTTCCTGAACTCATCAAAGAAGGTCATTTATATATTTTAGATACGCCGCTATTTAGGGTACGAGATAAAAAACAAACCTTTTATTGCTATTCCCAAGAAGAAAAACAACATGCCATTGATTCTTTAAAGGGAAAACCTGAAATTACGCGATTTAAAGGGCTGGGTGAGATTTCACCCGATGAATTTGCCAATTTTATAGGCGATGATATTCGCTTAGACCCTGTAATGCTTGATAAAGAAATGTCTATCGATAAATTATTGGAATTTTATATGGGAAAAAATACGCCAGATAGACAAAAATTTATCATAGAAAATTTGAAATTTGAATTGGATATCATTGAAGAAAATATTTGATTTACGAAATACGATTTATGATTTAATATTAAAAATTAGAAAATCTAACTCCTTCCCTTCGGGAAGGATAAAGGATGGGAACTATGGAAGAAGAAAATAACGAAAACGAACATCTAGAAGAACATCTAAACGAGGAGTTTGGAAATAAGGAAACCATTACCAAGGTTACAGGAATGTATAAGGACTGGTTTTTGGACTATGCCTCTTATGTTATTTTAGAGCGTGCGGTTCCTGCTTTAAAAGATGGTTTCAAACCGGTTCAGCGTAGAATCATGCACTCTATGAAGGATTTAGATGACGGACGTTACAACAAAGTGGCAAACGTTGTTGGACATACCATGCAATACCACCCACACGGCGACGCATCTATTTCTGATGCCTTGGTGCAACTGGGCCAAAAGGAATTGCTGATTGATATGCAAGGAAACTGGGGAAATATTTTAACTGGAGACCGAGCGGCTGCAGCGCGTTATATTGAGGCACGTTTGTCTAAATTTGCATTGGATGTTGTTTTCAATCCAAAAACGACAGAATGGCAATCTTCCTACGATGGCAGAAAAAAAGAACCAATAGATTTACCCGTTAAGTTTCCACTATTATTGGCTCAAGGTGCCGAGGGAATTGCAGTCGGACTTTCAACAAAAATTTTACCCCATAATTTTAATGAACTGATTGATGCTTCCATAAAACATTTAAAAGGCAAAACTTTTACCTTGATTCCAGATTTTTTAACTGGCGGAATTGCAGATGCATCAGCATATCAGGATGGAAAAAGGGGCGGAAAAATCAGGGTTAGGGCAAAAATTTCCCAACTTGATAAAAAAACATTGGTCATAACCGAAATTCCTTTCGGAACAACCACCTCCACCTTAATCGATTCCATTTTAAAAGCCAATGAAAAAGGGACGATTAAAATCAGACAAATAGAAGACAATACCGCCGCCAATGTTGAAATTTTGGTGCATTTGCCAAACGGCATTTCACCCGATAAAACCATCGACGCATTATATGCTTTCACCAGTTGTGAAAATCCAATTTCACCTTTGTGCTGTGTGATTGACGATAATAAACCGGTTTTTATAGGGGTTTCTGAAATTTTAATTCGCTCCACAAACCATACCGTTGAATTGTTGAAGCTAGAACTTGAAATCCAATTAAATGAATTGGATGAGCAATGGCATTTTGCTTCCTTGGAACGTATTTTTATTGAAAATAGAATTTACCGAGACATTGAAGAACAAGCTACTTGGGAAGGCGTAATTAAAGCGATAGATGAAGGTTTAAAACCACACATAAAACATTTAAAACGACCTGTTACGGAAGAAGATATTGTACGCCTTACAGAAATTCGCATCAAGAAAATATCAAAATTCGATATCGACAAAGCCAAACAATTTATTGAAAGCTTGGAAGAAAAAATTGAAGAGGTAAAAAAGCATCTGGCCAATATTATTGAATTTGCCATCGACTATTTTAAAAACTTAAAATTAAAATACGGGAAAGGTAAAGAACGATTAACCGAAATCCGTTTATTTGATGATATTATTGCCACTAAAGTTGTGATGCGAAACACAAAATTGTATGTAAACAGGGAAGAAGGTTTTGTGGGAACTTCACTGAAAAAGGATGAATATATTGATGATTGCGCCGATATTGATGATGTGATAGTTTTTAGAAGAGATGGGGTAATGATGGTTACAAAAGTTGATTCCAAAACCTTTGTGGGAAAAGATATTATTCATGTGGCTGTGTTTAAAAAGAATGATACGCGTACCGTTTACAATATGATTTATAGAGACGGCAAAAATGGTCCGAGCTATATAAAACGTTTTAATGTTACCGGTGTTACGCGTGATAAAGAATATGATCTAAGCTCTGGAAATAAAGGGTCGCAGGTGCTTTATTTTACAGATAATCCGAATGGTGAAGCCGAAACAATCACTATTAATTTACGTGCTACAGGTAGTATTAAAAAGCTAAAATGGGATATCGATTTTTCAGATTTGGCCATAAAAGGACGAGGTTCTAAAGGAAACATCGTGTCTAAACACGCCATTAGAAAAATTGAATTAAAATCGGAAGGTGTTTCAACCCTAAAACCTCGAAAAATTTGGTTTGATGAAACTGTTCAACGGCTAAATGTTGATAAAAGAGGAGAATTGTTGGGTGAATTTAAACCGGAAGATCGATTGTTGATTATCAACCAGAAAGGAATTATTAAAACCATTAAACCCGAGCTTTCCACGCATTTTGACAGTGATATGATAGTGCTTGAAAAATGGATTCCGGAAAAACCGATTTCTGCAATTTATTATGATGGTGATAAAGAAAAATACTTTGTAAAACGATTTATGATTGACAATCCGAACAAAGAAGAAGTTTTTATCTCTGAAGTTCCAAAATCGCATTTGGAAATTGTAGCTACAGATTTTAGACCAATGGCTGAAGTGCAGTTTTCTAAACGAAATTTGGAGCCTATCTCACTTAATTTTGAAGATTTTATTGCAATTAAAGGAATAAAAGCACAGGGAAATCAGTTGACCTCCAATAAAATTAAGCAAGTGAACATCCTGGAACCATTACCATACGAACCTCCTGTTTTAGAAGAGGTAGAAGTTAATGATGAAGAGATAATTGATAATAAAATGGATTCATCGGAAGATAGTTCCAATTCGGAAAATGACAAACCTGATGAAGCAGGGCAAATTAAATTATTTTAAAGCACCCTAACCCCCAATGTCATTAAGTTAAGACTTTATTGCCTTTATTTTGTCTTTCCGAGGTACGGGGAATCTCACCATGTTAAGCTATTTAATGCGATTCCTCCTTTGTCGGACACGAGCGATAGCGAACTGGCGAAGCAATGACAAATATTCCCTTAAATAATGACATTGCCCTAATCCCGAAAAGTTAGGTTAGACTTTGGCATCTTTGTTTTCATTCCGAGGGATAATTTTTATATAAAAAATTAATATAAAAGGACCTTAACTTTGTATAAAACCATAATATGCAACTTGTTGATATTTAATAATATAAATAGAAACTTTATTGATAGCTGAGTTAAAGATAGGGCTGGGGCAAAACAAAAAATCGGACAACAAAATTTAAAAAGTCAAATTAAGAAAAAGGACAGCCCTGTAGCTTTGAAACTTTACTTCAGCCTTTCATAAAAAGTTAATTCATAGTTTTTTAACAAGTCAGGATGGGCAATTTTAATCAGATCTTTTAACACCAAATCCGGTCGGGCAGGAGCCAGTTCAAAATAAATAGTACCGCCAAATTCTCCTTGTTTATTCACAAAAGAGAAGATGTTTTTGTTTTGAAAAGCATTGAA
This sequence comes from Lutibacter sp., assembly GCA_036568005.1. GTDB lineage: Bacteria > Bacteroidota > Bacteroidia > Flavobacteriales > Flavobacteriaceae > Lutibacter. The sequence goes on along the minus strand of DATCTJ010000089.1, from coordinate 33,254 downwards.
TTTTGAGTACATATCATTTGCGTTTTTAAGTTGCTCCAAGGTTTTATAATAACTTGGGGAAATCCACAAATCGGCATCTTTTCCTTTTTCGAAAACATTTTCAATATTTAAAGATAGGCTTCCTTTTCCTTTAGAATCTTTCCATAGGTAATTTGTATTGGCATCCTTCAAAAAAGTGGCTTCAAAACTTTCTCCCGCAGGCAAATTCCACACATCTTTAAAAAGTCCGCCCGAAATTACCGTAGGTTTTTGACTTGCTTTTGAGGCAATATCCTTTGCTTCCAGATAGTTTTTTTCTATGTCAGCAAAAATACTGTCAGCCATTTTTTCTTTGTCGAACAACAGCCCAAAAAACTTAATCCACTCGGCACGTCCAAGCGGTGTTTCTTCCATCCAATCGCCATTTAAAAGCACAGGAATTCCCAACTTTTCAATAACCGAAAACATTTTATTGTTGCTGTTTAAAGAAAAACCAACGACCAAATCAGGTTTTAAATCGAGCAATAATTCCGTGTTAATACTTTCCTCGTGTCCAAGTTCTTTAATTAAACCATTGGCAATTAAACGTCTTGTTTTTGGCGACGAAATATAATTGGTATTTGGAAACCCTGTCAATTTATCCTCCATATCCAACAATTCAAGCATTGGAATGTGCGTGGTACTGGTAACCACAATAGAATTAATTGGAATTTGAATGGTATTTAAATCTTGGTTTGATTTATGGGCCACAAGTATAAACTCAAAAATTTCTGTTGAATTTTGATAAGGCGCTTTTACAACAAGTTTTGTGTAATTTTTAAAATGCTGAATGTCAAACCCTTTTGCATACTTAATAGTGCTTTCTCTAGCGGTATTCTCATTAAGTACTTCATTTTTTTTATCATTTTTACAGGAAAACAACAGGGCTAAGAGTGTAAATGCTAAAATTTTTGAGATTGACAACTTCATTAAAAATAAATTTTCACAAAGGTAATATTTCCAAAATTAATAGTCTAGTTGGCTTGAATTAATTACTTTTGTCTCAGATTATGGTTCTTGTTTATATTTCTGTATAACCAAGTGAAAAGGGAATTCGGTATAAATCCGAAGCTGTTCCCGCAACTGTAAGCTTAGCCAAGAAATTGGTGGTTGTTATTAGCTTTAAGCCACTGTTCGTTCAGGACGGGAAGGTGAATAACAATACGCAAGCCAGGAGACCTGCCAAAATCTGTATAGTTCAAACTTTCGGGAGAATTGTTTGAGTATGGTTTTTTTCTATACTTAAAATAAACACCTGATTTATTTATTAATTTATTAAATCAATAAAATGAAAAAACATTCATTTCATGCAAGTGCGTTTTGCTTATTGTTTGCATTAACAACCTTAACGGCTCAACAAAAAAAAGACAGTATTGAGCACCTGAACGAAGTTGTGGTGACCGCCACAAAATTTGCCATTAAAAAAGAATTGGTAGGTAAAATAATTTACCAAATAACCCCAGAAGAAATCGAAAATCTGAAAGGGAAATCTGTTGCCGATATTCTCGACAATATTGCCGGAATTACCATTAACGGCACCAACAGTTCTGCCGGAAAAGACAAAAGTATTTTTATTAGAGGCGGGCGCGACCGCCACGTAATTGTGCTTATAGATGGGGTTTCCGTAAGCGATCCATCGGGCGTAAATACCACATTCGATTTGCGTTTACTTTCGCTAAACCAAATAGCAGCTATAGAAGTGATGAATGGAGCAGCAAGCACCCTGTATGGTTCTGGCGCCGCAACGGGAGTGATAAATATCAAATTGAAACAAGCTGTTGATAAACCAATTTCCATGGATTATGAAATCTCAGCAGGAACCAACAATTCCCAAAACGATTCAAAATTGAATTTAAACGACTTTAACCAAAATATTTCTATCAATGGAATTGTAAAGAAATTCAGTTATTTGGCTTCCGGAAATTTTTCCAATACAGATGGATTGTCTGAAGCCAGTGATGAAAACAGTGCCATAAAATTTCAAAGCGATAGGTTTAAGGCAACAAATACTTTTGTGCGTTTGGGCTATAAATTTAAAGAGAACCTGAATGTTCAATTATTTAGCAATTACGATAAAGATGTGTACGATTTTGATGCAGGTGCATTTTCGGATTCAGATATTAATAATGGAGAAAATGAGCAGCTTAGGTTTGGTGTTTCCTCTAACTTTAATTATGAGAAAGGAATCTTTTCGGCAAGTGTATCCTATAACAGAAATGACAGAATGCTGGATGTCTTTAACAGCTGGACTAATGCCACCGACCATTTTGAATATACTGGAAAAACCTATGTAGCTGATATAATAAATGATTATAAATTTACAGATAAATTTCAGTTGATTACCGGTGTAAATTATCAGAAACAAAGTAACCAAACCAACAGCCCGTATGGTGATATAAGCGATGGTTTGGCAAATTATAATACCATAGACCCTTATTTTACGGTGGTTTACAATGCCTTATCTGGCTTTAACATCAATGCTGGAGCACGTTTAAATAATCACAGTGAATACGGAAATCATTGGGTTTATAATGTAAATCCTTCCTATAATTTTTCAAATCATTTTAGACTTATTTCCTCTTTAAGTACCGCTTTTATTGCGCCAAGCACTTACCAATTATTTTCTCAATATGGAAATGTGGATCTAGAACCCGAAGAAGATAAAAGTGTGGAGTTCGGATTTATTTATTCCTTAAAAAAGAAAATTGAAATCAATTCGGTATTCTTTTATAGAGAAGAAGATAATGCCATTATTTTACCCGATTTTGTAACCTATTCAAATTCTGATGAAAAATTAAATGCAAGAGGTGTTGAGACAGAAATTAAAACGGAAATTTCTAAAGACCTCACTGCCAAAATTGGACATACTTATATCACAAAAAATTCCGATACCGATTACATTCCCAAACATAAGTTTACGGCATTGATTGAAAGCAACAACCTTAAAAACACCTATTTATCGTTGCGTTTTAAAAATATTTCCAAAAGAACTTATTTTGATGAATGGGGAACTGGCGAAAATATCAATTTAAAAGCTTATAGTTTGGTCGATTTATTTGCGAGCCATCAATTGATAAAAGACCGTTTTCTGATATTCATAAGTGCAAATAATATCTTTAACGAAAACTATGTGGAAATCATTGGTTACACCACCAAAGGCAGAAACCTTAAATTGGGATTGAATTTTAAATTTTAACTGAGTTCCGTAAAAAAAGGTTATTGGTAAAAACTTGTTTCGATATTTTTAATGGTTGGCTTGACTATTTAAAGATACAGAAACAAGTTTTTTGTTTGCTAAAAAACAATAACTTTGAAATCGTAAAAAATTTAAATGAATTACGAAATATTAGGATCGTTTTTAGTTGCTTCTATGTTGCTCACTATGATGCCGGGACCAGACATAATTTATGTGCTGGTGCAGAGTATGACCAATGGCAAAAAATACGGAATTGTTACTTCGCTCGGACTGGTAACGGGGGTTATTATTCACACCACATTGGTTGCTTTTGGGGTTTCGGCACTGATAAAACAGTCGGAAAACATATATTTCTCCATCAAATTATTTGGGGCAATGTACCTGTTATATTTGGCATATTTAACCTTTAAGTCTGATGAAGAGTTGGTGTTAAATAGGAAAGCCGATAGGAAAAGTTTTTTAAAACTTTTTAAACAGGGATTTTTTATGAATGTATTAAATCCGAAAGTTTCCATTTTCTTTTTGGCGTTTTTTCCAGGATTTTTATACAGTTCAAGCCAAAATACCATCGTTCAATTTTATGTGTTGGGAATCATATTCATCGTTCAATCTTTTATAATTTTCTCAATAGTTTCTATATTGTCGGGAAAATTTGCTTTCTACTTAAATAACAATCCAACATTTAACACAAAAATAAAGTGGCTTAAAATTTTGGTTTTTGTTGGAATGGCTTTTTTCATAGTCTTTTTTTAATAGGATATTGTATATTTGAAAACCCATGAAAAAAGTAAAACTCATAGAATGCCCAAGAGATGCCATGCAAGGCATAAAATCGCATTTTATCCCTACAGAAGCCAAAGCGCAGTATATAAATGCATTGTTACGTGTTGGTTTTGATACCATAGATTTTGGGAGTTTTGTTTCTCCAAAAGCCATACCTCAAATGCGGGATACCGCTGATGTGCTTTCAAAACTTGATCTGCGTAACACAGAAAGTAAATTATTGGCGATTGTGGCCAATGTTCGCGGGGCAGAGGACGCCTCTCAATTTGAGGAAATTAGTTATTTAGGATATCCTTTTTCAATTTCCGAAAATTTTCAAATGCGAAATACTGGTAAAACAATTGTTGAATCCATTGAAATTTTGAATGAAATTTTAAGCCTTGCTGCCAAAACCAATAAAGAAGTGGTTGCGTATTTATCCATGGGTTTTGGAAATCCCTACGGAGACCCCTGGAATGTTGAAATTGTTTCCAATTGGACAGAAAAACTTTCGAAAATGGGTGTTAAAATTTTATCCTTATCAGATACTGTAGGGAGTTCAACGCCTGAAATTATCGATTATCTTTTTTCAAATTTAATTCCACAATACCCAACAATAGAATTTGGGGCACATTTACACACAAGGCCAACTTCTTGGTTTGAAAAAGTGGACACTGCCTACAAAGCTGGGTGCAATCGTTTTGATGGAGCCATTATGGGCTACGGCGGTTGCCCCATGGCAAAGGATGATCTTACAGGAAATATGCCTACCGAAAAACTAGTTTCATATTTTAATCAACAAAAAGTTTCTACAAATATCAAAGCGATGAGCTTTGAGAGCGCTTTTAATGAGGCCTTGAAGATTTTCAGTTAATACTTAACCTATTAAAATTCAGGCATATATTTTTTTGCGTTTTTCCAAAATATGATTTAAATCAGCTTATTTATAATTATTCTAAATAAAACTTTTTTGTTTCTTCAATCTTATATATTTTTGCGCTGTTATATATAACTAGTCTAAATAAGAATAACTAATCTAAATTACATAAATGAAAAATATAATATTATTAGTGGCATTAATAACTGGTTTCATAGGCTTTGCACAGGAAAATCCAAATGAAACCGCTCAAAATTTAGGAACAATAATTTCAGAAGGTGTATCAATTGGTGGATATGCGCAAATAGATTATAATGAACCCGATGGTTCAGCACCCGGAAAATTGGATGTCCACAGAGTGGTCATGTTTTTGGGCTACAAATTTAATGAAAAAGTAAGTTTTTTGTCGGAAATAGAATATGAACATGTTTCTGAAGTATATATTGAACAAGCATATTTAAAGTACAAAGCAAACGAAAATTTCAATGTTTTGGCTGGTTTAATGTTGGTGCCAATGGGAATTATCAACGAATTTCATGAGCCAACAACATTTTATGGTGTTGAACGTCCGAATGTTGATTCGTATATAGTGCCAACAACCTGGAGAGAGATCGGTATAGGATTTTCAGGAAAAATTGACAATGCATCGTTAAAATACCAAGCCTATGTATTCAACGGATTTAAATCTTATGCCGGCGGAGCAGGAATCTTACGGGGTACGGACGGATTGCGAAAAGGTCGTCAAAAAGGTGCTGAATCTGTGGTGAATTCACCAAATTTATCAACTAAATTGGACTATTATGGAATTACTGGACTAAGATTAGGTTTGTCTGGTTATTTTGGAAAAACCCAAACGGATAACACTTCAATTGACGCATCAACAGTTGGTATTTCTATGATTGGGTTGGATGCGCGTTATAAATACAATAATTTAGAATTGAGAGGACAATACATTCATACAAGCTTAACGGATACAGAAGATTACAATTTGTTAACAGGTAAGGATTTAGGTTCTGAAATGTACGGTTTGTATGGTGAAGTGGCCTACAGTTTCAATTTAAAGGGCGTGGAAAAATTAACCCCGTTTTTACGTTATGAAAAACACAATACCCACGCAAGCACCGCGGGAAATTTAGTGGCCAATGATGCTTTTGACAGAGATGAAATCATTTTTGGATTGAATTATAAAGTGGCGAACGGCGCTGCTTTTAAAATAGATTATCAGTTGATGAACAATGCAGTTGCAGGCAGCGATACAGCAAAACAATTTAATGCCGGCGTTGCGGTTTCATTCTAAAAAAATAATTTAATGGGGCTGCTTTTAAAGAGTAGCCTCATTTAATATAAATATTTAAAATGAAAAAAATAGCCTTTTTTACAATTTTAGTACTCATTATTTCAAGCTTCACAACCAATAAAAGGACCGAAGCTTTAATTGAAAAGGAAATTAAAACGGTGTTTAATATTGTAAAATATTTAAAACAGCCAATCTCCGTTTCTGCTGAAGTAAATGAAACGCTTCCGATAAAAATTGATGGCACCAATTTTTTCAAAATAAAGAATGAAGAAAAAATAGTGGGTTATTATTATTTGGGACAAGCTTATGGAAAGGCTGATTATTTCGATTTTATTGTTATTTTTGACAAAGACCTTATAGTTTCTAAAGTTAAGATTTTGATTTATAGGGAAGATCACGGTTCGGAAGTGGGAAGCAAACGATGGCTTAATCAGTTTAACGGAAAGTCAAAAGAACAGAATTTAGAATATCAAAAAGATATTGCAGCAATTTCCGGAGCCACAATTTCAGCGAAATCGATGACCAACGAGGTAAATAAATTGTTGAAAACTGTAACAATTTTACACAATAAAAAACAACTATAATGCAACTACACGGACTCATACATCAATTTCCTAAAGAAATAAAAACACTCATTTTTGTATTTATTATTGTACTTAGTGTGGGTTTTTATGGTGGACTGAGTTTTGTAAACAATACAACTTCTATGAATTCATCAGAAATTGAAAGCCATTATTTAGGTAATGAAAATGATGAAGCCGCAGAAGTTATGAAATTCAAAAAAAGCGAAAGAGAAATTCTTACGGTGGTTCATAATCACATTTTATCCCTATCGGTAATTTTCTTTTTACTATCATTAATACTCTCCACTACATCCATTAATAAAAAATTTAAATATTTTTTAATGATTGAACCCTTTTTCTCTATCATTTTAACCTTTGGCGGAATATATTTACTCTGGAGCGGCATCATATGGTTTAAATATGTGGTGATGTTTTCAGGGATATTAATGACTTTTAGTTTTGTGACGGCAACGATAGCTATTGGATATCAAATTTTATTTTCAAAAAAGTCATAAATAACGTTTTTTAAATTAAATAGTCTAAATTTGCACGCAATTAATTTATAAGTTGATTGCATTATGATTTCAGATTCTTCAAAAATAGTAGGTGAAGGTTTAACCTACGATGACGTACTATTAATTCCCGCATTTTCAGAAGTTCTACCGCGCGAGGTAAAAATTCAGACAAAATTTACAAAAAATATCACACTAAATGTTCCTATTGTTTCCGCAGCGATGGATACCGTTACCGAATCGGATATGGCAATTGCCATGGCACGTGAAGGTGGAATAGGCGTGTTGCATAAAAACATGTCCATAGAAAAACAGGCTGCAGAAGTTAAAAAAGTGAAGCGTTCAGAATCGGGGATGATTTTAGATCCAATAACCATCACTAAAGATGAAACGGTATTTGTTGCTAAAAGCTTGATGAAAGAATATGGCATAGGAGGGATTCCTGTGGTTGATAAAGACGATAAACTAATTGGAATTGTAACCAATAGGGATTTGCGTTTTGAAGGAGACAACAAGCGCAAAATTTATGAGGTAATGACCACTAAAAACCTGATTACCGTAGCTGCCGGAACTTCCTTAAAACAGGCAGAATTAATTCTTCAGGAAAATAAAATTGAAAAATTGCCAGTTGTTGATGCCGATTATAAATTGGTGGGATTGATTACTTACAGAGATATTATTAAGGTGTTGGAAAACCCAAATGCGAACAAAGATCAGTATGGGCGTTTGCGCGTAGCGGCTGCAATTGGCGTTACTGCGGATGCACTTGACAGAGCCTCTGCGCTAATAGCAGTTGGCGTTGATGCCTTAATTATTGATACGGCACACGGACATACAAAAGGGGTGGTTAACGTTTTGAAACAAATTAAAGGAGTTTTCCCAGATATTGATATTGTTGTGGGTAATATTGCAACAGGTGAAGCTGCTAAATATTTGGTTGAAGCTGGCGCCGATGGAGTGAAAGTAGGAATTGGACCAGGGTCTATTTGTACAACCCGTGTAATTGCAGGTGTTGGCTTTCCGCAACTTTCGGCCATTATTGAGGTGGCGAATGCCATTAAAGGATCTGGAGTGCCCGTAATTGCCGATGGTGGTATTCGTTATACGGGAGATATTCCCAAAGCAATTGCTGCTGGGGCAGACAGTGTAATGTTGGGCTCTTTATTGGCAGGGACAAAAGAATCTCCTGGCGAAACCATTATTTATGAAGGACGAAAATTTAAATCGTATCGCGGAATGGGTTCTATTGAAGCCATGGAACATGGGTCAAAAGATCGTTATTTTCAGGATGTTGAAGACGATATTAAAAAACTGGTTCCTGAAGGAATTGTAGGCAGGGTTCCTTATAAAGGGGAATTAAATGAAACGATGGTTCAGTTTATTGGCGGTTTACGTGCAGGTATGGGCTATTGCGGTTCAAAAGATATCGAAGCCCAAAAACAGGCCAGATTTGTTAAAATTACCGCTGCCGGAATGCGTGAGAGCCATCCACACAATGTAACCATCACAAAAGAATCACCAAATTATTCGAGATAAATTTTTAAGAATATAATTTATAAGTGCCTAAAATCTAGAATGCATAAAGTTAAATTTTTTAGCTTTTCATACGAACAGAAACTCTAAAATGGGGCTAAAACTGCTTTGTGAATCTTTGTGAGTTTTCTTTGTGTAACTTGGTGTAATTACTCGAGATAGATTTTAGGAATATCACTAATAAATACCTAAAGTTAATTTCTTGACTTTTTCATAAGCAGAAACGCTAAAAAGGAACTAAAACAGCTTTGTGAATCTTTGTGAATTTTCTTTGTGTATCTTGGTGTAATAACTATTTCACTAATTTTCTTCAAGAATCACAAGGTTTTAAAAAGAAAACAGCAATCCGCATAAAACTATTTTTAGGAAAAATTGAGTTCGAAAGGTTTGGAGACATAATCTAACGGAACAATACTTGCGCTATTTTTACCCACATAAGCATTTAAAATTCGCCTAACATCGTTATTTTCTTTTTGCGCGTTTAGCAAATCAAAATAATCCTCTGCTGATGTTACCTTTTTTTTCTTGCTTGCATATCCAAATCCTTTGTAAATACCGTTAAGAACCAAAACGTATGCATATTCATTGCTGGTTCTGCCAGTTTCTTTTATGATAAAGTTTTCCGTATTAAATTTTAAGGAATCAATGGCCTTTTGTACCCTTAAATTATACAATTTTACAGGTTCTTCTTCTTTACAAACGCCTTTGCATTTCTTTATTTGGTAATGAAAACAGGTGGAGACATTGGTTTGTAAATGACAATATTTTGGACACAATTCATATTCTTCGCATAATTTTTCCATAAAAATTCGGCATTCCGTAATATTGGAAAACTTCATTAAAGGAGTTGTGATTAATTTTAATCGGTTATAGGCCAAGTGCATGATGCCGTCTCGGTCTTCATAAGTAAACAATCCGATACTTTCCTGGGCCCTTCTTTGTGCCCGATTGTATTTAGGGTATATTTTTTTTATTTCCGAAGACTCCAATAGCAAGGCAAGCAATTCACTGCCGGTTTCAACATAAGAAACATTGCTGGTTTCCAGGCACATGGTAATTTCTTTTTTGGTCTTGTCGTAAAAATGGCTCAGCACGCGTTGTTTTATATTTTTAGCTTTTCCAACATAAATAACTTCGTTTTTTTCATTTTTAAAATAATAAACCCCCGAATTTTCTGAAAGTTCATCGACTATTTTTTTCGGCAACAAAGGGGGCAAGGTCGATTGTTTTGAGCGCGGATTTAAAAAGGAATTAAATACCGTTTGATTGGTATCTAAAAACAACAGTTTTTCGAATAAAATCACTGTGGCTTCAGCATCTCCTTTTGCACGGTGCCGGTCTTTAATCACAATATCCTGTGTAACGCAAAGCGCTCCCAAACTGTACGATCTTAAATTCGGAATTAATTTTCGGGATAGCCGTATCGTGCACAGTTTTTTTCGTTTAAACTCAAATCCCAAATCTTTAAATTCTTTTTGTATGATGTTGTAATCGAAATTTACATTATGCGCCACAAAGATGGTGTCCTTGGTAATTTCGGCTATTTTTTTGGCAATTTCATAAAATTTAGGGGCATTGCTCACCATCGCATTGGTAATTCCCGTTAAATTGGTAATAAAAGGAGGGATGCTGCATTCCGGATTTACAAGTGACGTAAACTCATCAATTACTTTTTCTCCATCATACACAAAAATGGAAATTTCTGTTATTTTGGAGCTGTGTCCGGTGGTTTCTATATCAACTATTGTGTACATTTATTTGATCGATTTTTCCAGTGCCTTTAATTCAATTCCCAACTCATTTAACATAGAGGCAATGCTGCTTATTTTTAATTCGTGTTCCTCGTATTCCTGTGTATTGATGCTGCAGGTAAACTCCCACAATTCCAGTACTTCATCAACAGGCACATAATAAGGGTCGTATTTTTTGTTGTCGGAAGCCAGTAAAAGCATATTGTTTTCTGCTATTTTATTGAAAACTCGCTTGTAAACAATACCATCATTCAACGTGAGCACAATATAGGTTCTACCGTCTTTTAGATTGCTAATTTCTTCAACAAAACGCGCCACAATATAAGAACCGCTTTTCACCGGCAGCATAGAATCTCCTTTTATGGGAAAAGCCCGATGCGTTCCTGTAGGTAAAAAGGGCAGTTTAATTTTCTCTAAATGTTCAATAAATTCGGGATCATCGTAGCCTCTTAAATAACCTGCGGAAGCTTCAATCGGAATAATTTCTATCAAATCTTCGTTGGCGCCATCAACGGTAATGGGAAATAAAACCCTTCTGTTTCCAATTTCAATAAACGAAACATCTTTTGCGCCCGACAAATCATTTTTGATTAAAATATCAATGGGAATCTTAAAATAATCGGATAAATCAATTAAAAATTCAATAGGGGGAATGGCCCTGCTATCTTCATAAGAGCTTATTCTGGATCTGGAAACTTTTAAATCTTCCGCAAATTGTTCCTGCGTCAAACCTTTTAAAGCTCTCATATGTTTGATATTTTGTGATAAATAATTCATAATGCTAAATTTATGAGCAACGATTGTTAATATTTTGAGCTAATTTAGCAAAAAAAAGTTTACCGCCTAATCTTTTCAGAAAAAATGTATTTGAACACGCACTCATATTATAGTTTAAAATATGGTACAATAGCGCCAGAAGCCTTGTTGCAGCTGGCATTTCAGTACAATATTACGGCGATGGCTTTGACCGATATTAACAACACTTCTGCCAACTTGGATTTTGTGCGTTTGGCTTCAAAATACCATATAAAGCCTGTTTTGGGCATCGATTTCAGAAATGGTGTACAACAACAATTTGTGATGCTGGCGAAAAATAATGATGCCTTGCAGCAACTAAATAAATATTTGTCGGAATTCTTGCATCTGGATAAAATATTAATTCCAAAACGCGCAAAATACATTCCGGATACTTATGTGATTTATCCGTACCAAAATACGCTTATGGATCTTCAAGAAAATGAATTTATGGGTGTAAAACCCTCCGATTTAAATCTGCTGAAGTTTTCAGAATGGCGATTTTACCAAGAGAAATTGGTGGTGTTGAAAACGGTTTCATTTCAGCATAAAAAAGGATTTAACACGCACAGATTACTGCGAGCCATCGACAACAATGTTTTGCTCAGTAAACTGCCAAAATCGGAGCAGGGAGAAGCATCGGATATGATGATTTCTGAAAAAGCATTGAAAAATATGTTTGAGGAATATCCGCAAATTATTGAAAACACAGAACATCTTTTGAACTATTGCCACATCGATTTTGATTTTTCCAAAAATGCGCCTAAAAATCAGAAAACTTACAGCAATAATTCGGCACTGGATTTTAGACTGCTGAAAAAACTGGCTTATGACGGCTTAAACTATCGTTACAAAAAACTGGGAAAACGCGTGTTTGTCCGATTGGAAAAAGAGCTTGAAATGATTCAGCAAAAGGAATTTGTTTCCTATTTTTTAATCAATTGGAAAATTCTGAAATATGCCCGAAGCAAAAAATATTACTATGTTGGCAGGGGAAGCGGCGCCAACAGTCTTGTGGCGTATTTGCTGCGAATTACCGATGTTGATCCCATAGAACTGGATTTGTATTTTGAACGTTTTATCAATTTATACAGAATAAATCCGCCCGATTTCGATCTGGATTTTTCCTGGCGCGACCGGGATGATGTGATGAATTTTATTTTTGATCGATTTAAAAACACTTCGTTGATTGCTGTTTACAACACGTTTAAATACAGGGCTTCGGTTCGGGAATTGGGGAAAGTTTTCGGACTTCCGAAAGAAGAAATCGACAAGCTTTCTATAGGGAATTTCAATCCAAATGAATTGGACGACTTGTCGAAATTGGTGTTGGTTTACAGCAAATACATTCAGGGATTTCCAAATTATCTGGGCATTCACCCTGGCGGAATTTTAATTTCAGAAAAGCCAATTGACTATTATACAGCCACGTATTTGCCTCCAAAAGGATTTTCAACCACCATGTTTGATATGGTTGTGGCAGAGGATATTGGCTTGTATAAATTTGATATTTTGAGTCAGCGCGGTTTGGGAAAAATAAGGGAAGCCGTTGATATTGTAAAATACAACCATCCAAATCATCCTGATATAGACATTCACGATATCAAACGTTTTAAGGAAGATTCAAAAATTAAAAATCTGTTGAAAAATGCAAAGGCAATCGGCTGTTTTTATGTGGAATCTCCCGCGATGCGGATGTTGCTGAAAAAATTACAGGTGGATAATTATTTGGGATTGGTGGCGGCAAGTTCGGTAATTCGTCCCGGCGTGGCAAAATCGGGGATGATGCGGGAATATATTTTGCGCTACAGAAATCCCGAACGCAGAAAAGAAGCGAATCCGATATTGCTTAAAATAATGCCGGAAACTTTCGGCGTGATGGTTTATCAGGAAGATGTGATAAAAGTGGCGCATCATTTTGGCGGATTAAGTTTGGGGGAAGCGGATATGTTACGACGCGGAATGAGCGGCAAATTCAGGTCGAGAGAGGAATTTTTAAAAGTGAAAAGCCAGTTTTTTGAAAATTGTAAAAATCAAGGACATAATTATGAGCTGACTTCAGAAATTTGGCGGCAAATTGAGAGTTTTGCCGGTTACGCTTTTGCCAAAGGCCATTCGGCTTCCTATGCCGTTGAAAGCTACCAAAGCCTGTTTTTAAAAGCCTATTATCCGCTGGAATATTTAGTGGCGACGCTCAACAATTTCGGCGGATTTTACCAACCGGAATATTATGTGCACGAAGCGCGGATGAACGGCGGAATTATTCATCCGCCAAGCATTAACAAGTCTTATTACCAGAATCATATAGAAGGGAATGCCATTTATTTGGGTTTTATGATGCTGGAAAGTTTTGAAATAAAAAATGCGACAAAAATTGTAAATGAGCGAAATAAAAACGGATTGTTTTTGGATTTGGACGATTTTATTGAACGCGTTGCCATTTCATTGGAACAGCTTTCGATTTTAATTAAAATAAATGTCTTTCGGTTTACGGGGAGAAATAAACGGGAATTGTTATGGGAAGCTTATATGAAAGTGAATAAAGTATGTTTGGAAACCCATGTTTCCACACTTTTTAAATCGGAGAAAATTGTGTACAACACGCCACAACTCAGTTGCAGCCAATTTGAAGATGCCTTTGACGAAATCCAATACCTGGGTTTCCCCTTGTGCAGTCCGTTTGATTTATTGACACAACCAATTCATCAACAATTGCTTGCAAATGATTTGGTGCATTATATAGGGAAAACGGTAAGGGTTTACGGGTATTATGTGACGGCAAAAAGAGTAAGCACTTCCAAAGGCGATCTCATGTATTTCGGAAATTTTGTGGATCTAAAAGGAGCTCATATCGATACCGTTCATTTTCCGCCAGCCGCTAAAAAATATCCCTTTAAAGGAAGAGGCGTGTATGAATTAACGGGGAAAGTTGTGGAAGAATTTGATTGCATCACGGTTGAAATAGAAAAAATGGAAAAATTGGCAATTATCCAGGATCCGAGGTATGCTGATATCCCTAAAAAAGTAATGGTATGAGCACGCTGGAACGTTCTATTGTACATATGGATTTGGATACTTTTTTTGTGTCCTGCGAACGATTGATGGACAGCCAACTGGAAGGAAAACCCATTTTAATTGGCGGAACTTCCGATAGGGGCGTGGTGGCTTCCTGCAGTTATGAAGCCCGGAAATTTGGCGTTCATTCGGCCATGCCTATGCGCATGGCAAAACAATTATGTCCGGAAGCCATTGTATTGCGTGGAAATTCGGGAATTTATACCAAATTTTCAAAACAAGTAACCGATGTTGTCAATGAATCCGTTCCTTTATATGAAAAGTCGTCCATAGATGAATTTTATATCGATTTAACGGGAACGGACAAGTTTTTTGGCTGCCATCAATTGGCTTCGGAATTGCGCAGAAAAATAATGAAAGAAACCGGATTGCCCATTTCTTTTGGCTTGTCTGTTAACAAAACCGTCTCAAAAATCGCCACAGGGGAAGCAAAACCCAACAATGAAATGAAAATAAACAGCGGCACCGAAAAGTTTTTCCTGGCGCCGTTATCTGTCCGTAAAATCCCTATGGTGGGCGAAAAAACCTATAATATATTGTGCGACTTGGGCATTAAACGCATAAAAACCGTTCAGGAAATGCCGATTGACATGATGACCAAAGTTTTTGGAAAACAGGGCAGCGGCATTTGGAAAAAGGCAAATGGTATTGATAATTCTCCAGTTGTAAAATACCACGAGCGAAAATCTATTTCAACAGAAAACACCTTTGAGAAAGACACCACGGATATTGAAAAACTAAAAAGCAATATAGTTGCCATGACAGAAAGTTTGATTTTTCAGTTGCGTAGAAGTAACAAGTTAACTGCGTGCATTACTTTTAAAATCCGCTATTCCGATTTTCAAACCTATACAAAACAAAAAAAAATAGCGTATAGTTCTGCAGACCATGCTATTTTGCCGGTTGTTATGGAACTCTATAAGAGCTTGTACCAAAGGCGGTTATTGGTTAGGTTAATAGGTATAAAGTTTAGTGATTTGGTAGGTGGCGGACAGCAAATTAATTTGTTTGAAGACAATGCCAAAATGGTAAATCTGTACCAAGCCATGGATAAAATGCGGGAACGTTATGGCGATAAGGCAGTTGTTAGGGCAGTTACAATGCCCCCTAACCCCCGAAAAGCCCCCTAAGCCCCAAAGGGCAATGTCATTAAGTTAAGACTTTATTGCCTTTATTTTGTCTTTCCGAGGTACGAGGAATCTCATCATATTAAGCTATTTAATGCGATTCCTCCTTTGTCGGACACGAGCGATAGCGAACTGGCGAAGCAATGACAAATATACCCTGATGTCGCGGATTTGTAATCCGTGCGTAAGGTAAATATTAATTTTTGACCAAAATCGAAAAAGTTCCTAATTAAAAATCGTACATCGTAAATCAAAAATCGTACATCGTACATCGTACATCAAAATTGTAATTCGATTTGCGTTAGCGATAGCAGCGGTATCCTTTTTTGAAATGAAATGGAAAAAAAGATTTAGCGGATAGCGCGACCGCGCCTTTTCGGCGGGGGAACGCCCAGAATAGCAAAAAATTGGCTTTTAAAATTCAAATTTCAATAGTTAAAAACACGTGATATCTATTCTTTTTACAGTGTGTAAGATAGTTAGGTAATTATAAAAAAGATTAGAATTATTTTTCTACATTTGCGCATTCAATAAAAATTCTAGTATTGCTTTATTCAGTCGATTTTGCTTACTCCAATTTTTTTTAACTTTAAATTATATAACATTTTATTTAAAACATGAACATTTTCGTAGCAAAATTAAGTTCTTCTACTACTAGTGAGGACTTACAGGGATTATTTGAAGAGTATGGTGAAGTAATTTCTGCAAAAGTTATTACTGACAAAGAAACGGGCGAATCTAAAAGATTTGGCTTCGTGGAAATGAAGAACGCCGACGATGCTTTAAAAGCAATTGAAGAGCTTGATGAGTGTCAATACGACAACAGCACTATTGTTGTTAGTAAAGCAAAACCAAAAACTGATGCACCAAAGCGTGACAACAAATTTGGTGGGAAAAAAAGATTTTAATCTTCATCCAACCCAAAACAAAAAAGGCTATCATTTCTGATAGCCTTCTTCGTTTTTATACGTGCTGTGTTTTGCTAGCCTTGTTTTTTTGCCGCAGGTTTGCGGTGTTTCCAGCCATTATTTCTTCCGCCGCCGCTACCCGATTTTTTGGGACGCGATTTTTTTTGTGATTTTTCATCATCTACCGGTGTCTCATCAATGCCATCAGCAATAAAAGGATGTTCTGTTACCACAGGAATTTTTTGGTCGATTAATTTTTGAATATCGCGTAAAAATGCTCTTTCCTCTGCATCGCAAAACGAAATGGCAATTCCGCTGGCGCTTGCGCGTCCGGTTCTTCCAATACGGTGAACGTAAGTTTCGGGAATATTTGGTAAATCGTAGTTTATTACAAGTGACAATTCATCAATGTCTATGCCTCGAGCGGCAATATCTGTGGCAACCAAAACACTTGTTTCGCCACTTTTAAACTCGCCCAAAACCCTTTGTCGCGCACCTTGAGATTTATTGCCGTGAATGGCGGCGGCACTTATGTCGGCTTTTTGCAAAAACCGTACAATTTTATCAGCCCCGTGTTTCGTTCTCGAAAAGACAAGGGTAGATTCCACTGCCTGGTTTTCCAACAAATGCACCAATAATTTAGGTTTGCTTTTTTTACTGACAAAATAAATGGCCTGTTCCACTTTTTCGGCAGTGGCCTGCTCTGGTTTTACGGTTACTCTTTGCGGGTTACCCAATATTTTTCGGGATAAGTCCACGATATCTGCGGGCATTGTTGCTGAAAAGAACAAGGATTGTCGTTTTGTCGGCAATTTGGCGATAATCTTTTTAATGTCGTGAATAAAGCCCATATCCAACATATGATCAGCTTCATCCAGCACAAAATATTCCACATCTTTTAATGAAATATAGCCTTGATTCATCAAGTCGAGCAATCTTCCTGGTGTTGCAACAAGTACGTCAACGCCTCTACGAAGCGTATCTGTTTGTCCACCCTGCTTTACACCGCCAAAAATAACGGTATTTTTAATTCCGGTAAACTTTCCATAAGCCGTAAAACTGTCGGAGATTTGGATAGCCAATTCTCGTGTAGGCGTAATAATCAAGGCTCTAATTTTACGCTGATTTTTACTGGTGCTTTTATGGTCGAGGAATAAGTGTTGTAATATAGGAACGGCGAATGCTGCCGTTTTTCCGGTGCCTGTTTGCGCACAACCCAAAAGGTCGTTACGATTAAGCAAAATTGGAATTGATTGTTCTTGGATTGGAGTGGGCTGTGTATAACCTTCAGCGCTTAAGGCTTTCAGGATAGGTTCAATAATTTCTAAATCTTTAAATGTCATGTATTTTATTTAAGGGGTGCAAAGGTAGGTGAATTGATTGGATTTATGTTGTTTTGGTTAAATCATTGAAAATGAAGTTGTTTTAATTTATGCCAATATATCTGAGTTTCCAATTTTCACAAATTGCCCTTGTTATTTTGTTTTATATTTTATTATGATTGTTATTGCTAAAAAAAAAGCCTGTCAAAAATGACAGGCTCTACATTGTAAAAAGGTAAGTATATATTAAATAACTTTTACATTCACTGCGTTTAATCCTTTTTTACCTTCCTGTAAATCGAATTCAACTTCGTCACCTTCTCGTACTTCGTCGATTAATCCAGAAATGTGTACAAAATGTTCTTTGTTTGAACCTTCTTCACTAATAAAACCAAATCCTTTTGCCTCATTGAAGAATTTTACTGTTCCTTTACTCATTGTTAAAAATTTTAAATATAATATTAGCCGCAAAGGTACGGTTTTATAATTGGGTTTAACTAATTTAGCGATATATTAATTTTTTTTTATTTTGTTTTCTTTGATTTTTTTTATATAGTTTGTGAAATATTACGGATAATTTACTGATTGTAAGTATAATAAAATAAAAGTAGCATATAATTTCATATTATGGTAAAAGACATAAAATTAGCTGTTTTAATTGATGGAGATAACATTCCATCAAAATATATTAAGGAAATGATGGAGGAAATTGCCTTATATGGCACGCCAACCATTAAAAGAATTTATGGCGACTGGACAAAGCCTCAATTGGGTAAATGGAAAACAATTTTGCTGGAAAATGCCATTACGCCCATACAGCAATATGGTTATACCAGCGGAAAAAATGCCACAGATTCCGCAATGATCATAGATGCCATGGATATTTTATATTCTAATAATGTTGATGGTTTTTGCTTGGTTTCATCCGACAGCGATTTTACGCGATTGGCAACAAGACTCCGGGAATCGGGAATGCAGGTTTATGGAATTGGGGAAAAGAAAACACCCGACCCCTTTATTGTGGCTTGCGATAAATTTATCTATCTGGAAATTTTAGAACCTTATAGTGAATCTAAAGACGAAAAAGGAGTGTCAAAGAAACCAAATTTAGATAAAATAACGCCAAAGGTAATTAAGTTCCTTAAACAGGTGGTTTCTGATACGGCGGATGAGGACGGTTGGGCATTTTTGGGTGATGTGGGTTCATTGATTCTGAAAAAACAACCCAATTTCGACTCCAGAAATTTTGGTTTTGAGAAGCTGACCCCTTTATTCAAGTCGCTCAGCCAATTTGAAATTGACCAGCGCGTGCAAAGTGGTGTGCGGTTTAAATTGATTTATGTGCGGAATAAATAAATTCTAGCCAGCCTGCCGGCAGGATTTAGTAATTGGTATTTAGTATTGAGAAATAAATCTAATAATTTAGAATAATATTAATTATTAGAGACAATTGTTTAAAAAAATATTGTATATCCGCTTTTACTGATCAAGTAGAAAAAACTTAATAAATGAGCCGAATTTTTGTTTACCCCAGCCCTAAAGGGTGCAAAAATTCTTTAGTACTGAGAATAAGCCACCCTTTAGGGCTGGGGTAAGGCTTATTCGGGTTTTAATTGAACGATTTTATTTCTTTATGATCAATTACGGACATACAAAAAAATTGCTCAAAATGATATTACTGAAAAAATTCAAAATTGATATTAAATGATATGGCATTAGAATTTGAAAACGAAATAGAAATTATTGAAGTAATGGAAGGTTACATAATCAATGCGCGTCCTCCAGAAGAAATAAGGGGCCAAATAGATATTAATTACAAAATTGAAGGTCAAAGTATTGTAGTTTTTGAAATTCGCCCAGTTTGGAACAATCCAAATAAAAAAATAGAATGTAATATTGCAAAAACAACATTTGTAAAAAATGAAAATACTTGGAAAATCTTTTGGTTTAGGTCTGATATGAAATGGCATGGTTACAAGGCAATACCAAAAGTAAACAGCCTAAAAGAATTCGTAAAAATTATAGAAGAGGATAAACATGGCTGTTTTTGGGGTTAAACAAGCACATCTACGTTAAAAAGTAAAGAACATCAAAAAACTTGCAAACGCCCATAAAACAACTTATTTCCTTGGATGAAAAGTATTGATTACTTGCTTTAAAAAACTTTTGTCCAAATGCATATAAATTTCAGTGGTGGTAATGCTTTCATGTCCTAACATTTGCTGTATAGCCCTTAAATCGGCGCCCCGTTCCAACAAATGTGTGGCAAAGGAATGGCGAAAAGTGTGCGGACTTATTTTCTTTTTAATACCGGCTTTAGTGGCCAGATTTTTGATTATCGTAAAAATCATCACACGGGTTAATTTTTTACCTCTTCTGTTTAAAAAAACCGTGTCCTCAAAGCCCTTCTGAACGGCAATATGGGTTCTTATCGAATTCAGGTAAAATAAAATATACTTTTGGGTTTGTGCATTGATGGGCACAAAACGTTGTTTATTGCCTTTTCCAATAACCCTTATAAAATCTTCCTCAAAAAATAAATCGGAAATCTTTAAATCCGTAAGTTCAGAAACGCGCAAACCGCAACTGTATAAAGTTTCTAAAATGGTTCTGTTTCGCTCGCCTTGCGGCTCGCTTAAATCGATGGCGCCAATGAGCAAGTCAATTTCAGATAAGGCTAAGGTATCCGGTAGTTTTCTGCCAATTTTAGGTGCTTCAACCAATTCGGTCGGATTGTCTTTCCGGTAATCTTCAAAAATTAAATAATTGAAAAAATTTCGAATGCCCGAAATTAAACGCGCCTGTGAACGCGCATTGATAAGTTTGGAGGTATCGTAAATAAATTGCTTAAAATCCTCCTGATTTATGGAAATGGGCGAAATAATCATCTCATTTTCCTCCAAATACAACATCAGCTTTTTTACATCACGCGTATAGCTGTCGATGGTGTTTTGCGACAGGCCTTTTTCTATTTTTAAATAAAACTGATAATCGTGTAAAGCGTTATTCCATTTCATTCTGAAACAATTATTGTATTAATGCACATAGCATAATTGTTGTTTATAATATGTTTGGCTTATGCGCATTTCATTTGTTAAAATTAAGTAATATATTTACACCTCAATAATTAAAAAATGAAAATACTAATTCTAAACGGACCAAACTTAAATTTATTAGGCAGACGTGAGCCTTTAATTTATGGGAATATAACCTTCGACCAATTTTTTGAAACTTTAAAAAAGAAATATTCGGATGTTGAATTGCACTATTTTCAAAGCAATATTGAAGGTGAAATTATCAATAAATTGCACGAAGTTGGTTTTAGTTTTGACGGTATTATTTTAAATGCCGGCGCTTATACCCATACTTCCGTCGCTATTGGCGACGCCATTAAAGGCATTGAAACACAGGTAATTGAAGTGCATATTTCCAATGTTTATGCGCGCGAGGAATTTCGCCACGTTTCCTATATTGCGCCCAATGCAAAGGGCGTTATTGCAGGTTTCGGATTGCAAAGTTACGAGTTGGCTTTAGAAAGTTTTTTATAATATTTCGCCTTAGGCATAGGCAACCTGTCAAGAACAACCGAAATGCCCTAAGCAACCTGTCCCTATTTACCGCAACGCACCTAAATCTGTCTCTATCTAACACAATGCCACTAAGTAACCATTCTAGGATACCTTATTACATAAAGCAAACTATTTAGGAGTAAACAACTATTGATTTTTTTTAATTTATTGACTTCAAATTTTAAACTCTTAATAAAATAAGACCTAAAAAATTTAATTAAGCATAAAAGAATTTATGGGATATATTTTTGTAAAAGAAATATAAAAACTGTTTTTTTAAGTTACTTCTAGTTACAAACGCTCTAATTTTTATATATTTGAAAAAAAAAAATGAATTATGCTACATTTTAAACTAAGAACTTTTCAATTTTTTTTCTTTTTTTTCATGGTTGCTTTTGTAAATGGGCAAACTTGTCCTTTTTCGGCAACAGCAGTAGAAGATGTTCCAGTAAGTTGTTTTGGAGGTGCTGACGGTAAAGCTACTGTATCAATAACTGCTCCAGGTGGTGTTGCGCCATATGAATATTCTTGGGATAAAAGCACAATGACAACGGCTACAGCTACAGATCTTACAGCAGGAGTGCATACCATTACAATAAAAGATGCTACTGGTTGTGAAACAAAAACTACGGTAACGATTACTGGCCCAACAAAATTAACAGCAACAGCAACTCAAAATAGTGCTGTAAAATGTAAAGGAGATGCTAACGGATCTGCTACAGTAACAGTTACCGGTGGCGTTTCACCATATACCTATTCTTGGGATAAAAGCATATCAAAAAGTGCTACAGCTATAGATTTAGCAGCGGGACTTCATACTGTTACTATAACAGATTTTAATGGGTGTAAAGCAACAGCGCCAGTAATAATTAGCGAGCCAGCTATTTTACAGGCTGCAGCAACTCAAAATAGTGCTGTAAAATGTAATGGAGAATTTAATGGATCAGCAACAGTAACTGTTATTGGGGGTAAAACGCCTTATGCTTATGTTTGGGATAAAAGTACAGCAACTAGTGCTACAGCTACAGATTTAGGGGCTGGGGTGCACACCATTTCAATAACTGATTCTAATGGTTGTAAAGAGACGGCAACTGTGACAATTACCGAGCCAATTTTATTAACAGGCACGGCAGTGGAAGTTAGTCCTGTAAATTGTAAAGGAGGGGCTGATGGAGTCGCAACAGTAACCGTTAATGGTGGAACACAACCATATAACTATTCTTGGAATAACAGTACAGCCACAGGCGCTACAGCTTCCAACTTAAAGGCTGGATTGCACACCATAACCATAAAAGATGCCAATGATTGCGAAATATTAGTTTTTGTAACTATTTCTGAGCCATCTGCTGCATTAACAGCAAATGCAGTTCAAAATAGTCCGGTTAAATGCTTTGGTGGAGCTGATGGATCAGCCACAGTAACAGCCTCGGGTGGAACATCACCTTATACCTATTTATGGGAAAATAGCGCATCAACCATTGATACGGCTACAGATTTAAAAGCAGGTTTACGTACTGTTACCGTTTGGGATGCAAATGGTTGCGAAACAACAGCAATGGTACTCATTAATGAGCCAACTAATTTAACTGCAAGCGCGTCACAATTTAAATCAGTAACGTGTAATGGAATGTCTAATGGAGTAGCTATAGCAACGGTTGCTGGTGGAACCCTTCCGTACACTTTTTCTTGGGATAAAAGCTCATCAAGCAGTGCAGTCGCTTCAGATTTGGCTGCCGGGGTTCATACCGTTACTATAAAAGATAAGAATGGCTGTGAAACATCAGCTATCGTAGTTATTGAAGAACCAACCAAATTAACAGCAACGATTACTCAAAATATCCCGGTAAAATGTAAAGGGGAATCTAATGGAGAAGCAACAGTAAAAGTGGATGGGGGAACAACGCCCTATACTTATGCATGGCAAAATAGCTCGTCAACAAGTGCTTCCACTACAGATTTACCTGCGGGGACACATATCGTTACCGTCAAGGACGCAAATGGATGTGAAACAACAGTTTCAGTAATAATCACTGAGCCAGCTATTTTAGAAGTATCAGCCATTCAAAAAAGTCCGGTAAAATGCAAGGGAGGCGCTGATGGATCAGCTACAGTAACTGTTTCAGGTGGAACAACACCATATGCTTATTATTGGGATAATAATGCCGTATCGAGTGCTACAGTAACAAATTTATCAGCAGGAACCCATACAATAAAGGTCATAGACGCAAATGGTTGTGAAAAAACAACAACCGTACTAATTTCAGAACCAACTGTTTTATCCGCCACAGCAACTGAAATCAGCCCTGTAAAATGCGAAGGAGCATTTAATGGTGTGGCTACAGTAACTCCTCTAGGCGGAACATCACCATATTCATATTCTTGGGATAAAAGCACTTCAACAGATGCAACAGCAAGCGACTTGGGAGCAGGACCACATACCATCACAATTTATGATGCAAATGATTGTAAAACAACAGCTACCGTAACAATAACTGATACCTATTCTTTATCGGCGACTGCCGTTCAATTTAAAGCAGTAAGCTGCAATGGAGCGTCTGACGGATCAGCAGTAGTTACTGTTTCAGGAGGAAAAACACCCTATACTTTTTATTGGGATAATAATTCGGCATCAAGTGCTACAGCTACAGGTTTAGCCGCAGGCACTCATATTGTAAAGGTTATTGATGGAAATGCCTGTGAAATAACGGTTTCTGTATTAATTACAGAGCCGCCTATCTTATCGGCAACAGCTGTTCCGGTTAGTCCGGTAAAATGCCAGGGGGAAAGTAATGGATCAGCAACAGTGACTCCCGCAGGTGGCGTAGCGCCTTATACCTTTTCCTGGGATAAAAGTACTGCGACCACTGCAACTGCATCAAATTTAATGGCCGGTAAACATACAATAACCATCACAGATAAAAATGGCTGTAAAGCGGAAACAACTGTTACCATTACAGAACCAAATGCCTTGGCGCTCACTGCAAATATAGTGCCCATTATCTGTGATAAAGGCGGTTCAATTACCGTGCAGGTTACTGGAGGGGTAAACACAAACTACTTTTATGCTTGGACAGGGCCAGCCTCTTTTTCGCAATCCGGCGCTAATTTAAGATCAATTACAAATCTTTTAGATGGCGGTACTTATAAACTGACTGTTACGGATGACAATGGTTGTGCGATTGTTAAAAATTTCACTTTGGCAGCTTATGTGCCTTTACAATATACAGGGCCTACAGCAATTGAATTTGATACCTGTAACAGCAACCCTACATTTGGAATAAATGTGGTTGACATAAGAGGAGGAATACCTTATACTGATGGCAATGGCAATCCATATTATTACTTTGAGTGGTTTGGCCCAAATAATTATCATTCCAATGAGGCTGTCATACCAATTATACCCGGAAATTATGTTGGGATTATTATTGACAGTCAAAATTGTAGAAGCGCTCCTATTAACTTTACGGTTACTACGCCTTATACACCCATAGTTGTAGCTGAAACTATTGGCAATGTAAGTTGTGATTCAACCAACAACGATGGCTATATTTCTGTGGCTATTAATGGAGGTAAAATACCTTACAACATTGTGTGGGAGCGTGAAATACCAAGCACTACTTCAGGAAATTCAAATCCAACTTACAGCATCATTGGCCAAAATGTATTAAGGGTTAACAATTTAATGGAGGGCAGATACCGGCTAACAGTTAAAAGTAATTTGTTTAGCTGTTCAGATAGCAATCCAGCCTATAAGTTTCAAACCATTTATACGGTCAATACACAAAATTCGATTAGAATATTAGAAGAACCTGTGTTGGACAGTAGCTTATGTGGAGGAAATAAAGGAACTTTGACAGTAAAAGTTATAGATGATAATAATGGTCCCGTTAGTTTTTACTACAATGGCGCGTTGGCAAACGCCGAGAACTTAGGTGACAACAAATATTTAGTTTATATTGACAATTATGTCACTGATGGCCTACTGAATATTGTCAATGAATTTGGTTGTGGGGAAACCGTTATTATTGATATTAAAGTTGTTGAACCTTCTTTTGACATATCATCTGTTGGCTATAATTTAAATGGTGTTATTAATATAAATGAATCAGTCACCTTTAGCAATACATCTACACAACCATATACAAGATTGGAATGGGATTTTGGTGACAATTCTGATTTATCAGAGGAAGAATCTCCAGTGCATGTTTTTGTTGTATCCGGTATAAGGGATGTTACGTTAAGGATTTATAATGACTTGGGATGTTATAAGGAATATACCGAGAAAATTAGTGTAGGCAAAGGGTATCTCGCCATGTTCCCTGATATTTTTACGCCGAACAATGATGGCATAAATGATTACTTTCAAGGAGAATTAGTAGGCTTCGAAAGTTTTGAATTTGAGATATACGACCTATGGAATAACCTGCTTTTCGCAACAGCTACCGATGTCATTAGTAATAATACATGGGGTTGGGACGGCTATTTGAGTGATGGTACAATATTTAATGGCAAGGTCTTTAAATATGTTTTTAAAGGAATAGATAATTTTGGTAAAGAAATTATTGTAAGTAATCAAGCAATATTATTAAGATGAGAAAGAGAACCTATACAATCATTGCGTTTTTAACCATTTGTGTGATTCAATTTTCATTTGGGCAAGATCAAATTATTGATAATTTAAATAAAATGCCAAATTTTCTCAATCCCAGTTTTTATGGGTTTAAAGAAGCTACAAAAATTGGTGTTGTAAATAAATTTCCGGGAAAGACTTTTGACAATAAATTGGAACAACGCTATCTGTTTGGAAATACATTTTTTGAATATAGCAATTTTAGCTTAGGGGTAGATTTTTATAACAGCAGACTCAGTAATTCGGGTTATACAAATACACAGGCCTCTCTAACTTATGTATATCATATGGAAATGTCCAATTATTGGTTTTTGTACGCAGGTTTAACGGCTGGTTTTTCGAACACCAGTTTTAACTTTAATGAATTGGTTTTTCAAGACCAAATAAATTTATTTACGGGGCAAATTAATTCTGTCTCTTTTGATCCTTTGGCAGAAAGCGGTAATATCAATTTTATTGATATGGGTGCTTCATTTACCATGAGTAACGATGAAAATTTGTTTTTCGGACTGTCCCTAAAGCATTTAAACAGACCCAAAAATACGGTAGGGGAAGATGAAAAGTATAAGTTGGAAACCTTTGTTTCAGCTCAACTTGGATACGAAATTGATATAAATAGATACAATCAAAATATGTTGCCAAGATATTCCTATTTATATCTTTTTGGGGCAGCCTCAAAACAAGCCAACAAATACCGATTGGATTTCTACCAGGAATTAAATTTGTCCACTTTTGGCATTGGCATTAGCCAGCATTTTAATTATTTAGACGATTTTAATGTGCATGAATTTGGGGTAAACGCTGCTTTGCACATGGAAATATTTGATTTTGGACTCAATTATAAAATGCCTTTTGGTACGAAATCAGACTACTTTGTCAATAATTCTGTAAATGCCTTTTTAATATTTGATTTAGATCCATATAGAAGCGGAAGGAGAGGGGATTTCAGTATTTTTTATTAAGGATTTAATGATTTCTTGTAGGAAGCCGACGTGGTAACCTATCACTAACTAACAAAATCATGAACTCAGTAACCATAATAACCAACAGATTGCCGCAGTCGCCACTCCATTTTATTGCGTAGCTCCTTCGCAAAGACGTGTGAAAAAAATAGTTTTTACCCCGACCCTAAAGGGAGCATTATTTTTTCAGAAGCTTTTTCATTGAGCTATGAGCATTTCGCAAGTCCGTAAACTGGAATGCCCATTAAAACCCACGTCATTGTGGGACAGAGCGTAAAAAAAATGTCCAGTGGACATTTTTAGCGATGGGCCAGCTGGCGCAAGGAAAGCCCCCTAACCCCCGAGGGGCAATGTCATTAAGTTAAGGGAATATTTGTCATTCCGACAAAGGAGGAATCGCATTAAATAGCTTAACATGGTGAGATTCCTCGTACCTCGGAAAGACAAAATAAAGGCAATAAAGTCTTAACTTAATGACATTGCCCTAAAGGGAGCATTATTTTTTCAGAAGCTTTTTCATTGAGCTATGAGCATTTCGCAAGTCCGTAAACTGGAAAGCCCATTAAAGCCCGCGTCATTGCGAGGCGTATAGTAGCGATAGCGGATAGACAACGCGGCAACCTGCCCCTATTTACCGCAATGCCCCTAAACCTGTCCCTATTTACCGCAATGCCCCTAAACCTGTCCCTAACTAACGAAATCATGAACTCAGTAACCATAATAACCAACAGATTGCCTCAGCGCCACTCCATTTTATTGCGTAGCTCCTTCGCAAAGACGACACAAACAGGAACACCCTTAAAAACCGCGTCATTGCGAGGCGTCTAGTAGCGATAGCGGATAGACAACGCGGCAACCTGTCCCTATTTACCGCAATGCCCCTAAACCTGTCCCTATTTACCGCAATGTCCTAAACCTGTCCCTATTTACCGCAATGCCCCTAAACCTGTCCCTATTTACCGAAATGCCCTAAACCTGTCCCAATTTACCGCAACAAACTCCGCTCTTCCGACTTCCAACTTCCGACTTCCGATTTCCAATAAAAACAATTTTCATTTTCCCACACAATACCATATATTTACCAACGTTAAATTGCATAACAAAAGACAAAAACGAAAATCATTATAAATCATAGCCCATAAAGCCTTGATTATTAAATTATTTTATGCAAAACACTACTGAAAATAACGAAGATTGGCTGTTTGAAATAACCCCAAAAAACAAACTTTTCAGCTTAAATTTGAAAGAAGTTTGGGAATACCGTGATTTGCTGATGCTTTTTGTGAAAAGAAACATCATCACCGCATACAAACAAACCATACTCGGACCTTTGTGGTATTTAATTCAGCCTTTATTCACATCGGTAATATTTACCTTGATATTTAACAATGTAGCCAATATTTCAACGGGAACCGTACCGCCTTTTTTATTTAATTTGGCCGGAATTACCATTTGGAATTATTTCACGGCTTGTTTTTCAGGCACCTCAAGCACTTTTTCCGCCAATGCGGGAATTTTCGGAAAAGTCTATTTTCCCCGGCTTATTATGCCACTGGTGGCAGTAATTTCAAATTTGGTGCGGTTTGGGATTCAATTGTTTATTTTTATGGCATTTTTTGGCTATTACTTTTATAATGGTGCCGACATCAGGATCAATGAATATGCAATTTTGTTCCCGGTAATGGTTTTAATTATGGGGATGCTGGGCTTGGGATTGGGAATGATCATCTCTGCCATGGTTACCAAATATAGGGATTTAAATATTTTAGTGGGATTTGGCATGCAGCTCTTGATGTATATTTCAGCAGTCATGTATCCTGTTTCGTTTTTTGTGGAAAAACTGCCAAAATATGCCTGGGTGGTGCAGTACAATCCACTGTCATTTGTCATAGAATCAGTACGCTATATGCTCTTAAATACCGGTGTTTTTAATATTGGCATGTTTATTTATACGTTAATCGTCACTGTGATCGTTTTATTTTTAGGTATAGTCATTTTTAACAGGGCCGAAAAGAGTTTTATTGATACGATTTAAGCCCCCTAGCCCCCGAAGGGGGAATTAATGTTGGAATGGATAAAAAAGGGGGGAGTTGGAAAGTTTAAGGTTAAATATTAAAAATTTACACGTTCTTTATAACAATTGAAAGAAACCGTCCTATGAGGTTTTTAGTTTTAAAATATTGAAACCGTCATCCTGAATTCATTTCAGGATCTCATGAAATGGAGTTTAAAACACAATGGCTGATGGAGCTAATCCAAAGAGCCGCGCGGCAGGTTATGCGGAGGAAACGGCGGTCTGGATGCTGGTGTAAAAAAAATTCAATAATTTTACAGAAAAAGATCATCAGACAATCCATAGCATCGGCTGGCTCGTTCACTAAAAATGTTCACTGAACATTTTCTTAACGTTCCGCCCTGTTACTTTTTTTATCAATGAAAAAAAGTAAAAGAACAAAAATCATAGATTGAATTACCAAATACCAAATATAAGCTACCAGATACCCGATACTAGATACCAAAAATGAACGAAGTTATATTAAAAATAGAAAACCTCTCCAAACAATACCGCCTCGGCCTCGTAGGCACTGGCACGATAAGCCACGACTTAAACCGGTGGTGGCATAATGTTCGCGGTAAAGAAGACCCATATTTAAAAATAGGCGATGTAAACAACCGCGCCACAAAAGGCACTTCCGACTATGTTTGGGCATTAAAAGACATCAATTTTGAAGTGCAACAAGGGGAAGTCCTGGGCATTATTGGTAAAAACGGCGCAGGAAAATCTACCTTGCTAAAAATACTCTCTAAAATTACCAGCCCAACCACGGGAATTATAAAATCTAGAGGGCGTGTGGCTTCTTTATTGGAAGTGGGCACTGGCTTTCACGGGGAAATGACCGGCCGCGAAAATATTTTTTTAAACGGCGCCATTTTGGGGATGACCAAAAAAGAAATTACCGCCAAGCTGGACGAAATTATTGATTTCTCTGGATGTGAACGCTATATTGATACCCCCGTTAAACGCTACAGCAGTGGGATGACAGTACGTTTAGCTTTTGCCGTGGCGGCTTTTTTAGAGCCCGACATCCTTATTATTGATGAGGTACTGGCGGTGGGTGATGCCGAATTCCAAAAAAAAGCCATTGGCAAAATGCAGGACATTAGCAAAGGCGAAGGACGCACAGTGTTGTTTGTGAGCCACAATATGGCGGCGGTGAAGAGTTTGTGTACACGAGTCTTGATTTTAGAAAACGGTTTTAAAATTAAGGAAGGTGAAACATCTTTGATGATTGAAAATTATCTAGATAATACAAAAACTGTTATGGAAGTTATTTATGAAACTGAGATAAATAGTATAGGAAATGATTTTGTAAAAGTTAAAAAAGCAAAAATATCAAAAGCAAGTAATAATAATTATATTTCTTTTGATGAAAAGTTTAATATTGAGTTTGAATTTTGGCTTAAAGATTTGCAAAAGGGTTCGATAAACTTAAGTTTAAATATTTTTAATTCGGATGGTATACTTTTATTTAATACATACACGCAAGTAATTAATATAAAAGATGGAGTGTTAAGTGCAATTTTTAGTATTCATGATAATACATTTAACACTGGATTTTATTCAGTTGAAATAATGGTAGTCAAAAATCAAAATCAAATATTTTGTTGTTTTCCAGATATTTTAAAATTTGAAATAGTCGAAAATGACAGGAAATCTGCTTGGTTTGGTAAACATAGTGGATTGTTTAGACCTAATATTGTTTCAGAAATATATATAAAAGAATGAAATAACCATGATTAAGCACACGCAAACACCGATGAGTTTTTCGTAAATTAGTATATCAAAAAACTAATATTATGAAAAAATTACAATTCGAGCAACTTATTTCGGTTGGATGCGGAATAGATGTTCACAAGGATGTTATCTTAGCTACCATACGCAAAGGCAGCAAGAATTATAAAACGAGAAGCTTTCAAGCTTTTACAAGTTCATTGATAGAACTGAGAGATTGGTGTATTTTAGAGAAAGTTACCCATATAGCTATGGAGAGTACTGGAATTTACTGGAAACCGTTGTTTAATGTTTTAGAAGAATACTTTGAAATCATTTTGGTAAACGCTAGACACATAAAAAATGTTCCAGGGCATAAAACAGACAAAAAAGATAGCGTTTGGATAAGCAAATTGCTTTAAAGCGGTCTTTTAAAAGGTAGTTTTATACCTCCTGTGGGCATTAGGGAATTGCGAGATCTTGTCAGGTATAAAAAGAAAAAGATACAATTTATAGCAGCAGAAAAAAACCGGATGATTAAGTTTTTGGAAGATTGCAATATCAAATTAAGCAGTGTTGTATCAGACACACAAGGGGTAAGTGCCACAAAAATAATCAATGATATCATAGATGGCAATGACAATGTAAAACATTTAATAACCCATGCACACGGAAAAATAAAGGCGAGCAAAGAAGATATTGAAAAAGCATTAACGGGAAAAATCACGGCACATCACCGCTTTATGCTTAAAATGATAAGGGAGACCATTGATGAAAATGAAAAACTGATTGCTAAAATTGATGCGCAAATTGATTTGTGCGTGGCAAGATATGAAGAGGAAATAAAAAATTTAGAAACCATTGATGGTGTTGGGAGAGATACCGCAATAACCATAATTAGTGAAGTTGGAACGGATATGGGCTTTTTTCCAAATGAACAACATTTGGCTTCCTGGTCAGGATTAAGCCCGGGAAGTAATGAAAGTGCGGGTAAAAAAAAAGCACAAGGGTAATCCATGGAAACAAATACCTGCAATCAGCTTTAGTTGAGGCGGCTTGGGGAGCAACAAGGAAGAAAACGGGATATTTAAAAGGATTTTATCAAAAATTATTAATTAAAAAAGGATGCAAAAAAGCATTAATAGCCGTAAGCCATAAAATTATTATAGCAACGTATTATATTCTAAAAAACAAAGAAGAATATAAAGAACCATTGTTGCAACTAGCAAAAGCCACGGCAAAAAGAAAACAAAAAGAAGTACAAAAAAGTGTTATGCGATTAGCCGAATTAGGATTTAGCGTAAGGTTAACGCCAACACAATAAAAGCAAACATAAGCTCGTATTTTTTACTGGAAAAACAAATCCGTGAATGAAATTGAGTAAAACTGGATAAGCACAAACACTTGTTGCAAAGAGAATGTAGCAATACAACTCGGAAGCACGAATATGAAAATTTACATTTTCTTATCCTTTTATAAAATGAAATCTAAAAGAAAAAATTATAATCAAAATAAAATCAACATATTGAGAGAAAACAAAATATCGATAAGCGTAAACTAAAATCAAAGTTTTAGTGAGATATTTTTGCCTCAAATCAAAAAAAAATAGAATAAAACACATATGAAAATTCCTTTAATTTTTTTAGCATATTTCGATTTTGATATAATAAAAAGGTCTTTAGAATCTTTCTATGAATTTTCTGATTTTATTGAAATTATTGTTGTCGAAAATAAAAGTGTTAACTCACCACAAATTAAAAGTTTTTTAAGAAATGAACTTAGAAACAAAAAAATTCATTCTTGTTATTTTTTTCAAAGAAATTTATCAAATAATTCATTAGAAATAATAATATCAAGAGAATTAAAGAGTTTGTTAATTAATGAATATTTCTTTATATCTGATGGTGATTTGGTTTTGGAAGACAAAAACACGTATATTGAAATTAAAAACATAATGGATAAACATCAAGATCTTTTCGCCTGCGGAGTATCACTGGATAAAAGAAACTTGCCGTTAAATAATTTTCCTGAATCAGCAAAATGGATACCTGATGACATTTCTGAAGAAGATGACTTTTTTGAAGCAAGAACTGGCGTACATTTATTGATGTTAAGATCTTGTGATTTTTTAAAATATTGGAAATTTAGAGAAAGCAAAAAGGAGTCATTGTCTGATTCTTCTATGTCTAATTATTGTTACAAATTTCTTGGTAAAAGATGGGCAAGGACTAAAAAATCAAATGCATTACATTTAACATGGGATAGCTATAATGATATTAACCATCCTTATACAATTGAAAAGTTAAAAAAAACTTTTTCTCAAATATGGAATCATAAAGATTATTTTAGTTTGGTTGAATATGAGTCAAATAATGGAAAAAAAATATTTTTTATTGATTATAAGAGGTTTATTTTTGGATTGTTTTTTCGTTTTATAAATATATTTTATTGTTGTCCGATAAAAATTCATAAAAAATGATTTATCTCAATCAAAATGGGACTTGATAAACAGTTCGCCCCGCTGGGGCTTGTTTTTGGGAAAAATCTATTTTTCTACAAATAGGTCGTCCCTCTGGGACTGAAAC
>DATCTJ010000088.1:0-5289 GCA_036568005.1 Lutibacter sp. | reverse complement strand
TATTTAGAGGCACTTTAGTTAACACCTCATAAAATTTATGCTTAAATTTGAACTGAAACAAATAATAAACATTCAACAAAAATTTGTTACGGCGGAAAAATCTCCGATTTTTACGTCGCACAAATCTTATAAATTACCGTTACCTGCAAGTGTGAAAGAATGAACCTGCAAAATAAAAAATGTCAGAATAAAAGTTGCGCCCGACACAAACGAGGGATTGAATTATGAGAAAAATATTATTTCTATCAAGTGTTATTTTAATGATGTTTTTAACAACGTCATTATCTGCACAAACAGATTTTTTGCAATTTGTCAATTCTGTAGATTGGAATTCTGCTGAAAATGATTTTATTACAAAATATTCGGCACAAATTAAACCTCGCAAACATTTTTACAGTAATTATAACAAAACAAAAACTGATTACGAAGTTGTCGGAATAGTTTTAGGCGACAAGGAATGTTCTGCTTCAGTATTTGTTGATTCTGCCTCATTGAAATTAGAGTCTTTATCATTTAGCTTTGGAAAAGTTGAAAAAAGCAAGAATGCTTTAAATGAGGCAATAAGTTTTTCTAAAGAAATGGATAGTCTTTTAATCTCTATGTTTGGAGACCCTGACCAACGTAAAGATGAATTAGACAGTAAGTATATGAATAGTTTGGATAGAACTTGGTACAAGGATAATTATATTATTGAAGTTCGGCAAATGATTTTCTCCGATTCATATGTATATTCTTTGTCTGTTAAGGGTACTGAAAATAAAGGACCTGATTTTAGAGTGGCAAAATGGGGAGACTCAAAAAAGGTTGTAATGCAGAAAGAAGGTAAACCAGATTTGTCCACCATTGATAATCTTTATTTGTTTACTGATGTTGTAGCTGGTTTAAGTTGTGATGTTGCCTATATATTTACCAACGATAAATTAACGATGGCAAAATATCTTTTTAAACCTACTCATACAAATAAAAATGACTTTATTACAGATTTTCGAGAATTAGTAAATCTTATGACGGAAAAATATGGAAAGCCAAGTTATAATGCACCTGAATGGCGTAACTCTTTATATAAAGATGACCCTGATGAGTATGGTTTTGCTGTAAGTTTAGGTCATTTATCGTATAGTGCGGGTTGGCTTGGCGAGACAACTGGTATTACAGTTGCATTATATGGTGAAAATTACAAGATTTCATTAATAATTCAGTATGTCAGCAAAAAATACGAAGGTTTAAGAGAAAAGGACAACATCCAAAATAAAACCAAGGGTTTATAGCAAAAGGATAAATCTAAAATATAACATTATTTGATTGAATAAAAAACAAACACCAGCAGGTAACATCGTGTATAAAACATTTGGCAATCAGTGGTTTATCGAGCATTTCAGCTCGTATCAAAAGTAGTTGTAACTTGATAGGAAATCGCTTCGTAATGCCAAACGTTTCATACACGCAGCCGTTACCCAACATATAAAAACCGAGATTCCGAGATAAATTTTTCTATCTTTGAAAATTAAGAAAAACCAATAAAATTGAATGAAATTAACAGCGGAACAACTCTATAAAAAACTTGTTGAAGACTATAAATTAATCGGAGAAACAGGGAATATTAAATTCACAGTTAAGGATTTAAGTATTTTAATACAAACAAAAGATACCGTTGGGAATTTACTTCAAGAATGGTTAAAGGCTTGGTTTCAGAAAGAACAAATTGACTTTGAAGAAAACACAAATTCTCAAACATTTCCAGATTTTCTACTTGACAAAGACGACCATAAAAAAGGACTTTTAGAAGTCAAATCCTTTGATTTCGATAGAGGTCCAGGATTTGATTTAGCTAACTTTGATTCTTATTGTAACTCGCTTTTAGATAACGCTTATCGAATAGATTCTGACTATTTGATTTTGGCTTATCAAATGAATAATGGAGTTATAAGCATCAAAAATGTTTGGCTAAAAAAGATTTGGGAATTAGCTTGTCCAAGTAGCACTTATCCTTTAAAAGTTCAAGAAAAGAAAAGTGTTATTTACAACATAAGACCAAGTATTTGGTATTCAGACAGAGCTAAATTTAAACCGTTTAATAACAAAGAAGAGTTTTTATCCGCTTTAAACAATACGAGATACCAATATCCACAAACAAGACATACAAATGGGCATTGGTTAAGAAACGTCTTAAAAAACTATCAAGAACATACAGGAGTTTCTTTGACAGTAGAATAAACCAAATTACTCTCATAAATTTCGGCAACCTCTTTTACAACGTGTTCCACAACAGGTACTGCAACCGTATTCCCTAATAAATCAAAAGCTTCAGTTTCTTTTACAGGTATTTCGTACCATTCAGGATAACCAAACAGTCTTAAGCCTTCTCTTATGGTTAATCTTCTTAATCCACCATTATCAGGAACGGCTAACCTAGAAACATCAGTTGCTACGAGTGTAGGAGCAATATCATTTGGGTCAAGAATTTTATTGATTTCAAAACTTAATTTTCCAGTAACAATATTGTAGCCTTTAGGTTTTGTTGTATCATAATCCCTATATTTCTTCTCACCGTTTTCTGTTTTCTCACGAACTAGTTTTTTAGGATGTTCAAATCTTAAATATCCTTTTTCAACTAAATCATTCAACATTTCTTCTAAATTTTGAGATTGATAGAATGTAGATATTTGTTCAAGATTTAATGGCATTCCATCCATCCAATCAATACCAATTTTTTCAGCCCAATGCTTTTTCCGTCTTTCTTTAAACAACTTGTTTAATAAGACAATCTGTTCATCAGAGACTTCGCCTTTAATTCCAATATCCCAACTATGAATATTGTTATTTCCACCTCTTTTATCTTTAATAGATTTACCATACAAATCTTCAATATCGAAATGGCTTAAAAGCTTTTTTGTTAAATCAGTATTCATTGTTTCAAGACCATTTTCCAATATGGACTTTAAAGATTTAAAGCTTTTAGCTTCGGTTTTTAAATTTGGCTTTTTATCTTTTGTTCCTACAATAAATATTCTTTTTCGTGATTGAGGTAATCCAAAATCAATGGAGTCCAAAACTTCCCAAGAAACTTCATAACCTAATTCGTTTTCAAGCTTGTAAAGAATCGTAGATAAGGTTCTTCCAATTTCATCATTTTTATTTTCCAAATCGTGTTTTACAAGTCCTTCCACATTCTCTAAAATAAAACCATAAGGCTTTTTATCTCTCAGTATTCTTTCTATTTCAAAAAACAATGTTCCTCTTGTATCAATAAATCCCTGACGTTTCCCACCAGCACTAAACGGTTGACAAGGAAATCCACCCAATAGAAAATCAAAATCAGGAATAAATTCATTCCTAATTTCAAAAATATCGCCTGCCAAAAAATCGTGCTTAAAATTGTGTTGCAGAGTTTTAACCGCATACGGCTTAATTTCAGAAGTCATTACACATTCTGTTTCAAAACCTAAATCTTGAAATGACTTTTCAAAACCTAATCTAATTCCACCAAGACCAGCGAATAAATCTATGAATTTTACTTTCTGCATTTTATTGTTTTTTTAGGTTATAATTGGCTTGAGGTTCAGCCGCAATTGCCAATTGACTTTCATATTCTTCAATTTCTATTTTTTCGCATCCAATTACTGTT
Organism: Lutibacter sp.; assembly: GCA_036568005.1. Taxonomy (GTDB): domain Bacteria; phylum Bacteroidota; class Bacteroidia; order Flavobacteriales; family Flavobacteriaceae; genus Lutibacter. The sequence goes on along the minus strand of DATCTJ010000088.1, from coordinate 1,664 downwards.
AAGCATTGTAGAAAAAAAGCTGCACTAAATGAACCACGACTGATTTTACTATCGATACTCGATTTAGTTTCTTCAATTCCTATTTGTTCAAGCATATTTGCCAAGTCTGAATTTGAAATCCCTCTACGAACCAATTCTGACTTTAATAAACGTTTGACTTTATCATTCCAATCTGACATAATAATAGATTTGTCTTGTTGCAAATTTGACTAATAATTTGTAAATATGCAAATAAAAAGGCGAAAATAAAAATACGTTGGGTAACAATGTGTATAAATAATAGCGGTTTTAGTGCTTATCCGAAGTTACTTCTTTATCTTTAAAGCCAAGTTAAAAACCGAAAAGTTAGTGTGTTAAATCCGCTACTATTCATACACGAGCCGTTGTGGCTAATGTGAAAAACAAACTGTACAAAAAAATAATATGACGATAAAAGAAGCTATTTTAAAAAGTCTTGATGACCTAAACGGACTGACAAGCTATATGGAAGTTCACGACCATATAATAAAAAATGGTTATTACGACTTTGGTACAGCAAAAACACCAGCTTCAACAGTTTCAGCCTTATTGGGAGATTTTATAAGGAATGGAGATACTCGTGTTAAGAGAATAAAACAAGAAGGTGGTTCATACGCCTATTACTTGACAAAAAATGAACAAGACATAGGAATTGAAATACTTTCAGGTTCGACAGAAACAACTTCAGTCAAACTTCCAAAAACAAAAACGAAATCATATAACGAGAGAGATTTACATAAACTTTTGAGCAGTTATTTAAAAAACACAAAAATATACTCTAAAACGATTTTTCACGAACAGTCAAGATATGGAAAGGACAATAATCAAATATGGACACACCCAGATATGGTTGGCGTTAAATTTTTGAATTTACAAACCAAAGTAAGTCAGAATTTTTTAAAGTCCATTAATAGAGTTGACACTTTTAAATTTAGTTCCTACGAAATTAAAAAGGAAATCAATTCTGACTCTGAATTGAAAAAAGCCTATTTCCAAGCCGTTTCAAATAGCAGTTGGGCAAATTACGGTTATTTAGTCGCATTTGAGTTTAGCGACAGCCTTTCGGACGAAATGGAAAGACTGAACCAATCTTTCGGAATTGGAATAATTGAACTGAACGCAAATCCGTATCAAAGCAAAATTTTGTTTCCAGCATCTTATCGAGACCTTGACTTCAAAACAATCGACAAACTCTGTAAGATTAATAAAGAGTTCGAGCAATTTGTTGAGCAAACCGACAGATTAATGACTGCCCAAGAGCGTTATTACAAATCGACTGAAAAAGAGCTTAACGAATTTTGCGATGACTATTTTGAAAGTGATACTGAAATAGAAAAGTATTGTAAAGAAAAGAATATACCGAACGGAGAAGAAAACACTAGCCACAACATTGTATAAGCGTAATGCGGGCTAAAGTGCTAATTTTAAACTTATTGAATATTAACAAGCATACGGTTAAATCGAAAGGAAAGTGCTTCTAATCCAGCACTACGCTTATACTTGACCGTTGTAAATAATGGCTGAGCAGAATTTGATTTTCAGGGAAAAAGTTCTTTAAAATAACAATTTACAAACCCGACAAATTCCAGATTTAAAATCAATTTTGTCGAGAAAAGTTGAATTGGTACGATTTTAAACAAAATGGC
>DATCTJ010000087.1:0-99260 GCA_036568005.1 Lutibacter sp. | reverse complement strand
GAAGTTACGAAAAAATGGACTTTGCCTATTAGAAACTGGGGATTGATTTTAAATCAATTTATTACTATATTTGAAAAAAGGGTTCAACCTTAAAAAATTGAACCCCGAGAATTATGTTTACACACTTTTTAGGATAGTGTCCATTTTGAATGGCGCTTTTTGATTTTTTTAAGAAAATATTTTTAAGAGAACAGTTTCACAACGTCATTTCCGTTCGCCAAAAGAAGCAGTGCAATTAAAAGCAGAAATCCTGTAATTTGGGCATATTCTAAAAATTTGTCACTTGGCTTTCTTCCGGTAATCATTTCATACAAAGTAAACATCACATGCCCGCCATCCAATGCCGGAATTGGCAATAAATTCATAAAGGCCAGCATGATTGACAAGAAAGCTGTAATGCTCCAAAAAGACTGCCAGCTCCAAGTAGCCGGGAAAATATTGCCAATGGCAATAAATCCGCCAATGCTTGTTGCACCCTTTTTAGTGAAAACATATTTAAATTGGGTGACATAATCCTTTAATGTCCATACTGCCAAAGAGTTTCCTATGGGAATACTTTCCATGAACGAATAGTCTTTATGCTGAATGTTAAGGTTTCTTAATTGGAAGTTAATTACGCCAATTGTTTTATCTTCTCTTGGGGAGATGGTCATTGTATTAAGATTCCCCCTTCTTTCCACGCTAATAGTAAAATCGGCATCTTTGGCGTTTTGGATTAATTTTGTGAAATCTTGCCAATAGTAAACAGGAGTATCATTAACCGATATTATTTTGTCATTTTTTAGCAATCCGGCTTTTTCGGCAGGGGAGTCAAAAACAACACTGTCTATGATTGCTTCAGATCTAACTGAAAAGGGTTCCATAACCCCTTTTGCCCACATTTCATTACCAATATTTTCTGGAATTGCCAAAGTTTCTGTTGTTCCATCTTCATGCAATACCTCAAGTGAACTGAGACCCCTTAAAAATAAATGTTTGTTAACATCAGTAACATCCAAGGGCTCAACGCCATCAAATTTCAGAATTTTGTCGCCATCTTTAAAACCATATTCATGCATGATTTCGTTTACTGCGAAGCCTTGTTTTACATCCATCGGTTTTATAAAATCAACACCCCAAACAAAAACAATCATAATGTATATTAAAATACCCAAAATGAAATTTACGGTTACACCGCCAAGCATAATAATTAGGCGTTGCCAAGCCGGTTTCGTTCTAAATTCCCAAGGTTGCGCAGGCTGTTTCATTTGTTCGGTATCCATGCTTTCATCAATCATACCAGAGATTTTCACGTAACCTCCCAATGGAATCCAACCAATGCCATATACGGTGTCACCAATTTTTGTTTTAAACAATGAAAATTTGTAATCAAAAAACAAGTAGAATTTTTCAACGCGTGTTTTAAATATTTTTGCGGGGATAAAATGCCCCAACTCATGCAGTACAATTAAAAATGATAAACTTAAAATAAACTGTAAAGCCTTAATCAGTATGTCCATATATATTTCTTCAAATTACTAAAATCGCACAAATGTACGGTTTTATATACAGTTGTAAAAGCCGAAAGATGAGGTGAGTTTTGGATTTAACAAAGTTTTAAAGGTGTTTGCTAGCTATACTAATCATTTACATTAAATTTGTAGTTTAATTTTCTAAAAAAATGAATCTAAAATTTTTCAAAAAATCTGTTCCAACATTGTTGATAATGGCTGTTTTTTCAGTAGGAATGATTTACGCCATTTATACGCTTTTAACACCGGAAAAAAAATTGCCCGTTTTTAATCCGGCAGATGTAAATCCGAAATTGGTGGATGAAAGTGTGCTTCATATAAGAAGAAACCACAAAGTTGCCGACTTTAAACTCATCAACCAAAACGGTGAAATAGTTACTCAAGATGATTATAAAGACAAAATTTATGTAGCAGATTTTTTCTTTACACGTTGTATGACTATCTGCCCGGTAATGACCAATAATATGGGAAAATTGCAGGAGATTTTTATAAATGATGATGATATTAAATTTTTGTCGCTTTCTGTAACGCCAGAAATGGACAGTATTCCAATTTTAAAAGAATATGCTATTAATAAAGGGGTGATTGATGCCAAATGGAATATCACCACTGGCGATAAAAAACATATTTATGAGTTGGCACGTAAAAGTTATTTTGCTGTTTTGGATGAAGGTGATGGCGGATTGCAGGACTTTATACACACCGAAAATTTTATATTGGTCGATAAAAAAAGACAGATTCGCGGTTTTTATGATGGTACAGACAGTAAAGATATTGAACGTTTAACGCTAGACATTAAAATATTACAGAATGATTCTAAATAAGTGATAATTATCATTGTTTAGAATCATTCTAATTTAGTATATTTGCCTATTATTTATAATTATTCTTAATAATGGGAGATACTATAGCAAGTTTATTAATTGGTGAAATTGGAATTATTCAAGATTTTTGCCTAGATGCTATTCCATTAAATCTTTTGGAAATGGGCTGTTTGCCTGGTAAGGAAGTTAGATTGTTACAAATTGCTCCTTTAAAAGATCCATTGTACATAAAAGTAAACGGAAGCCATTTGGCCATAAGAATAGAAACGGCTAAACAAATTAATATCACTAAGCTGCTCTAATGCAAGGCAATTCGGTTTTAAATATAGCCTTGGTTGGAAACCCCAATACAGGGAAAACTTCTTTGTTTAACCAACTTACGGGTTTAAACCAAAAAGTTGGAAATTACCCAGGAATTACAGTCGATAAAAAGCAAGGAAAATGTAAAATTTCCGAGCATTTAACTGCTGAAATAATTGATTTACCCGGAACCTACAGTATCAATCCAACTACTTTAGACGAAACAATTGTGTTGGAAACTTTGCTTGATGACAGTAATAGTTCGTTTCCCGATTTGGTTATTGTAGTTGCCGAAGTTGAAAACCTTAAACGCAACCTATTTTTATTTTCTCAAATAAAGGATTTGAAATTCCCTTCTATTTTGGTCATAAATATGTCGGATCAAATGGCTCGTAAGGGAATTACAATAGATATTGACGCATTAAAAAAGGAATTAAAATCGGAAATAATTTTAATCAGCGCAAGAAAGAATTTGGGGATAGATGCCCTAAAAAGAGAAATTGAAAATTACGAAAATTGGAATACAGAACCTATTGCCAATATTTCAGAAAAAATTGATTCCGTATTTTTTGAAACGATAAAAACGACTTTTCCCGAATTCTCTTTATATAAATCGTGGTTGTTAATTACCCAGCAAAAAAATTGTAATTTTTTATCAAGTAAATTGCATCACAAAATAACCGAATTTAATAAAGATAATGAGAAAGTAGGTAAATATCAGCATAAAGAAACCATCTACAGGTACCAAATAATTAATGAGATTTTAAAAAAAACATATTCTGTTGATAAAAATGAGGCAACAGATTTACGTTCTAGACTCGATAGAATTTTAACTCACAAAACATATGGATATATCATATTTTTTGGGATTTTGATGCTTATTTTTCAGTCTATTTTTGAATGGGCGAGTTTACCGATGGATCTAATTGACAGTTTGTTTGCCAGTTTAAGCGAATTGGCCAAAACCAATTTGCCAAAAGGAACATTCACCAATTTAATTGCTGAAGGTGTCATTCCTGGTATTGGTGGCATAGTTATTTTTATTCCGCAAATCGCCATTTTATTTTTGTTTATCGCAACTTTGGAAGAAACGGGCTATATGAGCCGAGTGGTTTTTTTAATGGATAAAATTATGCGCAAATTTGGGATGAGCGGTAAAAGTATTATTCCGTTAATTTCTGGAACAGCCTGTGCCATTCCTGCAATTATGGCATCGCGAAATATCAGCGATTGGAAAGAAAGGCTAATAACCATTTTGGTAATTCCATTTACCACTTGTTCTGCACGATTACCTGTTTACGCCATATTAATTGCTTTAATTATTCCCGATGAACGTGTATTCGGTATTTTTAATTTACAGGGATTAACCTTAATGGGCTTATATCTTTTAGGTTTCGCAGCAGCAATTTCCTCAGCAATTTTGTTGCATAATGTGTTGAAAATTAAAACAAAAAGTTTGTTTGTTATAGAAATGCCAAATTATAAATTACCTTCTTTTAAAAATGTTTTTTATGAAGTTGTTGAGAAAACAAAGGCTTTTATATTTGGTGCTGGTAAAATAATTTTGGCTTTGTCTATCATTTTATGGTTTTTAGCTTCAAACGGATCTGATAATTTTAAAAATGCAAGTGAGATTGTATCCACCCAAGAATCAGCAAATAACTTGCCCGATGAAGTGCTAAATAAAAAAATTGCTTCTTACAGGCTAGAACACTCCTATATTGGAAATATGGGTAAAGTAATAGAGCCGGTTATTAAACCAATGGGTTACGATTGGAAAATAGGTATTGCTTTAATAAGTTCTTTTGCGGCGCGTGAAGTTTTTATTGGTGCTTTGGCAACTATTTATAATGTGGAAAGCGAAGGCGAAAATGTGGCTACTATTAAAGAAAGGATGGCGGCAGAAGTTGATCCAGTAACTGGTGAAAAAAGATTTAATTTTGCCACAGGCATGTCATTATTGCTTTTTTATGCTTTTGCTATGCAATGTATTGGGACCTTAGCCATTGTAAAACGTGAAACCAAAAGCTGGAAATGGCCAATTTTACAACTCACAGGAATGGGAGCCTTGGCATATATCGTGTCCGTTATCACCTATAGTATTTTAAACTAATGCAAGATTATTTAGTATATATCGCTTTAGGATTGGCAATCGCATTTTTGATTAAAAAGTATTTTTTTAAGTCAAAAAAGAAAGGCGATTGCGATCCAGACTGCGGCAGTTGCCACTAGAATTGTTTATGTGTTTAATTGTAGATTTGTTAAACTGCCTACTGAAACTACTCACAGTATACTAAATCGTTTAATTTTTTAGTCACTTTTCTATTCTCTCTTTTCATTTTAAACTTTGTTTTTAATTTCCCCATCGGGCCTGCCTGCCGGCAAGGCAGGGGTTAGGAGGCCTTTAACTCAGTCCCACATCCAAAGTCATCATGATAATAAATCCACCAATAAAACCTAGGGTAGCTATATCCGTATATTTATCTCGTTGCGTTTCTGGAATAACTTCTTCTACCACCACAAATATCATAGCGCCGGCAGCAAAAGCCAAAGCATAAGGTAAAATTGGCTGAAATGTCATAACCGCCCAAGCACCAATCACAGCTGCAATAGGTTCAACCATTGCTGAAGATTGTCCGTACATAAAGCTTTTAAATTTACTCACTCCTTGTCTTCTTATCGGCATAGAAACCGCAAATCCCTCAGGGAAGTTTTGAAGTCCAATTCCAATGGCAAGGGCAACCGCGCCACCAATGGTTGCGCCATCAAAACCGGCAGCAACACCGCCAAATAAAACACCAATAGCCAATCCTTCAGGAATGTTATGCAAGGTGATGGCAAGCACCAATAATGTGGTTTTGTGTAAAGGCGTTTTTACACCTTCCTTTTCTGTTTCTTTAAAGTTGATGTGTAAATGGGGTAAAATTTTGTCCAATCCAAACAAAAATAGCGCGCCCATTCCAAACCCCACAACAGCCGGAATAACTTTTTCAAATCCTTCTCCCGGACTCATTTCAATTCCCGGTGCCAACAAGCTCCAAAAACTGGCAGCTACCATCACACCACCTGTAAAACCAAGCATTCCGTCGAACAGGGCGCGGTTCATACCTTTGAATAAAAACACCAAAGATGCGCCTAAAGCAGTTAAGGCCCAAGTGAATAAAGTTGCATATAATGCCGCTAAAACCGGATCAATACTTTCAAAATAGGAAATAATTTGTTCCATATATTATATTTTTTTTACGAATAGATTTTTTGAGATTTGATATGAAATTGATATTGAACCACTTTCAGTTTCAACAAGCATTGAATTGTCAAATGGTTCTTTTGAAACTACTTTCAAATGACTTCCCAATTTAATATGTAGTTTGTCTAAAAATTTTAAAAAGGGATCGGAAGAATCTTTAATTCCGATAACCACACAGGAATCACCATTTTCTATGGAAGAAAGCATCATGTTTTTATGATGTTCAATATTGCCATTTCTATCGGGAATTGGGTCGCCGTGTGGGTCGTGTGTTGGAAAGTCCAAAAATGCTTCTAATTTGTCAATTAAAGTTTCAGACTTAATATGTTCCAACTGTTCGGCTAATTCATGAACTTCATCCCAATTATAATGGAGTTTATTTACTAAAAACACTTCCCATAATCTGTGCTTTCTCACAATTTCTATGGCAATATCTCGTCCAATCTCAGTTAAAGAAACGCCCTGATATTTTTTATAATGAACCAAATCTTTATCGGATAATTTTTTAATCATATCCGTAACAGAAGATGCTTTTGTATTTAATTCAGCTGAAATTAAAGTGGTGCTAATTTTGTTGGAATTGGCATAACCCAAGCTGTATATGGCTTTTAAATAATTTTCCTCTGTTTGTGATAATAACATAAAAATTTATATTTAGACAAATATAATAAAATATTTAGACTAACCTAAATATAAAAAACAGAATTTCAAAAAAATCTGCATTTTTAACTCAAAATAGTATTTAAAACTTTATTTTTGATATAAATATTGAATTCATGAACATTGTAATATACGGAACTGGTGGGGTTGGCGGTTATTTTGGTGCCCGATTGGCGCAAGCTGGAAACCTCGTTACATTTATTGCCCGAGGAAAACATTTGGAAGAAATTCAAAAAAAAGGATTGCAGTTAATCAGTCCGAAAGGCAATTATTTGGTGTATCCTGCAAATGCCACCGCGAACATTACAGAAGTTAAAGACATCGATTTAATTTTGGTTTGCGTAAAAGCATGGCAATTGGAAGCTGCATCCATCGAAATTAATCAGATTTTAAGTGAAAAAACGATGGTTATTTCGTTGCTGAACGGTGTAAATAATGTGGATGTTTTGGGTGCGGTTATCAATAAAAAGCATTTATTGGGCGGATTGTGCAAAGTGGTAAGCAAAATTGAAGATTTTGGCATTATAAATCATATTTCTTTTGAACCCACCATTGTGTTTGGAGAACTGGGCAATGTGAAAACCGATAGAGCCCTTTCTCTGGAAAAATTATTCTTAAGCGCCGGCATTACCACAAAATTGGCAGAGAATATTCAAACAGAAATATGGATCAAGTTTTTATTTATTTCTACAATCAGCGCCATTGGCGCCTTAACAAGAGCAACGCTAGGCGAAATAATTTCCTCGCCGCAACTCAAAGAAATAATGTACCAAACTGCTAAGGAAATTGTACTTGTAGCAAAAGCGAAAGGCATTTATTTGCCGGAGACCATTATTGAAAAGCAATTTCAGATAATAGAATCTCAGCCTTACACTACAACTTCATCGCTACAACGGGATGTGTTGGAAGGAAAACCATCGGAATTAGAAGCGCAAAACGGAGCAGTTGTAAAAATGGGTTTGGACTTAGGAATTCCTACGCCTACAAATTCTTTTTTATATTATTGTTTGTTGCCGCAGGAAAAAAAGGCCAGAAGCCCCCTAACCCTCAAAGGTGAAATTTAAGAAAAAGTTGAAAAATTTGAGAGATCATTTCATAATTTTTTTAAAATCGTAATTCAACCCGCGTTAAGGATTGCAGCGGAAATACTTTTTAGCGATTTTTCGTCGATAAAAAGATTGCAGCGAAAAGCCTGACCCCGCATTTTCGGCGGGGGAACGCCCAGAAGATTGTTAAATTAAGGGTGTTTTTGACTTTTTACTGATTAAATAAACCCCAACAACGACCATTAAACAGCTGAAAATTTTAACAAAACCTATGTCTTGCGCATATTCATCAAAATTTAAGACAAAAGCATAAATGGCTACCATAATAAAACTGACCACGGGCTGCAAATAAATATAACTACCCGCTACGGATGGTGCCACTTTGCTTAAGGCATAGATATTAAATAAGTAGGTTAAAAATGTGGTTCCGAGCACAACAAACGCAATTGTTAAGTAGGTGTGCGACGTAAATGCGGCGAAATCTGTACTTAACAAATCGTTGATACCTATGGGAAACATAAACAGAAATCCGAATAAAAACGCCCAACTAATGATGGTAATCGGATTGTATTTTTTCATCAAAGGTTTCACCAAAACCAAATATAAGGCATAGGTGCTGGCGTTTATAAAAATAAATATATTCCCTAAAACCGAACTAGTTCCGCCAGCTTTTTTTCCATATAAAATTAAAACAACTGCTCCGGTTGCACCAAGTGCAATGCCAATAAGTTTAATTAACGTAATTCTTTCTTTCAAAATAAAAGTGCTAAAAACCAGCACCAAAACTGGAACAGCTGTAATGATAATAGACGCATCTATTGGAGAGGTTAAACTTAAGCCGTTAAAGAAAAATAACTGATTGGCGGCGACGCCCAAAAATCCGCAGAGAATTAGTAGCGGAAAATCTTTTTTGTGGATTTTTTCTTTGATAAACGATTTAATTATCCAAAATAACAATCCTGCTCCTAAAATTCTTAAAAAAACAAATGCGGAAGGTCCTATTTTATTGGGCATCACACCTTTGGCCACAATATGATTAATTCCGTAAATAATGTTGGCGCCAAGCAAAGCCAAATGCGCTTTATAGTTGAATTTGTTCAAGATGTTTTTATTGATAGAAAGTTGAAATTTACATCTTTTGTCAAAAATAAACTGGTACTATTTAATCAATTAATTCTATTTATAATCTGGTGTGATTATTCAAAACAAACATTTTACAGTTTTCTATATAAAACGTAACTTCGCATCTTTAGAAATGCAATAGCAGTATGGAATATAATTTTAGAAAGATAGAAGCCGATTGGCAAAAGTATTGGGCGGAAAACCAAACGTTTAAAGCAGATAACCCTGCCCTGAGCGGAGCCGAAGCGAATTCAACCAAACCAAAATATTACGTACTAGATATGTTTCCATACCCTTCGGGTGCCGGTTTGCACGTTGGCCATCCGCTTGGTTACATTGCTTCCGATATCTACGCACGTTACAAACGCCATAAAGGTTTTAACGTATTACATCCGCAAGGTTATGATTCTTTCGGATTGCCAGCTGAGCAATACGCCATTCAAACTGGCCAACATCCAGCAATTACCACGGAAGAAAATATAAAAACGTATAGAAAACAATTGGATCAAATCGGATTTTCATTCGATTGGTCACGTGAAGTACGAACCTCTGATCCCAATTATTACAAATGGACACAGTGGATTTTCACCCAATTATTTAATTCCTGGTACAATAAAACAACGGATAAAGCTGAGGATATTTCAACCTTAATTGCCATATTTTCTTCGGAAGGAAACAGCGAGGTAAAAGCAGCTTGTGATGCCGATATCGAAAAATTTTCTGCGGATGAATGGAAAAACTTTTCTGAAGAAAAACAACAAAAAATACTGTTGCAATATCGATTGACATACTTGTCGGAAACTGAGGTAAACTGGTGTCCGGGCTTGGGAACGGTATTGGCAAATGATGAAATTGTGAACGGTGTTTCTGAACGAGGTGGCCATCAGGTTATTCGCAAAAAAATGATGCAGTGGAGTATGCGAATTACCGCTTATGCACAACGCTTGTTGGACGGCTTGGCTAAGATAGACTGGCCGCAGCCTTTAAAAGACTCACAAACGTATTGGATTGGCAGAAGTGAAGGTGCGATGGTGAGTTTCAAAGTCCTATCCCCAACCCTTTCCGTCCCGATAGCTATCGGGAGAAAGGGAGCAATCGAGGACAATGAAGTCCTTCCCTTTGGGAAGGATTTAGGATGGGAGATTTCTGTTTTCACCACACGCCCCGACACCATTTTTGGTGTAAGTTTTATGACTTTAGCGCCCGAACACGATTTGGTGTCAATTATTACCACACCTGAACAAAAAGAAGCTGTTGAAGCTTATGTGAAAGCAACCGCAAAACGCAGTGAATTGGAACGGATGGCCGATGTAAAAACCATATCTGGCGTATTTACAGGGGCGTATGCCTTGCATCCGTTTTCTGGTAAAAAAATTCCAATCTGGATTGGCGATTATGTTTTGGCAGGTTATGGAACCGGCGCTGTAATGGCAGTTCCTTGCGGTGACCAGCGCGATTATGATTTTGCGAAGCATTTCAACCTTGAAATTCCAAATATTTTTGAAGGTATTGATATTTCTGAAGGTGCTTATGCAGAAAAAGAGAACGCGGTGATTGCAAATTCCGATTTTTTAAATGGCTTGCCTTACAAAAAAGCGATGAAACGCATTATCCACGAAATAGAACAACGTGGTTTTGGTTATGGAAAAGTAAATTTCCGCCTGCGCGATGCTGTTTTTAGCCGTCAGCGTTATTGGGGAGAACCATTCCCTGTGTATTATAAAAACGGTTTGCCACAAATGATTGACTTAAAATATTTGCCAATTGTGTTGCCTGAAGTGGAGAAATATTTGCCTACAGAAGACGGAAAACCACCATTGGGAAATGCAAAAAAATGGCATTGGTTAGAAGTAAATGGAGTTGGAAAAATTGTAAGCAAAGAGGAGTTTGAAAATTCCTCCCCTTTGGGGAGGCTAGGAGGGGCTTTGGAATTAAACACCATGCCAGGCTGGGCAGGAAGTTCTTCCTATTTTAATAGGTATATGGATCCGCATAACACCGAAGAATTTGTAAGCAAAGAAGCCGTAAATTACTGGCAGGATGTTGATTTGTACATTGGCGGCAGTGAACACGCAACCGGACATTTATTGTATTCTCGTTTTTGGCAAAAGTTTTTGTTCGACAAAGGACTTGTTCCTGTTGATGAATATGCGAAAAAACTGATTAACCAGGGAATGATTATGGGAACGAGTGCTTATGTTTATCGAGTTTCAAAAGAAATTTCTATCCGAAGCAGAAGATTGGAAAATGAAGAAATTAAGGAAGCTTATTCCGAAGGATTAAAAGAAAAAAAGGATTTTGAAATTGAAAAAATTGAATTAAATCATCCAATTTTTGTTTCAAAAAAGTACTACGGAAAAGATTCAAATGAAGTTTTGAAAGAATATTTAAAGCAGAATTTTCCTGAATATAGAGATTTGTTAAGCAATAAGGCAACTATTCTGTCATATTCAATTAATAATCTACATGCAGATGTGTCTTTTGTAAATGCATCTGATGAATTGAATATAGAAGCTTTTAGAAATTCGAGAAAAGAGTATAAAGATGCAATTTTTATTGGCGAAAATGGAAAAGTCCTTCCCTTTGGGGAGGATATATATATTTGCGGTCGCGAGGTTGAAAAAATGTCGAAATCCAAATACAATGTGGTAAATCCGGATCAAATTTGTGAGGAATATGGTGCCGACAGTTTAAGGATGTTCGAAATGTTTTTAGGTCCGCTGGAACAGTCAAAACCTTGGAAGACTTCTGGAATTTCTGGAGTTCTTAGCTTTTTAAAGAAATTATGGAAATTGTATATAGTTGAAAATAAATTTTCAGTTTCAGACGAAGAGCCATCAAAAGAAGAGTTTAAAATTTTGCATAAAACCATTAAAAAAGTGGAAGAAGATATTGAAAATTTTTCCTTCAACACTTCGGTTTCAACATTTATGATTGCGGTGAACGAATTAACAGCCTTAAAATGCAACAAACGCGCGATTTTAGAACCTATGGCGATTCTTCTGGAGCCTTATGCGCCACATATTTCAGAAGAATTATGGAAAAATTTAGGACATACAACATCAATTTCAGCAGTTGATTTCCCTGTTTTTGAACCAAAATATTTGGTTGAAAGCATGAAGGAATATCCGGTTTCATTCAACGGCAAAATGCGATTTAAAATAGCATTGCCATTAGATTTAACCGTAAAAGAAATTGAAGAGGCGGTAATGGCCCATGAAAAAACACAAGAGCAATTGCAAGGCCGCACACCAAATAAAGTAATTATTGTGCCGGGAAAAATTATAAATATTGTTGGGTAAAAGGTATGATAGACAATAACGAAATAATTGGGTTGATTGCCGGCGTTTTAACAACGGCGGCGTTTGTGCCCCAGGTGTACAAAACATGGAAAACAAAATCGGCAGAAAGTTTGTCGTTAACCATGTATTTGGTGTTTTTTGTTGGCATTATTTTGTGGTTGATTTATGGGATAACCATAAACAGCCTGGCGATGATTTTTGCAAATGCAATTACCGGTTTTTTGGCCTTGTTGCTTATTTTCTTTAAACTCCGGTATAAATAATGAAATTCAATAAAAACATCAATTATAATACACGAAAAATACATCGGTATTTGGGTGTTTTTATTGGTGTGCAATTCTTTTTTTGGGCATTTGGCGGATTGTATTTCAGCTGGAACAATATGGATGATGTTCACGGGGAAACATTGCTGAAACAAGAAAAAAAGTATGTGGAGGCGATTGATTTTTCTAAAATTCAAAAAGGAATAGATTCCTTAAAAACATTCGCAGACATTGATTCAATACACTCAGTTAAGCTGATAGAAACATTACAGAAACAATTTGCGCAATTGCGATTTTTCGAAAACGGGCTTCTAAAATCACAATTAATTTCGGTAGAAACAGGAAGTTTACAGTCTGCTTTTACTGGACAGGAATGTTTGGAGATTGCAGAACAACAATTAAAAGAACCTATTCCAATTATAAAAGCAGAATTTCTTTCGGAACATTCAACGGGAATGCATCACGAATACAGGGAAAAACCGCTTCCCGCCTTTGCATTTACCTTGAACCATCCTTCTAAAACAACCATTTATGTTTCAACAGAATCGGGTGAAATTACAAGTGTAAGGAATAATAATTGGCGTCGATTTGATTTTTTATGGATGCTACACACAATGGACTATAAGTCTAGAGACCATATTACCAATTGGGTGCTTCGTGTTTTTTCGGTATTGGGAATTATTACAATTTTATCAGGATTTTTCTTGTTTTATATTACTTCACCATCAATTAAAAAAAGGGCAAAAAAAATATTCCAATAAATTCAGCGGAAGTAGAAAACTTTACTGGTATGCTTATTGTTGGTATCCATCAAATTAATTAAGTATATTTACTTCAAATTTTGGCATGAAAATTAAACGGCATTCTTTACGTTTTCGAATATTTTTAGCAATGATATTGTTAATATTACTGGCGTCTGTTTTAATTGCCACCGTTACTATTTATCAGTATAAAGAGCAAACCGACGAATATAATTTATCGAGGCTCGAGCGTAAAGAACAGTCCATTCATGCCGCAATAACTTACTGGCTTAACAGCGGAAATACCTTCCCCCTAGAAACTAAGAATTTACCTTATATTTTTAAAGATAAGATTTACGAAATTTCCAACATAGAGAAGTCAGAAATTAACATATACGATTTGGAAGGAAATTTGGTTAAAAGTTCACATTCAGGTTTTGTTAAAAGCGATGCGCCAGATTTACTGTCTGACTCAGTTTTAGAAGCTATTTCCAATAATTTTCAACATCCTTATGTAAACGAAAAGGTGATAAACAACAGTAGTTATCAGACGTCTTACTCCTATATTACCGATAATAAATTTAAACCGTTTGGAATTTTAAATTTACGGTATGTGCAAGACAATAGCGAGCAAAATAAGGACTTAAAAGAATTTTTGTATCGCCTATCCTTGGTATATGCAATAATGTTTTTTTTGGCTATATTAATGGCGTATTTTATATCAAGCTATATTACACGATCATTAAAAGCCATTACAGAAAAAATAAGCCAAACGCGGTTGAGCAAGCTGAATGAAAAAATTACTTTAAGCGATTCAAGTACAGAAATAGCCACGTTGATAAATGCCTATAATGAAATGGTTGATGAGCTGGAGCAAAGCGCCATAAAATTGGCAAAAAGCGAAAGAGAGCAGGCTTGGAGGGAAATGGCAAAACAAGTGGCACATGAAATTAAAAATCCGCTCACACCAATGCGTTTGACTGTTCAAAGTTTTCAGCGAAAATTTGATCCAAAAGACCCTAATATTCAGGATAAAATAAATGAATTCAGCAATATGTTAATTCAGCAAATAGACACTTTAAGCACCATTGCCTCCGCATTTTCAAATTTCGCAAGCATGCCTGCACAAAACAGGGAGAAAATAGATGTTGTTGAAGTTGTTAAGCAAGCCTTAGATATTTTTACAGAGGATTATATCTCTTTTTTTCCAAAACAGAAATCCATAATTGCTAAATTAGACAAAACACAAGTCATAAGAATTGTAACGAACCTTGTTAAAAATGCCACACAATCCTTGGAGGAAGTCGAAAATAAAGAACTAGAAGTTACCCTTGATGAGGACAATGGAAATATTTGTATCATCATTGCCGATAACGGCAAAGGTATTTCTGAAGTAGATGGTGAACGGGTTTTTGAACCTAAATTCACAACAAAAACAAGTGGCATGGGGCTTGGGTTGGCGATGGTTAAAAACATTGTTGATGCCTATGATGGAAGTGTTACTTTTACTTCAAAAACTAATATAGGAACCGTATTCACAGTTAAATTACCTAAAAAATAAAAATATGAACTTCGAAAATATTATTGTAACTCAACAGGAAAACACTGCGTTAATTACCATTAACAGACCAACAAAATTAAATGCCTTAAACATAAAAACCATTGAAGAATTGCATACTGCTTTTGATGCTTTAGAATCCAATGAAAATGTTAAAGCGATTATTATAACAGGAAGTGGCGAAAAGGCTTTTGTTGCCGGTGCCGATATTTCTGAATTCGCCAATTTCAATATTGACGAAGGGACAGCATTGGCACGACAAGGTCAAAAATTATTATTCGATTTTGTCCAAAATCTTGGCACACCTGTAATTGCTGCCGTTAACGGATTTGCTTTGGGAGGTGGTTTGGAATTGGCGATGGCCGCCCATTTTAGGGTAGCTAGCAGCAACGCAAAAATGGGTTTGCCTGAAGTTTCTTTGGGTGTTATTCCGGGATATGGCGGTACGCAACGATTACCACAATTGGTTGGAAAAGGAAAAGCCATGGAAATGATTATGACAGCCAATATGATTTCTGCAGCGGAAGCCAAAGATTGGGGCTTGGTAAATTATGTGGTGGAACAAGAAGAATTACTGCCTTTATGCGAAAAATTAGCTTCCCGAATTGCCCAAAACTCATCGGTTGCAATTGGCGCCGCGATTAAAGCAATCAATGCAAATTACACCAATTGTGTGAACGGATTTGGGGTGGAAATAGAGCAATTCGGAATAAGTTTTGGTACAGCCGATTTTAAAGAAGGAACAAACGCATTTTTAGAAAAACGAAAACCTAATTTTGAATAAAGGAGTAATATGAAAAATATATTTTTAGTGCTAACTTTAGCGATAGCAACATCAGCTTTTGGCCAATTCTCTCCAGTTAAAAATTTTGATTACAGTATCTTGGAAGGGAAAGTTTTATACATACCTCAGTTGAACTTTAATGAAGATTCAAATAAGATTCAACGATTGTTAAAAAATGAACGTTTTGAAAAAATTGAAACTGAAAAAGAAAAAATTATAGAATACAACAGGATATGGAAAGAAGCAATGGAGCAATCAAGCTACAAAGCGACACCCTATGAAATAGTGGACTTTAATTATAAAGAACTTAAAAAAGCTAAAGATTCTAAAGCTTTGGTTTTAAAATATTTTAGGGATGGTTTTTATAATGAATGGGCATCATTGGTTTCAATGGGTCCGGACAATACTAAAGATATTGCCACAGCACTTATAACAGGAATTGATTTATCAAAAGTTGAAGACATAAGACTTATGATAAATATGTTGAATTTTTCTTTAAATGAAGCATCAGAATTACAGGAGAAAAATTTGACAACTGGGTATAACAATGTTAGAAATAATTACAAACAGAATTTTTTGGAATTTTATGAAAAAATTTCTGAGCAAACTTTTTTAGTGGTAAAAGATGATAATGAAAACCTTGAGAAAGCTGAAAGAAGAAATTCGGATGTATTGGAGGCACTTCAAGAATGGACATTAAGTAAGTATAAAATTATAACTAAAGAAGATTTAGAAAGCAGAAGGTTAAAAAGAGAAGAGGGGTCTTATTATTGGAGAAGTTTTCCAATGCGTACACAAAGTCCTTTGATAATAATTCAAATGAATATAATTTTAAGCACAGAAAATGATGAAGTTTATTTCTATAAGCATTTGGGTTCAAAAAGATTGAAGGGATCAACAATAATTGAGATTCAGGAAAATATAAAATCTAGAGCTAATCGATTTAAATCACAAACCTAATTTTGAATAAAGTTGAAAGTTATACCAATTGTATTTTAAAATGCCGTATGGCGATTTTTAAATTTACAATGGTTAATGCCGATATACTTTAAAAGGAGCAGATTGAACAAAGAGAAAATATGCGACATTTTTAAAGATATTTGGTATTAGATAATCGAAATTATCTTTAATGTCTTTATCAAATTTTTATTTTGGAAAGATGATGAAAAGAAATTAGGCAATTAAAATAACGAAAACTGGCAAATGGTATTAAAGATAAAGAACTAATCCTTGTCAGTTTTTATTGCCTAAAACCCTATTTATTTGTTTGAATCTTTTAGAATAATAGGCTTCTTTAATCGATGAAACAATAACACCCAATTGAACGGATGAGTGAATAAATTTTATTTCATCTCCAATAATTTCAGTAATCATCCCTACATGATTGATAGTTCCTCTGCCGTTGGTGGCGAAAAATATTAAATCACCTTTTTGGGCCTGGGACTTTTGGACTTTAGTTCCTATTTTAGCTTGTTGATTGGATGATCTTGGCAGGGTAAAGTCTATTTCTTTAAAGGCGGTAAAAATCAATCCAGAACAATCAAAACCGCTAAAAGTTGTGCCGCCACTTCTGTATCTGGTTCCTAAATTTTTTGAAGCAGTATCAATTAAAACTTGAATTTTGGCAGGCTCAGCTGATTCAACTTCTACTGTATTTTCAACAATCGCATTATCTTCAGATTCTTTTGTAATCGTTTCAATGGTTGGTGGTGCTTCTCTGATAATTAATGTATGGCCAATTGGAAGTTTATTTACTACGGAAGGATTTAAACGTTCCAGTTCTTTGATGGTAGTGCTATATTTTCTTGAAATTTTAGATAAAGTTTCTCCTGATACAACTGTGTGGTTTAGCGATTGAGATAAGTCTTCAGTTAGCGTGTTTGCAGCTATTTGTTCAACATTTTCCTGATTACTAGGAATTATTAAAACGCTATTCAATTTTAATAATTTTCCTTTTACTTTAGGATTAAGTTCATAAATAGCAGCTTCTTTTACATTGTATTTTTTTGCAATTGCATAAATACTCTCGCCTTTAGTGACTGTATGTTTAATGTTAGTTTGAGAAAAAGCCAACGAAGTAGTCAGTAAAAGTAAAATTGTAAAAAGTTTATAAATGCTCATTTAATTTTATAATTTTCTGAAATTGATTCAATTAGTTCTTGACTCAGCGCTTTTTAAAAGCGAGTAAAGATATGAAAACTATCAATTGATTTTAAATTTTAACATAACTTTATAATCCTGGGATTAATTGGTTTTAGGATTTTCAGAACTATTTTCGTCAAATCATAAAGAAATATTAACGGTATTAAACATTCTTTATTACATTAATTTATAGAAGTTTTTAACTTTATTTATTATAGCTTCCCATTCCACTCATCATAAAACTGAGCTAAAAAACGCTCCATATAAAGATGTCTGTCTGCAGCAATTTCACGTCCGGTAACCGTATTCATTCTATCTTTTAAGAGCAACAATTTTTCATAAAAATGATTGATTGTTGGCGCTTCAGAATTTTTATAAGCTTCTTTGGTTTGGCTTAAATTGGGCTTAATTTCGGGATTGTAAAGCGGCCTGTTTTTAAATCCGCCGTAATTAAATGTCCTGGCAATTCCTACCGCACCAATGGCATCCAGTCTGTCGGCATCCTGAATAACCTCAAGCTCTGGTGAGTTAAATTTTTGATCAAAATTTCCTCCCTTAAAAGAAATATTGCTGATAATATTTTCAATATGCACAATAATTGAATCATCAACCTGCTGACTTTCTAAAAACTCGCGGGCTATTTTTGGTCCAATTGTTTCGTCGCCTTCATGAAATTTTGAGTCGGCAATATCGTGCAGCAAGGCACCCAATTCCACCACAAACTCATCAACATTTTCATTTTTTGCAATGAGTTTTGCATTGTTCCAAACGCGTAAAATATGAAACCAGTCGTGGCCGCCTTCTGCATTTTTTAAGGCGTTTTTTACAAATGCTTCGGTATTTTTAATGATTAGTTGTTTGTTCATTATTGAAAATAATAGGACTTAAAATCATAAAATTACTTAAATATCAGTAGTCCTATTTTGTTTTTGATTAATAAATTGCTGTACATTTTCCTGCTACGCACGTAATATTCAGGGGTGGTGCTGGTACAGAACAATCTGAAACAATTCCCCATTTTTGGTTATAAGAATTTTCTAGCGTATTGTAAGTTTCCACTTTTTGCTGAAGCAATTCGACATTAATTGAAGTGCTGAACGCCAGGTAAGTTTTTGGTCCGCCACAAGCTTTTCTTCCGAAAGCAATATACTCACAACCTGAGTTTTCTGAGCAAATCCCCGAATCAATTATCAGTTCAATTTCTGCTTGCAAGGCAGTTAACTCAGCCAAATCTTCTTCTTGGCTGGAATCGGAATTGTTACTGCAACCAAAAACGATTGCCAATAAGGCAATCGTTTTTGAGATAATTTTAATTAGTTTCATGTAGAATGAAATTATTTTTAACAATACTCCTCGTAAGCTCCAGCTAAATTAGAAGCAATCACTTCTGCAGATCTTCCTTCAATATGATGACGCTCTAACATATGAACCAAGACGCCATCTTTAAATAAGGCAATTGCAGGTGATGATGGGGGAAATGGAATCATGTTTTCACGTGCTTTTGCAGTAGCTTCGCTGTCAACGCCTGCAAAAACGGTCACTAAATTTGCTGGTATTTTGTTGTGTTTTAACGAAACAACGGCTCCGGGGCGAGCTGTGCCGGCGGCACAACCACAAACTGAATTTATAACAACTAAGGTACTGCCTTCTTTTTTTAATGCTGCTTCAACTTCTTGAGCGGTATGTAATGATGTAAAACCTGCATTTTCTAGCTCAGCTTGCATAGGTTTTACCAATTCTGGTGGATACATATTTTTTATTTTTTTTAGTTAAACGTAAATTAATTGCAAATATAAGAGATTAAATATGAAATGACTAAACACAGATTTTAAATTTTCCATCAGTAAAAAAGTTTATAACTATTTTAACAATTGTGATATCGCTAACTTTTGGATACTGACAAATCAATGTATATTTGCCCTCTAAATAAAAAGTATGGGAAATTTTGTTAAATGGTTGGGCGCCGGATTGGGTTTTACGCTTGGTGGCCCAATAGGAAGTGTTTTAGGTTTTGCGCTTGGCAGTTTTATTGATGGATTTTCAAGAGAAGATATTGAACTGGCAAGAACTTATGGGAAATCAAGCACAAATGTGCAGTCTGGTGATTTTGAAGTGAGTTTATTGTTATTGTCATCGGTGGTTATTAAAGCTGATGGAAATGTAAACGAGCGGGAATTATTATTTGTTAGAGAGCATTTTAAGCGAATGTATGGCGAAGAGCGGGCCAATAATGCGTTTAAATTGTTCAAGGTATTTATCAAAAATAATCAAATCTCAACGCCACAAATTTGCACTCAAATACGTCAAAATTTAACGCACGCTTCGCGCTTGCAATTGATTCATTTTTTGTTTGGTATCGCAAATGCCGATGGTCAGGTTCAGGAAGTTGAGGTAAATGCCATAAAAACCATTGCGGGTTATTTGTATATCAATTCCCACGATTTTGAATCCATAAAAGCGATGTTTTATAGCAGTTCAGACAGCGCTTACCGAATTTTGGAAATTGAAAAAACGGCGACCAATGATGAGGTTAAATTGGCATATCGGAAAATGGCAAAAAAATACCATCCCGATAAATTGCAACATTTAGGAAATGAACATATAAAAGGTGCCGAAGAAAAATTTAAGCAGGTTAGTATTGCCTATGAACAAATTCAGAAAGAAAGAGGATTGTAAGGCATATAGTGAGTTCCACCACGGTTTGGGGTCACAAATTGCGTCCTCAAATTTTCAAACTCTTCTTTAGAAAGTTTAAACATAAAATCATTAGGAAAGCGGTCGATATTTCTCCTCACGGCTTCTTTATAGTCTTTTTGTTTCGGTTTCATACATTTCTGCAAGGTCGAAATCGAGCATCACGCGTTGCCCTCTTATTTCATGAATTTTATTTTGAATGTTTGTAATTCCATAGCTTTTTTT
This sequence comes from Lutibacter sp., assembly GCA_036568005.1. Taxonomy (GTDB): domain Bacteria; phylum Bacteroidota; class Bacteroidia; order Flavobacteriales; family Flavobacteriaceae; genus Lutibacter. The sequence continues at coordinate 78,842 of DATCTJ010000087.1, read as the reverse complement.
AATTATTAGAAGATTGTCTTTTTCGTTTTTAAAGGTGTGATATTCTAGTTAATACTGCTGAATAATTTTATTAATATTTTAATTGTTTACTCAACCCGCGTTAGTGATGGCAGTGGAAAGCCCACAGACACGCTTTTGGGCGTGGCGAGGACTTGCAACGAACAGCACGACCCCCCACCTTTTCGGCGGGGGGAAACGCCCATCAAAAAGGCGGGCAGGCTCAAATTTTTAACTTATTTTCTTTACTATTTTAGAAAATCACTTCAATTTCAGCCTAAAATAAGTCGATTTTTTTTTACAATTTATAAAATGATATTTTCAAGAAAATACGTAATTTCGCACACTAATTGAATTAAGGGCATAAAATGAGCAAAAAATTTAGAGAATATAAAGGATTGGACCTCACTAAGGTAGCAGAAGAGACTTTGGCGTTTTGGGAAGCGGAACATATTTTCGAAAAAAGCATTAGCACAAGAGACGAGAATAAACCATTTATATTTTACGAAGGACCGCCATCTGCAAACGGATTGCCGGGAATTCATCACGTAATGGCTCGCGCCATAAAAGATATTTTTTGCCGTTATAAAACCCAGCAGGGGTTTCAGGTAAAACGAAAAGCTGGCTGGGATACGCACGGTTTGCCAATTGAATTGGGTGTTGAAAAGGAATTGGGAATTACCAAGGAAGATATTGGCAAAAAAATTTCTGTTGAAGAATATAACGAAGCCTGTAAAAATGCAGTTATGCGTTATACGGATGTTTGGGAAGACCTTACCAGACGAATGGGACATTGGGTGGATATGGAGAATCCTTATGTGACCTACAAACCAAAATATATGGAAACGGTTTGGTGGTTGCTTTCCCAATTGTATAAAAAAGGATTGATTTACAAAGGATACACCATTCAGCCTTATTCGCCAAAAGCGGGTACGGGATTGAGTTCGCACGAATTAAACCAGCCGGGAACGTATCAGGATGTTACGGACACTACGGTGGTTGCGCAATTTAAAGTCCTATCCCCAGCCCTTTCCGTCCCGATAGCTATCGGGAGAAAGGGAGTTTCGAAACAGGATTTAAAAGTCCTTCCTTTTGGGAAGGATTTAGGATGGGACAATACTTACTTTTTGGCTTGGACAACAACACCTTGGACATTGCCTTCAAACACGGCACTTACGGTTGGAAAAAAGATTGATTATGTATTGGTTTCCACCTTTAACCAATACACTTTTGAGCCTATCAAGGTAATTTTGGCAAAAGCGTTGGTGGGAAAGCAGTTTTCGGGTAAATTCTTTGCTGTTGAAAATGAATCCCAGCTTTCTAAATACAATCAAAATGATAAAAAGATACCCTATATTATCGTTGGAGAATGTAAAGGAGCCGATTTGGTTGAATTAAGATACGAGCAATTGATGCAATACGCGCTTCCTTATAAAAATCCGGAAAATGCTTTTAGGGTAATTGCCGGCGATTTTGTGACTACGGAAGACGGTACAGGAATTGTGCACACCGCGCCAACTTTTGGTGCCGATGATGCGATGGTGGCGAAACAGGCAAACCCTGAAGTTCCGCCAATGTTGGTGTTGGATGATTATGGGAATCCGGTTCCGTTGGTAGATTTACAGGGAAGATTCACCAAACATATGGGTGAATATGCTGGGAAATATGTAAAAAACGAATATTATGAAGATAGCGAAGCGCCTGAGCGCTCCGTGGATGTTGAAATTGCCATACAACTCAAAGAAGAAAATAAGGCATTTAACGTTGAAAAATACCGTCACACTTATCCGCATTGTTGGAGAACCGATAAACCGGTTTTGTATTATCCGTTAGATTCCTGGTTTATAAAAGTGACCGACAAGCGCGACCGCATGTTCGATTTGAACAATACCATTAACTGGAAACCAAAATCAACCGGAGAAGGTCGTTTTGGAAATTGGTTAAAAAATGCCAACGACTGGAATTTATCCCGTTCGCGTTATTGGGGCATTCCTTTGCCAATATGGAGAACGGAAGACGGCACGGAAGAAATATTTATCGGTTCTGTAGAAGAGCTGACTAATGAAATGAAAAAATCTGTTGCAGCTGGATATATGAAAGCCGCTATTTTTGCCGATTTTGAAGTTGGCAATATGAGAGAAGAAAACTATGATAAAATTGACTTGCATAAAAATGTGGTTGATGCAATTGTGTTGGTTTCGGCATCTGGAAAACCCATGAAACGCGAAGCGGATTTAATTGATGTTTGGTTCGATTCAGGTTCTATGCCTTATGCGCAATGGCATTACCCGTTCGAAAATAAAGAGTTGATAGACGAACATAAATTTTTTCCGGCCGATTTTATTGCCGAAGGCGTTGACCAAACAAGAGGATGGTTTTATACGCTTCACGCCATATCAACCATGGTTTTTGATTCCGTTGCGTATAAAAATGTGGTTTCAAACGGATTGGTGCTGGACAAGGATGGCAAAAAAATGTCGAAACGATTGGGAAATGCCATTGACCCTTTTGAAACCATGGACAAATATGGCGCAGATGCCACACGTTGGTATATGATTGTAAATGCAAATCCGTGGGACAATTTAAAATTTGACCTGGAAGGTATTGATGAGGTTCGAAGAAAATTCTTCGGAACAATTTACAATACCTATTCGTTTTTTGCTCTGTATGCCAATTTGGATAATTTTTCCTATTCCGAAGAAGAAATCGCTTTGGATGAAAGACCTGAAATTGATCGTTGGATTTTATCTGAACTGAATACCTTAATAAAAAATGTTGAGAGTTTTTATGAAGATTATGAGCCAACAAAAGCGGCGCGTGCCATTCAGGATTTTGTTTCAGAAAATTTAAGCAACTGGTTTGTGCGCTTAAGCAGAAGACGTTTTTGGAAAGGCGATTACGAAAAAGATAAAGTTTCGGGCTATCAAACGCTTTACACTTGCCTGCTAACAGTAGCAAAATTGGGTGCTCCTATCGCTCCATTTTTTATGGACAATCTTTACAAAGATTTAACAAATGTTTCAGAAAAAGAAAAATTTGAATCTGTACATTTGTCAACTTTTCCTACTTATGATAAAAGTTTAGTCGACAATAAGTTAGAGCACAAAATGCAACAGGCTCAAAAAATTGCCTCTATGGTTTTATCATTGCGTAAAAAGGAAATGATAAAAGTGCGTCAGCCCTTGCAAAAAATTATGATTCCTGTATTAAACGATGAAGAACGGGAAGAGATTTTAGCGTTGGCAGACTTGATAAAATCGGAAGTGAACGTGAAAGAAATTGAAATGATTGATGATGCTTCAGGAATTGTGGTAAAAACTATAAAGCCCAATTTTAAGGTGTTGGGACCAAGGTTTGGAAAAGAAATGAAAACCATCTCTGAAGCTATTCAAAATTTAACACAAAATGACATTGCAATTGTTGAAAAACAACAAGAAATAGCATTGGTTATAAATGATAAAGTTGTAAATTTAAAACTTGAAGAAGTTGAGATTGCCTCACAGGATATTGAAGGTTGGCTAGTGGCCAACCAAGGAGGTTTAACGGTGGCCTTAGACATTACAATTACTGAGGATTTAAGGATGGAAGGCAATGCAAGAGAGTTGGTAAATAGGGTGCAAAATTTGCGTAAGGATTCTGGTTTTGAAGTTACCGACAAAATTACCCTAGTTATTCAAAAAAATGATATATTAGAGCGTTCAATTGCATCAAATGAACACTATATTAAAACTGAAACATTAACGAAAGAGATCGTATATGTGGATGAATTGGAAAATGGCACAGAAATTATTTTTGACGATGTGCAAACAAAAATATTAATAAAGAAAAATTAAGTTATGGACGAAAACAATAGATACTCAGATAAAGATCTAGCGGAATTTAAAGAATTAATTTTGCAGAAAAAAGAACAGGCAGAAGAAGATTTGGCGCTTTTAAAAAGCATCTTTAAAAACGACAGCGATAACGGAACCGATGATACTTCCCCTACGTTTAAAGCTTTTGAAGAAGGTTCAGAGACCATGTCAAAAGAAGCAAATGTGCAATTAGCGATTCGTCAGGAAAAGTTTATTCGCGATTTAAAAAATGCCTTGCAGCGCATTGAAAACAAAACCTATGGAATTTGCCGCGTAACCGGGAAATTAATTCAAAAGGAACGTTTAAAATTAGTGCCGCATGCAACCTTGAGCATCGAGGCTAAAAATATGCAACAATAAAATCAGTCATCATATTATTGCGAAGCTTCAATATGTTGAAGCTTCGTTCTTTTACTACGCTTAAATAAAACCCATAGCATTGAAAAAACCCATTATCATCATCATTTTAATATTGTTAATTGATCAACTTAGCAAAATATATATAAAAACAAATTTTTTGTATGGTGAAGAGGTGGTTGTTTTTGATTGGTTCCGCATTCATTTTATTGAAAATAACGGCATGGCCTGGGGCGCGGAATTTGGCGGTAAAACCGGTAAATTATTTTTGACGATTTTTAGGTTATTTGCCATTGTTGGAATTGGTTATTGGCTTTATAGTTCCGTTAAAAAGAATGCGCCTGCTATTTTAATTGTGGCCATTTCTTTAATTTTTGCAGGAGCTATGGGAAATATCATAGATTCCGTTTTTTACGGAGTTATTTTTGACACACCAAGAAATGCTGTTGCCACAATGTTTGCTGAAAAACCTTACGGCACCATATTTCACGGTAAAGTGGTAGACATGCTTTATTTCCCTATTTGGAGCGGTGATTTACCAAGTTGGTTACCTTTTTGGGGAGGGAAACCGTTTACCTTTTTCAATGCCATTTTTAATATTGCCGATGCTTCAATTTCTACAGCGGTCGGTATTTTAATTTTCTTCAACAAAAAAGCCTTTCCTCATGACAATGCTGAAGTAATTGATGCTTCTGGGGATACTTTAGTGAATAACTAAATTAGATGAAATTAGAAAATAAGAAAAACAGTCAATAATCAAATTACACCAATGCTATTTTATAATTGGCAATTAGGATTTTTCAATTAATTCCAAGTTACTTTAAAATGATTGAATTGAATTTTTTTAGATTTTCTCAAGAGTTATAAAACGTATAATTTTATCTTAGGTAAAAGTTCCTTTTTCCGGAGTTAGGGCACTTTTCTTTAATTTCTCTATAAATTTAGACAAATCGTCAATTTCCACATGACTCATCATAATTACTTTATACCATTTGTTACTTCCCTCATGAGTATCTGGAACCAATCCGAACTTATGCGCGATGTTTTCAGGTATAAATTCTGATCTTATGGTTACTATGTTCATAAACGGGTTTCTGTAATAAGAGATATTTAATTCATCTAATTGCTCGCAAAACCATTCAGTACGCATCAAAAGGGTGCTTATTTTTTCAAACCAGCCATAATAGCCATAACTAAATAAAATCATCCAAACGGCAATAGCATTGGCACCTGATCGGCTGCCAACCATAGTTAAATCCATTCCGTCAACATATTGAGCTTCTTTGGTCAGCACATTTTCAATCAAACCTTTTCTGCATAAAAACACACCTGTTCCGTATGGAGCCTGTAGCATTTTATGGGCATCAATAGTGATGGAGGAAATATGGGGATTTTCAAAATTAATGGTTGATTGTTTATTGGAAATCGGATAGATAAATCCGCCAAAAGCACCATCCACATGAATCTTAAACGGCACCTTATGGTTTGTTAATATTTCAGCATAAATATCTGGGTTGTCAACTGATCCAAACATGGTTGTAGCCATATTTGAAATGACCATGAAGTATTTTTTGCCTTGGTCAATTAATTTTTTTACGATAGCGTTAAGCGCCTCGGCATTAATCTCTCTCGAATTAAAATCGACCGGAATACTCACATTTTCAACACCTAAAATATCCGATCCTTTATTTACGGAATAATGCGTATCTTCAGAAGATAAAATCACCATTTCGTCAATGGTCGCCTGATATTTCTTTTTGAAAAGATTTCTATAAATCCAAAGTGCCTGCATATTCGCTTCGGTGCCTCCGGTAGCAATATAACCATCATAGTCATTTTCCTTCGCCTTAAAAATATCAACAGCCAAAACCTGAATAACTTCCTTTTCAAGTTCTTGGGAACCTTTAAAAGCCTCTTCCGATTTTCCTAAAGTGTGACAGCCAATATTATTAGGATTTGCAATGTAGGCTTTTAATAAAGGCGAATTTTCTAGAAAAGCACCACCCGCATTAAATACATTTTCATCCAATTTAGAAACAGGATAGCCTAAATATTTACTGTTTTGAAAATCGATGGTCGATTTTAAAGCTACATCAATTCGTTTTATTAACTGCTTTCTTGAATATTTTTTCCAGTGCTTCATGCGTCTAAATACTTAATTATTATTAAAGAAAACCTTTTATAGAGGTTGTTTATTATAGTTTTCGCAAAAATACACATTTTAAGGATTAAAAATTGTTGAAATTTAACTTCATAAAAGAAAATTAAAAGTTCAATAAAAATCTGTAATTTTATTATTTTAAATCACAGCACTTTTTGGAATTAGAAATTCAAATAAAAACCTTACCATCGCTGCCCGGAGTTTATCAATATTATGATAAAAATGGCACTATTTTGTATGTTGGAAAAGCAAAAAACCTAAAGAAAAGGGTTTCATCTTATTTCAATAAAAATCATGAAAACGGGAAAACCTATGTGCTGGTAAAAAAAATTGCTACCATTGAACATATCGTTGTGGATACAGAAACCGACGCTTTGCTGTTGGAAAACAATCTGATTAAAAAATATCAGCCGCGCTATAATGTCATGCTGAAAGACGACAAAACCTATCCGTGGATTTGTATTAAAAAAGAGCGCTTTCCCCGTGTTTTTTTAACAAGAAACGTTGTTAAAGACGGATCGGAGTATTATGGACCTTATCCTTCTGTTAAAATGGCAAAAGCCTTGCTTGATTTAATAAAGGAATTGTACCAATTGCGTTCATGCAGCTATGATTTGACCGAAAAAAACATTAAACTTAAAAAATATAATGTTTGTCTTGATTTTCATATCGGGAACTGTAAAGGACCTTGTGAAGGCCTTCAATCAGAAGAAGATTATCAGAAAGACATTCAGGCAATTAGGAACATTGTGAAGGGAAATTTTAAGGAATCCCTACAGCAGTTTTACGGTCTAATGACCTATTATGCTGATGAACTAGAGTTTGAAGAAGCTCAAAAAATAAAGGAAAAAATAGCGACTTTAGATAAATATCAGGCAAAATCTACCGTAGTAAATCCCTCCATTACCAATGTGGATGTTTTTTCTATTATTTCAGATGAAAGTTACAGCTATGTGAACTTCTTCAAAATAATTAATGGTGCAATAATTCAATCGCATACTGTTGAAATTAAAAAGAAATTAGACGAAACAGATAGGGAATTGTTGGAACTTGCCATTATAGAAATCAGACACCGGTTTAACTCTCAATCCACCGAAGTTTATGTTCCTTTTGAAGTTGATTTGGGCGAAAATATAAAAGTAACCGTTCCTAAACTTGGGGATAAAAAACGTATTGTAGATTTGAGCTTGCGGAATGCTAAATATTATAGGCAAGAGCAGTTTAAACAATTAAAAATTGTAGATCCCGACAAACATGTAAAAAGAATTATGGCACAAATGCAAAAGGATTTGCGATTAACCTCGGAACCGAGATATATTGAGTGTTTTGACAATTCAAATATTCAAGGAACCAATCCGGTTGCGGCCTGTGTGGTTTTTAAAAACGGAAAACCCAGTAAAAAGGAGTACCGGCATTATAATATTAAAACTGTTGAAGGGCCTGATGATTTTGCATCAATGGAAGAAGTAGTATTCAGAAGATATAAAAGGTTACTGGATGAAGCGCAAGAATTGCCTCAGCTAATTGTTATTGATGGCGGAAAAGGACAGTTAAATTCAGCATTAAAAAGTCTTGATATTTTGGGGCTGCGACATAAAATTGCCATTATAGGAATTGCCAAGCGACTGGAAGAGATTTATTATCCGAATGATTCGGTGCCATTGTATTTGAATAAAACTTCGGAAACCTTAAAAATTATTCAGCAATTACGCAACGAAGCGCACAGATTTGGAATAACACACCATCGAAACAAGAGAAGCAAAAATGTGTTGGTTAATGAATTGGAACAAATTCCGGGAATTGGTAAGCAAACTATTGTATCTTTATTGAAGCAATTTAAATCGTTAAAAAGAATGGCACTTGCGTCAATAGAAGATTTAGAACAAGTAGTCGGAAAATCGAAAGCTATTGTTATTTTTAACTATTTTCAAAAAGATAAAAGTTAATGAAAAGAATTTTTTTACTTGCTTTTATATTTTCAATTTCACTTTCCTTTTCGCAGGAAGCTGTTAAAAAAGAAGACATAAAAGTTGGTCTTGTACTTAGCGGAGGTGGGGCAAAAGGATTTGCCCATGTGGCAGTTTTAAAAGTTTTGGAGGAAGCTGGCGTGCGAATAGATTATATTGGTGGAACTAGTATGGGAGCCATCGTTGGTGGCCTGTACGCTTCTGGTTATAGTGCAAATCAGCTCGATTCCATTATTAAAACCATAAACTTCAATCGGATTTTAACTGATAGGTTACCTCGCAAATCAAAGCCGTTTTTTGAAAAAGAAAATGGAGAAAAATATATACTTACCATACCTATTAAAAAAGGAAAATTGGGAATGCCTACCGCACTATCGAACGGACAAAACGTGCTAAATTTGTTAACTGAGTTAACTCAAAAAGTAAATAATATTAGTGATTTCAGTAAGTTGCCGATACCTTTTGTTTGCGTTGCCACCAATTTAGAAACAGGTAAGCAAGAAGTTCTTAAAAATGGATTTTTACCACAAGCAATCTTGGCAAGTGGCGCATTTCCAACATTGTTGGCTCCAGTTGAGATTAATGGGAAGTTGCTGACCGATGGTGGAATAACAAATAATTTTCCAGTGGAAGAAGTAAAGGCCCTTGGAGCCGATGTAATTATTGGTGTTGATATACAAAGCGGATTGGAAAACAAGGAAGATTTAAATTCAGCAGTAAAAATATTAAACCAGATTGTTGGTTTTCAGATGTACAAGTCGATGGAACACAAATATGACAGTTTGGATTTGGTGATAAAACCAGACATGAAATTGTTTAATGTGGTTTCTTTTGATAAAGTTAAGGACATTATGGCGGAAGGCGATAAGGCCGTACGTGAAAAATACAGTGAATTAAAGGCCATTGCAGGAAGACAAATTCACGTGGATAAGCAATATGTTGATGTGAATCAAGTAGAGAGATTCAGCATAAAACAAATTAAAATAGAGGGGAATAATTATTATACACGTGCTTATATTGTAGGGAAACTTAATTTAAAGAATACGGAAACCACAAATTATAAAAAAGTAGTTGAAAGTGTAAATAATTTATCGGCAACTGGCAATTTTGAAAATGTACAGTATCAAATCGTTCATGAAGATGATGGCTGTATTTTAAACCTTAATGTAAAAGAACATTCTATATCGAATTTTTTGCAATTAGGTGCGCATTTTGATGATTTATACAAAACAGGGATTTTAGTAAACATTACCTCAAAACACTTGTTAAACAAGAACGATATGCTTTCGGCAGATGTTGTTTTGGGAGATAATTTGCGGTATAATTTTAATTATTTTATAGACAATGGATTTTATTGGAGTTTTGGAATAAAATCAAGATATAATAATTTTAACACAAATGTTAAATTTGATTTGGCGAACTCAAATAAAATAAATATAAACTATGAAGATTTTACCAACCAAATTTATCTTCAAACAGTATTTGGAAGAAAATTTGCAATAGGTGTTGGAGGTGAATTCAAAAGAATTAAAGTATATTCTGAAACAATCTCCTCTCTTGAAATTAATAATGAATTGAGTAATGGAAGATTGTATTTTGATAAGTCAAATTACTTAAATTTAATTGCCTATTTGAAAATTGACACCTATGATAAAAAATATTTTCAAAAGGAAGGCGCTTATTTAGATGTTGATTTTAGATGGTATTTAGGGTCTTCAGACTTTCATAATAATTTTGTTACCATTTCTCACCTAAAAGGAAAAATGGGATTGGCACATACTTTTTTTAACAAATTTACCACACACATAATTTCTGAGGCAGGAATTACCATTGGTGAAAATGAAAATCGGGTTTTAGATTATAATGTTGGTGGGTATGGAGGAAATCTTATAAACACATTTATTCCTTTATACGGTTACGATTATGCCTCATTATATGGAGATTCGTTTTTGAGGTCTGCCATTACGTTTAGGTATGAGTTTTTGCCGAAAAATTACTTTCAGGCAACGGCAAATTATGCAAGGGTAGGAAGTGATTTGTTTAATGAAGGGAGGGTTTTTGATGACACGAAGTCCGGCTATATGTTAGGCTACGGATTGGATACTTTTTTAGGTCCCATTGAAATTAATTATACCTGGTCACCAGATCACAAGGAGAATTATTGGTATTTTAATGTTGGGTATTGGTTTTAAAAAAAAGTCCTGCAAAATTTTACAGGACTTTTTAGATATTGAAGCCTTATTTAATCAATTATTTTACCTTCATTGTCGGTAAAGTCAAATCTTAAATATTGGTAGGTAATTCTAGGTAAAATTTTAATCCACTTTTTATATTTTAGGAACCATCGCATTTGTATTGATGGAAATCCCTTTTTTAAATACGCAACAATAAAAGGATGCGTATTTAAAGTAATATTTACATGCTCTTTTAAGCTGACAAGTCTTTCAAGCTCTGATTCAATTTTGTCCAATAAAATAATTGGAGATTCAACTTCACCACCACCACTTGGGTTAGGTTCTTGCGTTTTTATTACCATCTCTGGTCTTACACGTTGTCTTGTAATTTGAATCAATCCAAATTTACTTGGAGGCAATATTTTATGTTTTGTTTTGTCAAACTCCATTTCGGCCTTTAAATGCTCGAATAGCTTTTGTCTGTGCTCGGGAGTGCTCATGTCAATAAAATCAACAACAATAATGCCACCCATATCACGTAGCTGTAATTGTCTTGCAATCTCTGATGCTGCAATTAAATTAACCTCAAGTGCTGTGTCGGCTTGTGTGTTGGCTTTGTTTGAACGATTGCCACTGTTTACGTCAATTACATGAAGTGCTTCGGTATGTTCAATAACCAAATAAGCTCCTTTGCTCATAGAAACTGTTCGACCAAATGATGCTTTTATTTGGCGTTCAATTCCATGCTTTTCAAAAATTGGAACTTGCGACTTATATAGTTGCACGATAGATTCTTTTTTAGGTGCAATTTCTTGTAAATATTCTTTAATTTCTAAATATAGAATTTCGTCATTTGTTACAATACTTGTAAACGAATCATTAAACAAATCTCTTAAAATTGAGGAGGCTCTATTTAATTCACTTAAAACTTTAACGGGAGCTTGCTGTGCTTTTACCGTAATAATTTGTTTACACATGGCAATCCACCGTTCTAAAGAGTTTTGAAGATCTTTATCCAATTCTGCAACTTTTTTATTTTCAGCTACAGTTCTGATAATTACGCCAAAACCTTTAGGTTTAATGCTTTTGATTAGTCTTTTTAATCGTTCTTTTTCCTCGGGATCATTTATTTTTTGAGAAACTGAAACCCTATCAGAAAAAGGAACCAATACCAAATATCTACCCGCAATAGAAATCTCTGAGCTCATTCGCGGACCTTTGGTAGATATGGGTTCTTTTACAATTTGTACTAATAAATTTTGACCTGTTTTTAGAACATCAACAATACTTCCGTTTTTGTCGATATCCTTTTCCAGTTGAAAATTCTTTAAAGTGAAATCTTTTATTTTACCTGTAGTGATACCTTTTATAAATTTATTTAATGATAGCATTTGTGCGCCTAAATCGTGATAATGCAAAAAACCATCTTTTTCATAACCTACATTTACAAATGAGGCATTTAAACCAGATAGCACTTTGCCAATTCTAGCTAAAAAAATATCTCCTACGGAGAATTTATTGCTATTGGATTCGTTGTTTAGTGCTGTTAATCTACCATCTTTCAATAAGGCAAAATCAATATCAGAGAAGTTTGACCTAATTATTAATTCTGTTTTCACTCTGAATTGTTTTGTGTTCAAATAAATAATTATTTAAACGATTTATATTAAGTTATACAGGGTATTATACCCAACAATATTTGCAGTTTATGCAAATATTTATTTCAATGAACTTTTAAAATTGAAAAGAAAAAGTAAGCAGCGCTTACTTTTTCTTTTTATGTCTGTTTGCTCTTGCTCTTTTTTTACGTTTATGAGTCGAAATCTTCGCTCTTTTTCTTTTTTTACCACTTGGCATAATCAAAAGTTGTTGTTTAATTAATAAATATTTTTAACCTACTTTGAAGTTGGTTATACGGTAACTTTACTTTTTACTGCCTCTACAAACACTTTTGCTGGCTTAAATGATGGGATGTTGTGTGCCGGAATTTTAATTGTGGTGTTTTTTGAAATGTTTCTTCCAGTTTTTTCGGCTCTAGTTTTAATGATAAAACTACCAAAACCTCTTAAATAAACATTTTCTCCTTTTTCTAAGGAATTCTTTACCTCTTCCATGAACGCTTCAACAGTTGCTAAAACATCTGCCTTTTCTATTCCAGATTTGTCTGCAATATTTGATACGATTTCTGCTTTCGTCATTTTTAATATGGGTTATATGTTATTATAATAATTAAGACGGCAAATATATGATATAATAATGAAATTCAAAAAGTTAATTCATTAAAATTTAATTAATTAAAAGATGTATCATTGCATTTTATAAAAATGAAATGATTTTCTCTAAACAATTAATATACTGGTATTTAAATAACAAAAGAAATCTGCCTTGGCGTGAGTCAAACAATCCCTACACAGTTTGGCTTTCGGAAATTATTTTGCAGCAAACACGTGTTGACCAAGGAATGACGTATTATTTCCAGTTTATTAAAAAATTTCCGACTGTTTTTGATTTGGCGGCTGCATCGGAAGAGCAAGTGCTAAAACTTTGGCAAGGTTTGGGATATTATTCCCGTGCAAGAAACTTGCATTTTTCAGCAAAATATATTGTAGATGAACTAAATGGGAATTTCCCTACTACCTTTAACGAGCTCATGAAGCTTAAAGGTGTTGGTGATTATACAGCCTCTGCAATTGCATCAATTTGTTTTAATGAACCAACTGCGGTAGTTGATGGGAATGTTTACCGTGTTTTGGCTAGATATTTTGGAGTTGATACCAACATAAATTCTTCCGCAGGCATTAAAAAATTTAAACAATTGGCCCAGCAGTTAATTGATGAAAAAGATCCCGGTACTCACAACCAAGCTTTGATGGAATTTGGTGCCCTGATGTGCAAACCCAAAAATCCTCACTGTGAGATTTGTCCATTAAACAACAGTTGTTTCGCCTTGTCCAAAAATTGTGTTAAAGACTTGCCTGTAAAAGAAAAGAACGGCAAAATTAAAATAAGACATTTTAATTATTTGGTAATTCATTCAAGCGACGATAAAACGAAAATTGTGAAACGGAAAGCTGGAATATGGCAAAATCTTTATGAGTTTCCCTTGATAGAATCAGATGATGTTATTGGCATTGAATCGCTTATGGAACACCCCATATTTAAAGAATTATTTTATGGTTTATCGGCTAAAGTTAAGCTTTTTGACAAAGAGGTGCTTATGCATAAATTAACGCACCAACACATTCATACTAAATTTTGGGTGGTAACCACCAAAGAATCAGGCCGTTTTTCAACCCCTTGGAAAGACATAAAAAAATATCCTGTATCGGCATTGATTGATAATTTTTTAAATCGGTATAAATTCGACTAAATTTTTTAGTACTTTTGTTACTTAATTGATAATTAAAAAAATGGCTGGGACAATAAATAAAGTAATACTGATAGGGCATTTAGGTGATGAGGTGAAAATGCATTATTTTGAGGGAGGAAACGCTATTGGGAGGTTCCCAATTGCGACAAATGAAACCTATACAAACAAACAAACTGGAGAAAAAGTTACCACTACAGAATGGCATAATATTGTAGTTAGGAACAAATTGGCTGAAATTTGCGAAAAATATTTAACTAAAGGTGATAAAGTATATGTTGAAGGGCGTATAAAAACAAGGCAATGGGAAGGTGAAGATGGAGTAAAAAGATATACTACAGAAATTCATGTGGTTGATATGACCTTTTTAACCACCAAAAAAGAATTGAATGCACCATCTCCACAAATGGATGCAAAACCAGAGGAGCCTGCACAAAGTAGCGCCAAAAGTGAACAAGAAGAGGATGATTTACCATTCTAAAGTTTAATTAAATTGTTTTTAAGTTGGATCCTGAACCCACGATTTTATCTATTCTTTTATCAGCCGAAGTATTATCAAAAGCGCTGAGTGTTTCTTTACTTTTTTTACTACTCATGCTTTCTGCCTTAATTTCTGGCGCTGAAGTCGCTTTTTTTTCACTTTCCCAAACGGATTTAAATAGAGCTGCCGAATCAAAATCAAGCAAGGAAAAAGCAGTTGTTTCATTGCTTGAGGAGCCAAAAAGATTGTTGGCCACTATTTTAGTTTCAAACAATTTCATTAACATTCTAGTTGTGTTGATTTTTGCTTATATAGGCGATTTTTTGTTTGCCAAAATCGCTTCGGGTTTATTAAAATTTTTAATTGAAGTTGTTTTAATTACTTTCTTAATTTTACTTTTTGGAGAAGTTTTACCTAAATTATATGCCTCAAGAAATTCTATGAAGTTTGCGATAATTATGGTTTATCCTCTTAAAGCTTTGATGTCGTTGCTTTCATTTATTAGTATCCCTTTGTTGGGTTTGACCAATATTATTGAAAATAATTTAGGAAAACAAAAATCGAGTTTGTCGGTTGAAAAATTATCTCAGGCGCTTGGACTTACCTCCAACGAAACCACTACCGAAGACGATCAAAAGATATTGCGTGGAATCGTAAGTTTCGGCAATACGGAAACCGGACAAATCATGACGCCACGTATTGATATTTTTGCGCTTTCAAAGGAAGAATCTTATGAAAATGTTGTTGCGAAAATTGTGAATGAAGGATTTTCAAGAAATCCTGTTTATGATGAAAATATTGATGAAATAATCGGCGTTTTGTATGCCAAGGATTTATTGCCATATATAGATGTCAAAAACTTTGAGTGGCAAAAACTCATTAGAGATCCTTATTTTGTTCCTGAAAATAAAAAACTGGATGATTTGCTGAAAGAATTCCAGGAAAAGAAAAATCATTTGGCCATTGTTGTTGATGAATATGGAGGGACCTGCGGTATTGTTACGCTAGAAGATGTAATTGAAGAAATTGTTGGTGACATTAGCGATGAGTATGACCACGATGATGTACCTTATTCGAAGATTGATGAAAATAATTTTTTATTTGACGGGAAAATTAATTTAAAAGACTTTTATAAAATTTTAGAATTAGAAGATGCCTATTTATTTGAGGAAAATAAAGGGGAATCTGAAACATTGGCCGGATTTATCCTAGAAATTCACGGAAGATTCCCTAGAAAGAAAGAAACCATTACCTTTTTTGAGTATTCATTTAAAGTAGAAATCATGGATAAAAAAAGAATAAAACAGGTAAAGCTTACAATTGACCGAGCATTTGAAAAATAGTAAATGAGAAATCTTTGCACAATAATTTTTTTAGCACTTATATTGGCTTCCTGCAAAAAAGAAACGTTACCAAAACCTGCGCCTTACTTAAAGCTTCAATATCCAGAAGCAACATATAAAAAGATTGAATCTAGCGGCCCGTTCACTTTTGAAATATCGAATTTCACTAAAATCGACTTCAAAAACAAGTATTGGACTAGCATTGAATATCCACAGTTAAAAGCTACAATTCACCTAACTTATAGGCCTGTAAATACTGATTTAGATCAAATTTTGAAGGAAGTTGAAAAATTAACGTTTGAACATACCATAAAAGCCGATGCCATTAACGCAGTTCCCTATGAAAACCTTGAAAAAAGAGTTTTTGCGAAACTGTATAATATTGAAGGAAGTGTCGCCACAAACATACAATTTAGAGCAACCGACAGCGTGAAACACGTGCTTTCAGGAGCCTTATATTTTTATACACGACCAAACTACGATTCTATCGTGCCCGCAATAAAATATGTTGAAAAAGATATTATTCATTTAATTGAAACATTGGAATGGAAAGAGTGACAACCAAAAAATTTAGATATACAAAAACAATAAGAATTTGGCTTCTTATTGGTTTGATGATGTTAATTGGCCAAGTTGTGATTGGCGGCATCACACGCCTAACGGGGTCTGGACTTTCTATCACAAAATGGGATATTATTACCGGAGTTATTCCGCCTTTAAACGATACAGATTGGGTAAATGAATTTGAGCTTTATAAAGAAACACCACAATTCCATAAAATTAATTCAACATTTACGATACAAGAGTTTAAATTTATTTATTTCTGGGAGTATTTTCATCGGCTTTGGGTGCGTTCGCTCGGGTTTATTTTTTTAATTCCTTTTGTAATTTTTGTCATTAAAAAGCAAATGGATTTTTACTTGATTAAGCGATTGGGCATTGTTATTTTGTTGACTATTTTAACTGCTTCTGCGGGTTGGATTATGGTTCAGAGTGGCTTGGTAAACAGACCTTGGGTTAACGCTTATAAATTAACAATCCATTTTACACTGGCTGTATTGGTGATATGGGCGATGGTTAAAACTGTTTCGGATGTTTATTTACTTGGAAGTAAGGAATTAATTCCTTCAAAAAAAATTGTTTCTTATGTTATAGGTGTCGCATTTGTACAAATGATTGTTGCAGGTGTTATGGCAGGAATGAGAGCAGGATTGTATTATCCCTCTTGGCCCGATATGAATGGGGAATTTGTCCCAAGTGTTTTGTTGAATTCAGCAAATTGGGATTGGCACAATATGATTAATTACGACTCATATCTCTTTGCGCCGGCATTAATACAATTTACCCACAGAATGCTTGCTTATATATTGGTTGCAGCAACTATTTATCTGTTTTTTAAATTAAGGAAAAAGATAGAGGAATCTTCTAAAAAATGGCTAAACAGCACCTTGATTTTAGTTTGGCTTCAAATTGTATTGGGAATTTTGACCGTTTTAAATGTTGAAGGTAAAATTCCGTTATTTTTTGGTGTAAGCCACCAATTGATAGGTTTGCTATATTTTATGGGTTTGTTATTTTTATATGACTCTTTAAGAAAACAAAGGGCATAAAAAAAGCTTCAGTAGTCTGAAGCTTTTGGTTTCTTAAAAGAAAAAAGTATTACTCAGCTGGAGTTTCTTCAACTGTAACAGCAGTACTGTCAACAGCTACTTCAACTTCTACAGCTGGAGCTTCTTCTTCTACAGTTACTTCTACTGCAGGTACTTCTTCTTTAGGTGTTTCTTTACAAGAAACAGCAAAAACGCTTACAAAAAGTGCAATTGCTATAAAAAATTTAAATTGTTTCATTTTTTGATATGATTTTTATTGTTAGTGCAAATTAACAACAAATTTGTTAATAATAAAAAAAAATATTATTTATTTGCTTGATTTACTTTAATTTCTTCAATTTCAGTGATTTTAGTTGCCTTATATAAAGCGCCTCCGCCAATTTTAGCTATCTTTTTGGCGATATCTTCCTGGCTTATTTTATTTTCATCATAAGTAAATTGCCCTAATTTGTCTTCAAAACTTACTTTTGAGTAGGTAACACCTTTAGTTTTAGATAATTTAGACTCAATTGTTCTGGCACAACCAATCTCACAAGTCATTCCTTCAATTTCAACTTCTATGGTTTTATAATTGGCGGCAACTTCTTGTTTTTTAACCGCTGACTTTTCTACGGAAACTTCTTTTTTTGCATCATTACAGGAAAATAATACAAGCGCAATTGATAGAATATACATTGCTTTTTTCATAATTCTTTTCTTTAAATTGGTGTTGCTAAGTTAAAACTAATAAATTTAAATTCGATTAATTATGCGATTTTTGTGTTTTATTTATTAAATGGGAAACAGGAAATTACGATGGATTTACTTAATAATTCTTTCATTAATTTGGGGAAGTTCCTTTATTTTAATGAAAAAAGCTTTGATTGGATTGACACCAATCCAAGTTGGCGCATTGAGAATTTTAATTACCGCAATTTTTTTATTGCTTATAGGGTTTGGCCGATTGCTTAGAATAGAAAAGCGACATTGGAAATATTTAGCCCTAAATGCAATGTTGGGCTCCTTTTTCCCAGTATTTTTATTTTCTTTTGCACTTCAAAAAATTGACAGCTCAATTGCTTCCATTTTAAATGCTTTAACCCCCTTAAACACCTTAATTTTTGGGGCAATGGTATTTGGATTTTCATTTAAACGGAGACATTTTATAGGTGTTTTAATTGGGTTTGTTGGAACTGCAATTCTCATTTTAGAGGGCACTAAAATTAATCAAGAGCCTGAATATTTGTATATGGGATTTGTGATTATCGCTTCCGTTGGTTATGCCTTTAATGTAAATCTCATCAAGAAATATTTACATGACTTAGACGCCTTAAGTATCACCGTAGGAGTTTTTGTATTTTTAATTGCACCTACATTGATGGTATTATGGATATCTGACTTTTTTCAAACTATTGAAATAAATGAAGTTACGGCATCTTCATTGGTTTATGTATCAATATTAGCGGTGGTTGGAACTGGTGTCGCAACTATCATGTTCAACCGTCTAATTCAATTATCAACGCCAGTATTTTCATCTTCTGTAACCTATTTAATTCCTGTTGTTGCCATTACTTGGGGGATTTTGGATGGAGAGAAAATTTCATTTTTGCAATTCTTTTCAGGTTTTGTGATTTTAGCAGGTGTCTATTTGGCAAATAAAGCCAAATAAAAAACGACTCAATTTCTCGAGCCGTTTTTAAAATCAAATTAAAAATTTATCTATTGAAAATCGGTCTCAGATACGCCTTCATTTACTTTTGCGTCAATTAATTTAAATTCAACTGTTTGAGGTCCTAAACTTCCTGTTTTTGTGCCTGGAAATTTAATTCCGTTAAATTCTTGGTAATTGCTGAAAGTTGCTTCCTGATTTTGGGTTTGGCCTTGCATAGTAATTACTTGTAGTTCCTTAACCTTTAATCCGCTTGCAACATCAAAATAAACAGACGATGAAACAATTTCGCCTTTTGTTGAAATTACATAAGCATCTTTTCCGTCAACCATTTCGATACCCGTAAGCTTAGAGTTTTCGTTGTTTAGCAATCCCATTTCCAAAAAGGTACCTAAAGTGTAAGTCATTTCACCAGCCATTTGTGGAGGCAATGGTTGTTTGTTCATAAAAACACCTTCTTTGGTCATCACAATTTTAGCCACTACATTTCCGCCCATGCTTGTTTCATTGGCATATTTTTCTGATGTTCTTTTTTCTGTGGATACAATCACGCTTCCCATCGCGTTTGCCTCATAGGAAGCCAAAGTGCTTTTTAAGGCTTTTACCTTATCGGCTCCACCAATAGCATTAAAGAAATTATCCAAAACTGTTAATTTGGTTACGCCCTTTGGAAGAGGTTTTGACATCTCTGGTTTTGAAGTGGCATTTGATTCCTTATCAAAATAATTGACGGCATAAGGTAATTTTTCAAGATTAGGTAAAACATCCAAGGCTTTACCAACAATTACAATTCTAGCATTGTCTTCACTAAAATATTTTTGGGCAACGCGTTGAACATCATCAACCGTTACTGCATTTATTTTTTGCAGATAGGTTTGGTAGAAATTTTCAGGCAATTTTTTAGTGACAATGTTTAGGGCATAACTAGCAACAGTTGAAGGGTTTTCAAGCGCCATTACAAAGCTTCCTATATAAGCGGCTTTTGCATTTTTCAATTCTTCATCAGTTACTTTGGTGTCTCTAAAAGTTTTGATTTCTTTCATAAATTCAACCACAGAACTGTCTGTCACCACATTTCTTACAGAAGCAGCCGACTTAAAGGTTGCCGAGGTTCTTTCATCGTTTCCAATTCTGGAATAAGCGCCGTAAGTATAGCCTTTGTCTTCGCGTAAATTTAAGAATAAACGACCTTCACCGCCACCACCGAATATTTTATTGGCCAATAAAGCCGCAAAATAATCGGGATTGCTCATTTTTAAATCTACGGTATTAATGACAGCAATATCAGATTGCACGGCATTTGGCATGTCAATAAAGTTAATTTCAGTTTTGGCAACATTAGCCACTTTAGGCATTTCATAAGCAGGAATTGTTCCTTTTTTCCAATTGTTGAAATGTTTTGTTACCTGAGCTTTCACATCTTTAAAAGAAACATCACCCACAATTACCAAATAAGCATTGTTTGGTTTAAAATAGGTGGCGTAAAAATTTTGAACATCGGCCAATGTTACATTTTTGGCAGTAGTTTCTGTTTCAAATTCTCCATAAGGATGATTTTTTCCGTAAACCAAAGCACTTTGTGATTTCGAAGCAATAGCTGCCACGCTATTTTCGCCCGATTTAATACTTTCAAGAAGTTTTGCTTGTTCTTTTTCAAATTCTTCCTGTGTAAATAGTGGATTTTGAACAGCATCAGCAGTTAATTCCAAAATTCTTGGGAAAAATTTAGATAAGGTATTAAAGCTGGCACTTTGGCTGCCAATATTTAAGTTAGCGCCTAAAAAATCAATTTCTTCATTAAAGGCGTCTTTTGACATTGTTTTAGTTCCATTTCCCATCATTCCTCCTGCAATACTTGTTAAACCGGCTTTTTCTCCTTCAAAAATAGGGCCGTTGTCTAAAATTAAAGTTGCGGAAACTTTTGGTAATTTATGATTTTCAACCACCATCACTTTTAACCCGTTTTTTAGT
The DNA here is from genome assembly GCA_036568005.1 of Lutibacter sp. Taxonomy (GTDB): domain Bacteria; phylum Bacteroidota; class Bacteroidia; order Flavobacteriales; family Flavobacteriaceae; genus Lutibacter. Next base: position 57,912 of record DATCTJ010000087.1, on the reverse strand, counting down.
TCAAAAGTTTGGGGTTTGCCTAAATTTATGGTAGGTGCAGGCCCTGCTTTTGGTTGTTGTGACCTGTCTATTTGTGCGTTTACTCCTAAAGAAATAAGAAATAATGCAATTAAAGTTGTTATTTTGGTTCTCATATTATTTTCATCTTTAGTATTATTCAATTTCCTTTTTTAGATAATCCATTTCGACACGACTATTTTTGTTCAAAAACTCATTTGCCACACGTTTAATGTCTTCTCTAGTTATGGAGCGATAAATGTTGATTTCGTCGTTAATTAAGTTTGTATTGCCTTTCAACATGTAGTTTGCCGCTAAAGTATTTGCAATATTTTGCACTCCGGAGTTTGAATTCACAAAATTGTTTTCAAATTGATTTTGTAATTTCTGAAATTCTTTTTCTGAGATTAATTCAGTTTGAAGTTTGGTGATTTCAGCATCCATTTCAGCGCCCAAATCATCTAAAGTAGTTGTGCCCATTGGCAGCGCGCCCATAATATAGACTCCATAATCTTCTTGTGAATCATTAAATGCCAAAACCTGTAAAGCTTTTTTCTCTTCAACCAATGACTTGTATAATCTGGCACTTTTTCCGCTGGTTAAAATAGAAGAAACCATATCTAAAGTATAAGAATCTTTGTCTTTATTTGATGGCGTTCTGTAAATAAACAGTTTAACGGGAATTTGAATGTTTGCATCGTATTCAGTAACCTTAGTGCTTACTGTAATTGGATCTTCTTTAGCAGTTACTCTTTCAACTTTTTCTCCTTTTGGGATATCCCCAAAATAATCTTCAATCATTTTTTTTGTGGCTTCCGTTTCAAAATCGCCGGCTACCACTAAAACAGCATTGTTAGGTGCGTAGAATTTTTTATGAAAATCTAAAAACTCTTGCAATTTGGCGGCATCTAAATCTTCCATGCTTCCGATTACTGAATTTTTATATGGATGATTTTTAAAGATATGCTGATTAATTCCAGTGCGATACATAATTTTCCCATAAGGGGCATTGTCGATTCTGGCGCGTTTTTCTTCTTTTATCACTTCGTTTTGTGTATCAACGCCAACTTGGTTAATCACCGGGTGCAACATACGTTCAGATTCTAACCACAATCCCAATTCCAAATTATTTGATGGAAATGTTTCATAATAAAAGGTGCGGTCTTGTGTTGTATTCGCATTATTTGTACCGCCATTGGCTGATACAATTTTAAAAAATTCGCCTTTGGGAATATTTTCTGTTCCTTCAAACAACAAATGTTCAAAAAAGTGTGCGAATCCTGTACGTCCAGCCACTTCATCTTTGGCGCCAACGTGGTACATCACAGAGGTGCTAATAATAGGTGCAGAATTGTCTTTGTGTAAAATAACGTGCAAACCGTTACTTAATTCATACTCTTCAAATGCTACTTTTTGGGCAAACATATTAGCGCTTAAAAAAAGCGCTAAAGAGCTTAAATAGATAATTTTTCTCATAGGTATTAATGGTTTAATTTAATTAATGTCGCGTATTTGACGCATTTGTTATATAGATGTTACAATTTAGAAGCGGAAATAGTGAATTCATTTTGTGGATATTTCATAGCTTATTGAATTTCAAATTTAATGATTTATTTTTTGAAAATGAAGAAAATTAATTGTCAATCTGAAATAATTCATATTCTTTATTAAACTTTGTCGGGTATTCTATAATAAAAAGCAAGTAAAATTTAAGAAATTATAGGTAAATTTATCAATGCAAAACCAGTTAGGTTTGAAGCCATAGTTATATTATTCATTTTTAATTATTCATTAAATGTGTTAGTGATTGAAACGTAAATCCCGGCTTTGCGAGTTATGAGAAAATATGTTCAACAGATTGCCACACTCCGCTCGCAAGGACGGATTACAGTGAAAAGCACGACCCCGCCAGTTGGCGGGGGAACACCCACCAAAAAGGCAGGCAGGCTCAAAATATTCTTTTGTTGATTTTTTGCTATTTTAGAAATTATCCTTTAATTTTAATAATATAATTTAAGAGGCTAAAAGTGAGTGATTTATTTGCTTCAAATTTGTTTTGCAGAAATAAGAAAAAAGACATATATTTGCACCCGCCTAAGTAGAAAAGGCAATCAATTTAATTAATAAAGCGAATAAAAACAAAGCTTATGTACGCAATTGTAGAGATAGCAGGGCAGCAGTTTAAAGTAGCAAAAGACCAAAAAGTTTACGTACACCGTTTACAAGAAGCAGAAGGAGCAAGTGTTTCCTTTGATAAAGTTCTTTTAGTAGGCGATAATGGTACAATAACAGTTGGCGCCCCAGCTATAGATGGAGCCGAAGTAACGGCCAAAATTTTAGGTCATCTTCAAGGTGATAAAGTAATCGTTTTCAAAAAGAAACGCAGAAAAGGATTCAGAAAAAAGAATGGTCATCGCCAAGCTTTAACTGAAATTCAAGTTGAAGGTATTTTTGCCAGTGGCGCAACAAAAAAAGCCGCTGTTAAAAAAGAAGTTCCTAAAGCTAAAGTTGAGGCATCAAAAGAAGCCCCTAAAGCAAAAGTTGAAGCAGTAAAAGAAACTGTTGCTGTTGATTTTGAATCAATGACTGTTGTTGAATTAAAAGCTTTGGCAAAAGAAAAAGGTATTGAAGGATACACTTCTTTAAAGAAAGCGGAATTAATTGAAGCATTAACTAAATAAGAACCAAAATTTTAAAACCATAAGGTCATGGCACATAAAAAAGGAGTAGGTAGTTCGAAGAACGGTAGGGAATCGGAATCGAAACGACTAGGAGTAAAAATATTTGGTGGACAAGCTGCAATTGCAGGGAACATTATTGTTCGTCAAAGAGGAACTCAACACCATCCTGGTGATAACGTATATATGGGAAAAGATCATACTTTACACGCTAGAGTGGACGGTTTGGTAAAATTCACAAAAAGAAAAGACAATAAATCTTTTGTTTCTATCGATCCAATCGACGCATAACATATAGAGTTAAAATATTTTAAACGCTCAAACTTTAAAGTTTGAGCGTTTTTTTATGCGCTATTTACTACATTTGCGCTTATGTACTTTTTATACAATATACTTATTTTGTTAGCCGGTTTTGCTTTAAAAATAACGGCTTTTTTCAATAAAAAAATTAAACTTTTTATTGATGGAAGAGAACAAACTTTTACCAAATTACAACAAGAAATTGCAAAAACCGATGAAGTAATATGGATGCACTGTGCTTCTTTGGGCGAATTTGAGCAAGGAAGGCCAATTACTGAAAAGTTAAAACTCAAATTTCCGAATAAAAAGATAGTGCTGTCTTTCTTTTCACCGTCGGGATATGAAGTGCGTAAAAATTATGAATATGCTGATGTAGTTTGTTATTTGCCTTTAGATTCGGCCAATAATGCAAAAAAATTCCTTGAAATTGTACATCCGAGCCTAGCCATTTTTGTGAAATATGAATTTTGGCCAAATCTGTTAAAACACCTTAAAATAAGAAATATTGAAACCTTACTAATTTCCAGTATATTTAGGGAAAATCAGTCCTTTTTTAAATGGTACGGCAGTTGGATGCGCAACTCGCTGACAGCTTTTTCACATTTTTTTGTGCAGGATGAAAATTCAAAACAATTGTTAAGCAGTATCAATTTTAACAATGTAATTGTTAGTGGCGACACGCGTTTCGACCGTGTTTATCAAATTACACAACAAAACAACAAACTGGCTTTTATTGAAGAATTTATCGACAATAAATACACCCTTGTTTCTGGAAGCACTTGGAAAGAGGATGAAATGATGTTGGTAGATTATATCAACAACAAGGCTTCGGAAAACGAAAAATTTATAATTGCCCCACACAATATCAATCCAAAAGACATTGTCGATCTTAAAAACAGCATTTCAAAAAAAGTAGTTTTATTTTCAGAAAAGTCATTTGACTCGGCTCAAGGCGCTAAAAATCTTTCCGAGTATCAGGTTTTTATCATTGATACCGTTGGACTTTTGACTAAAATTTACAGTTATGCCACAATTGCATATGTTGGTGGTGGGTTTACAAAAACAGGAGTTCACAACGTTTTGGAACCGGCAACTTTTGGCATTCCAATAATTATTGGGCCAAATTATCATAAATTTAATGAAGCAGTTGATTTAGTGAAAAGTAAGGCTTGTTTTGTTGTAGATAATTCTAATAAATTATCTTTGCATTTAGGAGAATTTTTTCAGTTAGATGAAATGCGGACAGAAGCGGGAAAAAGAGCCAAAAAATATGTAGTCGATAAAACAGGAGCTACGTTAAAAATTTTAAATTATATAGAAAGATGAGAGAAAAGCTCGAAAAATATTTTTCATTTGTGTTTGAAAAAGAATTGCTTGATGAAATAGTTCATGTGGGCGTTTATAAAAAGTTACGCGAAAATGAAGTATTGGTTGATTTAGGCGATAAAATGAAAGGCATTCCTTTATTGTTGGAAGGAGCCATTAAGATTGTGAGGGAAGATAAAAATGGAGATGAGATATTGCTATACTTTTTAGAACGTGGTGATACTTGTGCCAGTTCTTTTGCAAGTGCACTCACAAATGGGAAATGTGGTATTAGAGCAATGGCCGAAAAAGAATCTGAAATTATTTTTCTGCCTAAAGAAAAATTAGATGAATGGATGGTGAAATATAAATCCTGGAGAAGTTTTGTAATTGACAGCTACAATATTCGTCTAAATGAAATGATGGAAACTATCGATAGCTTGGCTTTTATGAATATGAGCGAGCGTCTTTATAAATATTTGACTGATAAAGCTCAAATTATGCGAGAAACCTCATTAAACACTACACACCAAGACATTGCATATGATATGCATACTTCTCGCGTTGTAATTTCACGATTACTAAAACAACTGGAAAACGAAGGAAAAATAAAGTTGCACAGAAATAAGATTGAAATACTTGAATTTTAAGTTGCGTGATGACAATCACAAAACAATTTAATTTTTAAGATAATTTTGATGGTTTTAAATAGGTAATTATGGATTTTATTATGAAGCCTTGGGAATGGTATGTTGCCGGTCCTGTTATTTCGTTTATCATGTTTTTACTTTATTATTTTGGTGAACGATTTGGGGTGTCATCAAATCTAGAAACATTTTGTTCTATTGGCGGAGCTGGAAAATTTGTCAACTATTTTAAAATTGACTGGAGAGAGAATCTTTGGAATTTAATTTTTATTGCTGGTGCCATCGCTGGCGGGTTTATAGCCTCAAATTATATGACCGCTACCGATGCAGTTGCCATAAGTCCGCAAACAGTACAAGATTTAGCCGATATTGGCATTGTAAATGCTGGCCAAACCTATTTGCCCGATGAAATATTTAGTATTGAAACCATGTTTTCTTTAAAAGGTTTTTCAATTTTAATCATCGCTGGTTTTTTGGTGGGTTTTGGTGCACGTTGGGCTGGTGGTTGCACATCTGGCCACGCCATTGTTGGTTTGAGTAATTTGGAACTTCCCTCATTAATCGCGGTAATTGGCTTTTTTATAGGGGGTTTGGTGATGACTTGGTTAATTATTCCCTTAATATTTTAGGCGATGAAATATATTAAATTTTTTTTAGTAGGCATTCTTTTTGGAATTGTAATGAGCAAAGCCGAAATAATTTCATGGTACAGAATATACGAAATGTTTAAGTTTCAGTCGTTTCATATGTATGGAATTATTGGTTCTGCGATAATGCTTGGAATGATAAGCATGTTTTTATTTAAGAAAAAGATGGTTAGAACCTTTAAGGGCGAAGAAATACATGTTACCCCTAAAAATGAGGGGTTGTCCCGTAACCTTTTTGGCGGAATTCTGTTTGGATTGGGCTGGGCATTGGCTGGTGCTTGTCCTGGTCCCATGTTTGTTTTATTAGGAAAAGGTGTTGCTTCCATTTTGGTGGTTATTTTTGGCGCAACTTTGGGTGCATTTTTTTACGGATTGTTTAAAGATAAATTACCTAATTAAGTCGGAAAGATGAAAATACATGACATTGTTGCAGCTAATTTTTTAGGAATATTCGAGGAAAATTTACGAACTGAAATTTGCAATAATGGTATTTTAAAATCTGTTGAGGCCGATAAAATAATATTGGATGTTAGGACGGATATCGAGTTTATCCCCTTAATTATTTCTGGAATTGTTAAAGTAATGCGACGTGATGGAAAAGGAAACGGATTTTTTTTGCATTATTTATCCGAAAAACAAACCAGTGCAACGGCTGTGACTTATGCAATAGAAAACATAAAAAGTGACATTAGGCTTAAAACCGAAAGTAACGTTATGTACATTGCAATTCCGTCGAAAGTTGTAATTTCGTGGTTTTTAAAATATAGCACATGGCGTTCTTTTTATTTTAAATTAAATCAACAGCAAACGGCTTATTTAATTGAAAAAATTAATGATATCGCGTTTGAAAATTTAGAGTTTAGGTTGAAAAAATATTTGGAATATACCGGTTTAATAAGCAATAAAAACACAATAAGTAAAAAGCATTTTGACATTGCACGCGATTTAAAAGTATCTCGGGAAGCCATATCAAGGGTTTTGGGAAAACTGGAAAAAGACAAAATAGTAACATTGGGAAGAAATAAAATCACCTTGAATTAATGGAATTATTAGACAAATTCGGAAGAAAAATTACCTATTTGCGATTGGCAATTACTGACCGTTGCAATTTGCGTTGCCAATATTGCATGCCTGCTCAAGGAATTGATATTGTAGACAGAACAGAGCTCCTTTCTTATAAAGAAATGTACCGAATTACTCGTGTACTTTCTGAATTGGGCGTTAATAAAGTGCGTTTAACTGGCGGAGAACCTTTTGTGAGAAAAGATTTTATAAATTTTTTGGAATCACTTTCTTTTAACGACAAGCTTGAGGAAATTAACATTACCACAAACGGCGCTTTAATTTCAAATCATATCGATAAATTAGAAGCATATAAAATAAATGCCATTAATTTGAGTTTGGACAGCCTTCAGAAGGAAAAATTTGCAAAAATTACAAGGCGAGATGTTTTTGACAGTGTCTATGACACTTTTGAAAAGTTGGAAAAAAGCAGTTTAAAATTAAAATTAAATGTCGTTGTACAGTCGGGTGTAAATACCGATGAAATTATCGATTTTATTGAACTTACCAAAAATAAGGATATTGCCGTTCGTTTTATAGAAGAAATGCCTTTTAACGGAAAAGGGCAAAGAGCTATTTCAGAAGTTTGGAATTTTAAAAAAATACTGGATCATATAAAAAGTCAATATACGGATATTGATCCTATTTTATCCAAAAAATCTTCTACATCCGTAAATTATCGCATTCCAAATTACCAAGGAACTTTCGGGATTATCCCTGCGTTTACACGCACTATATGCAGCGATTGCGACCGAATTCGCATTACATCCACTGGTTTATTTAAAAATTGTTTGTTTGATGGCGGCGTTTTTAACGTTCGTGATTTTATAAGAAATGGTGCCAGCGATGACCAACTAAAAAAACTATTTATTGACACTGTTCATCATAAACCAGAGAACGGATTTATTGCTGAAGCTGCCCGAGGAAACGCTGTTTCAGAAAGTATGTCTACAATTGGTGGTTAAATGAAACAAGCACATATTAAAATTTGCTGTATTAGCAGCATAGAAGAGGCTAAATTAGCTATAAACGCAGGCGCTAATGCATTGGGTTTAGTGGGTAATATGCCAAGTGGCCCCGGAATAATTAGTGATAATTTAATTGCAGAAATTGCCGCTTTCACACCAAAACATATCGATTCCTTTTTACTGACTAGCGAAACTAGGGCAGAAAAAATAATTCAACATTATTTAAAGGTACACACAACAACCATCCAAATTGTTGATGTGCTAACTCAAGGTTCTTATTTACAAATTAAAGAAGCATTGCCAAATGTAAAAATTGTGCAAGTTTTACATGTTTTAAATGAAATAACCATTAATGAAGCCATTGAAGTATCAAAGTTTGTTGATGCAATTTTATTAGACAGCGGAAATCCAAATTTAACCACAAAAGAGCTAGGAGGAACAGGAAGAGTCCATAATTGGGAAATCAGTAAAGAAATTGTAAATAAGGTGAATGTTCCCGTTTTTTTAGCGGGAGGAATAAGTCATGAAAATGCGTTTCAGGCGATTAAAGAAGTAAATCCTTATGGATTAGATTTATGCAGCGGAGTAAGAACAAATGGGTTTCTGGATGTTGATAAATTGGACTCTTTCTTTCGCGCTATTAATAAAATATAGAATTATACATTTATGGACTTAGTTAAAGTAAAAGAAGCAGTAGAAATTGTAGTAAATAATTCCGAAAATTTTGGAATTGAGGAGGTTGATTTTTTAAATACTTTAGGCCGCGTTTTAAAAGAAAATATTTTTGCCGATCGTGATTTTCCGCCTTTTGATCGGGTCAGTATGGACGGAATTGCCATCTCATCTGAAGCCTTTAATAAAGGACAGCGTACGTTTAAAATAGAAGGAATTCAGGCTGCGGGAGGCGAGCAATTAACACTTCAAAATCAAGCCAATTGTTTGGAGGCGATGACTGGCGCAGTATTGCCGAAAAATACTGATGTTTTAATTCAATATGAGCTTTTGACCATTGAAAACGGAATTGCCAAAGTAAATTTAGAAGCCGTAAAAAACTTTCAAAATATTCATTTAAAAGGAACTGACAAAAAACAAGGCGATTTGCTGTTAAAAGAAAACACTGTCATTTCACCTGCCGAAATTGGGATTTTTGCCACAGTTGGCAAAACCACGGTAAATGTTGCCAAACAACCAAAAGTGATGATTGTTTCAACGGGAAACGAATTGGTTGAAGTCGGCGGAAATCCGGCCAATCACCAAATTAGGAGAAGCAATGTTTTCACTATGGTTTCTTTGTTGGAAAAACTGCATATAAAAGCAGAAACATTGCATATTTTGGACGATAAAGAGGTGTTGTTGGCCAAAATTGAATCCTTATTGAATAATTATGATGTGCTTATTTTTAGCGGTGCTGTTTCCAAAGGAAAATTCGATTTTATTCCCGAAGTTTTGGATCAATTGGGTGTAAAGAAACTTTTTCATCAAGTAAAACAACGCCCGGGCAAGCCATTTTGGTTTGGCAAAATAAACAATAAAGTGATATTTGCTTTTCCTGGAAATCCGGTTTCAACTTTCGTAAATTGCATAAAATATTTTTATCCTTGGTATTATAAATCCGTTGGATTAAATTTTGAAAACAAACAACAGGCGATTTTAAGCGAAGATTTTTATTTTAAACCTGAAATGACTTATTTTTTGCAGGTGAAATTAAATCAGATTGACGGTAAGTTATGGGCAAGGCCCATTTCAGGAAAAGGGTCAGGCGATTTGGCCAATTTAGCAGATGCTGACGCTTTTTTGGAATTGCCAGATAATCGCAGTAATTTTACCAAAGGAGAAGTTTTTCCTGTAATTATATATCGATAGTAAACAGTCATTGCAAACCTGCTAACGACAGGCAGGCACAGCCAAGCATTCTTTCTTATGGAGAACAACTTTTCACATATCAACAAAAAAAATCAGCCAAAAATGGTCAATGTTGGCGATAAAAAAGTGACCAATAGAGCGGCAATTGCCAAAGCTGGGATGTTCTTAGGCGAAGAAATAATAGGGCATTTTGAAGATAAAGAACTGATTACCAAAAAAGGTCCAGTTTTTCAAACAGCAGTTATTGCCGGTATTCAAGCTGTTAAAAAAACATCAGATCTAATTCCAATGTGTCATCCCTTATTAATTAACGGCGTTGATATCAATATTGAAATTACAGATAAAGAAAATATAGAAATTTTGTGCACCGTTACCATGGAAGGAAAAACCGGCGTTGAAATGGAAGCATTAACTGGCGCAACTATTGCGGCATTAACCGTTTATGATATGTGCAAATCCATTTCGCAAAAAATGGTAATAAAAGAAGTGAAGCTGGTAAAAAAATCAGGAGGAAAAAGTGATATAAATAATGAATAAACATCAAAAACATACAAAACTCAAATTAAGGGACAACGATAATTTTTCGCCAAACGAAATTTCGATTGTTGGCTCAAAATGCAATATAATTTCAGATTTAGTTCAGCAGGTTTCAAAAAGATTGGCATCTTATAAATTGGCGTATTTAGACGCATCACATGCTGAAAATATTGAACAAAGTGTATTTGATTCTTTTACCTTTCATTCAGAGGGAACACTTGCTGTTTCTGCAAAAAACGAGCTCAATAAATTCAATCAACGCATTCAGTTTTCACAACACGATCTGGTGTTTATCAATGGAAATCATTTTGAAGGCGCCAAACAGATTTTGATTTTAGACAAGGACAAGGAAGCTTTTGTTTTAAAAAGATTGGCCCAGTTAAACAATATTCAGTTTATCATAAAACTTACGGATGATGCAAAATATTTCGATTTTTTGGAAGAAAAGAATCCGCAGATAGAAAACTTAATGTGTTATCATATTTCTGAAATTGACAAAATTTCAAAACACATTGAAAATTTAATCAAGGAAAAAATTGCGCCAATCCAAGGCCTGGTTTTAGCCGGAGGAAAAAGCACCAGAATGGGAACTGATAAAGGAACCCTAAATTTTTATGGTAAAAATCAGCGTGATGTGGCAATTGAATTGTTAGAAAAACAACATTTGAAAACTTACATTTCCATTAGAGAAGAACAAGAAATTGGGATAGAAAATAAAATAACCGATAAATTTGTAGGTTTGGGCCCGTTTGGTGCCATTTGTTCCGCTCTTCAGGAAAATCCGGATGTTGCCTGGTTGGTTTTGGCAACCGATTTGCCTTTTGTAAATGATGAAGTGATCAAACTTTTGCTGAAGCACAGAAATCCGTCGAAAGCTGCGACTGCTATTAAAGGAAAAAATAGTCAATTTCCAGAGCCTTTGATCACTATTTGGGAACCAAAAAGTTATAGTTTATTGCTTAATTACTTAGCGCAGGGATATTCTTGTCCGCGGAAAGTTTTAATTAATTCAGCTATCGAAATTATTGAAGTAGATGATGAATTCATCAGAAATATCAATACACCGGAAGAATTTAAGGCTGCGCACAAAGAGATAAACGACTAAATATTTCACTGTTTTCTGTAAATACAATCAATTTAAATCCATAATGAACTTCAATAAAGAAACCTTTTTTTTGCGTCAAACCACTTTGCGGGAAATTGGTGAAGACGGACAAGCATTGTTGCAAAAGGCAAAAGTGTTGGTAATTGGTTGTGGCGGTTTGGGAAGTCCGGTTGCTATTTATTTGGCAACAGGCGGTGTTGGAGAACTTCATTTAGTGGATTTTGATACGATTTCTATTTCAAATTTACACCGTCAGGTTTTTTTTAAAATGGAAGAGGTGAATCAGCCAAAAGTTGAGGTTCTTGCCAATGAAATAAGACAGAGAACACCTTTCACCAAAGTTACAACAACCAATGAGCCGGTGACTAAAAATTCTATTTTAGCATTGATTTCAGCATTTGATATTGTGGTTGATACCACAGACAGTTTACCCATAAAATATTTGATAAATGACGCCTGCGTAATTGCGAAAAAACCTTTGGTTTACGGTTCATTATATAAGTTTGACGGCTATGCAGCCACGTTTAATGTGGTGGATAAAGAAGGGAATTACAGTTGCAATTTACGTGATGCATTTCCTAAAATTGCCACCGATGTTCCCAGTTGCGAAGAAGCTGGAACGATGAATCCCATTGTTGGGATGATTGCACTTTTACAAGTAAATGAGGTGGTGAAATTAATTACCAAAACCGGTAAATTATTGACTGACCAATTGCTGATATACAATGCCTTGGAGAATTCACAGTTTAAAATGAAGCTAAAGAAAAACAAATCTTTAGACATAAAAGCTATTTTTGAAAAGTCAGATTATTTGGGTGAAACATGTGCTAATCAAGATCCATCATTGGTAATTTCTGCTTCGGTATTAAAAGAAAAAATTGATGATTCAACGATAGAAATTGTAAGTGTGTTCAACAATCTTGATGCGTCAATTCCATTCAATGTGCATCAAAAAATCCCTTTCAATGTTTTTGATGTTGAAAATTTTCAACCCGATTTTAAAAAACATTATGTCATCATTTGCAGCAAAGGAATCACAAGTTATGAGGTTACCTTAAAGCTAAAAGAAAAATATCCATTGCTTTCAGTAGTTAGTTTGTCTGAAGGTATCATAAATTATTGAATGCAAGATCCATTAGAGTTTTATATAGCTGAACAAGAGCGATTTGAGCAAGTGCAAAAAACGTTAAAAAGGCAATTGGCTTTGTCAAGTTCCTTGAGGTTGATTGTTTTTTTAATGGCCGTTATCGGTCTTTATTTCTTGTTTGGCAATGTAAAAATGATGATTTCCATAGTTGTAATCGGCGCCGTTTTATTCTTCTTTATGTTAACGCGGCACGCCAAATTACAATATAAAAGCGATCTCAATAAAGCTTTAATCGACATAAACAAAACTGAAATAAAAGTATTGAACAGGGATTATTTCTCCTTAAATCCCGGAAATGAATTTATAAATCCGTCACATCCATTTAGTTACGATATTGATTTGTTTGGCAAAGGTTCTTTTTTTCAATATGTAAACAGAACAGTCACCAATGAAGGCCGACAGGAATTTGTTGAATTATTAACAAATAACGATATTTTAAACATTTCCAAAAAGCAGGAAGGCATTAAAGAATTGAGCAATAAACCAACATGGCGACAACAATTTTCTGCCTTGGCCAGTTTGGTGAAAGTGGAACATCCTGCAGAAGAAATAGTCAATTGGATCAGCAATTATAAGTCCGTATTTCCTAAATTTTTATCGTTTTTACCTACATTATTTTCAATAATTTCTCTGGTTTTAATTGTGCTTTTAGCCATGGAAATTATTACTGACCAAATTCTGTTAATTTGGATTTTTATCGGAATGGGAATTTCCGGCGCTTATGGCAATAAAGTCAATGCTGTATATAAAGATGCAAGTAATACAAAAGACACCTTTAAGCAATATCATAAATTGTTGCATGAAATTGAAACGACTTCTTTTGAGTCCCAGATTTTAAAAGAAAAGCAGCGAATAATTCAATCAGAATCCCAAAAAGCATCCATCATATTCGCTAAATTTTCAAAAATATTGGATGCTTTTGATCAGCGGAATAACCTAATTATTGGTTCTTTTGGCAATGTTTTTTTATTGCGTGATTTGCAGCAAGTACATAATGTTGAAAAATGGATTAACAGTTATAAAACAAAAGTGGAAGACTGGATAAATATAATTGCTTTTTTTGATGCACAAAACTCCTTGGCGAATTTTGCTTTTAACCATCCGAGCTATATTTTCCCTGAAATTAAAAATGATAAAAATGTAATTTCTGCCCAAAATTTGGGACATCCTTTGTTGAAAGTTTTGCAACGGGTTGACAACGATTTCACCATTGAAAATCAACAATTTTTTATTGTAACGGGTGCAAATATGGCAGGAAAAAGTACTTTTTTAAGAACGGTTTCCCTGTCTATAGTGATGGGAAATATGGGCTTGCCGGTTTGTGCATCAGCATTTAAATATGCGCCCATAAAATTAATTACCAGTATGCGAACTTCTGATTCCTTGGCCGACAATGAATCCTATTTCTTTTCTGAATTGAAGCGCTTAAAATTTATTGTTGATGAAATTAAGAATGAGGATTATTTTATCATTTTGGATGAAATTTTAAAGGGTACAAACAGCACTGATAAAGCGATTGGCTCAAGAAAATTTGTCCAAAAATTGGTGAGCTCAAAATCGACCGGCATTATCGCCACGCACGACTTAAGTTTGTGTGAAATCGAAAAAGAATTGCCAGAAGTACAAAATTATTATTTTGATGCTGAAATTATCGATGATGAATTGTTTTTTGATTACAAATTGAAAGTTGGAGTTTGTAAAAACATGAATGCATCCTTTTTGCTGAAGAAAATGGAAATTATATAGGAATTCCTATCCCCAACCCCTACTACTGCAGGCAAGCTTTCCTAAGGAAAGGGAGTTAAATTCGAGATATTTATCAATTCCCCCTTCGCTTAAAGGGCTTACGGATGTGAATTTACCCAAACTTCACCGTCTTCAAAATGTTCTTTTTTCCAAATAGGAACTGTTTCTTTTAAAGTATCAATGGCAAACTGGCACGCTTCAAAAGCCGCTTTTCTGTGTTTTGAAGATACTGCAATAATTACTGGTATTTCACCAATTTGTAATTCACCCACTGCGTGATGGATGGCAATTTTATGGATTTGAAACTTAGCCAAAGCCAAATCTGCAATTTTTTGCATTTCCTTTAGAGCCATTGGTTCATAGCCGCTAAAATCTAATAAAATAACCTTCTTATTTTTAGTTGAATTTCGAACAGTGCCTACAAACAAAGCGATACCGCCACAAGAGGCATCCTGCACAAAATTATAACAATCTTGCAGGTTTAGTTTTTCAGATGTAATTTTTATAGAAGTTAAGTCCATATAACACGGTAAAAATACTAAAATGTCAGCCCAAAAACAAGGCCGTTTTGTGAAACGCCATTGTAATTTGATTTTACATAATCCAAACGCAAGAAACGCAGTTTTCCAAGGCCAAGATTATTCAAACCAATCGAATATTCAGCATACGGTTTTTTATCTTTTGTCAATAGTGCATGGCCGCCAACAACCAATTCAAACCCTAATTTATTTATAAGTGGAATTTTATTCAATAAATACCCTTTAAAATTATGTTCGGCATGAAATTCGGCATACGATTTATTGGTGCTAAAATTATAATAGGGCATTAAATTAAATGCATTGGTATAATTTGACGCCATATTTACATGGGTTTGATTGCCGTTAAAATGTTTATAATCAATAAAAGCAATATCATCGGCCTCAAAAAAAGTTCCTGCCTTTACATTATACTTAAAACTTCCTTTGTTATCTATATCAAAACTTTGTTGAATTCGAGCGCCAATTTCACCAAAATTATAATGGTCTTCGCTTGAAGCGAAATTTTGATGGTAAAACAAGATTAATGAAGGATAATCTGAAGAAAAAGTATTTATTTTCCGGTTTGGATATGAAATGTATTTTTGGCCAAATCGGATAGAGGCTGCTGTTTGAAATGAATAAACCGAATGTTCTTCAAAAGAAGGAATGCCGTGATTATTTGCATTTAAAGGATCATTTGAAGTGTATATCTTTTGTTTGTCATTCAACACTACATAATCTGTTATGTTTACTAGCGGAGAACGTTTTTCATAAGCCAATGAACTTTGCATTCTAATGCCGTTTGTTAACTCATCAGAAAAATTGATTTGGGCAAAACTTTTATCATAAAATTTGGCGTAGTTTTCCTCAAAAAACAAAGTGCTTATAGAATTTATTAGTGCAGAAATTGGTTCATCTTCATTAAACTGGCTAATTTTTTTTCCTCCTGAAATTTGCAAATAAGGTTTTGAAATTCCGTTAAATAAATAACTGGCACTGCCATCAACTCTAATTTTTTCATCAGAAAGTCCATAGTTAAAATTGGTAAATGCAGAAAAGTTTGATGCTTTTTCTTTATCATATCTATTATAGGAAATTTTCATTGTTGAATTCCAGCCCTGAACGGTGTTAAAATGGATATTTGGTAAAATCGATGAGAAATTTAAATTGCTGTTTTTGTGTGAATTTTTATAATTGTAGCCGAATAGAATGTTGCCTATTTTAAATTTGTTGTTTTTTCGGTCAATGGAGTCTAAGTATTTTTCCGATTTCTTAAGAATTTGAATACTGTCTTTTATTTTATAATCATTGGTTTCTTCGGCGGTTAAAATAATTGGCCTGGTTGCATCCCAAAAAAGCGAATCTTTTTTGTTGGAGTTTTCAACAAATGACAATATTTCATTGGTAAACTCTTTTTCCTTAAACTGTGGATTAAAATTGTAATTGCTGTAAGCAGTGCTAAATTGTCCGTCGATATTCACACCAAACATTCCAAATTTAAAGTATATCTGTTGAGAAATCATTGGCCAATATTGTTCTTTTTCAGCATAAGAATAACTGTGTTTTAGGTTTAATTTGTCGATCATAGGTTGTCCCATTTGTGTTCCTAAAACCGTTAAATTGATACCATAAATTGCCCAATCATCTTCAACTATATAAATGATGCCAGAAAAAGCATTGTCTGTTTTTCGTTTTGGGATCACTTCAATTTTATTAATTAAATGTGTTCCTTCATAAAATGTCCCAACCAATTTATACGTGTAATAATTGAACGCATAAGTTGCAATAGGAGAAATTACTTTGCTCCCCAAATCTATGGTATTTTCGTAAAAATTGAAATTAACTTCAGATGCCTGGTTAAAGCTAAAGCCGCTGTTGTTTCCACTCACTTTTGAAGCTAAAATTTGCTCTTTAAATAAATCAGGTTGTTTAAATGATATTTTTGAAACCGTTTCGGATAGATAAATTACGCCACTTCGTGTTGAATCCAATCCACCGCCTAAATCGCCCATTTTCTGGCCAAATATTTTTTCGGGAGCGTTCTTTATTCTAAAAATTCCTTTGGAATAAAAATCACTTGTGTAGGCAGTTATTTTGTTCAAATAGCGTTTCCGGTTATCAATGGTATTTCTGATGACGCGATTTGCCGGATTTTCTTTTGAACCGATAACAACTTCATTTAACTGAATGTTTTCTTCTTGTAAAATAACATTCAATTCAAATGGAAAAGTTTCATTGTCTATTGCTTTTTTTACCGTTTGATAGCCCAAGTATTGAAAAACAATGGTGTTTTTTCCGTTTTTTGTGATGGGAAGCTCGTACAGCCCTTGTTCGTTGGTTGTGGTTCCGATATTTGTATTTTCGATATAGATACTTACATAAGGCAATACTTCGTTTTTTGAATTTGTGACAGTGCCTTGCACCTGAGCGATAAGTTGAAATGAAAAACAATAGATAAATAGGAGTGTAATAATTTTTTTCACAGTAATTAATTTTAAGATCAAACTTACTTATTTGACGCTAAAACTCTTTATAAAGATTTGTTAAATAAATTCTTTGATGTCGTTTAAAGCGCTTAAGAAGCTGATAAACTAATTCCTATTGGTTTTTTAACCGCCGCTCACCGGAGGAATAATAGCCACCACATCATTTTCTTGCAAAACCACATCATTTTCGGCATATTCTTCATTTACGGCAATGGCAAAATCTTCGATGTTTTTTAATTTTGAATATTTCTTCAGTAAATCTTTTTTTAATTCACCAATCGTAGCAGCAGATTTCAATTCATAAGAAACTGAATTTTCTCCAGCCAAATCGGTGGCAATGCCAAAAAATAATAATTGAATTTTCATGATTTCTATTTCTGCAAAAATAAATTATTTCTTCTTAGAAACCTCATTCCATTTAAAAATAGGTTTAAATAATCCATTGCGTGATGTCTGTCACAAAACTAATAGTTACAATCGCTAAATTTGTTTTAGTTCAAAATATTTTTAAAAATATGAAGTATGGTTTTATAATCGACAACCGAAAATGTATTGGTTGTCATGCTTGCACAACAGCTTGTAAATCAGAACATGATGTGGCTATTGGAGTTAACAGAACCTACGTGAAGCAGGTTGAAAAAGGAGAATTTCCAAATACCCGAAGAATTTTTTCTGTGATGCGTTGTAACCATTGCACCGATGCACCTTGTGTGGA
This sequence comes from Lutibacter sp., assembly GCA_036568005.1. Taxonomy (GTDB): domain Bacteria; phylum Bacteroidota; class Bacteroidia; order Flavobacteriales; family Flavobacteriaceae; genus Lutibacter. Next base: position 40,191 of record DATCTJ010000087.1, on the reverse strand, counting down.
AATTTGTCCGGTAGAAGCACTTTATACACGTGAAGACGGCATTGTGGATTTCGACAATAACCGTTGTATTGGCTGTAAATCTTGTATGCAAGCTTGTCCGTACGACGCCTTGTATATTGATCCCGACACACATACTGCCGCAAAATGCAATTATTGTGCGCACAGGGTTGATGTTGGCCGTGAACCTGCTTGTGTCTCCGTTTGTCCGGAACATGCAATTATCGCAGGCGATATGCACAATCCTAACACAGAGATTTCTCAGTTGTTGGCGCGTCAGGCAGTGAAAGTTCGCAAGCCGGAAAAAGGCACCAATCCAAATTTGTTTTATATTGATGGAGATGATTCGTCATTGGTTGCGGAAGCAACCGACAGATCGGGTCCAAGTTTGTGGAGTTCACAAGCTCGCGGTGTTGGTCATTTTGCTAAAGCTGCCGAAAAAATGATGTACAACAATAATGATGTCGATTTGTTGCAGATGACAATTGACAATGACATACAAGCTGCATACCAAAGGAAAGACAGTGAAAATCCGAATTATATAGATGTGTTGAACGGAAAAGCCCGCAGGGTTTATGATACACCAGACAAAGGAATATTGTGGGGTTGGGAAGTTTCCACTTATGTATTTACCAAAGCCATTGCCGCCGGCGCTTTTTTAATCCCGTTTTTGGCCATGCTGTTAGGATATGAAGTATCGCCAAGCGCCAAATTATGGTCTGCCGCAATCTCATTGGTTTTCCTTGGCTTAACAGGCTTGTTTTTGGTGATGGATTTAGACCGACCAGACCGATTTTTAAATGTTTTATTGCGTCCGCAGTGGAATTCCTGGTTGGTAAAAGGTGGTTATACGATTACAGTATTTGGATTGTTGGTAACTGTTTGGGGAGCAATGTCGTTTTTCGAAATTAAAACCGGTGAAACTGTTTTATTGTGGATTACCGCAATTTTTGCCATATTGTTGGCAATTTATACTGCATTCTTGTTTGCCCAGGCAAAAGGCCGCGATTTTTGGCAAAGTCCAACTTTACCCTTGCACATGTTGGTTCATAGCGTAATGGCGGGAACTGCAGTTTTTGCAATTGTCTCATTGGTTTTAGGTTATGAAGATTGGATGGGAATTTTAAAAAACGCCATGATTATTGCTTTATTGGTTAACCTATTTACATTGATTACAGAATTAACAATTACCCATCCAACAACTTCTGCAAAAATGGTGGTTAAAATGATTACCAAAGGAAGGTATAAAAACTTGTTTTGGGGCGTAACTGTTTTATTGGGGAATATCATTCCGTTGGCATTGTTGTTTTTCGGAAATGGAGAGATGTGGGGAGTGATATCAGGAGTTTGTGTGTTGGTAGGAATTTTAATTACAGAGAAAATTTGGGTGGAAGCACCGCAGCGAGTTCCGTTGGCGTAGGCCCCCTAACCCCCGAAGGGGGAATAATTAAGGTTAAATATTAAATATTAATAGTTAAAGGTTGAAAGCTCAAAGTTCAGAAAATAATTATTTCATCTAACAGCTGAATTAAACTCCCTTTCCTTGGGAAAGGGCTGGGGATAGGAAAAAAATCGTAAATAAAAAAATCATGGGTTACAAAAAACCATCATTCATAGAAGGAATTGCACAAAAATTGGGAATCATCCCTAATTTGCACAAAGAAGGCTATCAGGAATTTGATCAGGATATGCGTCATTTTACGGATGAGCAAGTTGCGCAGCTTTATGAAAATTTTCCGCCGCCGGAAAAATGGGACAATTGGGTAGAATACAATCCGAAAGTGTGGCCAAAAAAAGAAAAGGTCACCTATCAAATAGTGCCGACAACTTGTTTTAATTGTGAAAGTGCTTGCGGATTAACAGCATTCATCGACAAAGAAACGCAAGAAGTCAAAAAGTTTGAAGGAAATCCATACCATCCGGGAAGCAGAGGAAGAAACTGCGCAAAAGGTCCGGCAACCATCAATCAATTAACCGATCCAGACCGAATTTTATTTCCGCTGAAAAGAAAAGGAAAAAGAGGTGAGGGAGAGTGGGAACGTGTAAGTTGGGATGAAGTGCTGGATACCATTTCTGCCCGCATCAGAAAAGCTATTTTAGAAAATCGCCACAATGAAGTAGCTTACCACGTAGGACGTCCTGGACATGAAAAATTTATGAACTGGATTTTACAGGGATGGGGAATTGACGGGCACAACTCACATACCAATATTTGTTCATCAGGAGCGCGTTTTGGATACAATTTATGGTACGGCTACGACCGGCCATCACCGGACCATGCCGAAGCAAAATTTATATTGCTGGTTTCCGCGCATTTGGAATCAGGTCATTATTTCAATCCGCATGCCCAACGTATTATTGAGGGGAAAATGAAAGGTGCCAAACTGGCCACAATGGATCCCCGTTTATCGAATACTGCGAGCATGTCCGATTATTGGTTGCCATCTTATCCGGGAACGGAAGCCGCTGTGTTGTTGGCGATGGCCTTGTATATTTTGCAGAACAACTTGTACAACAGAAATTATTTGGAAAACTGGACCAACTGGCAAGAATATTTAAAAGCAGAACATTCAGATAAAGCAATAACTTTTGAAAATTATATTGCCGCAATGATTGACGAGTATAAGGAATTTACCCCAGAATTTGCAGAAAAGGAATCGGGCGTAAAAGCCGATATGATTGTGGAAATTGCACAAAAAATTGGTGAGGCCGGCGAGCGTTTTGCATCGCATAACTGGCGTGCCGCAGGGGCATCAAACCTTGGCGGCTGGGCCGTTGCCCGTTGTTTGCATTTTTTGACTGTGCTTACTGGTGCGGTGGGGGCTAAAGGAGGAACATCACCAAATAAATGGAATAAATTTGCACCAACATTGCCAAATCCACCAAAACCACAGAAACAATGGAATGAGCTGCATTTTCCAAAAGAATTTCCATTGGCGTTTTTTGAAATGAGCCAATTGCTACCGCATTTCCTAAAAGAAGGAAGAGGGAAGATGGATGTGTATTTTTCGAGGGTTTTCAATCCGGTTTGGACTTACCCCGACGGATTTACCTGGATGGAAATGTATATGGATGAAAGCAAATTTGGATTGCACGCGGCATTAACGCCAACGTGGAATGAAACTGCTTTTCATGCCGATTATGTATTGCCTATGGGCTTGGCTTCCGAGCGTCACGATATTAATTCATATGCGACGCACGGAGGAACCTGGGTGGCTTTTCGTCAGCCAGTGTTGCGGGAAGCTGCGCGAAGAAACGGAAAGCCGGTGGCATTAACCTATGAAGTGAATCCGGGAGAAGTTTGGGAAGAAGATGAGTTTTTTATTGAATTAAGCTGGCGAATAGATCCCGACGGAAGTATGGGAATTCGTAAACATTTTGAATCGCCATACCGTCCGGGAGAAAAAATAAGCATCGACGAATATTACCAATATATTTTTGAACGCGTGCCGGGCTTGCCGGCAACTGCCAAAAAAGAAGGCATCACCGAATTACAGTACATGCAAAAATATGGTGCCTATGAGATTGAAAGTGGCGAATCGTACAAAAAGAATGAAACCTTATTAACCGAATCTCAGTTAGCAGGTGCAACAATTGATGAAAATACCCAGGTTGTTTCCAAAGACGGAAAAGCAATAGGTGTGATGATTAACGGAAAAGCCATGGTTGGTTTTCCTACGCCGTCGCGAAAAAACGAGTTTTATTCCCAAACTATGGTCGACTGGAAATGGCCGGAATATGCAACGCCAACCTATATAAAAAGTCATATCCACCTCGATAATTTGGACAAATCAAAAGGAGAATATGTGCTGGTACCAACATTCAGGCTTCCGGCATTGATCCATACGCGTTCTGGAAATGCAAAATGGCTGGCGGAAATTTCTAACAGAAATCCGATTTGGATGCATCCCGATGATGCGGCAAACTGGGGATTTAAAACGGGCGATTTGGTAAAAATGAATACCGATATCGGTTATTTTATCGATAAAGTTTGGGTAACGCAAAGCATGAAACCAGGCGTTGTTGCCTGTTCTCACCATATCGGTCGCTGGAGAAGGCCACAAGATAAAACAGGAAATAGATGGGCCACAAATACCGTAAACATTGAGAATAATGGGAAAGGCGGATGGAAAATGAACACCATTTCGGGCATAGAACCATTTGAATCTTCGGATAAAGATTCCAAACGGATTTTTTGGAAAGACGGCGGCGTGCATCAAAATATTACGCACGCCGTACATCCCGACCCTATTAGCGGAATGCATTGCTGGCACCAACGGGTTCGCATTGAAAAACCTGGAAAAGACGAAAATTATGGCGATATTTTTGTGGACACCAACAAATCTCATGAGGTTTATAAAGAATGGATGAAAATGACGCGTCCGGCTCCCGGGCCAAACGGAGCGCGCAGGCCAATTTGGTTTGAAAGGGCATTTAGGCCAGATGAGTCTATGTACTATCTTAATGATGAAAAGAAAAAAGAAGACTAATTAAAATTCCGCGATTGCGGGATTTTAGATCTTAAAATGAATAAGTATTTGATTTAATTTTGTTTTCAAGAATTACTTGTAGAACTTAAGGATTAAGTAGATTCCCTAATCACTAATGATGTAGGAAGAACAATATTTTGGAAAGAAAATGGAGTGTTGGTGTTGAGGTTTTTGATTTCCTCTATTAAAATTTCAGTAGCTTTTCTTCCCATCTCAAATCCCGGTTGTACTACAGATGATAATGTAGGTGTAACTACAGATGACATAAACCAATCGCTAAAACCAAATACTGCTATGTCTTCTGGAATTTTAACCCCATTTTCATTAAAGCATTTTAGAATTCCGACAGCTATAAGATCGGTTATTGCAAAAATAGCATCAACATTATTTTGCTCTTTTAATAATTTTTGTGCGTTTATGTAACCATCATTAAAATCGTCATTATTATCGCATAAATACACCAATGAAGGGTCAAATTCAATTCCGTGATCGATAAGTGCTTTTTTATAGCCAAGGAACCTATCGATAGAATTTTGAGGTGTTAATGACCCTCTAAAATGGGCAATTCGTTTATACCCTTTTTCAATTAAATAGGACACTGTATTATATGCAGCCATTTGATCATCAATGGAAACTTTTGAACAATTAACTAGCTTGTTAATTTTATCGAATATAACTATGGGGATATCTTTTTGAAGAATTTCATTTAAGTGTTTGCATTGCTGGGTTTGGTTGGAGAGAGAAATAAGAATGCCATCAACTCTTTTTTGCATTAACAGTTGAAGTTGTTTTTTTTCAAACTCAAAATTTTCATTAGACTGTAAGGTAATCACAAAATAACCTTGTTTTTCTGCTTCCTCAATAATTCCATCAATTACTTTCGAAAAAAACTGATGTACAATTGTAGGAATAATTACCCCTATGGTTTTAGTTTGCCTTGTCCTTAAATTTACAGCTACAGAATTAGGGACATAATTCATTTTTTCCGCCAAATTCACAACAGCTTCTCGAGTAGAATTACTCACATCGCTTCGACCTTGTAGTGCTTTGGATGCAGTAGCAACCGATATGTTTAATTCTAATGCAATGTCTTTTAGCGTAACAGGTTTCATTATATAAAGAATAATTGGCCTAATTTAGGCTAAATTATTTACTTTTTAAAAGGGAGTTATTATTATTTGATAAAATCAGATAAATGAGAATAAGTTTCGAAATCGATTGCGAGGATTTCGCAATCGATTTCGTTAAAAAAAAGTTAATGTGTTTTAGAAAATGTGTATAGTTTTAAGAAATCAAACCAAATTATACAAATTAAATTAATAAGAGATGAAAAAATTTTTATGTTTATCAGCCTTTGTTTTAATTGCAATTACAAGTGCAATAGGACAGCAGACATCCGCTGTATCGGGTTTAATTACCGATGCAAAAAATCAACCTATACCCGGTGTAAGTATTGTTATTGAAGGTACAATGAAAGGAGCATCCTCCGACTTTAACGGAAAATATGAGATCACCAATGTTTCAGAAGGGACATACACGATAACTGCATCTTTTGTGGGTTATAAAACAATAAGTAATCAAATTACCTTAAGTAATGCTAATGTAACCCAGAATTTTATTCTACCAGAGGATTTATTGTCCTTAGATGAAGTTATTGTAACAGGGTCATCAAATCCGAAAACAAAACTCGAATCAAGTATTGCAGTAACTACTATGAGCGCGAAGCAAATTGAAGCAAGATCACCTCAAAGTACGGCAGATTTATTACAATCAATCCCTGGTTTTTTAGTGGAAACTTCAGGTGGGGAAGTTGGAAATAATTTATTTGCCAGAGGAATTCCTTCAGCAGGTGCTTATGAGTATGTTCAGATTCAAGAAGATGGTTTGCCAGTTTTTGAAGACGGAGCTTTACAGTTTGCCAATATTGATAATTTTTACCGTGTTGATTTAACAGTAGATAGAATGGAAGCCGTAAAAGGAGGCTCGGCATCTATATTTGCTAGTGGAGCTCCTGGAGGAATTATAAACTTTACTTCAAAGACAGGCCAAAATGAATTTAAAGGGATTACTAAATTAACAGTTGGAGATTACGGATTGTTTAGAACAGATTTTAATGTTGGAGGAGCCGTTATTGAGGATAAATTATTCTTTAATGTAGGTGGTTTTTACAGAGTAGATCAAGGAGTGAGAGATCCTGGTTTTGATGCAAATAAAGGGGGACAAGTGAAAATGAATTTCACCTATAAATTTGATAAGGGTTATGCAAGGATATATTACAAAAACTTAAATGACAGAAACATATTTTACCAATCAACTCCTTTTGTGATGGATGGGGACAAGGTTAAAGAATATCCGGGATTTGATGCTAATTACGGCACTTTTACTTCAGCAAACTTTAGTAAATTGAAAGTTCCACAGGCTGGAGGCGGTTATTTTGAAGCTAACTTAGAAGACGGTGTGCATCCCATTTCTAATACTATAGGCGGTGAATTTAAATTTGATTTAACAGATAAAATTACTGTTAAAAACGCCTTTAAAAATACCGATATAGACATGGATTATAATGCCATTTTTGCTTCACAATGGATGGGAGATGTATCTACACAAGATCAAATAGCTGGTGGATATGGTATTCCAAGCGGTGATGCTGTTTTTACCTATGATGATAATGGGAATGTATTAAGTACTGGTACAGAGTTAAAAAGAGCTGATTATTGGTTTATTCATAAGGATATGCAAAACTTTGCAAATAATTTAACATTCAACTTTAACTTAGAAAAAGTAAACTTAACGGTAGGATATTATTATTCTAATTGGAAATCCGATCAAAATTGGAATTGGAGTAGCTTTTTATTGAGCGCGTCAGACAATCCTAGATTGGTTAACTTATCTGACTCTAATACAGGAATGGATTACTCTTATAATGGTATTACTGGAATCACATGGTTGCAAAGAGAATCTCAAATTCAAAACACAGTAAATGCCTTTTTTGCAGATGCAGAATTTGATTTATCTGAAAAATTAACGGCTAATGTTGGTTTAAGATATGATGATCAACAATTTGCCGGTGTTGGCGACCATGGCACTTGGGGAAATGATATAGGAATTCTTGATAATAATACAGCAGATAATGGTGTGAATATTTTAAAGGGTGATTATGTTAATTGGACTTATGACCTTAGTGAATTATCATACACAGGAGCTTTAAACTATAAGATCAATAATAATATGGCATCATACGTTCGCTATAGCCATGGGTTTAGAGCGCCAATTGAAGAATCATTTTACGGTCCAGCTGTTGAAAGCGGGGCTGGTACTGCTGGTTTAGACGGATTGGAATCAACCAAAGTAAACCAAACAGAGCTAGGTTTTAAATATTCTGCACCTAATTTTGCCTTGTTTGCAAATGCATTTTTTATGCAACTTGATAATATTGCTTATCAAGATATTCAAACAGGAGGCGTTTCTGAAAAGAAATTTGCGAATGTTGAAAATATTGGATTGGAATTGGAAGCTATTGTGAAATTAGGAGATCTAAATTTGAATTTCAATGGAACTTTACAAAATCCAGAATATACTGGATATGAAGGGTCTGAATCAGCATTAAATGGAAATACAGCTCGTAGAATTTCAAATCTTTATTTCATATTTAGACCTGATTACAATATAAACGAATCTTTAAACGTGTACGTTAGTTCGTCTTATTTTGGTAAAAAATATCAAGATATATCCAATAAATTTGAACTTCCGGCATTTAATGTTGTTAATTTTGGAGGGTCTTATACCCTAAACAATATTCGTTTTGCACTGGATGTTTCAAATGTATTTAATACAATTGGATTAACAGAAGCTGATGGAAGACAAGATGGAGATGCGCCGGTTGATGGAGAAACTTTTATGGGTAGGTCTATTTTAGGTAGAGCCGCTAAGTTATCTGTTGCAATTAATTTCTAAATATTATTTACTGCACTTATAAATTTAATTATATAGCTGCAGTGAATTTTTAAAATCAAATATTAACTATTAACAAAGTAATTTACTTTTAAATGAAGAATGCAGGAATAAAAATATCATTATTTGTAAATTACTTTGTTTTTGCAATTTTATTGAACAGTGTAGGAATCGTTATTTTGAAATCCTTGGAAAATTATGGTGTAAACGAAGTTCAGGCAAGTGCTTTAGAATGGTTTAAAGATATGCCTATAGCTATAGTTTCATTTGTTGTTGCTTCATTTCTTCCAAGAATAGGCTATAAAAAAGCAATGCTTACAGGCTTATTGTTATCAATGTTTGCCTGTATTTTTATGTACTTTGGAAATACTTTTTGGACGGCAAAAATATTATTTGCCTCGGTTGGGGTTTCTTTTGCATTGATAAAAGTTTCCGTGTATTCTGTTATTGGTCTCGTTACAAACACAACTAAAGAGCACAATAGTTTAATGAGCTCTATTGAAGGGTTTTTTATGATAGGAATTGCGCTGGCTTACTTTTTGTTTCCAGCCTTTAACTCACCTACAAATCCTGATGCTTGGTTGCGTGTATATTGGCTGTTGGCAGGTTTGGCTTTCCTTTCCTTTCTACTTTTATATTTTACCGATTTTAATGAAGGGCATGAAGTGCCGGGGGTAAATCTTTTGGATGATGTAAAACAAATGGCTTTGCTTTGTACAAAACTGTTAATCATCGTTTTTATTTGCAGTGCATTTTTATTTGTGATGGTTGAGCAGGGAATTATGACTTGGTTGCCAACTTTTTACAACCGTGTTTTGGAGCTTCCCCAAAATGTCAGTATTATGATGGCAAGTATTTTTGCATTGTCTTTAGCCATTGGAAGAATTGGCGCCGGAATTGTTTCAAAATATATTTCCTGGTTTTACATACTCACATTTTGTATTGTGGCAGCTATGGTTATGGTGGTGTTCGTTTTGCCAAAAACAGTAGGTGTTGAAGTAGGCGAAATTAATTCAATTGCCGACATTCCTCTAATCGGATATGCTTTTCCTATTGTAGGTGTTTTTATCGCCCCTATTTATCCTTTATTAAATTCATCTGTATTAAGTGCTTTGCCCAAAAAGTTACACAGTCCAATGACTGGATTAATAGTATTGTTTTCGGCTTTGGGAGGAACAACAGGTTCCACAATTACAGGCTGGTTATTTAAAGAGGCCGGAGCGGAAAAAGCTTTTTCTTACACACTTGTTCCGATGGTGTTGTTATTGATTGCGATAATGGCACTAAACCGACTAACAAATAAAAAAAATGAAGTTACAAATTAACCCAATAGCAACTTTAAAAGCATTACTGGCACAAGAAGATCTTGATGGTGATAAAAAAATTACTATTGAAGATGAGGGCCCAAAAAAGTTTGAACTTATTCAAACAAACGGAGCTGTTTTTAATATTGAAGGCACCTATTTTTTATCAAATTTATTACAAGAACTGGCGCTTTTCATTAAACGGGGAAATAAAACAGTGGCTAGTATTTCAACAGTCGATATTTTTGAAAAACCAACACAACGAATTTCTAAATCCATAAGAAACATATATTGGGATGATTTAACCAGAACAATGGATAAAAAAGGATTGCAAAAGGTTATTCAAGATGAAAAAGTAACCCAAGATTATTTCTATATCTATGTGCCCTACAATGATAAAATAGCTTATGAATATTACAACAGTTTAATAAAAGAACTTCCCAAAATTAAGGTTGAAATTCTTCCGAATGAGATAAGTCCAGAATTTGTTTTATCAATAAGTGATAAATCCGGATTATTGGCATTGGCATTGTATGAAAATGAGGGGGTTACTCAAGGACAGCCATTTGTGGTTCCTGGCGGGCGTTTCAACGAAATGTATGGTTGGGACAGTTATTTTGAATCTGTAGGGCTGTTAATTGATGAAAAATTTAGCTTGGTGAAAGGGATGATTGAAAATTTTGAATACCAAATCAAACATTATGGCAAAATTTTAAATGCGAACAGAAGTTATTACTTAACAAGAACGCAACCCCCATTCTTTTCCACACTGCTTAAAGAATATATTGAAGCCACAAATGCCACCGATTTAACTTGGATTTCAGAGAAATTGAATACGGCTATCCAAGAATATGAAAATGTATGGATGGTTCAAGGAAAAAGACTTACTGATAACGGAATGAACAGGTATTTTGCTGAAGGAATTGGCTATGTTTTAGAAACTGAAGAAGGTCATTTTAAAGAGATTATGGAATATTATGCCAATAAACACCAAATTTCGCAGAAAGAATTTGAGCATAAATATAAAAATCGAGAACTTCATATTCCAGAATTAGATGCCTATTTTACCCACGATAGAAGTTTGCGCGAAAGCGGACATGATACCACAAATAGGTTTGTAAATAAATGTGCAGACCTAAACACGGTAGATTTAAATGCCTTATTATACAAATATGAAACAGATTTTGCTGAATTAATCCAAACCCATTTTAAGGGGAATTTTTCAGATGAAAACAACAAAGAATATACTAGTGAATATTGGCTAAAAAAGGCTCAAGATAGAAGAAACAGGGTTGATGCTTTACTTTGGAATGAAGATCAAGGCTTATATTTCGATTTTGATTTTCAGCTAAACCAGTCTTCAAATTTTTTAGCAGCCACAGTATTTTATCCGTTATGGGCAAAACTTTGTAGCCCTCAGCAGGCAAATTTATTGGTAAAAAAAGCACTCCCTTTATTAAAGTGTAAAGGAGGTGTGGCAAGTACCACCAAAAAATCGCGTGGTGAAGTCACCAAAGAAAATCCGCAACGACAATGGGATTATCCGTTTGGTTGGGCTCCCCATCAAATGCTGATTTGGAAAGGATTGTTGCAGTATAATTTTATTGATGAAACGCAAGAGTTGGTGTATCGCTGGCTTTGGTTAATCACAAAAAATGCCGTAGATTATAATGGCACCATTGCCGAAAAATACGATGTTGTGAATTGCACTCATATTATTGATACTGAATACGGAAATGTTGGGACAAATTTCGAGTATTTACCAAATGGTGGATTTGGCTGGATGAATGCCTCCTATCAATACGGACTTTCCATTCTTGAAAAAAAATGGATTGATAAATTAAATGAATTGACAGACCCAGATATTTTATTTGGAAGTATTGAAAAGAAAAAAGAAGACTAAATTTTACATCCCGCAACTGCGGGATTTTTCTTGTAATAAAATTAAGTAAAATGAAATAGCTAAATTTATTGTTTAAATTAGCAGTCATAACTAGAAAATTCCATAAACCAAAATTTACCAAAACAAGTTAATTTTTCGCTTTTTAAGAGCAAATTAATTATAATCGGAATGTTTTAGATGATAAAGAACTTATGGAAAGACAACAATACCTTATAAGAAAGGCGCAGCCAAATGAATTTGCAGAACTTGGAAAGTTGATGGTTAAGGTATATTCACAACTCGAAGGTTTTCCAAAAGAAAGCGAACAACCCAATTATTACAAAATGCTGGCCAATATTGGAGAATTGACTAGAAGTCCAAAAGCTGAGCTTTTGGTGGCAGTTTCGCCTGAAAACATAATTGTTGGAGGCCTTGTTTATTTTGGTGACATGAAATATTATGGCTCTGGAGGAATAGCGACCCAAGTACAAAATGTCTCGGGTTTTAGATTGTTGGCTGTAGATGCAATGGCAAGAGGCTGCGGAATTGGCAAACTTTTGACAAATGAATGCATTAGAAAAGCTGTTGATAATAAGCATAGCCAGATAATCATCCATAGCACCGAAGCGATGCAAATTGCATGGAAAATGTATGAAAATATAGGTTTCAAAAGATCAGAGGATTTAGATTTTATGCAAGGGGAGCTTCCAGTTTTTGGATTTAGATTGTTTCTTTAACAATGATAACGGATATTGAATTCTCCAAAAAGGACAATGTAACTCAAAAAATTAAAAAATAAAATACCATGACAAACAAAAAAGAAGCAGCACAAAAATTTTTAAAACTTTCTTCAGTTGGAAAATCAAAAGAGGCGTTTATGCTTTTTGCAGGTAAAGATTTTAAACACCACAATGTTTTTTTCAAAGGAGATGCGAATACTTTAATGAAGGCGATGGAGGAAGATGCTAAAATAAATCCCGATAAGGTTTTTGAAATTCAACGTGCTTTGGAAGATGGTGATTTGGTTGCCGTTCATTCTCGTTTTAGACAAAAACCAAATGAGTTGGATTGGGCGGTAATGCATATTTTCCGTTTTGAAAAAGACAAAATAGTGGAACTTTGGGATTTTGCACAAGCTGCGCCTGCTGAAATGGTTAATGAAAACGGAATGTTTTAATTCGATTAAATTTCAACAACAACAGGCCTTTTATTTCACATAAATTCTGTTTCCCTGCAAATAGTCAGAAGGTCTTTTTCCTAAAATCTTTAAAAAAGTATTGCTGAAAGTGGGCAAACTGCTATAGCCAACCATCAAGGCAATTTCACCAATGGTGTATTTCTTTTCAAGCACGTATTCCAGCGCTTTAAACATTCGAAGCAAGGTATAATAATGAATAAAAGTCATTTTTATGTCACTTTTAAACAACCTGTGAAGCGAGCTTTCACTCATGGCCAAATTAGAAGCGATTTCTGTCAAAGAAATTTTTCTCTCTAAATTGTCTTTTAGATATACAAGGGTTTTTTCCAGTCTGGGATCTTTCGGGCGCGGAAGTGTCAGCATTAATGGACTGGTTGAAATTTGTGCCAACAATACTTTAAAAGCGGTTACTACCGGGAATTTTATTTCGTCAGCTTTATAAATATCACCATCCCATTTTTGAGTATAACATAATAAATGCCACAATAGCTCATTCACCGGATAAATGCCTTCTGTTTGGTAAAATGGTGCATCGGTTTTTTCTACAGGAAAATACAAGTTGCGCATAATTACTTCAGGCGTGCTTGGATAAATGGCATGCTCAACATTGGGAGGAATCCACATATAATGCCTTGCAGGCAAAAAGTGTGTTTTCGTACCGGTTTTTATGTAAACAATTCCCCCTTCAGTATATATAAATTGCCCTTTTTTATGAGAATGTGTGTCAATAAAAACCTCGCCCATCAAATCGTGATGGCAGTAAATACTGTGTGCAATTTTATCAACTTCAGTTAAATAATATTTCTCTTTATGCCTGTTTTTCTTCATTTGACAGATTTGAATAAATCATTGACCATTTTAAATATATGGTTAATACATAGAATTGCTACATTGCAAACCTAAATGATAGCGGTGACATTTTTATTTTAGCAAATTAATGTTAATTTTTTAAATAAATCATATGCAATACAACAAAGAAGTAAGGATGGAGCGAATTTTATTCGAAAATTATAAGAATATAATTTTCACTCCTGATGAAGCTGCAAAATTCATTAAAAATAATTCAATTGTTGGAGTTAGTGGTTTTACAAAAGCTGGAGACAGCAAATCTGTTTTGCCTGCATTTGCAAAACGTGCAGAGACAGAAGATTTAAAAATTACCCTTTTAAGTGGTGCTTCTCTTGGATATGATACCGATGCAGATTTGGCAAAAAACCATGCCATTTATAAAAGAATGCCTTTTCAGGCCGACCCTACTTTGCGAAAATCAATCAATACAGGCGAGGTATTGTATGTAGATCAGCATTTAAGTGAAACAGCAGAAATGTTGCACAACCAGCATTTACCAAAAGTTAATTTGGCCATTATCGAAGCCACTTATATTGATGCAAATGGTTATATAATCCCTACTACATCAGTAGGGAATTCAGCAACTTTTGCAGATTTGGCCGATGAAATTATTATTGAAATAAATGTATCAATCCCATTATCTTTTAAAGGAATTCATGATGTATTTATCCCGAAACCATATCCGAACAGAAATATCGTTGGAATTACAAATCCTGAGACCCGAATAGGAACTGAATATATAAAAATTGATCCGAAAAAAGTAATTGCCGTTGTCTTTACTGACAGGCCAGACAGTCCTGCAAAAATCTCGGCACCCGATGAAAACACTACTGCCATTGCACAGCACATTCTTAATTTTCTTGAAAATGAAGTGGTAGAAGGAAGATTGTCCAGTTCTTTATTGCCTATTCAGGTAGGGATCGGAAAGATAGCAAATTCGGTATTGTCGGGTTTTGTAAACAGCCCTTTTGAAAACTTGACCATGTATTCCGAAGTATTGCAAGACAGCACTTTTGAATTGATTGACGCAGGAAAAATGGTATTTGCTTCAGCTTCATCCATTACAGTTTCAGAAGAATGTTATAAAAATTTCATTGGAAATTTTAAAGATTATAAAAATAAAATTGTTTTAAGGCCGCAAAATATCAGCAATGCCGCCGAAGTAATTAGAAGATTGGGGATTATCGCAATAAACACCGCCATTGAGTTTGATATATACGGAAACGTGAATTCTACACATTTAGGCGGAACAAATATGATGAACGGGATTGGAGGATCTGGAGATTTTGCCAGAAGCGCCTATTTAAGCATTTTTGTTTGTCCGTCATCATCCAAAAACAATACAATTTCCCATGTTGTTCCAATGGTTTCACACCATGATCATACAGAACATGATGTTGATATATTGGTAACGGAACAAGGATTGGCCGATTTAAGAGGGTTGGCACCAAAAGAACGCGCGCAAGTAATCATCGATAATTGCATGCATCCAGAATATAAAGAGCAAATGCGAGATTATGTTGAAGAAGCCCTAAAACTTGGAGGCCAAACGCCACATGTGATGGAAAAAGCATTTAGCTGGCATCTCGATTTAAAAAAGCAAGGCACCATGAAAAAATTGGTTGAAGTAGCATTATAATAGTTTGGTTAATATATAGTGAATGTAAGAAGCTCCTTTTTAAGGGGCTTTTTATTTTAAATATAGGTACAATCTATTCTAGAAAATCACTCATACTTGCAAAAATTCTACCTCAAAAACTAAGAACCATCCAAATTAAAATTATTATTTAAATAGTTTTTTTGATGTTGTTTTCAAAAATAAAAGGTGCCAAAAAATTCCTATTTATAGGTTTCGAATTTCATTTATTTTGAAACAATGATAAATGTTAGCTTTCCTTTACTTCAATAATGGTTAACTTTGTAGCTTAAGATTTTTTAAATTTATTATTATGAGCGAATCTAAAAAACAGAGCGAAGCTTTATTATATCATCAATACCCGAGTCCGGGTAAAATAAAAGTAGTGCCAACAAAAAAACATGCAACACAACGCGATTTGTCGCTGGCGTATTCACCGGGTGTGGCGGAGCCGTGTTTGGCCATCGAAAAAAATCCAGATGATGTGTATAAATATACAGCCAAAGGAAATTTAGTGGCCGTTATTTCTAACGGTACGGCAGTTTTAGGATTGGGAGATATTGGGGCCATGGCAGGAAAGCCAGTAATGGAAGGAAAAGGATTGCTGTTTAAAATATTTGCTGACATCGATGTTTTCGATATTGAAGTGGACACTAAAGATATTGAAAAATTTATTGATACCGTAAAAAATATTTCTGTCACTTTTGGAGGAATTAATCTAGAAGACATTAAAGCACCAGAAGCTTTCGAAATAGAACGCCGGTTAATAGAAGAATTAGACATTCCTGTAATGCACGACGATCAGCACGGAACTGCAATTATTTCTGCAGCAGCATTAAAAAATGCAGTTGAAATATCAGGAAAAGACATTTCAAAAGTTAAAATAGTGGTGAGTGGTGCAGGTGCTGCTGCCATTTCTTGTTCCAGATTGTATTTGGCAATTGGCGCTTCAAGAGAAAATTTGGTCATGTGCGACAGTAAAGGGGTTATTAGAAAAGATGCACCGAATTTAAATACTCAAAAAGCTGAATTTGCTACGGATAGGGATTTACATACTTTGGAGGAAGCTATGATTGACTCCGATGTTTTTATCGGACTTTCTAAAGGAGGTCTTGTCACACCTAAAATGCTGATGACTATGGCGAAAGACCCGATAGTTTTTGCAATGGCAAATCCAGACCCTGAAATTGATTACAATTTAGCAGTGGCAACAAGAAAAGACATTATTATGGCCACGGGACGTTCAGATTTTCCAAACCAAGTGAACAATGTTCTAGGATTTCCATATATTTTTAGAGGCGCACTAGATGTGAGAGCCACAAAAATAAATGAAGAAATGAAAATAGCGGCGGTTCATGCCTTGGCGAATTTGGCCAAAGAAACTGTCCCTGAACATTTAAATATTTTATACGGAGAAACCAATATAAAATTTGGTAAAGAATACATCATTCCAAAACCATTTGACCATAGGTTGATTACTGAAGTTCCACCGGCAGTAGCTAAAGCAGCGATGGAATCTGGTGTGGCAAAAGAACCTATTACAGATTGGGAAGGCTATAAAGAAGCTTTGGCCGAAAGATTAGGCACAGGAAGCAAATTAATGCGGATGTTAATGACTCGCGCAAAAGATGATCCAAAAACCATAATTATGGCTGAAGCAGATCATTTAGATGTGTTAAAAGCAGCTCAAATTATTCATGATGATGGTATTGGAAAACCTATTTTATTAGGCGACAAGAAAATCATTAAAGAATTAATGACAGAAATCAATTTTACTGCCGATTTACAAATTTTGGATCCTAAATGTGATGAAGAAGAAGAACGTAGAAACAGGTATGCGAAAGTTTATTGGGAAAAAAGACAACGCAACGGGGTCACTTATTTTTCAGCACAAAAATTAATGCGAGAACGCAATTATTTTGCGGCCATGATGTTAAATGAGGGCGAAGGAGATTCTTTAATTACAGGATATTCAAGAAGCTATCCATCAGTTGTAAAACCAATGATTGAGTTAATTGGCAAGGAAAAAGGTGTGAAACGTATTGCTGCCACAAATATCATGTTTACCAAAAGAGGCCCAATATTCTTTTCAGATACTGCGATAAATATCAATCCGACTGCCGAAGAATTAGCAGATATTGCTTATATGACAAGTGTTTCTATGAAAATGTTTGGATTTGAACCTAATTTGGCCATGTTGTCATTTTCTAATTTTGGATCTTCCCCATCTCCGTTAGCAGATAAAGTTGCACAAGCAGTTGAAATTATACATAGGAGGTATCCGGAAGTAAATGTGGATGGTGAAATACAAGCCGACTTTGCATTGAATCCTAAACTGATGAAAGAGAAATTTCCTTTTTCTAGGCTGACCGACAAAAAAGTGAATGGATTAATTTTTCCTAGTTTGGAATCAGCAAATATTGGTTATAAACTAATGAAAGAGTTTGACCAAATTGTATCCATAGGGCCTATTATTATGGGGCTGCAAAAACCAGTTCATATTATTCAACTTGGCGCAAGCGTTGACGAGATTGTAAATATAGCCTGTGTTGCCATTGTACATGCACAAGAAAAAATGAATAATCAGTAATATTTTACTACATTTGGAAGTCTATAGAATAAATGAAACATGATAACGCACATAAGAGGAAAATTAGTTGAAAAAAACCCAACATTTGCCGTAGTTGAAACAAACGGCGTAGGTTATTGGCTTAACATTTCTCTTAACACCTATTCTCAACTCCCAGATAATGAATTTGTTATTTTGTATACGCATCTTTCTATCAAGGAAGATGCGCATACATTATACGGGTTTATCACTAAAACCGAACGTGAAATTTTTAGATTGCTTATTTCCGTTTCTGGTGTTGGGCCAAGTATTGCCCGCACCATGTTATCATCTATGACCACTGATGAAATTCAACAAGCAATCGCTTCAAATAATGTTTCCGTGATTCAATCCGTAAAGGGAATTGGCGTAAAAACCGCACAACGTGTTTTGGTTGATCTGAGAGACAAAATTTCAAAAACCTATTCCATTGATGAAGTTTACGTTAGCCAAAGCAATACGATTAAAAATGAAGCGTTATCAGCTTTAGAAGTATTGGGATTTAATAAAAAACAAGTTGAAAAAGCAGTCGATAAAATCCTGCTTGAAGACAAAACAGTAAGTGTTGAAGTTTTAATTAAAAACGTATTGAAAAATATATAAAAATTGAAAAACGAGCGATATATAGTTAAAACATATATTTTATTTTTTTTCTTATGGTCTTTTCTGGCAACAGTTAATGCCCAAACACCGCCTATACTTATTCCAAATGACACTACGATTGTTGAAAAAGCAACAGATACTATAAAATTAAAATACCCTTTTAAAAGATTTCAGGAAGGAAGCTTGTTTTTATCCGACCCAAAGCAATCGGAAATCATTTACGATACTGCACTTGGGAAATATATGGTTATTGAAAAAATTGGAGATTATTTTGTACAGTACCCGATTTTTATGACTCAGGATGAGTATAAACAATACAAGCTAAAAAAGGATATGCTTGCCTATTATAAAAACAAAATTAGCGCAACCAACAGCAAAAAAGCAGGAAGCACTGAAGAACAAAAAAACTTATTGCCAACTTATTACGTAAACTCTGATTTTTTTCAATCCGTTTTCGGGGGAAATACCATTGAGGTAAATCCGCAAGGATCTGTATTGGTAAAGTTGGGGATGTTATATCAAAAAGTTGACAATCCACAATTGTCTGAACGCAACAGAAAAAGTTTTACTTTCGATTTTAATCAGGAAATTAGCGCTAGTATTTTAGCGAAAGTAGGGACCAATGTTAAAGTTAGTGCGCAATATGATACGCAATCTACTTTTAACTTCCAAAATCAGATTAAATTGGAATACACGCCAACGGAAGATGACATCCTTCAAAAAGTAGAAGTTGGGAATGTAAGCATGCCATTAAAAAACTCCTTAATTGTGGGTGCACAAAGCTTATTTGGGGTTAAGGCAGAGCTTCAATTTGGAAAAACATCTATAACAGGGGTTTTCGCAGAACAAAAATCACAAACCAAAACGGTGGCTGCGCAAGGCGGGTCCACTATTCAGGAATTTGAATTGCATACAACAGATTACGACGAAAACAGGCATTTCTTTTTGGCTCAATATTTTAGGGATTATTACAATATCGCTTTAAAAGATTATCCGTTAATTAACAGTGCCATAAACATTTCCAAAGTTGAGGTTTGGGTCACCAACAGAAACGCAACAACCATTGATGTCAGAAATATTGTGGCGCTTTCTGATATTGGGGAAGGAGACCCGTCAAATATCGGTCCGGCTAATGTAACTCCTGTTCCTGGGGCATTATTTCCCTCAAACAACGCAAACAACATTTCATCCATATTAACTACAACAAATCCAGTTCGTAACATTTCAACAGTAAGCAACGGGCTGTCACCTTATGGAATGCAGCAGGGTCGAGATTATTCGGTTTTGGAAAATGCTATTAAATTAAGGCCTGATGAATTTAGGGTGCATCCACAACTTGGATTTATTTCATTAAACAGAAGATTGGCCGATTCAGATGTGCTTGCGGTGTCTTTTGAGTATACGATAAGCGGAGATTCTCAAGTCTATAAAGTGGGTGAATTTACGAGTGATGGTATTATTGCGCCAGAAAATATTGTTGTGAAGCTGCTTAGAAGTGAAATCATAAGCACCCAAATTCCTTTATGGGATTTAATGATGAAAAACATTTATTCTTTGCAAACTTTTAGAATGCAGCGCGAAGGATTTAGGTTGGAATTGCTGTACGCAGATGATGCAACTGGCGTATCAATTAACGTATTACAAAACGCCCAAACACCAGGTGTTTCAGACAAAACATTGCTAAATTTGTTGGATGTGGACAGGCTGGACCAAAGCATGTTTTACACCCCCAAAGGCGATGGCTATTTTGATTATGTGGAAGGCGCTACGGTAAATTCAGAAAAAGGGTATATTATTTTTCCAAACGTAGAACCTTTTGGTGCGGATTTGAAGAGCAAACTGACCAATAATGCCGATGAAATTTACATATTTAACGAACTTTATAGAATTACGCAATCTGAAGCAAAAAATAATTTTCAGCAAAAAGATAAATACTTATTAAAGGGTTACCATAAATCTGAAAGTGCCAACGGAATCCCGTTAGGCGCATTTAATGTGGCCCAAGGTTCGGTAAGAGTGACTTCGGGAGGAAGAGAATTGGTTGAAGGCATTGATTATGTGGTGGATTATCAAATGGGACGGGTGCAAATTATCAACCCAAGTTTGGAAGCTTCCAATGCACCAATTGAAGTTTCTGTAGAAAATAATGCCACTTTTAATTTACAGACAAAAAGTTTTTTGGGCCTTAATGTGGAACATAGATTTTCCGATAATTTTATTGCCGGGGCCACCATCTTAAATTTAAATGAAAAGCCACTAACGCAAAAAGCGTTGTTCGGACAAGAACCAATTAACAACACCATTTTTGGATTAAACGCAAGCTTTGGAACAGAAGTTCCAAAATTTACAAAGTGGGTAAACAAACTGCCAAATATTGATACGGATGTGCCTTCAAATTTTTCGATTCGGGGAGATTTTGCCTATTTAATTCCGGGATCTCCAAAAAGAATAGAGTTAGATGGACAAGCGACTTCTTATGTTGATGATTTTGAAGGCTCCCAAATTCCAATAGAAATTAAATCAATTCAGCAATGGTATATGGCAAGCACCCCACAATATCAAACACAATTTGATTTCGGCGGAAACGCCACCGGCTTGGCTTATGGTTATAAAAGAGCCAGATTGGCTTGGTACACTATTGATCCGCTTTTTTATGGAGGCTCATCATTACAACCAGGAAATATAGACAACGCAGAGCTTTCTCGTGCCGAAGTTAGAAGAATAAGGTATGAAGAATTATTCCCTGAACAAGATTTAGATTTAACGCAATCAACTGTGGTGAGAACCTTGGATTTGGCCTATTATCCAAACGAAAGGGGAAGTTATAATTTTGATACCAATAACGTAGGTGCCGATGGAAAATTTACAGACCCACAGGATAGATGGGGTGGTATTACCAGGCCATTAACTACCACCAATTTTGAACAATCTAATGTTGAATATATTCAATTTTGGTTGATGGATCCTTACGACCATTATTCCATTTCAAATGATGAAGGATTGCCTGCTGGGGTAAATCCTATGAATCCTGCAAATCAGGTTGGGGAAGTTTATTTCAATCTTGGAAATGTTTCGGAAGATATTTTAAAAGATGGCAGAAAGATGTATGAAAATGGCTTGCCTGAAAATCCATTAAGCACCAACAATACAGAGCCAACTGCTTGGGGTAAAATTCCTACCAACCAATCGTTATTGTATGCATTCTCGGACAAAGATAGTGAACGTTTGAGTCAGGATATCGGTTTGGACGGATTGAATGATGAGGAAGAAATCCAAAAGTTCGGAACCGCGTTTGGCCCCGACCCTTCAAATGATAATTATTCCTATTTCAGAAGTACGGAATACGACAAAAACAATGCTTCCGTATTAACACGCTATAAAAAGTATAATAATACACAGGGAAATTCACCAACAAATAATTTATCAACAGAAAATTACCCAACAGCAGCAACAACATTTCCTGATGTTGAAGACATCAATAGGGATCAAACCATGAACACTGTTGAAAGTTATTATCAGTACAAAGTGTCTTTAAATAAGAATGATCTGGTAATTGGCCAAAACAATATCGTTGATGAGAAGAAAGTAACTGTTAAGCTGGAAGATGGCAGTCAAAAAGAATTTAGATGGTTGCAATTTAGAATTCAGGTAAGTAATCCAGATGAGGTTGTCAACAATATTACAGGGTTTAATACCATTCGTTTTATGCGGATATTTTTAACCAAATTTAAAATGCCAGTTGTGTTGCGTTTTGGAGAGTTGCAGTTGGTTCGAGGTGATTGGAGACGATACACAAAAACATTGGATGAAGCCATTGTGCCACCACAAGAATTAACCAATAATCAACTGCAGAATTTTCAGGTTGGCGTGGTCAATATTCAGGAAAACGAAAGCCGTAACCCAATTCCATATGTATTACCTCCGGGAATTGAGCGTGAGATTTTAAGGGGAACCACCACCCTGCAAAAACAAAATGAACAATCGTTATCACTAAAAGTCATCGATTTAGAGCCTGGAGAATCAAGGGCGGTATTCAAAAATGTGAAGGTAGATTTAAGAATGTATAAGCACCTTAAATTGTTTTTACATACTGAGGGAGTTCAAACAAAACCACAGGTACAAGACAATGAATTAAAAGCCATTATTAGAATTGGAAGTGATTTAAACGACAATTATTATCAGCTGGAAAAATTATTAACGGTATCCAATTACGGCGTAACAACCCCACTCGAAATTTGGCCTGAAGAAAACAATTTAGATGCCCTATTAGAACATTTGGGAAAACTTAAATTATTGCGTTTTGAAGCTGGTATTGCACCAAATGAATTGTTTCCTGCAGTTAGTGCGCCATCGCCCATTGAAGGATTGGACGGTTACGACATTCGAGTAAAAGGAAATCCGAATTTAGCAAATATCAAAACCATTATGTTGGGCGTAAAAAACGTCACCAACTCCAATCAAAGTGCCGAGATTTGGTATAATGAATTGCGCGTATCAGAGTTCGACGATAAAGGTGGTTGGGCAGCTGTGGTAAGTGCCGACGCAAATTTTGCCGATTTTGCGGATGTTTCTATAACTGGCAGAATGGAAACCCAAGGATTTGGCGGCATAGAACAACGTGTA
Organism: Lutibacter sp.; assembly: GCA_036568005.1. GTDB lineage: Bacteria > Bacteroidota > Bacteroidia > Flavobacteriales > Flavobacteriaceae > Lutibacter. The sequence continues at coordinate 17,050 of DATCTJ010000087.1, read as the reverse complement.
AATGAACGCAGCCAGCAAGACACGAAATTGTATGATGTGGTTACCAATGTGAATTTAGGAAAACTTTTGCCAAAAGATTGGGGTATAAGATTGCCTTTTAGTTATAGCGTTTCAGAAGAGTTTGGAGATCCAAAATATGATCCACAATATCAAGATGTCTTGTTTGAAGATGCGAAAGACATCAACCCAAACAGTGCCGACGCTAGAGATTACACCAAAAGAAGAAGCATTAGTTTAATCAATGTCAGAAAAGAGGCTAATCCAAACTCAGACAGTAAGCAGCATTTTTACAGTGTAGAAAACTTATCGCTTTCCTATGCCTATAACGAAACTTATCATAAAGACTACAATGTTCAAAAATACAGTGATCAAAATGTGCGAGCATCGGCAAATTATAATTTTAGTTTCAAGGAACTGATTTTAGAGCCATTTAAAAACTCAGAAGCACTACAAGGCAAGTATTTACAATTTATTAAAGATTTTAACCTGAGTTTATTGCCTTCAACAGTCTCTGTAAATTCAAATATTATCAGACGGTACAATGAGCAGTTGTCAAGAAGCTTAATTGAAGGATTGCCAGAATTGCCAGTATTGCGGCAACGCCATTTTATGTTTGATTGGGATTATGCCATTGGCTACAATTTAACAAAATCCTTGCAGTTTAATTTTAGGGCGACCAATAATAATATTTATGATGACTTCATCGCCACAGACGACATTAAATTATTCGATAACTTCTTCACCACCGGAAGACCCGACCATTACCACCAGTCGTTAAATGGGACTTACAAAATCCCATTAAATAAGCTGCCGTTTTTAGAATTTGTGAACGCAAACTATGCCTATACTGCCGATTTTGATTGGCAGGCGTCTTCACAATCTTATGTGGACAGAGTTGGAAATGTTATTCAAAATGCAAATACACATACCCTAGGTTTTGATTTAGATTTTAACACTTTTTATAAGACTATTGGCATTGATAAACTGTTAAATAAAACGCCAAACAATAATACCACAGATTCTAAAGCATCGAATGTTACTCAAAATGATGTAGCTAAAAAAAATAAATCTGCAGGGTCCGAAATCGGACAAACTTTTTATAATGTGTTAACTTCAATAAAAAAAGCACGTATTAATTATTCTGAAAATAATGGAACTTATTTGCCTGGATATGTTCCTCAAATCGGATTTTTGGGACGCGATAATTACGGTGGCGGTCTTGCACCAACATTCGGATTTGTATTTGGAAGTCAAATCGACATCAGACAAAGAGCCGTTGAAAATGGTTGGTTGTTGTCTAGAGATGAAAGCGACCCTTATTTTAACAGAACGTTTAGTCAAACACATTTAAATAAACTGGATGCGACCATTACCGTGGAGCCATCAAAAAATTTAGATATTGAGTTTAGGGGAACTAAAACTTATACAAAAAACACAACACAACAACTGGATGTGGTGAACAATATATTAAACACAAATTCACCAATAACCCAGTATGGAAGCTTTAGCATAAGCCATAATATGATAAAAACATCATTCAGCAACAATGATGTTGTTTTTGAAGAGTTTAAAAACAATAGGGCAATTATTGCACAGCGTTTGGCAACAAATACCAATCAACCAATAAGTGGTTTTGGGGAAACAAGCGAACAGGTTATGTTACCAGCGTTTATTGCTGCCTATTCTGGTAGTGATGCAAATACCGTAAATTTAGATGCTTTTAGGGAAGTGCCTATTCCAGGATGGAAATTAACCTACAAAGGATTGATGAAAATAGACTGGTTTAAAGAAAATTTTAGAAGTTTTTTGGTTACACACAGTTATAATTCTTTATATTCCATCACAAGTTTCAGTAATAATTTGGCCTATAATAAAAATAGTCCTTACATAGAAACCGATATTGCAGGTAATTACATCAACAAAACCATTTTTTCAAATATTAATTTATTGGAAGAGTTTTCTCCACTGATAAAAGTTGATGTAAAAATGAAAAATTCCGTATCTTTCAGCGGTCGAATCAATAAAGACAGAGGGTTTACTTTAAACTTTAATAACAATACAGTTACCCAAATAAAAGGAACAGAATATGTGGTTGGATTGGGGTATAGGATTAAAGATTTGGCAATGAGATTTAGATTTGGCGGCGAAACGACAAGATTGAAAGGAGATTTGGATTTAAGGGCAGATGTGTCTTTAAGAGACAATGAAACAATTATTAGGGCCATAGACAAGGATAACAATCAAGTAACAGGTGGGCAACGTTTGTTATCGCTGAAATTCTTTGCGGACTATGCGGTAAGTAAAAACTTGACAACATCTTTTTACTTCGACCAAAGTTCTTCCCAATATGCAGTTTCAACAACTTTCCCAAGGCAATCGGTAAGTTCGGGATTAAGCGTCAGGTATATATTTGGAAATTAAATAGTAAATTAAATAGTAAATTAAAATAATAAAAGTAATGAAAATTCCAGCAGATTTAAAATACACTAAAGACCACGAATGGGTTAAAATTGAAGGCAATACCGCAACAGTTGGCATTACGCATTTTGCGCAAAGCGAATTAGGTGATATTGTTTATGTGGATGTTGACACCTTAAATGAAACAGTTGAAAAAGATGAAGTCTTTGGATCAGTAGAAGCAGTAAAAACAGTTTCGGATTTATTTATGCCAATTTCTGGCGAAATCATTGAGTTTAATGAAGCTTTGGCCGATGAGCCAGAAAAAGTAAATAAAGATCCCTATGGAGAAGGTTGGATGATTAAAATAGCTATTTCAGACACCTCACAAATAGAAGGATTATTGTCTGCAACGGCATATGGAGAGCTTATTGGGGCGTAATTATTTTTTTTACCTTGCCTTACTTTTAACAATTGTAATTACGGTTGGAAGTATTGTTTCTCTTAAAAACGGATTGGGTATTGATTTGCAAATTAAAGATAAAATATTGCACTCTGGTAGCTATTTTTTATTGACAATAAGTTGGCTATTGGCTTATGACGTAAAATCACTCCAATTAAAATCCGCCATATTAATTGCAACAGTAGTTTTTATTTATGGCATAATTATTGAGATTTTACAAGGAGTCTTAACCAATTACCGGCAAGCAGATATCTACGATATTATTGCCAATTTTGTTGGTATTGTAGTAGCGATTATATTTTTTGCCCTTGTTTTTAAAAAAATTAACATCAATTAAAAAAAATATACTTGTATAATATATTTAAATTATTAAATTAGCAACCTATTAAAAATTTTAAAGATGCAAGTCAAAAAAAATCCAAAAGCGAATTTAGAGACCTACACCAAATTGTTTATGCAATTAGGTTTAGTTTTAGCACTTTTAGTGGTGTATTTAGCCATTGAAAAGAAGACGTACGATAGAGTTATCGCAGAACTTGGCCCTGCAAATTACAATGCCCAAGATGAGGAGCAAACAATTGAAATAGAGCAAGTGAAACCACCTGAACAACAAGCGCCACCACCACCAACACCAGATAAAATTGAGATTGTTGAAGATGAAAAGGAGGTAGAAGAAACAGTGATTAAATCTACAGAATCAAATGAAAAAGAGGCTGTTGAAATTAAGAAAATTGTTGAAGTGAGCTTGGATGAAGATATTATGGAGGATGTTCCTTTTGCAATTATCGAAGATGTTCCAGTATATCCAGGATGTAAGGGATCAAAAGCTGAATTAAAAGATTGTTTGCAAGATAAAATAGCTAAACATGTGAATTCAAAATTTAACGCAGATTTGGCATCTGATTTAGGACTAACGCCAGGTGTTAAAAAAATATTCGTGATGTTTAAAATTGACAAAACTGGAAATATTACGGATGTACAAGCAAGAGCACCACACAAAAGATTAGAAGCAGAAGCCATAAGAGTTGTTGAATCATTGCCAAAAATGATTCCTGGAAAACAACGTGGACGCCCAGTTGGTGTGAAATACAGTTTGCCAATTGCATTTAAAGTTGAGTAAATAATTTTTAAAATAATTAAAAAAATACTGCTTTCGTTTGAGGCAGTATTTTTTTTTGTCAATTTTTATAAGAAAAAAACGGTAAATTGACCCTAAATACAAATAGATGAAACGCCTATAACAAAATAATCTAACAGAAAAATGAAAGATACTAAGCGTTCCATTTGACAAATGAAAAACAATAAAAAATAGCAAATAAAACGAGCCATAACAAATTTTGATACACAGCAGAATGATTAATAGCGAACCTGCCTGCGGCAGGCAGGTCGCATCTGTACCAGTAGAATATAAAATATAAATAGATGAAATTTAACAACATTCTTTTGAGAAAAGGATATGTCAAAATAAAACTAAAGAAGATTAACACCAATCATTTTGAGCTTAAAGTGAAATTAAACGGTGTAAAGGGCCGGTTTATTTTGGATACCGGTGCTTCAAATTCGTGCATAGACATCACTTTAGCCGAAAAATTTAAGTTGGAGGTGAAAGATTCCAAAACAAAAGCCGCGGGGGCTGGAGCCATTGGCATGGAAACAAAAGTTTCATCTAAAAACAGCATTCAAATTAAGCAATGGAAATATAAAGATTTTACTGTGGTTTTGCTCGATTTAACGCACGTGAATACTGCTTTAACAGAGCATCAGGCAGAAGCTGTTGACGGTATCATTGGCGCCGATATTCTTGAAAAAGGGAGCGCAATCATTAATTACAAGACCAAAAGTTTGTATTTAAAAAAATTGGTGTATAAATTTTAGTTATTCTTTGTATTAATAATCCAAGTCAGCCTGCCTCCGGTATAAAATGCTGCTTGGTTTAGGCCTTTGTTTACCGATATGTCAAAAATTAACCTATCGGTAAAATTGTAACCTCCGCCTATGTTTAGGTTGTGAGACATTAACTTTTCATTGTGGAAATCAGCAAAGTTTTCTATAAATAAATGAATTTTTGAATTTAACAGATAAGAAATATTTGCGATATAGAAATAGTAAGATGAATGATCGGTAGTCTGCATATGTCCAATATTATAATTGAAAATTAAATTTTCTGAAATGCTGTTTGAAAAGTTTAAGGATATGAGTTTGCCAATATTATCAGTTGCAAATTTTTGGTCTGTTGGCAGTATGACCCTAGCCATTATTGAGGCTTCCGGAAATATATTTTTTTCTTTCCACAAATTGACAGAAAACCCAACTTGAAGGTTGTCAAATTTATTCAATGATTGTACCAAGTGATCATTTTCCCATAATTGTTCTTTAATAATTGGAATGTTTACTTGAATTTCTAGTCCATTTAATAAACCGTACCGAAATAATGTATTAGGGATGCTCCAAGTGGTTATTTTCTCTGATTCAATTTTTTGTATGCTATAGGTCGATTCAATTTCAATTTGTAATATATTTTTATTTATTGTGGCTGAGGGCTCAGCGGTTTGGGATTGTGTTTTGTGTTGAAGGGTAAAAAGCACAAAAAAGGCACAGATGAATTTATTCATATATCTTATCTTCAAAATTTAAAGCTAAGTTATTTTTAATTAGTCTAAATAAGAATGATTTTTGTCATTAAAAATAAAAAAACCCAAAGTTGCTTGGGTTTTTATGTTTTTTTGAAGAAGTTTTAACCTACAATTCCAAGGCTTTTTTAGGATTGTTGTCCATCAAAATTTCCACAGGATTTTCCAAGGCTTCTTTAACGGCAACCAAAAACCCAACTGATTCTCGTCCGTCAATAGCCCTATGGTCGTATGACAAAGCAACAAACATAACGGGTCTAATCACCACTTCGCCTTTAATGGCAACGGGTCTTTCAACTATGTTGTGCATTCCTAAAATACCGCTTTGGGGCGGATTAAGAATTGGTGTGGACAACATGGAACCAAAAACGCCGCCGTTGGTAATGGTAAACGTGCCTCCAGTCATTTCATCAACTGTTATTTGTCCGTCTCTTGCTCTTAACGCCAAACGTTTTACTTCATTTTCTACGCCCCTAAATGAAAGATTTTCAGCATTTCTTATCACTGGAACCATCAAACCTTTCGGACCCGAAACCGCAATGGAAATATCCATGAAGTCGTGCAAAATTTTATAATCGCCATCAAGCATAGAATTTACATCAGGAAATAATTTTAAGGCTCTTACAACTGCTAAAGTAAAGAAACTCATAAATCCTAAGCCAACACCGTGTTTCGCCTTAAATGCATCTTTATAGTCGTTTCTCAAGTCGAAAATAGGCTTCATATCCACTTCGTTAAAAGTGGTTAGCATTGCAGTTTCATTTTTTACTGCGACCAAACGTTCTGCCACTTTTCTGCGAAGCATTGAAAGTTTTGTGCGCTCACTGTTGCGCGAACCGCCAGCTGGCGTTCCCATGCTTGGCACTGCTTTTACGGCATCATCTTTTGTGATTCTGCCATCTTTACCGGTCCCTGTAATTTCAGATGGTGAAATTCCTTTTTCTGTCAATATTTTTTTCGCTGCAGGAGATGCTGTGCCGCTTGCGTACGTTTTTTGAACAGGGCTTGATTCAGCAGGTTTTTCTATTGTTTTTTCAAGAGGTTTTAAGTTCTCAACTGAAGACTTTTCTATGCCAATGGTTTTCTCGCTACCAACTGGTTTTTTAGCATCTAAATCAATTAAACAAACTACTGAGCCAACGGCTACGGTATCTCCTTCTTGCGCCTTTATGGTAATAATGCCGCTTTCTTCCGCAGGTAACTCAAGCGTTGCTTTATCAGAATCCACTTCTGCAATGGGCTGGTCTTTTTCTACATAATCGCCATCTTTAACTAGCCAGGCAGCAATTTCAACTTCTGTGATAGATTCTCCCGGAGAGGGAACTTTCATTTCTAAAATCATCTTTTTAATTTTTTTATTTATCTTTTTTGCCTTAACTACTTTCCACGGAAAATAGTTTTAAGAATTTTTTATTCGTTAGTATTAAATACTTTATCAATTACGCGTTGGTGTCTACGTTTAAACCTTGCAGAAGAACCTGCCGCTGGAACGGCGTAAAAAGCTTGTGATGCCACCTCAAGATTTACCAACCTAAAACGTTGCAGCATATAACTCCAAGCACCCATATTTTCAGGTTCTTCCTGTGCCCAAACGTATTTTTTAACATTTGGATAACTGTCTATTATCTGTTGTAATTTTTCTAAATGCAAAGGAAAAAGTTGCTCAATTCTTACCAGTGCCACATCATTTCTTTCTAATAAGGTGCGTTCGGCCAATAGATCATAATAAAATTTACCGGTACAAAAAACCAAGTTGGTTACATTCTTTTTGTCGATAGTATCGTCAATCACCTCTTGAAAAACTCCATCGGAAAAGTCCTCCAATGAAGAAGTTGCAGCCGGATGGCGGAGTAAACTTTTAGGTGTAAAAACGATAAGAGGTTTTCTATAGTTGCGTTTCATTTGACGACGCAATAGATGGAAAAAATTTGCAGGTGTTGTACAATCGGCCAAAATCATATTGTCTATGGCGCACAATTGCAGAAAACGCTCCATGCGGGCAGATGAATGTTCAGATCCTTGTCCTTCATAACCATGTGGCAACAACACCACAATGCCGTTTTGTAATTTCCATTTATCTTCTGCGGCCGACATATATTGGTCGAAAATAATTTGTGCTCCGTTACTAAAATCACCAAACTGGGCTTCCCAAATGGTTAAGGTATTTGGGTTCGCCATGGCATAGCCATAATCAAATCCAAGCACGCCGTATTCCGACAATAGGGAATTATAAATGCTCATTTTTCCTTGGTTATCGCTAATCATATTCAGTAGATTAATGCGTTCTTCGGAAATTTCATCACGTAAAATAGCGTGGCGATGGCTAAAAGTTCCGCGCTCCACATCCTGTCCGGAAATACGGATATCATATCCTTCTTGCAGCAAGGTTCCATAGGCTAAAGTTTCACCCATTCCCCAGTCGATTCTGTCATTTTCAAAAACCATCTGATGCCTGTCTAATAAAATTTTCTCAGCTTTCCTCAAAAATTTAATTCCTGTTGGAACGGTTGAAACAATTTTTGCGATGTCTTTCAGTTTCGATTTCGGATAAGCGGTTTTCTCGGTAATTAACATTGCTTCCACACCTCTTCGAGAGAAGCTTGCCCAGGTTTCTTGCATAAATTCCCGAACTATTGAAGTTTCATCATCTTTTGCGTGCAGGTATTCTTCTTCTAACAGGTCTTTAAATTCGGTAATTAAATTATTCAAATAAGCATTATCAATAACCCCTTCCGCAATAAGTTTTTGCGCGTAAATATCTCTTGGATTTGGGTGTTTTGCAATGGCTTTATATAGTTTTGGTTGGGTAAAACGGGGCTCATCACCTTCATTATGCCCGTATTTTCTGTAACCGAGCAAGTCAATAAAAATATCCCTTTTAAATTGCATCCTAAAATTCATGGCAATTTCAATGGCGTGCGTTACCGCTTCCACATCGTCGGCATTTACGTGTAACACGGGTGATAAGGTTATTTTTGCTACATCAGTACAATAGGTGCTTGATCGACCATCCAAATAATTTGTGGTAAATCCGATTTGGTTGTTCACCACAATATGAATGGTTCCGCCGGTTGAATAACCTGGCAATCGGCTCATTTGTATTACTTCATAAACAACGCCTTGTGCTGCAATTGCCGCATCACCGTGAACAATAATGGGAAGTAATTTTGAATTGTCCCCGTTGTAGTCATTATCTATTTTTGCGCGGGAAATCCCTTGCACTATAGGCCCAACAGTTTCCAAATGCGAAGGGTTCGGAACCAAATTCATAATAAGTTCCTTGCCGGTTTTTAGTGTCTTTCTGGTAGTTAAACCCATATGATATTTAACATCGCCATCAATATCTTCATCTTCAAAATCTTTCCCTTCAAATTCGCTGAATAATTCACGGATTGGTTTTCTAAATATATTTATAAGGGTATTTAAACGGCCTCTGTGCGCCATTCCCAAGACAAATTCTTTAACGCCAAAATTTTCAGCAGCAAGACGGATAACAGCGCCTAAAGCAGGGATTAAAGTTTCGCCACCTTCTAATGAAAAACGTTTTTGGCCTACATATTTGGTTTGTAAAAAGCTTTCAAAAGTCACCGCCTGATTCAACTTTTGCAGTACATACTTTTTAGTTTCAGTGGTGTAGTTTGGGTGATTTGCGTTTTTGGTTAGCTGTTTTTGAATCCATTTAACTTCTTCAGGGTTTCGAATATACATATATTCAACACCAATTGAATCACAATATATATCTTCTAAATGCTTAATGATGTTGCGTAAAGTTGCTTTTCCGGTGCCAATAATTTGTCCGGCATCAAAAATGATATCCAAATCTTTTTCAGAAAGTCCAAAATTTTCGAGAGCCAGCGTAGGCAAGTATTTTCGGCGTTCGCGAACGGGATTTGTTTTTGTGAATAGATGCCCGCGCGATCGATATCCATTAATTAAATCCAGAACTTTAAATTCCTTCAAAACATTTTCGGGAACTTCATAGGCTTCGTTTTCTTGGCTTTCTTCCCTACCATTAAAAGAATATTTTTCGTTGGCAAAGTCGAAGCCTTGAAAAAAACTTCTCCAGCTGGGTTCTATTGTATCAGGATTAATCAAATACTGATCATATAGGTCGGCTATAAAGCCAGTGTGAACCGTATTTAAGAATGAAAATTTGTCCATAGTATTGTTAGTAGTCAATGTTTTATTTAAATAGGTAAAAATACAACATTTCACAAAACTAACATCTTAATTGTGGTTATATTGCAATTATTATACTTTTAATAATGTTTAAACAATCTTGTTAAAAATATGGCTTTTTTAGTGCTTTTATTTGGAATTTTATGAGAAACCCTTAAAATAAATGTGAATTCTAGCTGCTTAGTTTAAGTTGATTTACAATGAGTTACTTTTAATTAAGAGTAAAGAATTTAAAAAGAAGAAGTTTTTTTGAAAATCTCTTGCAAAAAGAAGAAAACCTTGTATATTTGCACTCGCAAAAGCGGATAAATTCCTCCTTAGCTCAGTTGGTTAGAGCATCTGACTGTTAATCAGAGGGTCCTTGGTTCGAGCCCAAGAGGAGGAGCTTTTATGATAAAACCATTCAAGAAATTGAGTGGTTTTTTTCATTTTAAACAGTACCAAACACCTCATTTTACTTATTATTACTGCATTCTGTGCATTCTGTGCATTCATTGCATTCAATACTTCCTAACTCATTTAATTGCCAACTTGTCAACTTTTTTATCGAAAAAAGGTGTACTAAAAGGTGTACCTAAAAAATTAAAGGTGTACCACATTTTATAAACTAGCTAAATTTTAAAATTATGAAAATCAATATTAGATTTCTATTATATATATCCAAAATAAATAAAATGGGTAAATGTCCAATACGGTGCAGAATCACCTATAATAAAAATAGAAATGAATTTTCAACAGGATTATTCGTCAATCCTAAATATTGGGACAGTAAGCATCAAACAGCCAAACCTCCTAATGATGAAAATGACTGTGTCAATAAACAATTGAGCCTTATTAAATCCAAAATTAATAAGGCTTTTTTAATGCTTCAAGTTCAGGAAGGAAATTTTACTGTAGATGATATTTACATGCTATATAAAGGCAAGAAAATAGCCAAAGAATACAATGTGTTAGAAGTGTTTGAAAGCTATTTAAACATGCTTAAAAGGCTTATTGGAATAGATATAAAACAAGCAACTTGGAATAAGTTCCATTATGTTAGAAATAATGTGAAATCTTTTATAAAATGGAAGTATAAAACCAATGATTTCTCATTAAAGAAATTGACACTACAGTTTTTGATTGATTTTGAATATTACTTAAAAGTTGAAGAAAATCAAAAGCAAATTACCATTAATAAATCAATCCAAAGGTTTAGAAAACCAATTAAAGTTGCTTTGTCAAAAGGTTATTTGGATAGAGACCCATTTATGCTGTATAAAGCTAAAAGTGTAAAAACTGAGATTGTGTTCTTATCTGTAGAGGAATTGGAATCACTTGAAAAACATCAATTTACTCAACTAAGATTACAACAGGTTAAAGATTGGTTTGTATTTAGTTGCTACACGGGATTGGCATATAATGAAATTAGCAAACTACAAAAGAAACATATTGTAAAAGGATTTGATGGTGAATTGTGGATTGAAATGGTAAGAGAGAAAACACAGAAAAACATATCAGTTCCAATTTTGCCAAAAGCACTAGAGTTGATTCATAGATATGCTGATGATAATTCTGAGCTTGTATTTAAAATTTGTAGCAACCAAAGGTATAACTCCTATTTAAAGGAAATTGCTCCAGTACTTGGAATAGAAAAGAGATTAACTACACATACAGCTAGGAAAACATTTGCATCTACAGTATTATTATATAATGATGTTCCTATGGAAATTGTATCACAGCTTCTTGGTCACAGCAGTATTTCAATTACAGAAGATTCATATGGGAAAGTTGTTCAGAAGAAAGTGAGTGAACAGATGAAAAAATTGAATATAAAGCTAGAAAAGTGATTTTTTTTTTTAAATTTATTGTTTAATTAATTTAAATAAGTAAAAAATGGCAAAATTTGAAATTTACACAGACAAAAGAGGAGAATTTAGATTTAGACTTAAAGCTAGTAATGGGCAAGCTATATTAGCTAGTGAGGGTTATAAAGCTAAAACTAGTTGTACAAATGGAGTTGAATCAGTTAAAAAAAATTCGCAAGATGATTCAAAGTATGAGAGATTAGAATCTAAAAGCGGCAAACCATATTTTAATTTAAAAGCTACCAATGGTCAAGTTATTGGTACAAGTGAAATGTATGAGTCAGTAAGTGGAATGGAGAATGGTATTGCTTCAGTAAAGAAGAATGCACCAGACGCAGAAATAGTTGAAATTTAAATAAAATTTATAAATTAATTTACTATATTTGATTTGTAGGTTATTTTTCCTACATCTTTTTCATAGCAATTTCCACCTCCTAAATGGGGGTGGTTTTTTGTTTAAGAATATCTTTTCTATAAACTTTATTAATTTATAAATGCTTTACGGATTTCCGTAATGTAAAATTATTATTTGAGTTTAAATTTGGGTGTGTGATAATTATCATTACATATTTCAAATAAACTACTTAGTTTTAAAGTTGTTATGAACCCCCTATAAAAAATGCTAAAATTCCTTTTATTTTCTGAATCCAATCAAGGAGAATTAATCTCTTTGATATTTTTAGTTGGGATAAATACAGCGAATACCAACAACAAACTAATAAACGAGGCGTAACTGAAAAGCCATACGAGTAGGAAAAAAATAAATAATTGATATGAAAAACTTAACACTTGAACGAATCTCAAAAATGGATAGTCCTGAGCTGTCAACGGTAATAGAATATTGGAAAGATTACAACCTAAAATCTGTTTTACTTTCGTATGCAGAATTAAAGAAAAGAGATTATGATATTCCTGAAAGATTATTGAAAAGACAAAATGAATTTTGTGCTAAGAATAACTACGATAATATAGACACTTTTTTGAATGACTACTTAAAAGAAAACGACAACATTTCCAATGAGGAATCCTTTGTTAAGGAAGCAACACCACAAAGGGAAGTAGAGACAAAAAAGGTATTAAATAATTCCGTACAAAGCAGCGAAAATTATTACAAATATCCAGCATTAAGAACAATTTCTGCTGTTTATAAAGTATTTGCTTGGGTTATTGGAATTGTAACATTAATGATAGCTATAATGGCTTTGGACAAAGGCGATATGGGCATTACTATCTCCTTAATCAGTATTGTTATAGGTGGTCTTATTGTATTGGGCGTTTTGGCGGTTTCTGAATCAATAAAAGTATTTATTGACATTGAGCACAATACAAGACAGAAAGGAATTAAGTAAATTTTGAGTCATTTATTTGATGGCAAAAAGTCCAACCTGCATACATCAGCGTTTTTAAAGAATTGTGATAGGTTGCCAGTTTATGTTTCTAAGTCCACACTTCTTATACCCACAACCGATTACAATTGAAAAAAAAACTGTGTAAAAAAAACAAAATGAAAAAACCAAATTTAATGTTCCTGCTTGTGATTCTAGTTCTTTTAATCACAATAATGTCTTGCCAAAGTAACCCTATTGACAAAATTCAAGGAGTTTTTAACGTAGATAAAACTATCCTAAGGTCAGTGTTAACAGAAAGTGCATATAAAAATAAATTACCCGTCTCAGATTTTTTAGATAAAGCAATTGAAAATACTATTTTAGAATTCAAAATAAACGGCGACTCTATTTATGGTGTGATGTCCTTTGCTGGCGATGAAAAAATTCTTAATTCAAAAATTAAAGTTATAAATGACAGTATGGTCATAAAATTTGACAATTCAGAAGCTTACCTGATTCCAAATGATAAAGGGCTTTTCTTTAAGAACAAAAACGCTAAAAGCGGTATGCAACTTCTTAAATCTGAACAAAAAAATCTTACCGATAATACTTTAGAAATTTTAAAAAATCTAATACAAATAGAAAAGGTACAAAAAAAGATTAGTGACAGCCTTGGAAAATGGCAAAAATACAATGCTGTCGATGATTTTGGGGATAATACAGGTAAAGGATACCCATGCTTAGTGGTTCTTGGTGTACATAATAACACTGTTATTGAGAACTCTGAGGTATATGTTACCCTTACAATTCAAGGAGAAATAATTGACATTCAAATATTTGATAAAAGTATGACTTTACAAGAAACCTTTCCGGATAGAGTATCTGGCACTGTAAAAGTCAAGTTTCCAAATGGTGACGTGAAAAACGACCCAATTTGGTTTTATTCAAACACAGGTTATTTATCAATTGATGGCAAAAGTCCAATGGTTTACAATCACCTCTTAAACGAAGTTGGTGAATTGAAAATTCTAATTGATTTAAGTACTGCAAGTGAATACTATTCTGACAAATATCTATTTACAATCAGTAAAAGTAACCTTACAGAAATTCTTGCTGAATTGAAATAATATAAGTGCATATAACCGTATGAAATTTATGCTCAAATCGTAATACAAACTCATTGTAACTCATTAAAAAACTATATAAAATAAATATTGCCTTTTTTAAAATTTCTACTCTTAATTTATCCTTCAATGAACAGATAATTTCGAAATAGTAAACCAACAGAAAATAATAATAGTGACAAAAACACATCCAATCTATAATGAAAAAAATATCAAAACTTATTTTAATTCCATTAATTTTTAGCTTTGCAGTTAATGCTCAGGAAAAGAATTTATTTGGGAATGTAAAATCAATAAAATTCACCACTTATGAGATAGTAAATAAATTCGGAACAATATCTAAAGGTAAAATGAAATATCTTTTTCTTAACAAATATGACGAAAGGAAAAACCTAATAGAAAGAAATGATAGTTTCGAAAATGGAGTTTTTAATTCTAAACAAACATATCAATATGACAATAAAGGAAATGAGATTGAGAGGTGTTACTATAATAAATCTAATAGTTTAGAAGAAAAGTGGATTGATAAATATAATAATAATGGACACAAAGTTAATCAACATAGGTACTTTTCAGATGGAAGTTTGAGAGATAAAACCACTTATAAGACTGATAATACAGGAAATGTGGTAGAAAGTATTGCATATGATAAAAATGGCAATTTTTTAAGAAGAAAGACTTATAAGTTCGATAAGTGGGACAATATAATTGAAGAGAATTTTCTTGAAGAAGATGGAAGCATTTCTTTAACAGATACTTATAAATACGATATAAATGGGAATAGTTTAGGTTACAAATATGACGAAAAGGGAAACCTAATTGAGCATCTTTCAACTGACGATAAGTATACTTATAAATATGAATTTGACAAACAAGGTAATGTGATTAAACAAATAGAATTTAAGAATACGATACCTCAAGAAATAGAAGAAAGAGAAATAGAATATTACTAAATGACGAGATTAATTTGTTATTCAAAGAAATGATGGCAACAACGTGTTACAACATAAAAAAATTGCTTAATTCAGTAGATTAGAATGCTTCTAAAACAAAATAATATTAATTTTAAACATCGAAAAATTGTGATTTTAAACTCACAACTTTTCATGATCTAAATCGTTGGCAGTAATTACCCACATCAGATAAAGATTAGTTTCCAAAACTAGAAATTACTATGTGGGAATTTTATACTAAATTTACTTTTAGTTAAAAATATAAATTACTATGGATTCATCACTGCAATCATTATCAAAGATTTTTACAGAAAAGCTATTTAGAATTCCTGATTATCAAAGAGGATACGCTTGGACAGACAAACAACTTAAAGATTTTTGGAATGATTTAATCCAATTAGAATCTGGAAAAAACCATTACATTGGCGTATTAACAGTAGAAGAAGTTTCTGAAAAACTTTATAAAAAATGGGAAGATGATCTGTGGATTATTGAATCTAAAAGTTATGAACCTCTTTATATTGTTGATGGCCAACAAAGATTGACAACTTCAATTATTCTAATTCAAGCAATTACTGAATGTATTCCGAAAAATAAAAAATTAAATTACAATACTGTTGATGAAATTAGAAAAAAATTCATTTTTGAATCAAAAGATGGAGGTATTTCAAAATCATACATTTTTGGATATGAAAAAGATAATCCTAGTTATGACTATTTAAAATCAAAAGTTTTTAATGAGATTTTAGAGGATTTCTCCTCACAACCCGAGACAATTTACACAAATAACCTTGAGAAATCGAAAGCGTTCTT
Source organism: Lutibacter sp. (assembly GCA_036568005.1). Lineage (GTDB taxonomy): Bacteria > Bacteroidota > Bacteroidia > Flavobacteriales > Flavobacteriaceae > Lutibacter. Next base: position 1,316 of record DATCTJ010000087.1, on the reverse strand, counting down.
TATAGAACAATTGTCCCAATTGCCTTTTGAAGAGATTGAAATTCTTTATAAAAAACTTACACAAAATTTCTTATTCAACTCCTATGCAATTTCATCTGATATTGATGTTTTTATAGCTTTTGAGACTATGAACAATAGAGGAAAACCTCTATCCTACCTTGAATTATTAAAGAATAGATTGATATACTTATCCACTAAGTTTAAAGTATCGGAAAACGAAAAAAATAAACTAAGAAATAGAATTAATGAATGTTGGAAGTCTATTTACCATAATTTAGGTAGAAATAAATTAGAACCTCTTGATGATGACCAATTCTTATATAACCATTTCTTAATTTATTTTGGTAAAAAGATTTTTGAAGAGGCAAGTAAAAATTACAAAGAAGAAATAACTTTTCAACATTTTTTGAGAACAAGAAGAGGTGGTGGTATTAATTATCCTGTTTTTTTATTAGAACAACACTTTGTAACAAAAAATATCAATTGTGAAACTAATCCAAATAATGTTAGCCTTAATGATGTATACAATTATGTAAATAGTCTTCAACAGTCTGTTGAAACTTGGTATAAAATATTTAATCCAAAATTATCAAATGATTTTACAAATGATGAATCACTTTGGTTAGATAAAATTAATAGACAGGGGATTTCACCAGTAGCGTCTTTGATAATGGTTTTTTTCGAAAATGAAAAGAATGAAAACAAAAGGGTTAAACTACTTACTGCTATAGAAAAATACTTATTTATTACTTCAATATTATCTTTCCGTTTTCATTATGGAATCTATAACACAAAATTCATTGAATTAGCAACTGAATTAACCGAAAAAAGTATTTCCTCTGACAAAATTACACAAGCAATTATAGATCTTAATAATACTATTTATGGGAATTTAGAAACTAAAAGAGCTATAATAAAAACCTTTAAAACAAATGGGTTCTATAAATGGGAAGGAATAAGATATTTCTTATATGAATATGACCTTGCTTTATATGAAAAATCAAAAACCAAAAGAAAAAAATTAGATTGGAAAGATTTCTCAAATACTGATTATAAAACTATTGAGCATATTTACCCTCAAAATGCAAGAAACGATTGTTGGAAGAAACCATTTGAAAAATATTCAACTAAGGAAAAATCAATAATTCGTCATTCTTTAGGGAATTTAGTTCCACTTGGCTATTTCGGAGTGACCGTGCCACTGATTTCGGTCAAACAGTGCCACTTTGAAAGATCCTACAATTATATAAAAAATTAATGTTATTCCTTCATTAAAACTCCTTTTCTTAGTGATTCACCTTTTAGGTCGACTCGAT
>DATCTJ010000086.1:0-2361 GCA_036568005.1 Lutibacter sp. | reverse complement strand
AAAACCAATGGTTACTCTATCATGAATTGCATAAGATAAGGCAATTCTAATATTTGCACCATCACCATAAATACCTGCTAAAGTGTTTGTTTCATTAAGTAAGCCAAATCTGTGTTGCATTTGAACCTCCAAGGTATTTTTGGAAAATAAAATATTGGTAGGGTTTTCAATAAGCATGGCACTTTCAAAGGCGTTTCTTTCAAGGGCTTCTTTAACTTTGGTTGAATCATGTACCATTCCATCTTGTGCAATGGCAAGAATAGGGAACAACAAAAGAACAAAAAGTATTTTTATATAATTTTTCATGTGCACTGTCTTAAAAATTAGTTGTTCTTAGCACCTTGGTTTATCCAAGTTTTGATTAATGTTAACTTATCTGTTGCCAAATTTTGGTGGCCACCAGCCAATTTAACATACAGTGAACTTGCTTCAGCATTACTGGCAGTAACATATTGTGGCACAAGTGCGCTATAAGCAAAACCTGCTCTTAAATCCGGATTTCTACTGGCATTATGGCAACTAACACAACTGTTTGTGAAAATAGGCTGAATGTCGGCTCCAAATTTAATTTCAACATAATCAGGATCGTCTGGGTCAACAGGCAATTCAGGAATTATCCTTTCTTGTAATTCATCATAATAACAAGAGTTCATCAGCAAACAACCGCATACGATTAATAAAATTTGAAATATTTTTTTCATTTTTCGGTGTTGAAGTGTTATAGATCGTTATAAAAAAATCAGGACTTGTGTTACTCCTAATTTTAAGAAGCATCTAATTAAGGTATTGCAGGTAAACTATTTAATTTTTGAATGGCATTTTTAAGCATTGCCTTAGTATATGGAGGATTGTGAATTCCATTGCTATGGTCGGATGTAACTGATGCATAATTCCAGAAAATTTCTACATAAGCCTTTGGTAAAACTTGACCAGTTATAAGTTCAGGTCTTCTAGAGCCCATTACTGCCATATTTTTAGCAAACATCAAATCTTTAAGTTGATTTTCTAAATTAAGAATTTCTGTTTGAAAACCATTTCTATCAAAAGAGGTTGTCATAGCTGGATGACAAGTTATGCAAGCATTTATAGTAGGATTGAAAGTATGTAAACCGTTATCTGCAGAATGATTATTTTGGTTTGCATTAGGGCTTCCCATATGACATTTAGTACAAGAAGATGCAGCATGAGGGTTTTGATTAACCCCTGGAATTGCAACATCTCCAGTTATAGCATAACCTTGAATCCCTTTCATAAAGGTTGCATTTACACCATAATGTGGGCCAATTCCTTTATTTGAGCTTGTAACAATATAAGTACCATCAGTTTCAAAAGTAGGTTCAGGATCGCGTGGTTGATGACATTGAACGCACATATTACTTGTATTATTGAAGTCAATAGTAACTCCAGGCATTTCTTTTAGGGCAACAGGTCCAAAGCTTCTTAATGCAAAATCTTGACCATCATTTGTAAAATCGAAAGTACTGTGTTTGTTATGGCAGGTTGTACATGTTCTTTTTGTAAGAACTGTTCCTGAAGGATAGTTAAGTGCATCAAACGTGCCTTTTAATGCAGCGAAATATCCTTCTTGTGAATGGCAAGCAGCGCAACTGCCAGTTCTAGTATTTGCAGTACTGTGTTTAGCTAATGGATATGAGGCTTCAATAGGATCTCTATGGCTATTGGAATGACAAGCCACACAATTGGCAGTTCCTGCAACGCCATCAACGCCATCAAGGCCATCAACACCATCAACACCATCTATACCGGCTATTCCTTCGGGTCCTTGAATAACATCGCTTGTACATTGGATAAACAAAAAACTTGATGCCAGAAGCATCATAAGCGCAGTAAATTTTAAGTTTTTCATGATGTTTTGAATTTAAGTTAGTTTTATTTTTTCAGGTATATGTAAAAATAGCACATTCTTTCTATTTATTTGTGATAATAATCAATATTTTATAAGTTTTAAACTACTGATAATCAATAATATGTGATTTTTTATCGCAAAACACCCCTAATTTAGATAATATACTATGTCATTTTAGTTACAAAATAATGTAATATTTGTTACACAAGAAATTTTAAAAATCATATTGATGATATCATATGTAGAAATTATTAGTGATTTTTGGAAATAAAAAAGCTTCATAAATTTTAATTTATGAAGCTTTACTAGTTAAATTAAATGGTGTCTCCTAAAAATTATAGTTTCTGGTAATGTTAAAACCAATTAAGAAATCTCCATTAAAGAAATCATTTTGGTTTTTCATATAATTTTGTTGCGGCACTAGTCCAGAATAATTTGTTAAGAAGATTTGGAAAGAGTGCGCAGATGTTGCGAATTCTGTACCAAAGCTAATT